>NZ_JBVQPO010000008.1:0-358937 GCF_055710065.1 Ensifer sp. VA4 | reverse complement strand
GCTTCGACGACGCTGCCGACCGAATTCCAGCGGTCGCCGGGCAAGGACTGCCATTCCGGTCGCCGGAGGGCCAGGAGCGGAACTCCGGTTCTTTGCGCCGCCTCAGCGGCATTGTGCGAAATGCGCGCGGCAAAGGGGTGCGTCGCATCGACGAGCAGCGCGATGTTCTCGTCACGCAGGAAATGCGCCAGCCCGTCGGCGCCGCCGAAGCCGCCTATGCGCGTCTTCACCGGCTGCGGCTTCGGGTCGGCGGTGCGACCGGCCAGCGAGATTGCGGTGTCGTAGCGGACGTCTTCGGCCAACCGATGCGCGAGTTCGCGCGCCTCGGTGGTGCCGCCCAAAATCAGGATGCGAGGTTTTTCCATGGCTGACGTGTCGAACGGCGATCCCGGCATCGTCTCCCCCTGGCTGACCGTCATCGGTATCGGTGAAGATGGTGTAGCGGGTCTCGGCGACGAGGCCAAGCGGCTGATTGCCGAGGCCCCTGTCGTCTATGGCGGCAATCGCCATCTGGAGCTCGCCGCGCCGTTGATCAAGGGCGAGGCGCACAATTGGCAAAGCCCGCTCGAACGCTCGGTCGTGGAGATCGTTGAGCGCCGCGGCACGCCCGTCGTCGTGCTCGCCTCAGGCGACCCGTTCTTCTACGGTGTCGGCGTGACGCTGGCGCGCCGGATTGCCTCGGCGGAAATCCGTACGCTGCCGGCGCCCTCATCGATCAGCCTTGCCGCCTCGCGCCTCGGCTGGGCGCTGCAGGAGGCGACGCTCGTCTCGGTGCACGGACGCCCGCTCGATCTGGTGCGGCCGCACCTGCATCCGGGCGCACGCGTCTTGACGCTGACGTCGGACGGAGCAGGCCCCAGGGACCTTGCCGAGCTTCTGGTCGCCAGCGGCTTCGGTCAGTCGCGGCTGACCGTGCTCGAGGCGCTCGGTGGTGCCGGCGAACGGGTGACGACGCAGATCGCCGCGCGCTTCATGCTCGGCCTCGTCCATCCTCTCAATGTCTGTGCCATCGAGGTGGCGGCCGACGAGGGCGCGCGCATCCTGCCGCTCGCGGCCGGTCGCGACGATGCACTGTTCGAACATGACGGGCAGATTACCAAGCGGGAGGTGAGGGCGCTGACGCTCTCGGCTCTCGCGCCGCGCAAGGGCGAATTGCTCTGGGACATCGGCGGTGGCTCAGGCTCGATCGGCATCGAATGGATGCTGGCCGACCCGACCATGCAGGCGATCTCCATCGAAGTGTCGCCGGAGCGGGCCGCTCGCATCGGCCGCAACGCCATGATGTTCGGCGTGCCCGGGCTGACGGTGGTCGAAGGCGAGGCGCCGGCCGCACTTGCCGGCCTGCCGCAGCCGGATGCGATCTTCATCGGCGGTGGTGGCAGCGACGGCGGCGTGATGGCGGCGGCGGTCGCAGCACTTGGCCCCGGCGGACGGCTGGTTGCCAATGCGGTGACGACCGAGATGGAGGCGGTTCTGCTCGATCATCACGCGCGGCTCGGCGGCTCTCTGATCCGCATCGATATCGCCAGGGCCGGCCCGGTCGGCGCGATGACCGGCTGGCGTCCGGCCATGCCGGTGACCCAATGGTCGTGGATTAAGAGCTAGAGCAATACCAGCAAAAGTGCGAAGCGGTTTTGCGTCCGGGATTGCGTAAGAACAAGAGAGCAATACCAGCAAAAGCGCGAAGCGGTTTGCGTCCGGGATTGCGGGAAATAGAGAAAGAGCGACACATGACGGTACATTTCATCGGCGCCGGCCCGGGGGCTGCGGATCTGATCACGGTGCGCGGGCGCGACCTGATCGGGCGTTGCCCGGTCTGCCTCTATGCCGGCTCGATCGTTTCACCGGAACTCCTGCAATATTGCCCGTCCGGTGCCCGCATCGTCGATACGGCGCCGATGTCGCTCGACGAGATCGAGGCCGAGTATGTGAAGGCGGCAGCCGACGGCCTGGATGTGGCACGGCTGCATTCCGGCGATCTTTCGGTGTGGAGTGCGGTCGCCGAACAGATCCGCCGGCTGGAGAAGCATGGCATCGCCTATACGATGACGCCGGGCGTGCCGTCCTTCGCCGCTGCGGCAGCGGCGCTCGGGCGCGAGTTGACTATTCCTGCGGTGGCCCAGAGCCTGGTGCTGACCCGCGTCTCCGGCCGTGCCTCGCCCATGCCGAACAGCGAAACGCTTTCCGCTTTCGGCGCTACCGGCGCGACGCTGGCGATCCATCTCGCCATCCATGCCCTTCAGCAGGTGGTCGAGGAACTGACGCCGCTTTACGGCGCCGATTGCCCCGTCGCGATCGTGGTCAAGGCTTCCTGGCCGGACGAGCGGGTGGTGCGCGGCACGCTCCGCGATATAGCCGCCAAGGTCGCGGAAGAGTCGATCGAGCGCACGGCGCTGATCTTCGTTGGCCCCGGGCTCGAAGCTTCCGATTTCCGCGAGAGTTCGCTCTACGACCCGGCCTATCAGCGGCGCTTTCGGGGGCGTGGCGAATAGGCCAGATAATTCAAGCGCTGTCAGCGGCTTTCCGCGCGGCTGCGCGGTTGAAACTACTCTGCCGGTTCTTCTCGCGGCGGCCGCTGCTTGAGCGGGACGCCGCGTTTTTCCTTGACCCGATCGCGGTAGAGCGCGGCCTGGCCGAGCAGCATCAGCGTCACCGGCGTGGTGACGAGAACGAAGACGATGATCAGGATCTCGTGGAATACCCAGCGGCTCTGCAGCACCGCGAAGCAGATGATCGAGGCGGCGCAGATCAGGATCACGCCGCCGCTCGTCGCCAGCGTCGGCGCATGCAGGCGCTCGTAGAAGCTGGTAAACCGTAGAAGGCCGACCGAGCCGATCAGGGCGATTGCGGCGCCCAGAAGCGTCAGCCCGCAGACGAGGATGGCGGCCCAGACGGGAAGGTCGGTGAGGTGGCTCATTCGATGATCTCCCCGCGCATCAGGAATTTGCCGAAGGCAATCGACGACACGAAGCCGATCAGTGCGACGATCAGCGCCGATTCGAAATAGAGCGTGTTGGCGCTGCGGATGCCGAAGGTGAGCAGCATCAGCATGGCGTTGATATAGAGCGTGTCGAGGCCAAGGATGCGGTCCTGGGCGCGCGGGCCCCTCACCATGCGGAAGAAGGCGAAGGCCATCGCCAGACCGAGCATGATCTGGGCGATCAGGATCGACCAGATGATCGAAAGTTCCATCATCCGAATATCTCCTTCAAGGCAGCCTCGTAGCGTTTGACCGTATCGATCCAAACGCGCTCGTTCTCCATGTCGAGCACATGGAAGAGCAGCGATTTCCGGCGGCGGTCGTATTCGAGCCAGGCCGTTCCGGGCGTCGCGGTCAAGATACAGGCAAGCAGCGCCAGGGCGTTTTCGTCATCGATATCGAGATCGACCGTGAGGAATCCTGAACTCGGCGGTCGGCGTCGGCCGCGCAAAATGACGGCGATGACGGCAAGGTTGGAGCGGATGATGTCGAGTGCAACGGCAAAGCCGAAGCGTAGCGTCAGGAGGATCCGGCGCGGATGGGAACGGACGGGGCTGAGTTTCAGCGTCACCCAGCCGAGGCCGGTCGCCAGGATCGTGCCCATGACGAAAGTGCTGGGGGCCACCGATTGATTGAGCAGCAACCAGATGAGGAGCAGCGCAATCGACAGCAGCGGATAGGGGAGCCAGGTGCGCATCGTTGACTAGCCTCCCGCCCGGGGTGCCGTGAGCACCCGCTCGGTGTAGCCGGCCGGATCGAACAGCGAATCCGCCGTCGCCTGCATGTAGCGCATCGCCGGACCGGCCTGTACGCTGAGGAATATGCAGGTGGCGAGCAACACGATGACGGGTGTGATCTCGATGACGACGACGCGCGGCACGGTGTTTTCGATCGACGCCCAGAAGGTGCGGATGCCGACGCGATTCATGGCGATCATCGCTGCCAGACCGGAGATGATCAGCAGCGTGACATAGGTCCAGTCGGCCGTGGAGATCGCCCGGGCGGCTTCGGTCCCCGAGAGGCCGAAGAGACCGCCGAGGATCGCGAATTTGGCAACGAAGCCCGAGAGCGGTGGCAGGCCGGAAAGCAACAGGGCGCAGAGGCAGAAGCAGAGGCCGAGGATCGCCATTGTTCCGGGGATCGCCGCGCCGACCACTTCTTCCTCCTCGTCCTCGTCGGCGTCGCCATAGGCTTCCATCGTCACGGCGAGAACGTCGGCGCCGGCGTCGCGGCCGCGCTCGACCAGCTCGATCAAGAGGAAGAAGGCGGCGATGGTGAGCGTCGAACTGACGAGATAGAAGAGTGCGCCTGCGATCATGCCGGGATGGCCGAGGCCGATCGCAGCGAGCAAGGTGCCGGAGGAAACGAGCACCGAATAGGCGGCAAGCCGGCCCATGGCCTGCGAAGCGAGCACGCCGATGGCGCCGAAGGCGATCGTCAGCAGCCCGCCCGCAAGCAGGATCGGCTGGCCGAAACCTGCGGAAGCCCCGGCACTCGCGCCGAAGACCAACAGCGAAAGCCTGAGAATGACGTAGATGCCGACCTTGGTCAGGATCGCAAAGACGGCGGCGACCGGCGGCGTTGCGGCGGAATAGGCCGTCGGCAGCCAGAAGCTCAAGGGCCACATGCCGGCCTTCACCAGGAAGGCGACCCCGAGCACCCCGGCGCCGACCTCGACCATCTGGCGATCGTCCGGCGAAAGTGTCGCCAGCTTCACCGAGAGATCGGCCATGTTGAGCGTGCCGGTCGCGCCATAAATCAGGCTGACGCCGATCAGGAAGAGCGACGAGGCGGCGAGATTGATCGCGACGTAGTGCAGGCCCGCCTTGACGCGCAGCGGCCCGGAGCCGTGCAGCAGCAGGCCGTAGGACGCCGCCAGCATCATCTCGAAGAAGACGAAGAGATTGAAGAGGTCACCGGTGAGGAACGAACCGTTGAGGCCGGCGATCAAAAGTTGGAACAGCGAATGGAAATGATGGCCGGCCGTGTGCCAGCGGGCGATCGAATAGGCCTGGGCGGCAAGCGCCAGTCCACTCGTCAGGCACAGCATCAGCGCCGAAAGGCGGTCGAGCACCAGCACGATGCCGAAGGGGGCCGGCCAGTTGCCGAGCTGATAGACGCCGCTGCCGGCGGCCGCCCCGTCCACCGAGGCGATACGCATCAGCACCATCGAGAGCACGAAGAGTGCGAGCGTGGAGACGAAGCCCATCACGCCCTTCATCATGCGGTTGCGCTCGTCGATCGGGATCATCGCGGCACCGACCATCAGCGGTATCAGGATCGGCAGGATCAGCAGGTGGTGCATCCAGTTAGTCATGGCGCTGCTCCCGACCGTCGACATGGTCCGTGCCGGTGAAGCCGCGCGAGGCGAGCAGCACGACGAGGAAGAGCGCCGTCATGGCGAAGCCGATGACGATCGCGGTGAGCACGAGCGCCTGCGGCACCGGATCGGTGAAGCGGCTGAGATCGCCGACGCCACCGGGTTCCAGCACCGGCGGCGCGTTTACGCGAAGACGCCCCATGCCAAAGATGAAGAGGTTGACCGCATAGGAGAGCAGCGAAAGCCCGATGATCACCTGATAGGTACGTGGACGCAGCAACAGATAGACGCCGGATGCCGTAAGCACGCCGATGGCGGCCGAGAGAATGATCTCCATCAGCTGGCCTCCTTTCCGCTCCGCATGGCGCGCGCGTGGGCCCGCGGCGCGCGGATCGACTGGTGGGCGAGCGCGATGAGGATCAGCACCGTTGCGCCGAGCACCAGCGAGAAGACGCCGAGATCGAAGAACAGGGCGCTCGCCAGCGGGAACTTCCCGACGATCGGCAATGTGGCGTACTGGGCATGCGAGGTCAGGAACGGATAGCCGAAGAGCCAGGAGCCGATGCCGGTGGCCGCGGCGACCAGCAGCCCGATGCTCATCCAGCGCAAGGGATGGATGCGCAGCCGCTCCTCGACCCAGCGCGTGCCGCCGGACATGTATTGCAGGATGAAGCCGATCGACATGGCAATGCCGGCGGCAAATCCGCCACCCGGCAGATCATGGCCGCGCAGGAACAGATAGGCGGCCAGCATGCCGATGACCGGGAACATCCAGCGCATGATCACCGAAGGCACGAACAGATATTCGGCGACGCTGTCGCCCTCGTTGCGATCCGGGTGATCGTCGTCGAAGGCATTCTGGACACGTTGCTGTTCCGGCGCCTCCAGGCTGTCGGCCTGCGGGCGGAAGCGCAGAAGCAGGGCGAAGACCGTCAGCGCGACGATCGCCAGAACGCCGATTTCGCCAAGCGTGTCGAAGCCGCGGAAGTCGACGAGGATGACGTTGACGACATTGGTGCCACCGCCCTCCTTGTAGGCGCGTTCGAGGAAATAGCTGGCGATCGTCTCGCGCAGCGGACGGGTCATCATCGTATAGGCGATGAGCGCCACGCCGCCGCCGGCGGTGATCGCCAGCAGGAAGTCACGCAGGCGCCGGAAGCGGACCTGCAGCGAAAGCAGCTCCGATTCCTGCGTATCCTCGATGCGCTTCGGCAGCCAGCGAAGACCGAGCAGGATGAGGACCGTCGTGACGATTTCGACGAGGAGCTGGGTCACGGCAAGGTCGGGCGCCGAAAGCCAGACGAAGGTCAGGCAGGTGGTGAGGCCGGCGCCGCCGAGCAGCACGAGCGCAGCCAGCCGGTGGAATTTCGCGAGAAGCGCCGCGCCGATCGCGCAAGCGATGCCGACGGCCCAGAGCAGGGCGAAGGCCGGATCGATGCTGCGCATGAGGAGCGGCGGCATTTCGTAGTGACTGAGAAGCAGCGGCAGTGCGGCGGCGGCGATGGCGATGAAGACGAGGAACCGCATCTGCGGTTGCAGCCGTCGCGTACCGAGACGCTGTTCGAGTGAACGCGCCCATTTCCACGAGAGCGTCACCAGCACGCGCTCGAAGATGCGCTGGCCGTGCAGCAGGCGGAAGATCGGCGGCCCTTCGATGCTGGTCGCAAGGTAGTTGCGCATCAGGAAATAGAGACCGACGCCGCCCGCCAGCGCGACGAAGCTCATGATCAAGGGCAGGTTCCAGCCGTGCCAGACGGCGAGGCTGTACTGCGGCGTGCTGGCGCCGAGG
The DNA here is from genome assembly GCF_055710065.1 of Ensifer sp. VA4. Taxonomy (NCBI): domain Bacteria; kingdom Pseudomonadati; phylum Pseudomonadota; class Alphaproteobacteria; order Hyphomicrobiales; family Rhizobiaceae; genus Ensifer; species Ensifer sp. VA4. The sequence goes on along the minus strand of NZ_JBVQPO010000008.1, from coordinate 351,848 downwards.
ATGGCGACGACCGCCGTATGCAGGAACGGCCCGATGGTTATCGCCGGGATGATGCCGACGACGAGGCAGGCAAGCACCAGGAACTCGATCGGCGCGCGCATCCAGCGCGGCGGCTCGTGCGGCACCTTCGGCAGATCCTCCGGCGCCTTGCCGTAGAAGACGCTGTGGATGAAACGCAGCGAATAGGTAACCGCGAACATGCCGGCGAGCGTCGCGCCATAGGGCGTCATCGTGTCGAGGATGTTGGCCTGATGCGTTTCGATCGCTTCGGCGAAAAACATTTCCTTGGAGATGAAGCCGTTCAAGAGCGGCACGCCGGCCATGGCCGCGCTCGCGACCATGGCGAGCACGGCCGTTCCGGGCATGTAGCGGATCAGCCCTCCGAGCTTGCGCATGTCGCGCGTTCCGGTCTCGTGGTCGATGATCCCGGCCGCCATGAACAGCGACGCCTTGAAGGTGGCATGGTTGACGATGTGGAAGACCGCGGCGACCGCGGCAAGCGGGCTGCCAAGGCTCAAGAGGACAGTGATCAGGCCGAGGTGGCTGATGGTGGAATAGGCGAGCAGGCCCTTCAGGTCCTGCTGGAAAATGGCGAAATAGGCGCCGAGCAGCAGCGTCGAAAGCCCGGCAAGGCCAACGGTCCAGAACCAGGCTTCGGTGCCGGCCATGACCGGCCAGAGGCGCGCCAGCAGGAAGACGCCGGCCTTCACCATCGTCGCCGAATGCAGATAGGCCGAGACCGGCGTCGGCGCGGACATCGCATGCGGCAGCCAGAAATGGAACGGGAACTGCGCACTTTTCGTCAGCGCGCCGAGCAGAATCAGGACCAGTACCGGCATGTAGAGCGGCGAATTGCGGATCAGGTCGCCCGAGGCGAGCACGACGTCGAGATCGTAGCTCCCGACGATGCGGCCCATCAGCAGGAGGCCAACGAGCATGCAGAGACCGCCGGTGCCGGTCATGGTCAGCGCCATTCGCGCGCCGTCACGGGCATGGGCATTGTGATGCCAGTAGCCGATCAGCAGAAAGGAAACGATGCTGGTCAGTTCCCAGAAGACGGCAAGCAGGATGAGATTGCCCGAAAGCACCACGCCGAGCATCGAACCCATGAACGCCAGAAACAGTGCCAGGAAGCGCGGCACCGGGTCCTCTGCGGCCATGTAATAGCGCGCATAGAGCACGACGAGCACGCCGATTGCGGTGACGAGCACCGTGAAGAGCCAGGCGAAGCCGTCCATGCGGAGGGTGAAATTGAGGCCGAGCTCAGGGAGCCAGGCGAGGTCGTAGCGCAGCACACCGCCTGAGGTGACGAAGGGATAGAGGCCGGCGGCGACGAGGAAACACAGGAGCGCGATCGCTCCCGCAAACCAGGCTGTCGCACCTCGTTGATCGGGCGGAAAGAAGATTGCAAGGAGGCTTCCCGCAAATGGGGCGAGAATGAAGACAGAAAGCAATTTTCCCGCGTATTCGATCGTACCGTTCCCTTCGTTCGGGTTTCATGGAGAGCGGGCACCAGAGCGCCGTGCTTTCAAACGAATGCACAAGGGACGCACCAGGATGTTGAATCTAGAGCATCTTTTCCGCTTCAGTGATTGCACTTGCAGCGGGACGTTCTAGAGGCCCGAAAGGGCGGTCGCATCAGCGACTGCCGCAGATGATGCCGCCGATCCCAAGAAGTGGAGGCAGGCAATTGTTTTTATGGCGATTCGCGGCAAGGCTGCCAAGCCTTGCCCGTGCGAAAAATGCACGCATCGTGGTTTTTGCAGCAGGGGGGCGTGCTTCTCAGGCCGCGCGCCAGCGACGCTCGAAGGCGAAGGTGGCAAGGTCGTTGGCGTTCATCGGCCGCGCGAAGGCGTAGCCCTGCAGCCCGTGGCAGCCGAGTTCCTTCAGGATATGGGCGTGTTCCAGCGTCTCGACGCCCTCGGCGATCACTTCGATGCCAAGCGACGTGCCGATATCGATGATCGACTCGACCAGCCGCTTTTCGGTGGGCGACTCGCGGATCGGCAGGACGAGCTGGCGGTCGATCTTCAACCGCCGCGGGGTCAATTTCAAAAGGCTCAGGATCGAGGCATAGCCCGTGCCGAAATCGTCGATCTCGATGTCGATGCCGAGCTTCTTGATGCGGCGGATGTTGGACAGCGCCGTCATGTCGCTCTCGTCGAAGGAGATCGATTCCAGCAGCTCGAAAGACAGGCGGCCGGCCGGAATCTGCAATTGTTCGAGACGATCGATCAGGTTTTCATCGTGAAGGCGCGCATAGGACAGATTGACCGAGACCTTGGGAATATGGATGCCGTTGGCCTCCCAGCGATAGAGCTGGAACAGCGCCTGTTCCAGGATCGCCTGGTCGATCGACGCGACCACGTTGATGTCTTCCGCCGTCTTCAGGAACGCGTGAGGGCCGAGCAGTCCCTTGGACGGATGATCCCAGCGGGCCAGTGCCTCGACACCGATGATGTCGAGCGATCGCGGGCAGAACTGCGGTTGGAAATGCGCGATGAACTCGTTGTGCTCCAGCCCGCGAAGGATCTCGTCGGCCGTCTGCTTCGTCTTGAAAACGGCTGTCTTCAACTCACCTGTGAAGGTCTCGTGCCGGTTGCGGCCGCGGCGCTTGGCTTCGTAGAGCGCAATGTCGGCATTGACCAGCACGTGCGACAGGTCATCGGTTGCCTTTGTCTGGGCAGCAATGCCGATGCTGACGCCGATGCGGCACTCCTGGTCCTTGTAGCGAACGGGCACGCTCATCGCCTCGATGATGCGGGAAGCGAGTGTGGCGTCCGGTTCTGCCCCGCCATCCTGGCGAACGATGACGAATTCGTCGCCGCCGATGCGGGCAACGAAGTCCTTTGCATCCGCATTGCCGCGCAGCAGTTCGGCGGCGTGGCGCAGGATCTCGTCGCCGGCGGCGTGGCCGAGCGTATCGTTGATCTGCTTGAAGCGGTCGAGGTCCATGTGGAAGATGCTGAGCCTTGCCTCGGGCGTGAAATGCCTGTCGCGATCGGCCAGGACCTGGTCGAGGAAGCGGCGGTTCGGCAGGCCGGTCAGCGGATCGTGCAGGGCATTGAATTCCATGCGATGACGCGCCGCCTCGAGTTCGACGCTGTGCGCCTCGGCCATCCGCTTGGCTTCGAACAGGGTCTCGCGGGTCTCGAAGTCGGCGGTGACGTCCCAGTTGACCCCGACGACCTTCCTCATGCCATCTGCGCCGGTATAGGCGGAGCCGATCGCGCGAATGTGTCGCAAACTGCCGTCGGCGAGACAGATGCGGAACTCCGAGTTGTAGGCGTTGCCCGTCTCGAGCGCTTCTGCGAACTCGGCCTCGGCGCGCTGGAGATCGTCGGAATGCAGCGCGCTCCTCCAGTCCTCGTAGGTCTCGCTTGTGGAACCGACGCAGCCGTAGAGTTCCCGCATCCGGTCGTCCCAAAGCAGCTTGCCGCTCACGATGTCGAGTTCCCAAATGCCGATCTGCGAGGAGTCCAGCGCGATTTTCAGGCGATGGGAAAGTTCCTGCAGTTGCGCCTTGCTGTGCCTGAGCGCGCGAATGTTGGCTTGCCGCTCGCTCATCAGGCGGCCGGTCAGTACCATCGGCAGGATGATCATCAGGCCGCCGAGAACGATCAATCCGCGGATGAACCAGGCATTACCGGCCGTCGCCGGCCATCCGCTCTTGGGAACGGCTGCAATGCGCCAGGAGCCCCCAGGCAAAAGCACGGTCATCTCGACCGGCGAATGCTTGAAGATTGCCGGGTCGCCGAAGAAGATCGGTCCCTTTGCGCCTGTTCCGTCGCGTCCGGCTATGGCGATATCTATGCCGGGCTGCTTCGAAAAGAGTCCGCTGTCACGATAGAGGCGATCGATGTCGATGACGGCAGAGACGATGCCCCAGAAGCGATTGCTGCTGCCGCCGGCGTCGATCGATACCGGGAACCGACCGATCAATCCTCGCCCGCCCTGGACGAGGTCCACGGGGCCGGCAAGGACCATCTGGCCGGTGTTCTTCACCCGCATGACGGCCGCGCGTTGTGCATCATTCCTGCGGTAATCGAGCCCCAGCGCCTTCTCATTTCCTGCGAGCGGGTAGACGAGCGAGACGATGAGGTTCGGCGCGGCGGCGATGCTGCGCAGTTGCGAGCGTTCGGTGAAGATGCTGCGCGAGAGCGTAGCGAAGCGTTTCTGATCCATGCCGGGCTCGGTGACGAGCGTGCCGATCAATCCGCGCACCAACTGGATGTTGCCGTTGACGTTGGCCTCGAGTTTGGCGCGGATGGGGTTGAGCTCTTCGGCGATCCGAGCGCGCAGGCGCGCCTCAGCCACCACCTGGTTCTGATTGTCTGCGAGGATGCCGGCCACCAGGACCACGAAAGCCGCTATGACCGCCGGAAGGTAACTTGGCGCTAAATTTCTGAAGAGCCTCTTCATTCCGAGGTTGAAAGCATGTCTGGCAGGCACAAATCACCCCGGTGGCACGCGAATGGCTGTGTATCGACCGGGATGATCCCAAAAGGGTCTTAACAATTCTTGTTTTAGGCGGCTCTTTTATACGAGGTTACGCACTCAGTCGCGCTTGCGCTCGGGCAGCTTCTTGCGCTTGGTCTCGGCAAGTTCCTTGAGTTCGCTTTCGCTCATGGATTTTTCCATCCCGCGGGACGCGCCCTTGAGGCTGGATTTCTTGATCTCTCCGCGCTTTGCGGCAAGGGCCGCACCGGCTGCCTGCTGCTGAGCCTTCGACTTGGCTGGCATGGAACACCACCTTTCCGTTGATAGCCCTCTCCCAACGCGCGGCCATCGTCGGTGTTCCCGGATTTCCGGATGGACCGCGATCCTACGTGCCTTCGCGCGCTTCGATCATCGCCTGCAACGTCTCCAGGCGATCGGCGTCGCGCGGCAGCTTGTCCTGCCGAAGGCGGGCTATGCGCGGAAAACGCATCGCCACGCCGGACTTGTGCCGGGTCGAACGATTGATGCCCTCGAAGGCGACTTCGACGACGAAACCGAAATCGGGCTCGGCGCGCACGGCCCGGACCGGCCCGAAGCGCTCGGTCGTGTTGTCCCTGACGAAACGGTCGAGAACCTCCAGCTCGGCGTCGGTGAAGCCGAAATAGGCCTTGCCGACCGGTACCAGCGCCTCCTTTCCGTCGACGGTGGTCCAGACGCCGAAGGTGTAGTCGGAGTAGTAGCTCGAGCGCTTGCCGTGGCCGCGCTGCGCATACATCAGCACCGCGTCGATGTTGAAGGGCGCACGCTTCCACTTGAACCAGGGACCCTTGACGCGGCCCGGCGTATAGGGCGAATCGAGCCGCTTCAACATGATGCCTTCGATGACCGGATCGGGCGGGTCGGCGCGCAGCCGATCAAGCTCGTCCCAGGACGAGAACGGCACCAGCGGCGACAGGTCGAAATGCTGCGGCGAGGCGTGTTCGACCAGATCGGCAAGCATTGCCCTTCTTGCGACGAAGCCTTGCGGGCGAACGTCGTCTTCGGCTGAAAAGAGAATGTCGTAAGCGCGGACGAAGGCAGGATAGGCCTCGAGGAGCTTGTGGCTGACGGTCTTGCGGTTCAGGCGCTGTTGCAGATCGGCGAAGTTTCGGGTTGCGCGATTGGTGCGCGTCGTACCGCCGACGAGCAGTTCGCCGTCGATGACGCCGGTGAAGTCCGCGGCTTCCAGCACATCGGGAAAGGCGCCGGAGATCTCGTCGCCGCTGCGGGAATAGAGCCGGCGCGCGCCGCCGATATTGGCAAGCTGCACCCGGATCCCATCCCACTTCCATTCGGCGGCGAAGTCCCTGGGGTCGAGCGCGTCGAGATCGCCTTCGCCGACGGGATTGGCAAGCATGACCGAATGGAAGACGGCAGGCGTCGAAAGCGCAGGTTTCTCGGCCTCGCCCGAAAGCCAGCCGAAGAGCGGCAGATAGGGCGGCGACAAACCGTGCCAGAGCGTCTCGATCTCGGCGACATCCTTGCCGCCCATTTCGGCGAGCGCCTGCTTGGCGAGCTTGGCTGATACGCCGATGCGCAGGCCGCCGGTCACCAGCTTGAGAAAGGCGAAGCGCGCCGAGGTGTCCAGGTGGTCGAGCATGTCGCGCACGACGCTGCGCGCGTCGGCACGGCCGGTCATCTGCAGGCGCTCGATGGCTTCACCGAGTGGAATATCAGATGCAACGGTGCCGGCGGGCGGCTCCCAGACGAGCGAGACCGTTTCGGCCAGATCGCCGACATAGTCGTAGGAATACTGGAACAGCACGGCGTCCATGCGTTCGAGCAGCAGGTCGCGGATCATCGCGGGCTTGACGGTGTTCAGCGATAACGTGCCGGCGATGGCCGCAAGCGCGTAGCCGCGGCTCGGATCCGGAGCGGTCTGGAAGTAATCGGCCAGCAGGCGAATCTTGGCGTTGCGCTGCGGGCTCAAAACGAGACGGTCGAGCAGCTCGGCAAAGGCACGCATCCGTCACTCTCCCTCGTCGTCGTAGCCGACGAGGTGCAGCGGACGGGCGGCGATGCCCTGAAGCTCGCACCAGCGCACCAGCGCTTCCTCGCGCCCATGCGTGACCCACACTTCGCCCGGTGCAATCTCGGTGATCGTTGCCGTGAGCTCGGCCCAGTCGCAATGGTCGGAGATGACGAGCGGCAGTTCGACGCCGCGCTGCTTTGCTCTTTGACGGATCAGCATCCAGCCGGACGCGAAGATGGCGATCGGATCGGCGAAGCGCCGCGACCATCTGTCGGCGAAGGCGGCGGGCGGGCCGACCACGACCGTACCCCTGAAGTCCTGCTTTTCGTCTGCGGCGAGCGTTGCCGGACGCAGTTCGCCGAGGTCGATGCCCTGGCTCTGGTAGTAGTCGCAGAGCCGCTGCAGGGCGCCGTGGATGAAGATCGGCTCGTGGTAGCCCGCTTCGCGCAGGAGCGCGATGACGCGCTGTGCCTTGCCGAGCGCATAGGCGCCGACGACGTGGGTCCGTTCGGGAAATTGCGCAAGCGACGTCAGCAGCTTGCGGGTTTCGGCCCGGTCGTCCGGGTGGTGGAAGACCGGCAGACCGAAGGTCGCTTCGGTGATGAAGACGTCGCAGGCGACCGGTTCAAAACCGGCACAGGTCGGATCCCGCCGCCGCTTGTAGTCGCCGGAGACGACGATGCGCGTGCCGTTGGCGCGGACGGAGATCTGTGCCGAGCCGAGCACGTGGCCGGCGGGATGGAAGCCCACTTCGACACCGTTCAGTGTCAGCCTTTCCCCGAGTTCGACCGCCTGGGTCGTACCGCAGAAGCCTTCGCCATAGCGAATGCGCATGATGTCGAGGGTTTCGCGGGTGGCGAGCACCTGGCCGTGGCCGGCGCGGGCATGGTCGGAATGGCCATGGGTAATGAGCGCCCTTTCGACCGGCTGCACCGGGTCGATGTAGAAGTCGCCGATCTGGCAATAGAGACCCTTGGGGGCGGGATAGAGCAGGGCGTCCGGTTTCATGGACATAAAGATAGCCGGCGAAGGCGTGTCCGCCAGCCATCTTGTTCAAGTTTTTCAAGGCACAACATCGGCCGCGCCTCGATCAGGTTCAGCCGTTCAGGACGAGCGTGTCGCTGATCAGCTTCAGCGTACGGGCGGCATCGATGTCGATGCAGGCCTTCTGGCTCGGCAGATCGTCCCAGGGGCTCGGCGGGAAGAGCTTGTTGTCGGGCCGCTGGATCGTCTGACCGTCGGCAATGCCGCCGCAGACGACGCGGATCGATCCGCTTCTGACGGTGAAGAGCTCGGGTGCCACGACATAGGCGCAGGCGCAGCTGTCATGCACGACCATGCCGTCGGGCACGTGCTGCTCGTAGAAGGTGACGTAGAACTGCGAGATGTCGGCGAGCAGTTTGCCGGCTTCGCCGCCCTGCTCGGCAATGTCGGCGATCATCGCCTTGGTCATCACCGTCTTGGTGGTGACGTCGAGACCGACGACGGTGACTGGCCACGGGGCCGTCATCACGACGTCAGCGGCTTCCGGGTCGCCGTGAATGTTGGCTTCGGCCGCCGGGGTGATGTTGCCGTTGACGTCGAAGGCGCCGCCCATGATGACGACTTCGCGCACGAGCGCGGCAAAATCCGGATCCTCGCGCAGCGCCAGCGCCAGGTTGGTCATGCGGCCGACCGCAATCAGCGTCACTTGGCCCGGATGGGCGCGGACCGTATCGATGATGAAGCGATGCGCCGGACGCGGGTCGATCGGCAGATCGACCGTCTCGGGGACGTCGATGTTGCCGAGGCCGTCGTCGCCGTGGATGAAGGTCGGCCAGCCGACATGCGGGCGGTCGGGGTTGAAGGTCTTGTCGAGGCCCTTGGCGACCGGTGCGTCGATGCCCCAGCGCTGCTTCAGGAACAGGGCGTTGCGCGTGGTGGTTTCGACCGAGGCGTTGCCGAAGACGGTGGTGATGCCGATCAGGTCGATGGCCGGATGCCGATGCAGGAAGAGCAGTGCCATCGCATCGTCGATGCCCGGGTCCGTATCGAATATGACTTTGTGCATTTTCGTTCTTCTTTTCTTGTTCTTGTGTTTGACGGCCCGCAATGGAGGCAAGATGGCCGTGAAAGTCAATCTCCCTCCCGGGCGCTTGGGCCGAGACGGAGCGCCTTCCCGGTGCGTTTCCGTGGGAACATCGCTGCGCGGGCGGACATGGCAAGCTCCTTCACATGGATGGGAACTGCTCATCCAGTGTCAACCGGAGGTCATTGTCATGCATAAGCTGGTACTCGTTTCGATGATCGTCATCACCGCGGCCACTTCGTTTGCCGCTCCCTCCTTTGCCCAAAGCGCCGGCGGCAAGGGCCGCGGCGGCGGTGGCGGGCACAGCTCTTCCGACAGCAGCGATTGGTATCCTGGCATCGGCTCCTTCACGCATGGCAACGACAACTACAACCGTCGCCGTCCCAGGGTGATCCTGACGAAATCCGGGGCCTACTGTGTTGAAAACCGGCGGTGGGTGGATGCGTCAGGAACCGTGCACGTCTCGCCCTACCGCGAGTGCCGCAACCGCGTGGACATCGCGATCGATTGAGCAGCGCCAACAGGCGACAGCAATGCGCAGGCGGGTAATCGCCTGCGCATTGCTTTGCTGTTTCAGTGGCCGCGCTGGTCGCGGCCGCGTGACCTTCTCCGCAGCAGCTTAAACTTTCCGAAAGGTGGCGGGCCTTATGTTGAGGCGGGCCCTTCGGGCTTTTCTGCAATTCCTGGATATGACGGCGGAGTCACCCTTGTGAAGGCTATCCTCGGCAAGTTTCGGCCATCGAAGAGACTGCTCGTCATCCTCGCGGCCGCCTTCGGCGTCTCGGCCGCCTCCGGCGGAGCCGCCGTCTATGTCAGCCGGGATGCCCTGATGGCGGGACTTTCCAAGCCGAATACCTCGGGCCTCGAATGCACGCTGCTGCGGACCCTCAAGCTCAGCCACAACGGCCAGCGCTGGATCCGCATGCACGTCAAGACCGATCGCGCCGACGGCGAGACGCGCATGCGCACGGCCCTGCGTGTGGTCGGCGCGCTGGCGAAGGCCGAGCGGGCCGATCTCTATCAGGTCGTCGTGCTCGATGCGGCCGGCCCAGAGGATCGGGCCCAGGTCCGCGGAGCCGCAATCGGCGCGGAGGTGCTCTTCGCCCCCGGTCCGCAGAGCGTACCTGGCATGAGCGAAACCTTCCGCGCTTCCTATAACGCCGGCACGGCCAACTCTGCCGGCGTCTTCCACGGCAAGACGGTCGATCTCTCCATGGACGATATCCACACGATGATGGCCGCGATAGACGACCATTCGCCTTGCATCGATCCGTTGGCGGACCCTACCGAAGCCAAGACCGCCGACGCAGGTGGTGCCGAACATGAGGCCGAACCGGCTGAAACAGCCGAGGCGCCCGCCGGGCATTGAGCCCGCGGTGCCCGCCAGTAATAGTTTCCATTGAAAATCAGAAAGGCCCGACGCGTGCGCGGCGGGCCTTCGTGTTCATTGCAATGCGACCTTGATCAGTCGGCCTTGTGGCGGCGCGCGGGGAAGAGGATGACGTCGCGGATCGACGGCGCATTGGTGAGCAGCATGATCAGGCGGTCGACGCCGATGCCAAGGCCGCCGGCCGGCGGCATGCCCTGGTCGATGGCATCAAGGAACTCGTCGTCGAGCTGCTTGGCCTTTTCGCCGCGGGCGTGCGCCTGCTCGAGCTGCTCGACCATGCGGGCGCGCTGCTCTTCCGGGTCATTGAGTTCCGAGAAGGCGTTGCCGAGTTCCCAGGTGTTGCAATAGGTCTCGAATCGCTCGACGAGGCGCGGCTCGCCCGGCACTTCCTTGGCGAAGGGCGAGATGTCCTTCGGGAAATGCGTGACGTGGGCCGGCTGGATCAGCGTCGGCTCGACCTTCTCCTCGAAGACGAAGGCCAGGCATTCGCCCCAGGTCCAGTCCTTCTCGACCTCGAAGCCGGCAGCCTTGGCGGCAGCGCGGGCTTCTTCGTCGGTCTTCATCGCCAGGAAGTCGATGCCGGTCGCTTCCTTGACGGCATCAGGCATCGGCACGCGGCGGAACGGGCCCTTGAAGGAGATCTGCTTGTCGCCATAGGCGAATTCGGTCGAGCCGTGGATCGCCATGGCGAGTTCGGAGAACATGCGTTCGACGAGGTCCATGACGTCCTCGTAGTCGGCATAGGCCCAATAGCACTCCATCATGGTGAATTCCGGATTGTGCCGGGTGGAGACGCCTTCGTTGCGGAAGTTGCGGTTGATCTCGAACACCTTGTCGGTGAGGCCCGAGACCAGCGTCCGCTTCAGATACAGTTCCGGCGCGATGCGCAGGTACATGTCGAGCTTCAGCGTGTTGTGATGCGTCTTGAACGGCTCGGCGGTGGCGCCGCCATAGACCGAATGCAGCATCGGCGTCTCGACTTCCATGAAGCCGTCGTTTTCCATGAAGCGGCGGATGCCGGAAACGATCTTGCTGCGTTGCTGGAAGCGCAGCTTCGATTCCTCGTTGGTCATGATGTCGAGGTGACGCTTGCGGTAGCGCAGCTCGATGTCGGAGAGGCCGTGCCACTTCTCGGGCATCGGCAGCAGCGACTTCGTCAGCATGGTGATCGTCTGGGCGTTGATCGTCAGCTCGCCGCGCTTGGTGCGGCGCACGACGCCGGTGACGCCGATGATGTCGCCGATGTCGATCATCGGCAGCAGGCCGCGGGCTTCCTCGCTCGTCACGTCCTTGTGGCTGAAGATCTGGATCTTGCCGGAGGCGTCATGGATATCCATGAACATGCCGGAGTTGCGCGAGGAATAGACGCGGCCGGCAACGGTCACGACATCCTGCGTCTCGGTGTCCGGCTCCAGGCCCTCATACTTCGCCGTGAGTTCGGCATTGGTCATCGTCCGGTGGAAATGGGCCGGATAGACGTCGCCGATCTGCTCGCGCAGGAGGTTCAGCTTCTGTGCGCGAACTTCCGTTGCGTCGGAGGAGAGGCCAGTGGTCTCGGTCTTGTCGTTCATCGTGCTCTCCTTACTTTCCGCTGCCGACCATGGAGGCGACCACCTGGGCCGCCACCTTCAGGCGCTGACGTACCACGGCGCGGCCCAGGATTTCCATGCTGTCGAACAGCGGCAACGAACGCTGCGAGCCCGAAACCGCAACGAACAGCGGCGCCACGATGACTTTCAGCTTCTTGCCCATGCGCTCGGCGACCGCACGCAGTTCCGCTTCGATCGACTCCTTGTTCCATTCCAGGATCTTTTCGAGATCCGGCTGAACGGTGTTCAGGACTTCGAGCAGTTCTTCGGGCGTCGACTTGACGCCGGCAAAGGCTGCCGGCTGCAGTCCGAGGTCGGACTTGAACAGGAAGCTTGCGAGGTCGGGCAGTTCGCCGAACTTCGAGATGCGCGACTGGCTGAGCTTCAGGCCCTGCTTCAGGCGGTCGTTTTCGGACGCCCAGGCAAAGACGCGGGCGGCGAACTCCTCTTCCGAGAGCTTTTCGCGGATCCAGCGGGCGTTGAGCCAGTCGAGCTTCTGGATGTCGAAGATCGCACCGGCCTTGGAGAGGTTTTCCGGATCGAACTTGGCCGCGAGCTCGTCGATCGTCAGCAGCTCCTCGCCCTCGGCGATCTGGATGAAGAACAGGCCGAGGAAGTTCATCAGCGCTTCCGGCAGGTAGCCGAGCGCGGTGTAATAGGAGATCGACGTCGGGTTCTTGCGCTTCGACAGCTTCGACTTGTCGGCGTTGCGCATCAGCGACAGGTGCATGAACTTTGGCGGCTCGAGGCCGAGATACTGGTAGATCAGGATGTGCTTCGGCACCGAAGCCAGCCACTCCTCGCCGCGGGCGACGTGGGTGATCTTCATCAGGTGGTCGTCGACGACGTTCGCCATGTGATAGGTCGGCATGCCGTCGGCCTTCAACAGGACCTGCATGTCGACGGCGTCCCACGGAATCTCGACGTCGCCATAGACGCCGTCGTGGAACTTGCACGAGCCCTCGGTCGGGATCTTCATGCGCACGACATGCGGTTCGCCGGCGGCGACGCGCGACGTCACTTCCTCAGCGGAGAGGTTGAGGCACAGACCGTCATACTTCGACGGCTTGCCGGCGGCGCGCTGGCTCTCGCGCATCTGCTCTAGCCGCTCCGGCGTGCAGAAGCAGCGGAAGCCGTGGCCGTTCTCGACGATCTTCTCGACATAGGGACGATACATGTCCTTGCGGTCGCTCTGGCGGTAGGGGCCATAGGGACCACCGATGTCGGGACCTTCCGACCATTCGAGCCCGCACCATTTCAGCGCGTCCAGCACCTTCTGTTCGAACTCCGGCGTCGAGCGGGTCGCATCGGTGTCTTCGATGCGCAGGATGAATTCGCCGCCATGCTTCTTCGCGAAGAGATAGTTGAACAGGGCGATATAGGCCGTGCCGACATGCGGCTCGCCGGTGGGGGAGGGTGCGATGCGTACCCGGACTGCTGAATTTGCCATGGTCTTTGCCCGTCTGACGTGCTTTTCGCCCTTGCCGAGGAAGATATCCGGCCGTCGGGCGCGCATTTTATGGGAAGGAAAGGCCCGCAAGGGTGCCGCAACAACGGTATCGGCAGGCTATTCCAGTCGGCTCGCGTGAGACCATAGAACGCCGATCATGTCAACGGAAACCGGATCACGCCGGTTTTTGTTGACACTGCCTGCCCCGAGCGATAATGAACCAAAAGGTTATTTAACTGAAAGGTTTTTTAGAATATGCCGGAAGATCGCTTGTCGACGACGCTCTCAGCCCTGGCCGACCCGACGCGAAGGGCGATTCTCGCCCGCCTCGCCCTCGGAGAGGCCTCGGTCGGCGAATTGGCGGAACCCTTCGAAATGAGCCTGCCGGCGGTCTCCAAGCATCTCAAGGTCCTCGAGCGCGCCGGGCTGATCAGCCGCGGCCGCGAAGCGCAATGGCGCCCGTGCCGGCTCGAGGCGGCGGCGCTGAAAGACGTCAACAATTGGCTCGACGGCTATCGCCGCTTCTGGGAGCAGAAATTCGACCGTCTCGACGCCTATCTGCAGGAACTGCAGCGCATCGATCCGGACGCCGGAAAGAACTGATCGCCGTCGCCTCTTCCGTCCCCGGCCGTTCTGCGGTAAGCAGAACGCGTCGAAAAAGGCAGGACCGGATATGGTAAGCCCGGTCCCTTCGGTTTTCCAACGAAGCTCTGCTCGAACGTCCCGTTCGAACCCACGACGTGGTTCCGATGCAATCGCATCGGTCCGCGGCGGGGTGTGCACATCGACGCAGTCCGCCGCGTTTCTCGAACACGGAGACTGTGAACATGCGACTGAATCATATCGATCTCTATAGCCCCGTCGTCGCCGAAACGGCTTCATTCCTCATCGACCATTTCGACCTGACGCTGGTCGAAAAGCGCGGCAAGGACGCCTTCTATCGTCTGACCGACGGGGCCGGCCTGGTGCTCGTCGTCAGCCCGCCGATCGAGGCGCTCGGCGGCGGCGACCAGGTAAAGCTCGGCGCCCAGACCTACCATATCGGCTTCCTGCTGCCGGCGCGGACCGAGGTCGACGACGCCTATCGGCGGGTGCACGGAGCCGGCGTCCAGGTGATGGCGCCGCAGGACCGGCATGGCGCCTATGTCTTCTACGCGGTCATTCCCGGCAACATTCTGGTCGAGGTCGGCCACCGCGCGGACCTCTGAACGAGACCGGAAGGCCGGCGGAACGTTTCCTGTGGCGAGGCGTTCTCCAACCAGAAGGCGTGGGGCCGGGCCGCCGGCATGACTCAGCGAGAGAGGAGGAATGATCCTGTTTTTCGCTGAGGGCTCGCGGTCGACGGCCGGTCGGTTCGGCTCCGCGTTTTCGTGATCTCCCGCAGTATCACGCCCTTCACCTGTGATGGAGGGCGTGATTTTCCTGATCTTTCGCCTGTTATCGCAAGCCGCGGCGCACTTTTGCGCGACAGGCTTCAGTCGAGCTTGCCTTCCTTCCTGAGTCGTGCGTTGCGAGCGACCATGTTGAGGATTTCGACGAGCGCCGAGAAGGCCATGGCGGCGTAGATGTAGCCCTTCGGCACATGCAGGCCCATGCCTTCGGCGATCAGCGTCGTGCCGATCATCAGCAGGAAGGCGAGCGCCAGCATGACGATCGTCGGGTTCTTCTCGATGAAGTTCGCCAGCGGACTGGCGGCGACGAGCATCACGGTCACGGCGGCAATCACGGCGATGACCATGATCGGCAGGTGCGGCGTCATGCCGACGGCGGTGATGATGCTGTCGACGGAGAAGACGAGGTCGAGCAGCAGGATCTGGCCGATCGCGGCGCCGAAGCTGTTGATCGCCGAGGAGGCGATAAAATCTTCGCCGTGATCGCTCGGATCGACATTGTGATGGATTTCCTTGGTTGCCTTCCAGACGAGGAACAGGCCGCCGGCAATCAGGATCATGTCCTTCCAGGAGAAGCCGTGGCCGAAGGCCTCGAAGACCGGCGTCGTCAGCTTGACGATCCAGGCGACGGTGCCGAGGAGAGCGAGGCGCATGACGAGCGCGAGACCGATGCCGACGCGTCGGGCCTTCTCGCGATGGGCGATTGGCAGCTTGTTGGTGAGGATCGAGATGAAGATCAAGTTGTCGATGCCGAGAACCACCTCCATGACGACGAGAGTAACGAGGGCGACCCAGGCGGCGGGGTCTTGGGCAAGCAACAGGATATCCTGCATCGGCGATCTTTCCTTTTTTGCTGCATGTTTCCTTAAATCGCCCTCCGATTTAAGGAAACATGCAGCGCTTCAAAGTGTTACAGCGGCCTTTGCGCATCTGAAAATACGCGCGGCGCTGTAGGTGGCGCGTCGTCGCGCAAGAATCGCCGCAGTATTTAAGTAACATCGCGGAGGTGACAAGCGCCGCCGGCCTCTTGCGGCGGCGCTTTACCGTTTACGATTTGATCGGAATCCACAGTTCGACGGCGCCCATGCCCGAATGCGGGTCGAAGCGCTCGTCGTAGCGTTCGATGAGATCGGGCGTCTCCCCATGCTGCAGGCCGGACTCCGGCAGCCAGGTGCCGAAGATGTGGTCCGCGGTCTTGGCAATCGCGGAAATGTGGCCGCGATGCAGGAAGACAGCGTAGCGCTGCTTCGGCAGTTTCAGCGTCGAAAAGCCATCGGGCAGTTCGTCGGCTTCGCTGACTTCCGCGGCTGCCATGTAACGGAAGGTTCCGGCTTCGCCATTGCTTTGGCTGCACACGCCATAGGCGATGTCGCCCTTCTGGCCGGGTATGTTGCCGAAATGGCGGTTGAACCGCTGCCAGAGCGACGGAATGCCCTCGGTGCGGCCATAGGCATAGGTTTCCGCCAATCCGGCCAACAGCAGGGGCGGGCTGTCTTCGAAGCGTGGCGGGTCGATCTTGAGAAGGCGGGTGTCGTCCATCCTGATAGGCTCCATCAGTTCGATGTTTCGAACGTGCCTTTGCTTGCGGACCGTCTCGGGCGTCACGCCGAACTGGTCGCGAAAGGCGCGGGTGAAGGCCTCGTGCGAGTTGTAGCCCGCTTCGAGGGCCACCGAAAGAATGCTGAGGGAGCCATCGGCCAGGGCGTAGGCGGCATCGGTCAGCCGTCGGCCGCGAATATAGGCGCTGATCGAGCGGCCGGTGACCAGCCCGAAAACGCGCGACAGATGGAAGCGCGAGAGGCCTGCGGCCCCGGCGATTTCATCCAGCGATATGTCCTTTGCGAAATGGCTCTCGATGAACCAGACCGCCCGTCCGATGGCACTCATCATCACTCCCTTGGCAACGCCCTGGTGATAGGGTGTTGCCTCAAGGCGCGCTTGATCGCAATTGCTGGATTGTAACGCCCGGCGGCCGCCAAGAGTTCGGCGTCGGCCGCTCTATTTCTTCGGTCCGTAGGCGGCCATGAAGACGCGGACGGCGGCGGTGACCGTAGCCTCGATCTGTTCCTTGGGCGGTGCAGAACACATGCCGCCGAACAGACGGTGCTTGAAGAGGCCGGCCTGCGCCATTTCGATGAACTGGCGGGCAGCCATCTCGGTGTTGTCGATATTGAGCGTGCCGGCGGGAACCTGCCGGTCGAGATAGGCCTTGAGCACCGTGTAGCCGTTTTCCGGTGCCTCGCTGAAGAAGCGCTCGGCCAGGTGCGGCATCCGGTCGATCACGCCGATCACCATGCGCATGGAGCGGATCGTTTCCTCGGCCGTCATGCTGGTCGTCAGCGTCACGCCGAAATCGTAGAGCGATTCCTCGACGTCGTCATGATCATTGAGCGCGTGCTTGGCCGTCTGGACCACCCGGGTCTTGCCCTTGATGATCAGCGCCTTGAAAAGGTCTTCCTTGTTCTCGAAATAGACGTAGAGGGTGCCCTTCGAGACGCCAGCCTCGCGAGTGATGTCGTTCATGCTGGCGGCGTCGAAGCCGTGGCTCAGGAAGGCACGCCTTGCACCTTCGAGGATCTGCTCGCGCTTGACCGGGTCCTCACCGGCGGCGTGGCGACCGCCACCCGGACAGAGATCTTCTTCCATGCCGGCTGCCGGCTGCACGATGTCCCGTTTCCCGGTCTTCGCCGTACTCATGATGGTCGCTTGTTTCCGTCCTGCTCGCATTAATTTTCACCCATCGAACCGCGTGGTTCGATTTCCTCTTGATATGCGACCAGAAAGGGCTTATGTCAAGTTCGGATCGAACCGAACGGTTCAGTTCGTTCAGTAATCTTTAACCAGGCCGGTGCCCAATGTCCGCATCCAACACATCCAGCGTTGCTCGCGTCCGTCCCGTCGACGAGAATTTCGAAGTGCAGCAGGAAACCGCGCTTGAGGCAAAGACGCCTGCCGCGGAGCAGACCGCTGTCCAGGCTCCTGCAGAAGCGGTGCAGCCGCCGAAGAAGGCGCGCAAGCCCATCCTCCCCGTGCTCGGTTTGGCACTTCTGGCCGCCGGCGCGTGGTTCGGCTACGACTGGTGGACCAATGGCCGCTTCATGGTCTCGACCGATGATGCCTATATCGAAGGCGACATCGCGACGATCTCGCCCAAGGTCTCGGGTTACGTCGCCAAGGTCGACGCCGTCGCGAACCAGAAGGTGAAGGCCGGCGATCCGCTCGTCACCCTTGACGATGGCGATTACCGCATCGCGGCCGAGCAGGCCGAGGCAAAAATTGCCACCCAGAAGTTGGCACTCAGCCGTTTCGATGCGCAGATTGCCGGCGCGAAGGCGAGCCTTGCCCAGACCGAAGCGCAGAAAAAGGCTCTGGAAGCGACGGTGCGTGGCGCCGAGCTCGCGCAGAAGCGCGCGAGCGACCTCCAGTCCAAGGCCGTCGGCACCGTCGCCTCGCTTGACAACGCAGACGTCGCGCTCGATCAGGCGAGGGCAAACCTTGCGGGCGCCGATGCCAACATCGCGGCCGCCAAGGCAAGCATCACCGTCCTCGAAGCGCAGCGCACGGAAGCGGAAAGCGAGATCCGTTCGCTTGAGCTTGCGCGCGACAAGGCCAATCGCGACCTCGGCTTCACGGTGCTGAAGGCGCCCTATGACGGCGTCGTCGGCAACGTCGCGGTTCAGGTCGGCGACCTCGTTTCTGCCGGCCAGCGGCTCGCTGCCCTCGTTCCGGTCGACCAGCTCTATATCGACGCCAACTTCAAGGAGACCCAGATCGCCCATCTGGTGCCGGGCTCCAAGGTCAAGGTCCACGTCGACGCCTATGAGGACCATGCGATCGAAGGCACGGTTGCCTCGATCTCGCCGGCCTCCGGTTCGGTCTTCTCGTTGCTGCCGGCGGAAAACGCCACCGGCAACTTCACCAAGGTGATCCAGCGCGTGCCGGTGCGCATCACCCTGCCGGCCGACGTGCTGGCCGAAGGTCACCTGCGTGCGGGCTTGAGCGTCGTCGTCGATGTCGACACGCGCACGGCGCCGGATGCGACGAAGGTCGCCGCCACCAAGTAAGCGGACGAAATGCCGGCGCGCTCCTGGGCGCGCCTTACTGTCGAGACCCCAGCGCGCCATGGAGCGCGTTCAAGTCCGGAACGCCGGCGCGGCGAAACGCGCATGTCCAGAACGCTGGCGCCAACGGCGCCCATGCAAGGAGTGGCTGAGATGGCCGCAACGGCAACAGCAGCTTCGGTGGCGGCCGCCGCACCGAAGGTCGAGGAACATATGGACCCGAAGAGGCTGATCGCCTTCTTCGCCATGGTCGTCGGCATGTTCATGGCGATCCTCGACATTCAGATCGTCTCGGCTTCGCTCGCCGAAATCCAGGCAGGCCTCTCGGCCGGCTCGGACGAGATCGGCTGGGTGCAGACCTCCTATCTCATCGCTGAAGTCATCATGATCCCGCTGTCGGGAACGCTGGCGCGCATCGTCTCGACGCGCGTCCTGTTCTCGGTATCGGCCGCGGGCTTCACCGCGGCGAGCGCGCTTGCGGCAACCGCGACCAACATCGATCAGATGATCGTCTATCGCGCCATCCAGGGCTTCATCGGCGGCGGCATGATCCCGTCCGTCTTTGCAGCCGCCTTCACCATCTTCCCACCGTCGAAACGCAACGTCGTCTCGCCGATCATCGGCCTGATCGCGACGCTGGCGCCGACGATCGGCCCGACGGTTGGCGGCTACCTCAGCCACGCCTTTTCCTGGCACTGGCTGTTCCTGGTCAACGTCATCCCCGGCATCATTGTCGCGACGCTCACCTGGAGCTTCATCGACTTCGACAAGCCGGAACTCGGCCTGATGAAGAAATTCGACTGGTGGGGCCTAGCATCGATGGCGATCTTCCTCGGCTCGCTCGAATACGTGCTGGAGGAAGGCAATGCCAACGACTGGTTCAATGACGACCACATCGTCATGGGCGCGGTCGCGACCGTGCTGGCGGCGATCGTGTTCTTCTATCGCGCCTTCAAGGTCGAATTCCCGGTCGTCGACCTCAGGGCCTTTGCCAACCGCAATTTCGCCTTCGGCTCGATGTTCTCCTTCGTGATGGGCATCGGTCTCTACGGCCTCACCTATCTCTATCCGCTCTATCTCGGCCGTATCCGCGGATACGATTCGCTGATGATCGGCGAGACGATGTTCGTATCGGGCCTTGCGATGTTCTTCACGGCGCCGGTCGCCGGCATACTCTCGGGCAAGCTCGATCCGCGCGTGCTGATGACGATCGGGTTCACCAGCTTTGCCGGCGGCACCTGGATCATGGGCCACCTGACCGCCGACTGGGATTTCTACGAGCTGTTCATTCCGCAGATCCTGCGCGGCGTCGGGCTGATGCTCTGCATGGTGCCGATCAACAACATCGCGCTCGGCACCATGCCGCCGGCGCGCATGCGTGGCGCCTCTGGCCTTTTCAACCTGACGCGAAACCTCGGCGGCGCAGTGGGGCTTGCGATCATCAACACGATCCTGACCCAGCGCCAGGATTTCCACTATGCGCGCCTTGCCGAGCACGTGCAGTGGGGCAATCCGGAAGCGATGGAGCGGTTCGGCAACCTGGCCGCCAGCTTCAATGCGCACGGCCTCGACGGCGCGACGATCGCGATCAAGCAGCTTGCCGCCATGGCGCAGAAGCAGGCGGTCATCCTGTCCTTCAGCGATATTTTCGTGCTTTTGACGGTGCTGTTCCTGTCGCTGATCCTCGGCGTGATGATGATCAGCAAGCCAAAGGGCGTCGGCCCCAGCGGCGGCGGCCATTAGAACGGCGGCAATGATCGACCGACAGAACGGACTCGACATCATCAAGCCGAAGGCGGCCTATATGGGCGGCTTTGCGTTCGTGCGTGTCACGGACGGCTTCATGGATGTGGTGCTTGCAGAGGCTGGCGAGGTTGCCTTTACTGCGGCCTTCAGCAAGCGCCTCGGATAGTCCGGGAAATACAACCAAAATCAAACAGTTAATGCGTGTACTCCGCTGTCTCTGCACGGGATGCGGAGCTCTGTTTTCCGCGTTCTGCCGATTCCTGATTTACGTACATCAAAAAATCCTCTAAAGGCAGAGCCCGGAGGAAAACATGCGCCCGACAGTTCACGATATCGCTGCCGAAGCGGGGGTCAGCCTCGCGACCGTCGACCGGGTTTTGAACAACCGTCCCGGCGTGCGTGGTGTCACCCGCGACAAGGTCGAGCGTGCCATTGCGACGCTCGGCTATGTGCGCGACGTCGCCGCCGCCAATCTCGCCAAGAGCCGCAGCTACCCGCTGGTCTTCGTCCTGCCCGAGGGCGACAACACCTTCATGCGCGGCCTCGCCGCCGAGGTGGAGGCGGCAAGGGCGCGCTCGGCAGTCGAGCGCACGGCAATCACCGTGCTCTCCGTGCCGGCCTTTGATGCGGCGGCCCTTGCCGCGGCGCTGGAAAAGGCGCGGACTCTCGGCCCGGCCGGCGTCGCCGTGGTTGCGATCGATGCGCCCGAGGTCGTTGCGGCTGTCGATCGGCTTCGTGAAGACGGCATCGCCGTGGTAACGCTGGTTTCCGATCTGCCGGGATCGTCGCGGGATCACTTTGCCGGCGTCGACAACATCGCCGCCGGCCGGACCGCAGGCAGCTTGATGGGGCGCTTCCTCGGCGGTCGCGAAGGGCCGGTCGCGATCGTCGCCGGCTCGATGCTGGTGCGCGACCATCGCGATCGGCTCGAAGGCTTCAGCGCAGCGATGGCCGAAAGCGCGCCCGGCCGCCGGCTGCTGCCGGTCGTCGAGGGCCACGACGATCCCGCCGAGGTCGAGCAACTCATCTCGAAGCTCGTCGTCGATCATGCAGACCTCGCCGGCATCTACAGTCTCGGCGCCGGCAATCGCGGCTTGATCACGGCACTCGAAAAGGCCGGGCGCCAGGCGGATGTTTGCGCCATCGCGCATGAACTCACGCCGCATAGCCGCCGGGCACTCTCGTCCGGCACCTTGGACGCGCTGTTGAACCAGGATGCCGGTCATGAGGTGCGCAGCGCCATCCGCGTACTCAAGGCCCGCGCCGATGGTCTCGCCGTGATCGGAGCACAGGAGCGCATCCGCATCGAGATTTTCCTGAAGGACAACCTGCCGGTCGAACCGGCGTAACGATTTGGAACGACGCAGTTCCAGACGGGAAGCCGGGTTGGAATTGCCGAATGGAGGCAAGCATGTATCTCGGACTGGATCTCGGCACCTCGGGCGTCAAGGCAATGCTCATCGATGGCGACCAGCGCATCGTCGGTTCGGCCTCGAGCGCGCTCGACGTCTCGCGTCCGCATCCTGGCTGGTCGGAACAGGATCCGGCGGACTGGGTGTGCGCGGCCGAAGAGGCGATCGCCGGGCTGAAGGCGGCGCACTCGGCGGAGCTTGCGGCGGTCAGCGGCATCGGCCTTTCCGGCCAGATGCACGGCGCGACGCTGCTCGATGCCGACGACCGGGTGCTCCGGCCCTGCATTCTCTGGAACGACACCCGCAGCTTCCGCGAGGCGGCGGCACTCGATGCCGATCCGCAGTTCCGCGCGATCACCGGCAATATCGTCTTCCCCGGCTTCACCGCGCCGAAGCTCGCCTGGGTGCGGGCCAACGAGCCCGAAATCTTCGCCAAGGTGCGCTGGGTGCTGCTGCCGAAGGACTATTTGCGCCTGTGGCTGACCGGCGAGCACATGTCGGAAATGTCGGACTCGGCCGGCACCTCCTGGCTCGATACCGGCAAGCGGCGCTGGTCGGAAAGCCTGCTTGCCGCCACGAACATGGACGAAAAGCAGATGCCGAGCCTGGTCGAGGGAACCGACCCGGCCGGGAAGCTGCGTTCGGAGCTCGCGGCCCGCTGGGGCATCTCGGGTGATGTCGTGGTTGCCGGCGGTGCCGGCGACAATGCGGCGTCTGCCTGCGGCATGGGCACGGTCGGCGAGGGGAACGCCTTCGTGTCGCTTGGCACCTCGGGCGTTCTCTTCGCGGCGAATGCGAGTTACCTGCCGAACCCCGAAAGCGCCGTGCATGCCTTCTGCCACGCCCTGCCGAACACCTGGCACCAGATGGGTGTCATCCTCTCGGCGACCGACGCGCTCAACTGGTATTCCGGCATTGCCGGGCAGAGTGCTGCGGACTTGAGCAGCGAACTCGGCGACACCATCAAGGCCCCCTCGGGCGTGACCTTCCTTCCCTATCTTTCGGGCGAGCGCACGCCGCACAACGACGCGGCGATCCGCGGCGCCTTCGTCGGGCTCGGCCATGAAAGCAGCCGTGTGGTGCTGACGCAGGCGGTCATGGAAGGCGTGTCCTTTGCCATCCGTGACAGTCTGGAAGCTCTTCGCGCCGCCGGCACGACGCTTTCGCGCGTGACGGCGATCGGCGGCGGCTCGCGCTCGCGCTATTGGCTGAAATCGATCGCAACTGCGCTCAATCTGCCGGTCGACCTGCCTGATGATGGCGATTTCGGCGCAGCCTTCGGGGCCGCCCGCCTTGGCCTGATCGCCGCGACGGGCGCGGATCCGGTGGCGACCTGCTATGCCCCGCGTACTGCCGAAACCATCGCGCCGGAAGCGTCGCTGGTCTCGGCCTATGAGGAGAGCTACCAGCGCTACCGGCGGCTCTATCCGGCGATAAAGGGCACCACGTCGTGACCGCGCTGCGCCGCAAGTCCGGCTCCAGTGCCGGTCGCTCAGCGGGCCGGAACCTTGTCGAGGAAGCCGGTGATCGCCTTCAGGCGGCCGTTCTCGATCTGGCAGACATCGGTGCCTTCGATGACCGAGGGAGCGCCGTCCAGGCCGAGCGCCCAGGAGAAGCGGAGCGTGTCGGCATAACCGTCCGCCGCACCCTTCAGCGTGAAGCGGAAGCCGGGAAACTGTCCGTGCACGCCGGCAATCAGGGCATCGATGCCGGCGTGGCCGTCGCCCTGCATGATCGGGTCGCGGTAGGCAACGTCGGCGGTGAAGGCCTTCTCGACCAGGGGCGCGCGGCTTGCGGCATCCGTCGTGTTCCAGGCGGCGATGTAACCTTCGGCGATGGCGTTGAAGTCGTGCATCGAAGTGTTCCTTTCCTTCGGCGTTTCGATGCTGTCCGTATCGCCGGACGAGGGAATGAAACCAATTACCTTCCACGTAGTGGCCGGACCCATCGGATAGGCGATGCCGGCCGAAACCACTCTTGAAAGAGGAGCAAGACCCGTGAGCACAGGATTTTTCGGCGATATCGCCAAGATCAAATATGAAGGGCCGGAGAGCACCAATCCGCTCGCCTTCCGCCACTACAACAAGGACGAGATCGTTCTCGGCAAGCGCATGGAAGACCACCTGCGCTTTGCGGTTGCCTACTGGCATACCTTCGTCTGGCCGGGCGGCGATCCCTTCGGCGGCCAGACCTTCGAGCGCCCCTGGTTCAAGGACAACATGGAAGCGGCGAAGCTGAAGGCCGACGTCGCCTTCGAATTCTTCGATCTTCTCGGCGTTCCCTTCTATTGCTTCCACGATGCGGACGTGCGCCCGGAAGGCAAGACTTTTGCGGAGAACACGAAGAACCTCAACGAGATCGTTGATCACTTCGAGAAGAAGCAGGCCGAAACCGGCGTCAACCTGCTCTGGGGCACGGCAAACCTCTTCTCCAACCGCCGCTACATGTCGGGTGCGGCGACCAATCCGGATCCGGATGTCTTTGCTTTCGCGGCGGCGACGGTGAAGACCTGCCTCGACGCCACCAAGCGTCTCGGCGGCCAGAACTACGTGCTCTGGGGCGGGCGCGAAGGTTATGAGACGCTGCTCAACACCGACATGAAGCGCGAGCTCGACCAGCTCGGCCGCTTCGTCAATCTCGTCGTCGAGTACAAGCACAAGATCGGCTTCAAGGGCGCGATCCTGATCGAGCCGAAGCCGCAGGAACCGACCAAGCACCAGTATGATTACGACGTCGCGACGGTCTACGGCTTCCTGAAGAACTACGGCCTCGAAAACGAGGTGAAGGTCAATATCGAGCAGGGCCACGCGATCCTTGCCGGCCATTCCTTCGAGCATGAGCTGGCGCTCGCCAATGCACTCGGCATCTTCGGCTCGATCGACATGAACCGCAACGACTACCAGTCCGGCTGGGATACCGACCAGTTCCCGAACAACGTGCCGGAGATGGCGCTTGCCTATTACCAGGTTCTCTCGGGCGGCGGCTTCACCACCGGCGGCACCAACTTCGATGCGAAGCTGCGCCGTCAGTCGCTCGATCCGGAAGACCTGCTGATCGGCCATATCGGTGGCATGGACTGCTGCGCCCGTGGCCTCAAGGCGGCGGCGAAGATGATCGAGGACAAGGCGCTCTCCGCTCCGCTCGAAAGCCGCTACGCCGGCTGGCAGGTGCCGGAAGCCAAGAAGATGCTCGACGGCGGATTCTCGCTCGAGGAGATCGAAGCCTGGGTGCTGAAATCGGACCTCAACCCACAGCCGAAGTCCGGCAAGCAGGAACTGCTCGAAAACGTCGTCAACCGCTACGTCTAAACGCTTTCCTGAATTGGTTCGTGCGGCGGCTCGGAGTTCTTCGAGCCGCCGTTCGTTTGGGAGGCTCTGCCACTGCAGCTTGCATCTTCTGCGCGTAAAAAATCCATGACGCTTTCTGGTTGTTGCCGGCGGATGCGCTTGATGAAATTCTATATCCGATGATTCTGAAGTGATCGCATGGCCGCGGACACCGGGTGTCTTCGGCGACGAGATTGCTTGGGCTGTCGGATTTCAATCTTCGATAGCATAATTAGTGATACACAATTTACAGTTATTTCTGTATTATAATATGGTAAACCTTCGGTGCAGGGTGCGCCGTACCTTGAGCTGCAGCGGCCACTTGTTACGCGTGCTGTCGCGGCGCCAGGGGGACAATCCGTATGACCAGCTTCGATTCGAAAACCAAACTTCTCAATGAGCGTCTGCAGTTCGTCGACCTCGACGACGCTCAGCGGACCGCGCTTGCCCGCTCGCTGCCCGTCATCTCCGCTTCGCTCGATACGGCGCTGAACAAGTTCTACGCCAAGGCGCGCGCCAATCCGGAAACGGCGCGTTTCTTTGCCAGCGAAGCGCATGTGCAGGGCGCCAAGGCCAGGCAGGCCAAGCACTGGGAACTGATCGCCTCCGGCAGGTTCGATGCGCAATATGTCGATGCCGTCACCACCATCGGCAAGACCCATGCGCGTCTCGGCCTGGAGCCGCGCTGGTATATCGGCGGCTATGCACTGATCATCGAATCCATTCTGAAGAGCGTCATCGAGAGTCACCTGAAAGGCTTCCTGCATCGCAACAAGGCGAAGGAGATCGGCACCGACGTGGCAGCCGTCGTCAAAGCTGCGATGGTCGATATGGACTATGCGATCTCCGTTTATCTCGACGCGCTGCAGGAGGAACGTGAACGCTCCGAAGCGGAGCGGCAGGTTTTGAACGGCCAGCAGGAGGAAGCGCTTTCGGCGCTCGAAGACTGTCTGAAACGCTTGGCCGACGGCGACCTGACCGCCGTCATTACCAGCGAACTCGCACCGCAATTCGCAAGCCTTCGATCCAATTTCAATGCCGCGCTCGGCAAGCTCGACCAGACCTTCGGTGCGATCGTCGGGGCTTCCGAGGAGACGGCAAACAATGCCGGCGAACTGGTATCGGCCACCGACGACATGGCGCGGCGCACGGAGCAGCAGGCGGCCTCGCTCGAGGAAACGGCGGCGGCACTCGAAGAGATCACCACCATTTCCAAGGAAGCGGCGTCACGTGCGGAAGAGGCGCGGCGGGTCGTCGGAAATGCCACCGACGAGGCGCGCAAATCCGGCGCCATCGTCGAGCAGGCGGTGGCGGCGATGAGCGCGATCGAGGACTCGTCGCGCAAGATCACCCAGATCATCAGCGTCATCGACCAGATCTCCTTCCAGACCAACCTTTTGGCGCTGAATGCCGGGGTCGAGGCGGCGCGGGCAGGCGAGGCCGGCAAGGGCTTTGCGGTCGTCGCGCAGGAGGTGCGCGAACTGGCGCAGAAGTCAGCGGAAGCGGCGCGCGAGATCAAGGAGTTGATCGACAAGTCGTTCGAGGACGTGCTGATGGGTGTGTCGCTGGTCAACAAGACCGGCGAGGCGCTGCACCACATCGGCGACCAGGTGATCAACATCAACGGTCATATCGACGCGATCGCCGGCTCGGCGCGCGAGCAGTCGGCGGGTATCGCGGAGATCAACACCGCCGTCACCAACATGGATCAGATGACGCAGCAGAATGCGGCAATGGTCGAGGAAACCAGCGCCGCAACACATACGCTCATGCAGGTCAGCACCACGCTCAAGGGGCTTGTCGATCAATTCTCCGTATCGGCCGGACGGCAAGGGAAACCCAGCCTGGTGGCAACGAACCGGCGTTACGGATGATCGTCTGTAGAGAGCGGCGGACGAGGGGAGGGGGGCGCCATGATGGCCCCCCTTTCTCTTTGTCGCGCCATCCGTCGAGACGCCCAACTCAGCGCTTCCATGCGTTTGAGGAGGTCGGTGGCGTTGCGAGATGAAATCGATTACAGATCTTCCGCGAATCTGCGTCCTTGCCTGTTGCCCCCTGCCGAAAATCTGTTAGCTTCGGCGCCTGCAACGTTTCAGGTCCATCCGTTTGAGCAGAAATCGGGTGCTTTGCACCACTGGTCGCTGACTGTCCGGGCGGACCGATGCCGTTCCATCGGGAGGAAAATCGGGATGAAGACCATCAAGGGGCCAGGGCTCTTTCTTGCGCAATTTGCCGGCGATGCGGCGCCGTTCAATTCCTGGGACGCGATCACCAAATGGGCAGCGGATTGCGGCTACAGGGGCGTACAGGTCCCGAGCTGGGATGGGCGGCTGATCGACCTGAAGAAGGCGGCGAGTTCGAAGGCCTATTGCGACGAGTTTGCCGGCACGGCGCGCGAAAACGGCGTCGAGGTGACGGAGCTGTCGACCCATCTGCAGGGCCAGCTCGTGGCCGTGCACCCGGCCTATGACGAGGCCTTCGACGGCTTTGCCGCAGCGGAGGTGCGCGGCAATCCCAAGGCACGCCAGCAATGGGCGGTCGAGCAGGTGAAGCTGGCGCTGACGGCGTCGCAGCACCTGGGCTTGAAGGCGATGGCAAGCTTCTCCGGCGCGCTCGCCTGGCCCTTCGTCTATCCCTGGCCGCAGCGGCCGGCCGGCCTCGTCGAGACCGCCTTCGACGAACTGGCAAGGCGCTGGAAGCCGATCCTCGATCACGCCGAGGATTGCGGCGTCGACATCTGCTACGAGATCCATCCGGGCGAGGACCTGCACGACGGCATCACCTACGAGATGTTCCTCGAGCGCACCGGCAACCATGCCCGCGCCTGCATGCTCTACGACCCGTCGCACTACGTGCTGCAGTGCCTCGATTATCTCGACAACATCGACATCTACAAGGACCGCATCCGCATGTTCCACGTCAAGGACGCGGAGTTCAACCCGAGCGGACGCCAGGGCGTCTATGGCGGCTATCAGGGCTGGGTCAACCGCGCCGGCCGCTTCCGCTCGCTCGGCGACGGCCAGGTGGATTTCGGCGCGGTGTTCTCGAAGATGGCGGCCAACGATTTTGCCGGCTGGGCGGTGGTCGAATGGGAATGCGCGCTGAAGCACCCGGAGGACGGCGCGCGCGAGGGGGCCGACTTCGTCAGGCACCACATCATCCGCGTCACCGAGAAGGCCTTCGACGATTTCGCCGGCGCCGGCAGCGACGAGGCGGCCAACCGGCGCATGCTCGGGATCTGAACGACATGACCTGAGGCAGGGCGGGGCCTGAGGGGCAGACAGCCCCTCTCCTCGGGTTTAACCCGAGGACTAACCCTCTCCCCGCAGGCGGGGAGAGGGGACGCGGATTGCAGCGGGCCTCGAATTGTTGAGGTTGGTGTTGCGGTCACAGGCGTGCGAGCGGGTGCGGCATATCCCTTCTCCCCGCGTGCGGGGAGAAGGTGCCGGCAGGCGGATGAGGGGCAGCCCTCACCGCGCGGATGAGGGGCAAATCGCGCGACAAAAACCGAAGTTACGAACGGAAACAGGGGAGAAGATTATGGCAATCGAAGGAACGAGCGAGAAGCGCGAGCGCCGCATCCGGCTCGGCATGGTGGGCGGCGGCTCCGGCGCCTTCATCGGCGCGGTGCACCGCATCGCCGCTCGCCTCGACGATCATTATGAGCTGGTCGCCGGCGCGCTGTCGTCGACGCCGGAAAAGGCGGAAAGCTCGGGGCGCGAGCTCGGGCTCGATCCGTCGCGCGTCTATTCCGACTTCAAGCAGATGGCGATCCGCGAGGCGAAGCTGAAGGACGGCATCGAGGCGGTGGCGATCGTCACGCCCAACCACGTGCACTATGCCGCGGCAAAGGAGTTCCTGAAGCGCGGCATCCATGTGATCTGCGACAAGCCGCTGACCTCGACGCTGGCAGACGCGAAGAAGCTGAAGAAGGCGGCTGACGACAGCGACGCGCTGTTCGTGCTCACGCACAATTACACCGGCTATCCGATGGTGCGGCAGGCGCGCCAGATGGTCGAGAATGGCGAGATCGGCGCGGTGCGGCTGGTGCAGATGGAATATCCGCAGGACTGGCTGACGGAGAATATCGAGCAGTCCGGCCAGAAGCAGGCGGCCTGGCGCACCGATCCCGCACGCTCCGGCGCCGGCGGCTCGACCGGCGATATCGGCACCCATGCCTATAATCTCGGCGCCTTCGTCTCCGGTCTCGAACTGGAGGAGCTTTCGGCCGATCTCGACAGCTTCGTTCCCGGCCGCCAGCTCGACGACAATGCCCATGTGATGATGCGCTTCAAGGCGAAGGACGGTGAACGCGCCAAGGGCCTGCTCTGGTGCAGCCAGGTGGCGCCCGGCCACGAGAACGGCCTGATGGTGCGCGTCTACGGCACCAAGGGCGGGCTCGAATGGACGCAGAAGGATCCGAACTATCTCTGGTTCACGCCGTTCGGTGAGCCGAAGCGGCTGCTGACTCGGGCAGGTGCGGGCGCGGGCGCGGCGGCCAACCGCGTCAGCCGGATCCCGTCCGGTCATCCGGAGGGCTATCTCGAAGGCTTCGCCAACATCTACAGCGAAGCGGCGCGCGCCATCTTCGCCAAGCGCAAGGGCGAAAAGGTCGATCCGGCGGTCACCTATCCGACCATCGACGACGGCATGAAGGGCATGGTCTTCGTCGATGCCTGCGTCCAGTCATCCAAACGAAATGGTGCCTGGGTAAAGGTGTAACGAACCGCCAAACCGGCGGAAGGGCGGGGACTCTCCCGCCTTTTCGCGAATTGACATTTGCCGGCAAGGTTTTAGGCCGGCCCGCCAAAGGCGAGAAAACAACGGGGCCCCGCTCGACGCGGGGCCGGAACGAGACGAGACAGAGAGATGACCGATCCCAAGATCCTGGCCCAGCGCTTCCCTGGCGATTTCGTGTTCGGGGTGGCAACCGCCTCCTTCCAGATCGAGGGCGCCACCAAGGCCGACGGTCGCAAGCCGTCGATCTGGGATGCCTTTTCCAACATGCCGGGGCGCGTCTTCGGGCGTCACAATGGTGATGTCGCCTGCGACCACTACAACAGGCTGGACGAGGATCTGGACCTGATCAAGAGCCTCGGCGTCGATGCCTATCGCTTCTCGATCGCCTGGCCGCGCATCATCCCGGAGGGTACCGGGCCGATCAACGAAAAGGGGCTGGACTTCTACGATCGCCTCGTCGACGGCCTGAAGGCGCGTGGCATCAAGGCCTTCGCAACGCTCTACCATTGGGACCTGCCGCTGGCATTGATGGGGGACGGCGGTTGGACGGCGCGCACGACGGCCTACTCCTTCCAGCGTTACGCCAAGACGGTGATCGCCCGCCTCGGCGATCGGCTCGATGCGGTTGCGACCTTCAACGAACCCTGGTGCTCGGTCTGGCTCAGCCACCTCTACGGCATCCATGCGCCGGGCGAGCGCAACATGGATGCGGCGCTCCATGCGCTGCACTTCACCAATCTGGCGCACGGCCTCGGCGTCGATGCCATCCGCTCCGAGCGGCTGAACTTGCCTGTCGGTATCGTCATCAACGCCCACTCGGTCTATCCCGGCAGCGCCAGCAAGGCAGACAAGGCGGCCGCCGAGCGCGCCTTCGACTTCCACAATGGCGTCTTCTTCGGCCCGATCTTCAGGGGCGAGTATCCCGAGAGCTTCATGAGCGCGCTCGGCCACCGCATGCCTCTGATCGAGGACGGCGACATGGAGACGATCTCGCGCCCGCTCGACTGGTGGGGCCTCAACTATTACACGCCGATGCGGGTCAGCAACGATCCGGCGAAGGGCGCGGAATACCCGGCGACGATCAATGCGAAGCCGGTGAGCGAGACCAGGACGGATATCGGCTGGGAAGTCCATGCGCCGGCGCTTGGAGCCTTGGTCAAGACGCTGAACGCGACCTACCAGCTTCCGGAATGCTACATCACTGAGAACGGCGCCTGCTACAACATGGGCGTCGAGAACGGTGTCGTCGACGACCAGCCGCGGCTCGACTACATCGCCGACCACCTGTCGGTGACGGCGGACCTGATTGCCGAGGGCTATCCGATGCGCGGCTATTTCGCCTGGAGCCTGATGGACAATTTCGAATGGGCCGAAGGCTACAAGATGCGTTTCGGCATCGTCCATGTCGACTACGACACCCAGGTGCGCACCATCAAGAAGAGCGGCCATTGGTACAAGGCGCTCGCCGAAGAGTTTCCGAAGGGCAACCACGTCTGACGGATCGGGGTAGGTGGGGTCAACCCGCCACCACGCCAAGAGATACCGCAGTGCGCAGTCTTACCGGCGAACCGGCAGGACTTCGAGGCTCTGCCGGTCGAGTTGGGCCAGCACTTCCTTGAAACCGTAGCGCGGCTTCCAGTCGAGCTTTTCGATTGCGGCGCTCGGGTCGTAGACCCGATCGATCGTCTCCGGCAGCGTCCAGCCGCGATCGGCGAAGGCCTGGGACAGTTTGGGCGCCCGCTCGCGCAGGAGACCTGCCGCATCCTCTGCCAGACGGCGGCAATCGGTCGGAAGCAGCGGTGTTTCGCCCGAGATGATGTAGCGCTGGAAGGTGGGGCCGCCATTGTCGAGCGCCGCCACATGCGCCGCAGCCACGTCGCGCGCATCGATGCCGCGGTGCAGGCGATAGCTTGCGACCCGGTCCGCGGCCTCCGGGAAAGAACGCGACATGCGCAGCACCCGCACATGCAGGGCACGATCCGCGGCGTTTTCGAGCAGGGCTTCGGCCGCAAGCTTGGTGTGGTGATAGATCGTGTGCGGTTTCGGCGGCGTTTCCTCGGTGATCCAGGCGCAGCCTCTCTCCGTCACCGCGTGGCCATAGAGCGCCGTCGTGCTGGTAAAGACGATGCGGCCGACGCCCGCGGCCTGCGCCGCGGCAATCACCAGATGCGTGCCCATCACGTTGACGCGCTCGAATTCCTGATCGGCAACCGTATCGACGTGGGGCGCATGCAGTGCGGCCGTATGGATTACGGCATCTGCGCCTTCCATCGCGCGCTCCAGCAATTCGCCATCGACGAGATCGCCGACAACGGTCGTCGTGCCGAAGGGTATGCGGTCGACGCCGATAACGTCGTGGTCGGCGGCGAGTGCGTTGTAGATGGCTCGGCCAATACGGCCCGAGCTTCCGGTCAAGACGATGCGCATGTTCTACCTCGTAACCCTGTTCCTGCCCGTTAGCATGAAACGAGATCGGGTGCAGTCCGTTCGAACAAGGATATCCAAGGCGGGGATTTGCCCGCTGCAGGCAGGCTTTGCAGTAAAAGAGCATGGTTTTGCCATTCTCTCGTCGATCACGGAAAATCATGCCTGTGAAATCGGACGGCAGTTCTCCATAAGAGCCGTAGATTATGTCGCATGCGGGCCATGCGGCGCCAAAGTTGAACTGACTGGTTGCTTGATGCTAGAGAAGTGCTCCCTGTTCCGAATGCGTTGTCGAATGTCGGCCTGACCGGACGCGCCTTCCATCCCGTCTTCCGTCGGGATCATGAGTTTTGAACATTCCGAGAGCACCTATGTATCCGCACATTTTGACTGCGCCTCTTTCGGGGATCTCCGAACGATGAGCGTTTCCGCCCAAAGCGCCACGCCATCGGCCGACGCGGCCGTCGTCTTCGACGGCGTTTCCAAGCATTTCCCCGCCTCCGGCAACAGCGGCGCTTTCACCGCGCTCGACAATGTCTCGCTGACCGTCGATCGCGGCTCGATCACCGGCATCATCGGCCGTTCCGGCGCCGGCAAGTCGACGCTGATCCGGCTGGTCAACGGCCTGGAAAAGCCGACGGGCGGCAAGGTGCTGGTCAATGGCGTCGACGTCGGCGCGCTCGACGAGGCGGCGCTGCGCGCGCTTCGCCGTTCGGTCGGCATGATCTTCCAGCACTTCAACCTGCTTTCGTCGCGCACCGTGTTCGGCAACGTCGCGCTGCCGCTGGAGATATCAGGCATGGACAAGCGCGCGATCGAACAGCGCGTGCGGCCGCTGCTCGATCTCGTCGGCCTTGCCGACAAGCATGGACGTTATCCGGCCGAACTCTCGGGTGGTCAAAAGCAGCGCATCGGCATTGCCCGGGCGCTGGCGACCGAGCCGAAGCTGCTGCTCTCCGACGAGGCGACATCGGCGCTGGACCCCGAGACGACCCAGTCGATCCTCGAACTCCTGAAGCGCATCAATGCCGAACTCGGGCTGACGGTGCTGCTCATTACCCACGAGATGGAAGTGGTGAAGGCAGTGACCTCCGATGTCGCGGTCATCGATCACGGCCGCATCGTCGAGCGTGGCCATACCTTCGACGTCTTCACTCATCCGAAGCACGCGACGACGCGGGCGCTGCTTTCGGGCCTGGCGGGTTCGAAGCTTCCCGATGCGGTGGTCCGTGCGTTGAAGCCGCAGCCGGCCGCTGGCGACCGTGCCGTGGTGCGGCTCACCTTCTTCGGCGCTGCGGCCGAGAAGCCGCTGATCTCGCAATTGATCAAGTCCGTCGGCGCCGAGGTCAACATCATCGCCGGCACGATCGACGAGATCGGCGGCGCGCCCTATGGCTCGCTGGTCGTTGCCTATGGCGCGGATGCGGAGACATCCGGTCGCGCCGAGCGCTTCTTCACCGAAAATGGTCTGGTCACGGAGGTGCTCGGCTATGTCGCCTGATCTTCTGTTGCGCATCGGCAGCGCCACCATCGACACGATCTACATGGTCGCTGTCGCCGGTCTGATCGGCTCGCTGATCGGCCTGCCGATCGGCATCTTCCTCGCCACCAGCGGCAAGGGCGAGTTGTTCCCGGCGCCGACGCTCAACCGTATCGTCGGGCTGATCGTCAACGCCACGCGCTCGACGCCGTTCATCATCCTCGTCGTTGCCATCATTCCCTTCACCCGGCTGCTCACCGGCACCTCGATCGGCACCAAGGCGGCGATCGTGCCGCTGACGATCGCGACCATCCCCTTCGTCGCGCGTCTGGTGGAGGCGGCGATCCGCGAGATCGACAAGGGGCTGATCGAAGCGGCGCGAGCGATGGGCGCAACGCCGATGCAGATCGTCTTCAAGGTCCTGCTTGCCGAAGCGCGGCCGGCGCTGACGCTGGCGCTCACCATGACCGCCGTCAGCCTCATCGGCTATTCGGCGATGGTCGGGGCCGTCGGCGGCGGCGGGCTCGGCGACCTCGGCATCCGCTACGGCTACCAGCGCTTCATGCCCGACGTGATGCTCGTCGTCGTCATCGTGCTCATCGTGCTGGTGCAACTCGTCCAGAGCGCCGGCGACGGCCTGGCGCGGCGCTTCGACAAGAAGAACCGCAAGACCTGATTCCTCCCAAGACTTGAACGTGAACAAGGAGACATCCATGAAGAAGCTCATCATCGCAGCGGCGATTGCCGCTCTTACGGCCGGTACGGCGCTTGCCGAAACCATCAAGGTCGGCGTAACGCCGGGCGAACATGCCCAGATCATGGAGAAGGTGAAGGAAATCGCGGCACCGAAGGGCCTCGACATCGAGATCCTCGAATTCTCCGACTACGTCGTTCCAAACCAGGCGCTGGCCGATGGCGATCTCAATGCCAACTCGTTCCAGCACCAGCCCTATCTCGACAACCAGATCGCCGATCGCGGTTTCGACATCGTCAGCGTCGGCACCACCATCACCACGCCGATGGGCGTCTATTCGAACAAGGTGAAGAGCCTCGACGAGCTTCAGGACGGCGCGACGATCGCCATCCCGAACGACCCGACCAATGGCGGCCGCGCGCTGCTCGTTCTCGCCTCCAAGGGTCTGATCAAGGTCAAGGAAGAGGCCGGCCTGAAGGTAACGCCCGCCGACATCACCGAAAACCCGAAGAGCATCACCTTTGCCGAGCTCGATGCAGCACAGCTTCCGCGCTCGCTGCAGGACGTCGATGCGGCCGTGATCAACACCAACTACGCCATGGAAGCCGGCCTGCATCCGAAGAAGGACGCGATCGCCATCGAAGGCGAGAAGTCGCCCTACGCCAACGTCATTGCCGTACGCAAAGCCGACAAGGATGCGCCGTGGGTGAAGACGCTGGTCGAATCCTACCATGACGATAAGGTGAAGGCTTTCATCAACGACACCTTCAAGGGCGCGCTGATCCCGAGCTGGTAAGCTTCTCTCAAAAAGAACACGAACCCGCGCGCTGCAATCGCGGCGCGCGGTTTTTCTTTGACCGCAAGGCTCGCTTGGCTATCCTCCGGGCGCTTCGAGGAGGATGCAACATGAGTGTGATGAATGGCGGCTGCCTCTGCGGCGCAATCCGGTATGAGGCGAAGGGGCAACCCCTCTATTCCGGCTTCTGTCATTGCCGCGACTGCCAGCGTACGACCGGAACCGGTCATTGCTGCTACATGATCTTCGACCGCGAGGACGTTGCGGTATCAGGTACATGCCGCGGCTACGAAACGCGCGCCGAAAACGGCAATCCCTCGATCCGCTATTTCTGCGAAACCTGCGGCAGCCAGATCTTCGGCTCCGGTCCTCCAGGCGATCCGCGCTTATCGATCTATGCCGGCACGCTCGACGATCCCTCGGTGTTTCGCCCGACTGACGCGATCTTCACCCGCAGCCGGCACGAATGGGACCGCAGCGCGCTGTCGCTCGAGGAATGCGAGGCGTTGCCGGGCTAACCGCAACAGCAAGATTTGCCCTCTCCTCGGGTTTAACCCGGGGACTAACCCTCTCCCCGCAGGCGGGGCGAGGGGACGTGCCCGAAAGCGGCCGTCACGAGTTGGAGCTTGATCTGTGGAACGGGCGGTGTCGCAAGTCCCTTCGCCCCATTGCGGGGAGAAGGTGCCGGCAGGCGGATGAGGGGGCATTTCTGCGGAGCAGGTCAGCTTCCGAGGTGGCGCTCGCCGCGCTTCTTCGCCAACTCGATCTGCTTCTGGCGCTGGCGGTAGCGTTCGCGGTCCTCGTCGGTGCGGATCTCATAGCAGTGAATGCAGGAGACGCCTTCCTCGTGATGCGGCGAGGCGAGGTCGGCCGGGGTAAGCGGCTGGCGGCAGGCGTGGCAGAGCGTGTGTTCGCCTTCTTTCAGGCCGTGGGTCACGGAGACGCGTTCGTCGAAGACGAAGCAGGCGCCCTCCCACAGGCTTTCTTCCTGCGGCACCTCTTCGAGATATTTCAGAATGCCGCCCTTGAGGTGGTAGACTTCGTCGAAGCCCTGCTCCTTCATGAAGGCGGTCGCCTTCTCGCAGCGGATGCCGCCGGTGCAGTACATGGCGATCTTCGGCTTGTTGTGCAGACCGGTGTGGTTGCGCACCCAGTCCGGAAACTCGCGGAAGGTCTTGGTCTGCGGATCGACCGCGCCCTTGAAGATGCCGATCGCCGTCTCGTAATCGTTGCGTGTATCGATGACGATCGTATCGGGATCGGAGATCAACGCGTTCCAGTCCTTGGGATCGACATAGGTGCCGACGATCTTGTTGGGGTCGATGTTCTCGACGCCCATGGTGACGATTTCCTTTTTCAGCCGCACCTTCATGCGCAGAAACGGCATCGAAGACGCTCGGCTTTCCTTATGCTCCAACGCCGCAAGCTCCGGCTGCGCACGCAAGAATGCAAGGACGGCGGCGATGCCGGCATCCGTGCCGGCGATCGTGCCGTTGATGCCCTCGTGGGCGAGCAGCAGTGTACCCTTGACGCCGTTTTCGTCGCAGACGGCCTGCAACGGTGCGCGGAATTCGGCGAAGCGCGGGAAGCTTGCGAAATGATAGAGCGCGGCGACGAGGAACTGGCCATGCGTCTGCGGGCGCGGGGTCGTGGAAATGTCGGTCATGGCCCGTGCAAATACAGCTTTCGCGCCGCAAGCGCAATCGCGGCGGCCGAGAGGGGCACTCTGTCGCGCCGCGGACGATCGGCCGGAGCGGCCCTGTTAACGCGCGGCGTCCAGCCAAAGCAGCCGGATCGTCCGGCTCTCTTCGTCAGGCTGCTCCTGGAAGACCGTTGCAGCCAGCTTCAAAGCGTCGCCGCGCAAGGTTTCCTGCCTTGCAATGACGGCGGCGATGAGATGGGCCTGGTCCTGGCTGTTACCGGCGAGGCCCGGCTCCTCGTTGATCAACTGGACCAGGACGGCGAGATCGTTGAGGTGGCCGAGTATGTCGACCAGCGTCTTGGTCTCGTTGCGTTTGGCCTGCATGGCGGACCGCCAGGTCTCGCGCATAAGCCCGAGATGCATGCGGTAGTCCTGTGCCCGTTTGCGCAATTCGTGGAACGGGTCCGCCTCCGTGCTCGATCCGCATGCCTCCTTGGCGCGGGCGGCGCGCTTGAGTGTCCGGCGCCAGCCTTTCGTCAACCGGGCCGCCGTCTTGTTGCGGCGGTCATCGAAAGATACCTGGCCCAGTGCCTGCAGTGCCTGCTCGCAATTGACGATGGTGCCGGCGACGCGATCCTCGATGTCGGTCTCGCGGGCGGCGATGTGGTCGCGACGGGCCGTTAGCCGTTCGCAGACATGGGCAAGCGCCCTTTCTTCCTCCTCACTGCAAGCCCCAGCCCTGAGATAGTGGGCGTTTTCGACGAGGGCGGCGGCATCGCGGACGCTCGAGAGATTGCGGGCCATGTCGCGAATGCGCGCGTTTTCGTACTTCTGGAATTGCGGCGCGTCGGCGGCGACGAGCCGGTAGAGCGAGCGCAGGCGCTTGAAGTTCTTGCGGGCGTCATGGATGGCCTCGTGCAGGCCCTGAGGGCGGTCTTCGAGGATCATGACCGCCTCGGTGAGCTGTTCGGCGGCAATGGCACGGAAATCGTCAGTAAACGGCCGTCCGGGCCGGAAGGCGTAGGTCATGACTGGGGTTCCATCAGCCCCTCTGTGGCAAGCGCCTGGTTGGAGTAACGACGGTCGCCGGTGACTTCGCGACCGATCCAACTGGGCAATGCCGGTATGTCGGTCTCGCGCTTCATCTCCACTTCGGCAACGATAAGGCCCTTGAGCGCGCCTTCGTAGACATCCACTTCCCAGATGAAGCCCTTGTGCGGCACGCGGTAGCGCCGTTTTTCAATGATGATGCCAATCGCCTGGGTCAGCATCTCGCGGGCGTCGTCCAAAGGCAAGTCGTACTCATACTCGTTTCTGACGAGCGCCGACTTGCCGATCTTTATGGTGAGGCGGGCCCATTTGTTGCCGTGGATACGCACGCGCAGCGAGCGGTCGTCCATGGTCACGACATAGGCTTGCCTGAGGTCGATGCCTTTGTCCGCATGCTCTCGCCACCCGTCGGAAGCGACCAGAAACTTGCGTTCTATTTCCTTCGCCATGGATAATCCGCCATTTCGATAGGCTCGCCGCCATCAAACTATCGCTTTCGCGCGAAGGCTCAAGTCATCTCTTTGTTGTAGGTAATATTTTATCTTCGACTTATATGAGAATGCCGCACACTTGCGCCCTTGGGTCTCGACAACCGATGGCCGGCGGAGTATGCGGAAGGCATATTCAATCGTTTTAAAAAGGACGATCGGCATGAGCGCGAAAACCGACAGGCTTCTTTCCATCCTCAAATTGCAGCCGGTCGTTCCGGTTCTGGTGATCGACGACGTCGCGACCGCCGTGCCGCTGGCGCGCGCCCTGGTTGCCGGTGGGTTGAAGGCGATCGAGATCAC
The DNA here is from genome assembly GCF_055710065.1 of Ensifer sp. VA4. Classification (NCBI taxonomy): domain Bacteria; kingdom Pseudomonadati; phylum Pseudomonadota; class Alphaproteobacteria; order Hyphomicrobiales; family Rhizobiaceae; genus Ensifer; species Ensifer sp. VA4. The sequence continues at coordinate 313,347 of NZ_JBVQPO010000008.1, read as the reverse complement.
GCTGCGCACGCCGGCTGCGCTCGAAGCGATCAGTGCCGTTGCCCAGGAAGTCGAAGGCGCGGTTGCGGGTGCCGGCACGATCCTCAATGCCGCACAGTTCCAGGCGGCGGTCGAAGCCGGCTCGAAGTTCATCGTCAGCCCCGGCACGACGCAGGAACTGATCGACGTCGCCAACGACCACGAAGTGCCGCTGCTGCCGGGTGCCGCCACGGCGAGCGAAGTCATGGGCTTGCGCGAAGAAGGCTACGACGTCATGAAGTTCTTCCCGGCTGAGCAGGCCGGCGGTGCAGCCTATCTCAAGTCGCTGTCCTCGCCGCTTGCCGGCACGCTCTTCTGCCCGACCGGCGGCATCTCGCTTTCGAACGCGCGCGACTATCTTACGCTGCCGAACGTCGTCTGCGTCGGCGGCTCCTGGGTTGCGCCGAAGGATCTGGTCGCCAAGGGCGCCTGGGCCGGCATCACCAAGCTCGCGGCGGAAGCCTTCGCGCTCAAGGGCTGAGTGCGACGCACCGATGTCCAGTTCCGAAGGCCGGGCCGACGCCCGGCCTTTTTCGTTGGTACGCCTCGACCATCTCGCCTCTGGCGCGAATTTGTATTTTCCCTGCAACGTTCCTATGTCTCAATCCATTCAGCGATGGGCGCGCGGGCGGCGCTCCCTTTCGCCCGTCCCCGACCGTCCGGAACCGAGAAGGAGCGAAACCCGATGTTCGACGCGAAGAAATTGCTGGATCAGTTTCTGGGATCGCAGGTGCCCGGTGCCGGCGGCACGGTGCGCGATCGCGCGACCCAAGTGACGCAGCTTGCCAAGGACAATCCGCTGGCGACCGGCGCCATCGCCGCCGTCCTGCTCGGAACCAAATCGGGTCGCCAGCTTGCCGGCAATGCCGCGGTGCTCGGCGGCCTCGCGGCGATCGCGGGTCTCGGTTACCAGGCCTACAAGAATTATCAGGCCGGCAACACGCCGGGCGGCGCGACGGTTGCCAAGGGTGAACCGGAACTCCTGCCGCCACCGGCCGATTCCGGCTTCGCATCTGCGCCGGAGGCCGTCAGCGACGATTTCGCGCTGACGCTGGTGCGCGCCATGATCGCGGCCTCGCGCGCCGATGGCCATATCGATGAGGCCGAGCGCCGGCACATCATGGACAAGCTGTCGGTTTCCGGCCTTTCGGCCGATGCCGCCGCCTTCCTGGAGAGTGAGCTTGCCAACCCCGTCGATATCGACGCGATCGTCGGCGCCGCAAAGACCGAGGAGGAGCGCGTCGAGATTTATACCGCATCGCGCCTGACGATCGAGCCGGAGACACGTGCGGAGCGCGGTTATCTCGACCTGCTCGCCGGCCGCCTCGGTCTTCCGGACGCGCTGGTCGATCACATCGAGGCGACGGTATCGGCCGCCAAGGTGCCGGCCACGGCCTAGCACATCGGGTGAGCGCTCATGGGTGTATCACCGGTTTGAACAGCGTTCATAACCGGTTTGAACAGGGTTCATAACCAGTTTGAATTTGTATCGGCCGCCGCTCTGGCCTATGCCAGATGACGAGGATGAGAGCGCGATCGGGAAGATGTATGTGGTTTCCGCCCGGATCCGCTCTAACTTATTGTAATCGATCACGGTTATGGTTTGGGGATCGATCGGCCCGAAACCGTCGTGGTCCAGAGGAGCGGCCGATGCGTGATCTCAGGAACTGGAAGGGATGCCCGGCGCCGAAGGGCGTCGCGCTCGAAGGGCGCTTCGTCAAGCTCGAGCCTTATGAGCGCGACCGGCATCTGCAGGACCTCTGGGACGGTCTCGGCGGCATGGCGATCAATCCGCTGCTCAAATATTTCACGCAGCCGGATTTTAGGGATATCGAGGATTTCGACGCGTGGCTGACGGCAGCGCAGGAGAAATCCGGCTGGGTCACTGAGGTCTTTCGCGACAAGGCGACCGGCATCGTCGTCGGTATGGCCAACTACATGCGTGCCGATCCCGCCAATGGCGTCGTTGAAGTGGGAGCCGTGGCCCATGGCGCCGCCATGGCGCGCTCACCGCTCTCCACCGAAGTCCATTACCTGATGGCGAAACACGTCTTCGAGGACCTCGGCTATCGTCGCTACGAATGGAAATGCCACAGCGAGAACATGGCGAGCCGCAACACGGCGGCGCGCCTCGGTTTTACCTTCGAGGGCATCTTCCGCCAGCACATGATCTCCAAGGGCGGAAACCGCGACACGGCCTGGTTCTCGATGATCGACAGCGAGTGGCCGCTGCTCAATGCCGCATTCGAAACCTGGCTCGCAGTTGATAATTTCGATGAGGATGGTCGCCAGATACGGCGGCTTGAAGATATACGTGCGGACCTGGAGCGGCAGGCGGCCAAGTAAGCGCCTGACGCTCGTCGCACCGGACAACAGCAGGGAAATCATGCAGAACAAGGAAAAGTCACCGGCGATCGCGGCTGCGATCATTCTCGTCGTCGCCGGCCTCGGCTTCTTCGTGCTGCCGTCGATCATGCTGAGGCTCGGCGACATCTCGCCTTGGCTGGCCGTCGCCTTCGGCGTGATCTTCGTCCTGGGTTTCTTCCTGCTGTTCTGGCTCCGGGCCCGCTACCAGCGCAAGCGCGGACTTTGACGATCGCTTCCTGCCCGAGCATCCCGCTTTCAAGTGGCATCACTGGCAGCGGAAGGATGGCGTAGAAACGAAATGCCGGAGCGTCAGCTCTGCAGCGCCGCGCCGAGTAGCACCAATCCAAGCAACAGAACCAAGGCTGCACCGGCGATCTCGATGCCATGCGAGATCCGGGCGGCGGCGGTGCCGCTCGAAGCGTAACGGAGCGCAAAGCCCTTGGCGGTCACGGCCATGGTTGCAAGGATCGAGACGGTGATCGCCGTGCCGAGCGACATGGCGAAGACGGAGAGCACGCCGCCGAGATAGAGCCCGTTCAGGAGCGCGAAGGAAAGCACGATGAGCGCGCCGGAGCAGGGCCGCAGGCCGACGGCGATGACGGCCGACCAGGCTTCTCGAAGCGCGAAACGATCACCTTTCAGCAGCGACAGATCGGGCGCATGTGCATGCCCGCAGCTGGCGCAGACTTCGCCCGGGCCATGGCTGTGCCCATGGTGCCCGCCGTGTTCGTGGTGATCGTGATGATCGTGATGATGATGGTCGTGATCGTGCGCGAGATGGATATGCCCGCCGCCGGCAACTGAGGCCACGGCGACAGGACGCAGAATCGACCGCAGCTTGCGCAGGAGCAGCCAGAAGCCGAAAGCGGTGATCAAGGCGTAGCTGGCGATCTCCAGCCAACGGGTCGCGACGGTCATGTTGATCGAAGAGCCGCGCAGCAGCAGGTAGACGGCGCCGATCAAGAGGATCGCGACGATCCCCTGCAGGATCGAGGACAGGAAGGAGAGCATCACGCCGCGCTTCAGTTCCGTCTCATTGGCGATCATGTAGGAGGAGATGACTGCCTTGCCGTGGCCGGGGCCTGCGGCGTGCAAGACGCCATAGGTGAAGGAAAGCCCGACCAGCGACCAGAGCTGCCAGGGGTTCTCCCGCATGCCCTTCAGCGCGCTGGTCATCATGCGGTAGAAGCCCTGCTGCTCCATGTTCACCCAGGCGAAGAAGCCGCCGAGGAAGCCGGTCGTCTTGAACGCAGGTTCGGCTGTGCCTATGCCGAGCGGCGACTGGGCCGCAGCGAAGGTAGCGGAAAGCGCCGTGACGATGAGCGCTGCCGTGACCAGACGTCCAATGCTGCGGGAGTTCAGCATGAGATCTCTATCCTGGTTGCGAAGAGCTTCGACATGTCCGTGCCTGTCGGATCGTTCCAGAAGGCATCGGTCAGGGTGTCCTTGTTCTCGGCGAGAACCTCGTCGGGGTCGGGGCGGACGACCTTGTGTTCGCAGGCGCTGATCTTGTCGCCGACGACGGTCAGGTCGTTGTCGGTCGGGAAATCCATCGCCGTATACATGGTCGGATCGTAGACGCCGAAGGAAAGCTTGCCCTTGAGCGGCATCGGCTCGGCCGGCTTGACCGCGAACATCATCAAGAGCTGGCCGTCCTTGTAGTCGACGTTGATGCTTTGCGGCTTGTTGACCTTGATGGTTTTGCCGTTGTCGAGGATCGTCGTGTAGTAATTGTACTCGGAGAGCGACTCCAGCACGGTCTGGCCGACTTCCTTCAACTCGTCCGGATCGAGCATCGCATTCGAGTTCTTGTCGAAATCGAGGACCACGCTCGACGAGAACAGCTCGTCGAAACGCCAGACGTTCCGGAGCTCGCTGATTTCGGCCTTGTCGTCGGAGACCACCTCGAGCCGCGCTTCCGCGAAGATATGCGGGTGGGCAAAGGCCAGCGACGGTGCAAGCAGGGTGGCAAGGCCGACCGTGGCGAGGCGCTTGATTTTCATGAGGCGGCAATCCTTTCGACCGGGGCAACCGTCCCGCGATTCGTATCCGGGAATGTACCGGAAATGGGACGGAATTGGGACTTGGCCGATCGCGTCGTTCGTTGATGGCCCTTTCTGTCAGTGCGGCCTGCGGAACCAGGCGTGCAGGAAATCGACGAAGGTCCGGACCTTGGCCGGCAGATAGCGGCGATGCGGATAGATCGCATAGATGCCGCGGTCACGCGGCAGGAAATCGTCGAACAACGTCACGAGTTCGCCTGTCGCGATCTTCGGCCGTGCGATGAAGTCCGGAATGACGGCGATGCCCATGCCGGAGACGGCGGCCCGTAAAGCGGCGAGCGGACTGTTGACCTCGATCGGGCCGCTTACCGGGACGGTGAAGGCCGAGCCATCGGCCTCGACGAAGCGCCAGTTCGAATAGGAGCGGCCATTGGTGTCGAGGATGCAGGGGATCTTGGAAAGGTCGGTCGGGTGCTCGATCGGACCGGATTTTTCCAGGAACTCCGGGGCGGTGCAGATCAGCACCTGGAAATCATCGAGCTTGCGGGCGATCAACGTCGAATCCTCCAGCCGCGTGATGCGGATGGCGACATCGAAACCTTCCTCGACCAGATCGACGAAGCGGTCATCGGAGACGATCTCAAGTGAAAGTTCCGGGTGCTGTTTGCCGAAGTCCACGAGCGACTGGCCGATCTCCGCATCGACGAAGGTGCGCGGTGCGGTGATGCGCAGCCGCCCTTTCAGGTCGGAATTGTTGGCGCGCACGAGATCGGCAAGGTTGTCGATCTCCTTCAGGATTTCCGATGCCGTGCGATAATAGGTATGGCCCGCCTCCGTCAGCGAGAACTGCCGCGTGGTGCGGTTGAGCAGCAGCGCGCCGAGTTCGTCCTCAAGCTCACGCACGTATTTCGAAAGCAGCGCCTTCGACTTGCCGACGCGCCGTGCGGCGGCCGAAAACCCCTCGGCGTCCACGACATCGATAAAGGCGCGGATGCGGGTGAGTGTGTCCATGGCGGTCTTTCTTTCTTGCTCTCGGGGCACGTCCTTGATTCGTCATCGAAGGTTTCACATTCGCGACGATACAGGCACCAGATTGTCCGTCGCTTGCGTCTCTTGCTCCGGCTTCAGCGAACGCTGACGAACGTCCTATTAACTCCAGCCTTTTCAACAGTTTGCGTCGGTGATCGATCTGGCGAAAATCGTTCAATGATTGTGAACATCAGCAGTTTTGCCCGTGTGGGAAAAAATTCAACTGCCAGTGCGAAAAAACTCTTGATTACGACAGGGTTTTTTCTTACCTACGCCCTTGCCCAAAGTCGCACGTGCCTGTGGGTGTCCGCCGACCCTCGATTAGGTGAGGGTATCGGTAAGGTACCTGGAACTAACCCCTCCAGTCGCTATTCCGGCCAACCGGGAAATGCGAGGACATCTTGAAGCAACGACGGTGCGGGCCTTTCTGGTGTCTGCCGGCTCTCCAACAGCCGGGGTTACTGAAGAGGCACACCTTCATTGCCGGAAGTGCGGTTGGGTTATCCCCTCCAATCCATGGCAGACAAAGCCGAATTGAAGCCTAGGCGGGCTTTGATTCATCGTTCGCGCATCGAGCGCATGCATGGTTCCGGGGTCTCCACCGGCTGGTTCCAGCGCATGTGCGCGTATGCCCTTTGTCCTCCGTGAAAGCGGAGCATTTTGGATCAGGGGAATATGGCCATGACCACCGCACGCATCATCGACTTCCTCAACACCCGACGACCCGAAGGTCCGTGCCTCGTTGTCGACCTCGACGTCGTGCGCGACAACTTTAGGGCATTCCGCCACGCGCTGCCCGACAGCGCGATCTACTATGCCGTCAAGGCCAACCCGGCGCCGGAAATCCTGCGCCTTCTCGCCGGTCTCGGCTCCTCTTTCGATTGCGCGTCCGTCGCTGAAATCGAAATGGCGCTCGATGCCGGTGCGACCCCGAGCCGCATTTCTTATGGCAACACCATCAAGAAGGAGCGCGACATTGCCCGCGCCCATGCGCTTGGGGTCAACCTGTTCGCGGTCGACAGCCACGAGGAAGTCGAGAAGATCGCGCGTGCAGCCCCCGGCGCCCGCGTGTTCTGCCGCGTGCTGACCAATGGCGAAGGCGCCGAATGGCCGCTGTCGCGCAAGTTCGGCTGCGTCCCGCAGATGGCCGTCGACGTTCTCGTCTACGCCCATCAGCACGGCCTCGTCTCCTACGGCGTCTCGTTCCATGTCGGTTCGCAGATGACGAAGCTCGACGCCTGGGACGCGGCTCTCTCGGATGCCAAGCGCGTCTTCGTTCAGCTTGCCAAGCGCGGCATCGAGCTGAAGATGGTCAACATGGGTGGCGGCTTCCCGACGAAGTATCTGAAGGACGTCCCGACGGCGGAAGCCTACGGCCAGGCGATCTTCGGTGCGCTGAAGAAGCACTTCGGCAACAACATCCCGGAGACCATCATCGAGCCCGGTCGCGGCATGGTCGGCAATGCCGGCGTGATCAAGGCAGAAGTCGTTCTCGTGTCGAAGAAGTCGGACAACGACGCCCATCGCTGGGTGTTCCTCGACATCGGCAAGTTCGGCGGCCTTGCCGAAACCATGGACGAGGCGATCCGCTACCCGATCCGCACGGCGCGCGATACCGATGACATGGAGCCTTGCGTGCTCGCCGGCCCGACCTGCGATTCGGCCGACGTGCTCTATGAAAAGAACATGTATCCGTTGCCGATCTCGCTTTCGATCGGCGACGAGGTTCTGATCGAAGGCACCGGCGCCTATACGACGACCTACTCGGCCGTCGCCTTCAACGGCTTCGAGCCGCTGAAGGCCTACGTGATCTGATCCGGCTTGCTCCCGTCCTTGGACGGGAGCGCCATCTCACAATTTTCATTCGGTCCGCCTGAAGCGGTTTTGATGACGGGAGGCCCCGATGGCCGCTGTTGTTGACGCCCTGCGCGCATTCTTCGCGCCCACCACATTTGTAATCGATGCCGAAAATCCGGGCGACGTCGTCGCTCGCGAGACCTTGCTCGACCGTGCCATGGGGCCGGAGCGCCGCCGCAAATCGTCGGAAAAGCTGCGCAGCGGTCGGCTGCCGGCTGAAGGCCTCGCCTTCGTCGCGCGTGACATCGACGGTCACGTGATCGGCACGGTGCGTCTCTGGAATGTCGAAGCCGGCGTCAGCCGCGAAGGCCATGCCGTGCCGGCGCTGCTGCTCGGTCCGCTCGCCGTTGATCCGGCGCACGAGGGCAAGGGTATCGGCGGCATGCTGATGCGCGCGGCAATCGAAGAGGCCAAGAACCGTGGCCATGGTGCGATCCTGCTCGTGGGCGACGCGGCCTATTACGAGCGCTTCGGCTTCTTTGCGAGCCGCACCCAGCATCTCGTCATGCCCGGTCCATTCGAGCGCAACCGGTTCCTGGCGCTCGAGCTTAGGGATAACTGGCTTGAAGGCGCTGCCGGCATGATCGTCGCCAGCGGCCGCAAGCTGGCGATGCCGCCGGTCCGCCGCGCCGCCTGAGCCTCTTTCCGCCGCCAACCCTGCGGCGGCGGATCTTTCGCTGCTCCCTTGCTGGTCCGATGCGATCGGCGAGGGAGCAGACGCCCGAGGGGGGCGCTTTTTCCCGATGATTTTGTGAGCCTCCCTGACAACGCGGCGTCGCTGGCCCGTCCTTGCGGGCAAGGACTCGTGTACCCGGATGGAAACCTCCCGCATGGATCCGTTCATTCGCGGGGCAGAACATGGCCTATCTCGCGACGGTTGCGGCCTCGGGGGGCGTCGGCCCGGCATCGCGTCTGTCGCCGGCGTGGCGCTTGGTCTGGCAGTCGGTGGGCGTCGCCGCCTCCTTCGGGGGCAGCCTGTCAGGCAGTCGCGCGGCGATAGAGGGCGAGCGAACCGGCAAGCGCCAGTAGCGCGCCGCCACAGAGCCGGTCGAGCCACACGGCGCCGGATTGCTTGAGGAAGGCGGTGGCCTGCGCACCGAGCAGCGCATAACCAAACATCACGGCAAGATCGACCGAGGCAAAGACGAGTGCCAGGATGGCATATTGCGGCGCTTGCGGCGCGGCGGCGTCGATGAACTGCGGCAGGAAGGCGGTGAAGAACAGGTAGCCCTTGGGGTTGGTCACCGCGACGAGGAAGCTCTTGAGGAAGATGGCGACAGAGGAGACGGGATGATCGGAGCCGCTTGCTTCGGTTGCGACCTGGATCGAGCCTTTCGACCGCAACAGCATGATGCCGAGAAAGGCGAGATAGGCCGCGCCCAGCCATTTGACGACGGTGAACCAGAATTCGGAGGCGGCGAGCAGCGCCCCAAGACCGAGTGCGACCGCACCGATCAGCACGAAATCGGAGAGAACCGCGCCGATCATGCCGGCGGTTGCGCGCTTTACGCCGTAGCGTGAGCCGTTGGTGAGTGCGAGCAGGACCGTGGGGCCGGGCGTCGCGATGCCGATGAAGGCAACCAGCGCGAATGCGAGTATCGTCATGTCGGTCATGATATCCTCCCTGCGTCTTCCGCGCCGTAGTCGTCCCACAGCTTTTGCGCGTGCGCAATCCTCTTCTGCGCTTGCGCGATTGCCGCCTTTCCAGGCCGAGTTTGACAGCGTAGCCGGCATCCCCTATGGAGACGGCAGGGTGAAGGTCCCTGCCGTCCGCGAGCGTCAAGCTTTGGTGAAATCCTTCTTCGAGACACGGTCAGCCGAAACGGCATGCGAACCGGTGGTAATGCGGACTCCCATCTCCAAGGAATGCATGCCGCTGCAGGAGACCCTCTCATGACGCGCGGATCAACCACGCTTCCCTCACTTGATGCCCTGAAAGACCAGGCGAAACGCCTGCGCACCCGCCTTGCTGCCGAAGGCGAAACCATCGGCCATTCCCGATCGCTCGAGCTGATCGCGGCCCAATACGGCTATCGCGATTGGAACACGCTGCATGCGGCCGTCGGCAACCGGCCGCCCTTCAATCCCTGGATGCTGGGCGCGCGGGTGAAGGGGCGCTATCTCGGCCAGGCCTTCAAAGGCGAGATCCTGTCGGTGCAGGCGCTGACGGCGCAGCCCGGACGGTATCGCCTGACGATGAAATTCGACGAACCGGTCGACGTCGTCACCTTCGAGAGCTTTTCCGCTTTTCGCCAGCGGGTGACCGCGACGGTGGACGAGACGGGAAGGACGATCGAAAAAACCTCGAACGGCCTTGCTCAACTCGAACTCGAATGGTGAGGCTGCGCTGCCGAAAACGGTCCGAGGGGCGCCCCTCTTTTCCTCGCACGCCGTTCCGAAGAACCTGACCTTGCGGCCCCGGCACGATGGTCGACGCTCGCGGTCGGGGCAGGCGCGATATCCTGCAGCTGATCGTCGGGCTCGGCGTCTACCTGATGCGCCGAAGCGATTGGCTGCGCGACGTCTTCTTCACACCTCGCGTGCCGACCCGCAGCGGCACCTCCGGCGTCATGGATCAGACGATCGTCTGGTCCATCTCCGCTGCAGGTACCTCGTCGACGCGGTGAATGCGCACGACGGTTGCCGGGACGCCCGCGACCGTTGTGCGGGGCGGGACAGGCTTCAACACGACACTGCCTGCGGCGATCTTGCTGAATGCGCCGACCTCGATGTTGCCGAGGATCTTGGCGCCGGCGCCGATCATGACGCCGCGGCGGATCTTCGGATGCCGGTCGCCGGTTTCCTTGCCGGTGCCGCCGAGCGTGACGTTCTGAAGGATCGAGACCTGGTCCTCGATGACCGAGGTTTCGCCGACGACGATGCCGGAACCGTGGTCGAGCATGACGGCGCGCCCGATCCGGGCCGCCGGGTGGATATCGGGGCCGAAAACGAGGGAGGCGAGGTTCGAGAGCCAGTTGGCGACGTCCCTGCGGCCATCGATCCAGAGCCGATGGGCGGCGCGATAGGTCTGCAGCGCCTGAAAGCCCTTGAGGTTGAGGAGGACATGCAGCAGGCCCGGGCAGGCGGGATCGCGCTCCATCACCGCCTGAAGGTCCGCCTCGGCGGCGGTGAGAGCGTCGGCGTCCGCTTGGAAAACATCCGAAAGAAGCTGTGCCAGCGATCGTTCGTCGACGCGGGCGACGGAAAGACGATTGGCGAGAACGGCTGCGAGCGCCGCTGCATCCGACCGGTCCTCGGTGACCAGTCGCAACGTTTGCGCCATGACCGGTTCGCGCATCGCGAGCGCCCGGCCTTCCGCACGGATGAGGTTCCAGACCTCACCGTCCGCCAGCGGCACAACGGTCGAGCCAGCATAGAGTGGAGCTTCGGCGCCTGCGGTCATTGTTCGCCTGTTATCCCGCGATATCGACGACGCCGCAGTCGCCCTCGGCCGAACCGAAAGCAAGCTGCCGGCCATTCTTGTTCCAGGCCATGGCGGTGATGGCGCCCTTGCCCGGGCGGCGCAGCAGCACTTCCTTGCCGTCGGCAAAGCGGGCGCCCAGGATCATGCCGTCCTGATAACCGATGGCGACGATGTCTTCGGTTGGATGGCAGCAGACCGAGGTCACCATGATGTTGGCGCGGGTGCCGAGTTCCAGCGGCGCCTTGCCCATCGGCCCATCCTTGCCCTGGAAGGGCCAGACGATTGCCGCCGGCGCACCCGAGGACGCAAGCCACTTGCCCTTGGCCGACCAGGAGAGCGACTTCACCTTTGCCGGATAGCCGGTCATGCGCATGTGGCGCGCCTCGGTGCCGGGCTTGGCATCGAGCTTCCAGCCATGCAGCGCGTTTTCCTGCATCGTCGTCACGAGGAAGCGGCCATCGGGCGAGAAGGTCACGCCGGTGTGGGCGCCCTTCCATTCCAGATCGATCGGCTGGCCCGAGGTCCCGACCCAATGCAAGGAAACGCCATTGTAGCGGGCCGCGGCGACGCGCAGACCCTTCGGCGCGAAGGCGAGGCCCTCGACGGTGCGCTCTTCCGTGAATTCCTTCGTCGTGCCATCGGCGAGGCGCACATGGGTGGTCTTGCCATAGGCGTAGGCGACAGACCCTTGCGGACCCGCGGCAACTTGCGCGATCCACTTGCGTGGCGCTTCGGCCACCAGCGATGTGGTGCCGTCGGCGGCCGTACGCATCACCTTGCCGTCTTCGCCGCCGGTCAGCAGCGTATCGTTCGCCTCGTCGACGACGAGCGACAGCAGGCCCTCGTGAACCTCCGTCGTCTTGTGGCCGAGGTCGAGGCGGTGAACGGCGCCGATGGCTTCGGCGAAGAAGGGAACGCCTTTGAGAAAGGCCACGCCGACGACGTGACCTTCGAGATCGAGAGGAGCGACGGTCGGCATCAGTTCGGCTGCGCCTCGCATGCCTTAAAGGTGCGCTCGAGCTTTTCACGGTCGAGATCGCGGCCGATGAAGACGAGGCGGCTCTCGCGCTTCTCGCCATCCTTCCAGGCGCGCTGATGGTCGCCCTCGATGATCATGTGCACGCCCTGGACGACATAACGCTCGGCATCGCCGGCAAAGGCGATGATGCCCTTCAGGCGCAGGATGTTCGGGCCGTCCGTCTGGGTGATCTTCTGGATCCAGGGGAAGAAGCGGTCCGGGTTCATCTCGCCGCCGCGGAGCGAGATCGACTGCACCGTCACGTCATGGATCGGCGAGGGCGCGTGATCGTGGTGATGATGATCGTGGTCATGATCATGGTGGTGGTGATCGTGATCATGATGGTGGTGATGGTCGTGATTACAGTCCGGACCGCAGGCATGATCATGGTCATGCTCGTCCTGATCGAGGAAATGCGGATCGTTTTCCAACGCCTTTTCGAGGTTGAAGGCGCCCTGGTCGAGGACCTTCGCCAGATCGATGTCGGAGCGTTGCGTGCGGTAGATACGGGCCGACGGATTGATGACGCGCACGGTCGCTTCGATGCGCTCCAGTTCCTCCGGGGTGACAAGGTCGGTCTTGTTGAGCAGCACGACGTCGGCAAAGGCGATCTGGTCTTCCGCCTCGCGGCTGTCCTTCAGGCGGAGCGGCAGGTGCTTGGCGTCGACAAGTGCAACGACGGCGTCGAGCTCGGTCTTGGCGCGCACGTCATCGTCCATGAAGAAGGTCTGGGCGACCGGTACCGGATCGGCAAGGCCGGTGGTCTCGACGATGATCGCGTCGAAACGGCCGGGGCGGCGCATCAGGCCTTCCACCACGCGGATCAGATCGCCGCGCACGGTGCAGCAGACGCAACCGTTGTTCATTTCGTAGATTTCCTCATCGGACTCGACGATCAGGTCGTTGTCGATGCCGATCTCGCCGAACTCGTTGACGATGACAGCGTATTTGCGGCCATGGTTCTCGCTGAGAATGCGGTTCAGGAGCGTCGTCTTGCCGGCGCCGAGATAGCCGGTGAGCACGGTGACGGGGATCGGCTTCTGCGGGGATGTTTCGGTCATGGGAACCTCTGGGATTTCCGGATGCGGCCCTACTGCATGTTTCCTTTAATCGCCGCTGATTAAAGGACAAAAACATGCAGCAGTTCAAAGTGCTACAGCGACCTTTGCGCGTCTGGTCAGACGCGCGGCGCTGTGGTCGCGTCTCATATAGGAGATGCAGCGACGATGCGCAAATGGCGCTGATGATTTTGCCGAGGGGGAGACGGGGTCGCCCGAGCACCCGATAACCCTCCCTTCATCAAAATCGGCGAGAGTGCGCGCCACATCGTAGGGGTGCGCAGGTGAAGACGATTTCCATCAACGGCCGGTTCCTGACCCAGCCGCTTACCGGCGTGCAGCGCTTTGCCCGCGAGATGACCCGGGCGCTCGACGCGCGCATTGCTTCCGGCCAGGTGCCGCATGGCCTGAAGGGAGTGCGCTGGCGGCTGCTGATACCGGGCAAGCCGGCTGACGACCTCGGTCTCGAGGCGATCTCGGTCGAGTCCTTCGGCTCGGGTCCGGGCCATGTCTGGGAGCAGGGAGCGCTCTATTGGCGGGCGCGGCGCGACACGCTCATCGGCTTCGGCGGCAGCGGTCCGGTACTACACGGCGACCAGGTGGTGGTGATCCATGACGTCACCCTGTTTCGCCACCCAGCCTCGTTCGGCCGCGGCTACCGGCTGTTCCACGGGACGCTCGGCCACCTTCTCACGCGGCGGGCGAAGATCGGAACGGTCTCGAACTTCTCGCGCCACGAACTCGCCGACGTCTTCCGCGTGCCGGCCGCCGGCATCGACGTGATCTACAATGCGACGGACCATTTCGCAGCGCTTCGGCCGGACGAGGGGATCATCGAGCGGCTGGGGCTTGGCGACACGCCGTTCTTCCTGCTCGTCGGCACGCTGAAGCCCAACAAGAACGTCGAGTTCGCAGTCCGCGCTTTCGAGGCCCTTGGCGCCGGCAACCACAAGCTCGTCGTCGTGGGCGGGACCGATCCGACCGTGTTTCGCGACGTTGCGCCGACGTCGAAGGGCAACCTGATTTTTCCCGGCCGCCTGACGGACGAGGAGATCGCCGGGCTGCAACGGCGCGCCGTCGCCTTCGTCTTTCCGAGCCTCTACGAGGGCTTCGGCATTCCGCCGCTCGAAGCAATGACGCAAGGGTGTCCGGTTCTTGCGGCCGATATCCCGCCGGTCCGCGAGGCCTGCGGCGATGCGGTGCGCTACTTCGATCCCGCGAAGACGGAGACCTTGGTCGAAGCGATGCGGACGATCTCCGCCGACGAGGCTCTTCGCCAGGCGTTGCGTCGTTCCGGCTTCGACAACGCCAGGCGCTTTTCCTGGGAGGGAAGCGCCGTGGTGTTGCTCAACATGCTGGCCGCGCGGCAGGGCTGATCCATTCTGCGCGAGCTTGGCGCGTCAGAGATCGAGAACCCGCATGGGGTCCAGTCGCCCGCGGACAAAATCGCCAAGGGCGATCAGGTTACCCTTGAGGCGGCCGCGGCGATCGACCAGGCCCTGTCGTTTGAGGCTGCCCAGGATGTTGGCGGCGATGTTGCCGCCCATCAGGCGCAGCGCCCATTTCAGCCCGACCGTGCCCTTGTTGCGCAGATAGAGCGGGTTGGCGACCTGCGAATAGCCGAAGCGCAGGCCCGAGGTACGGCCGCGCTTGTTGCCGAGATGGACGCCGCGGAGCGCAGGCGACTTCACGATCCGGCCGCGCGAAGCCAGACGCCGGCAGAAGTCGACATCCTCCTGCCAGCCATAGAGCGGCAGCCGCTCGTCGAAGCGGGTGCGTTCGGCGGCAATCGCCGAGACGCGGAAGACCATGTTGCAGCCATAGGCGTTGAACGCCGGTTGCGCGACATTGTCCGGCCGAGCGCCTGGGTCCGCGTCGAGGATCGCTCTGGCATCGGCAACCGATATGCCCGGGCCATGAATGCCGTCGGCCAGAACCAGGCCGGTTGCCACGACGACATCCGCCTCGCGCTCGAACAGTCCTGCCGCCTCGGCGAGAAAATCGCTGCGCGGCAGGAAATCATCGTCGAAAAAGACGATCAGATCGGCGGTTTTCGCTTGGTCGAGAATGGCGTTGCGCTGTGCGCTGGAGCCCTTGTTGCCGGCGACGATACGGATCTCCAGGGGCAGCGCGCCGATGCTGGCCTCGTCGACGTCCTCCGCCGCGCTCGGGCAGATCAGGACGGCGTCCGGCAGCCGCGTCTGCCGCGTCAGGTGCTGCAGGGTTTCGGATAGAACCTCGCGGCGGCCCGCGGTCGCTATGCCGACGACGATGTTCATGGGGCGCTCTCCGCTCTTTTGGGCGCGATCTAACCGGAAATTCGTGCAGTTTCTCTTAGCGCCCTACCTTCTTTGCGCCTAGGCAGTGTTCGTTCTCGGCGCCCGCATCATCAGCCGCAATTGGTTGAGCGCGAGCAAGCAGAGCAGACCGCCGAAGACAATGCCGGCACCGATCGTGACGTAGCCGGTTTCACCGGAGAAGGAGAAGGCCAAAACGGCCGCACCAAGTCCGGCGGCGGCGAAGAGCACGGGTGGCCAGGAAAAATCGAAGGCAAGCGAGGACATCAGGCGCAGGCCGACCAGAGCGGCGAGGATGGCGCCGATGGCGCTGCCCCAGGCGAGTGCCGCATCGTAAGCCCCGGTCACGGTCAGGGCTGCCAGTGCTCCAAGGCTCAGAAGCGCGCAGTCGGCAACGGCGAGCAGCAGGATCAGTGCCAGGCGTTGCCTCAGATGCAATGGCGTCGGCAGCATGATCTGCGTCAGCGTGCGAACAAGCGAGAGCATGATGATGGCCGGTGCGGTGGCGAGGAAGCCTCGCTGCAGATCCGGGCTGACGACAAGCCAGGCAGCGGGCAGAAGGACGGCGAAGATGCCGGCTGCCATCATCAGCGCGAAGCTCGTCAGCAGCGCGTAATATCGCCCGAGTTGTCGGGCCAGGTCCGAGCCATCGCCGGCGCGGTCATGCGCAGTGACGATCTCCGGATACTGGATCGCCTGAAGGGCCGAAACGATGAGCACGAATGGGCGTTGCAGCAGGTCGAGCGCGAGCAGGGCGCCTGCGGCGCCTGTCGCGCCGAGCGCCGAAGTGAGGATCGCTTTCAGCGCCAGGGGCGCGAACATGGCGGCGGTGGCGGCCCCGGCCGAGACGCTGCCATAGACCAGATGCTTGCGGAAACGGGCACCGTCGAGCGCAGCGGCAGGACGCGTGGCCGCGCGGCGTGAGAGCAGGAATGCAAGCAGACCATAGGCAGCGTAGCCGGCGAAAAGGCCGGTAACGGTCGAAAGAAAGCTCGGCGAAACCAGCGCTCCGGCCAAGGTTCCCGCGGCAAGAATGGTGGCGCGCGATCCCTGCAACACCGAGAAGGCGCGAAAGTCCTGGCGGAAACGCAGCATGGTCAGGTGCAGGTCGCTGCCGCCTTGCGCAATCGAGACCAGACCGCCGACAAGCGCCACGACGGGCGGCACACCGAAGAGCAGGGACGTGCCCGCCGCGAGCAGGCACAGGACGGCGCAGGCCACGGCTTCGATCAGGATTGTGCGTCGTTCCGCCGCTTCGCTCTCCGCGTCTGGTCCCGGGTAGAAGCGCGTGCAGGCAAAGCGCACCCATTCGAAGGCGGCGATCGCTGCGAACTGACAGATCGAGATGAAGAGCGAGTAGCTGGCATAGTCGGCCGGCGCCAGCCAATGGGCGACGATGATCAGCAGACCGAAGGCGATGACGGCCTGGTAGAAATAGGCGCCGAGCGCAACGATCTTCGCCATGGGGTTCTGCCCTTCCGTTTCGCGCTCGTGATAGCGCAAAACCGCAAACAAAGTGTTTGCCGGACCGCCGCCTCCGTCCTCAGTCGAGGTCGACCGGGTCGAAATCCCTCATGTCTTCCAGCAGTTCGATAAAGCCTTTGACCGCATGGGCGATCAAGACATCACCCCGTGCTGCCGTGGCGGCGGCGGCGTTTCCGGCAACACCCTCGCTGTTGAGGTCGCGCATCTTCCAACCGAAGGCATGCGGGCCGTAGGCGCGCAGATGCTTGAAGCGCGCGGCAAATTCCTCCTGGCGGGAGCGGAAATCGGACGCCTTCGCCATGTCGACCTTGTCGGGATGGAGTGCCAGCATGACCGATGTCTCGATATCGCCGCCGTGGATGTCCAGCGCCTTGTCCTCCGGCCTGATCCAGCCGTCCGGTTGGCCGAATCGGGTCCAGCTCGTTGCGACGGCCAGCATATTGAAGCGCACGCGTGCTTCGGTGGCGACGATCGTCATCAACGGCGAGTTGCCGCCATGGGCGTTCAGCATCACGAATTTGCGGATGCCCTGCCTATGAAGATCACCGGCAATGCCGAGCCAGCGCTCGACCGCCTCGCCATAGGCAAGCGTTCTGCTGCCGGCGACATCCATGTGTTCGATCGAGTAGCCGACCGGCTCGGCCGGCAAGAAAGTGACGGGCAGGTCGGCGGGGAGCGCCGCGATCGTGCGGGAGACGATGCCTTCTGCAATCAGGGTGTCGGTTTCGAAGGGCAGGTGAGGGCCATGCTGTTCATGGGCGCCGAGCGGCAGCACGGCAATCCAGTCACGGCGGGCGCCCTCCGGAAGGTCGGCCGGATTGTCCTGCCATCGCGGTTCAGGCATCGACATTTCTCTTCGATCCTCCACGTCAATTGTCGTAAAATTGTTATTTGAGTCATACAGTTCGTAATCGCAAGCTGTATTGTTATAAGTGTTCGACGCAGAGATTCGGCAGGAGGTCCAATGGGCAAGAAGAACAAGGCCGAAAAGAAAGGCAAGAACGGCAAGAAGAAGGACGAGCTCCTGACAGAGCCGCACGATCTTGCTGCTATCCTTGTCCAGGCTGCGCGGTCCATGCGCACCGTACTTTCCCGTAATTTGCTCGAAAGTGGTCTCTACGCCGGACAGGACGGCGTGATGCTGGCGCTGGCCGAAACCGACGGCATGACCGCGGGGGGCCTTGCCGCCAGGCTTGGGGTCAAGGCGCCGACCATGACCCGCACGATCGGCCGGATGGAGGCGCAGGGCTTCCTCGAGCGCCGGCCGGACGAGGACGACGCGCGGCTCACCAAGGTCTATCTCACTGAGCCCGGCCGCAACCGCCTGCAGATCATCGCCGAAGCCGGCCAGCATTCGGAAAAGCTCGCGACACGCGGCCTGACCGAGAAGCAGGTGCGCACCCTGATGAAACTGCTGCGCGCCGTCGACAGCAATCTCCAGGCCGCCCGGGCCGCCGACTGACCCCCCTTGTTCGCCGCATATTGCCGTGGCGATTTAAACAGTTTAAATAGGGATTTAAATTTATGGCACGCGTGCGTCCACTGAGACGCGCGAAGAGTGCCGCAAGGCATGCCGCAACAACCTCATTCGGATTGGATCGTGGGGTTGATGTGGCCGGGGGCGGAACAGGGCTTACAGGGGGCATCGTGGCGCAAAAGGTCAAGCTTTCGACGATCGCGGAAACACTTGGTCTATCGACGGCAACGGTATCCCTGGCCCTGCGCGACAGTCCGTTGGTCGCAACCGTCACTCGCGACAAGATCAAGGAACAGGCGCGCGCGCTCGGCTATATCTACAACCGCCGCGCCGCCAGTCTCAGAACATCCCGCTCAGGCATCATCGGCGTCGTCGTGCACGACATCATGAACCCGTTCTACGGGGAAATCCTGAAAGCGATCGAGGCCGAGCTCGACCGTGACAAGCAGACCTTCATTCTCTCCAACCACTATGACTCGGTCGACAAGCAGCGCGACTTCATCGAGACGCTGCTGCAGCTTGGCGGCGACGGCGTGATCATGTCGCCGGCGATCGGCACGCCGCTGGAGGACATCCAGCTTGCCGAGGACAACGGCATGCCGGCAATCCTGATCGCCCGCTCGATCGAGGGCGTTGACGTGCCGATTTTCCGCGGCGACGACGCCTACGGCATCTCGCTTGCCACCAATCACCTGATCGGCCTCGGCCACCGCTGCATCGCCATGGTCGGCGGCACGGACCAGACCTCGACGGGGCGCGACCGCTATCAGGGCTATGTCAACGCGCTGCGCAAGGCCAATATCGAGGTCGATCCGGAACTGCGCATTCCCGGCCCCCGCACGAAGCAGGGTGGTTTCGAGGCGGCGGTGCATCTGCTCTCCCTGCCGCAAAAGCCGACGGCGGTCGTGTGTTGGAACGACCTGGTGGCGATCGGCATGATGAACGGCATTGCCCGCGCCGGTCTGGTGCCCGGCGTCGACATTTCGGTCACCGGCTACGACGACCTCGAAGAAGCGTCGATCGCCACGCCGGCGCTCACCACCGTCTGGAACGGCCAAGCCGATGTCGGCCGCAGTGCTGCCCGCGCGCTCCTCGACAAGCTTTCCGGCAGCCACGAACCCGACGGCATCCATCTGATCAAGCCGGAAATGCGCATCCGCCAGTCGACGGGCCCGTTGCGCGTCATCGCTTGAGACCCCTCCCGCCAGGAGTTGCCCATGTCCAAGAGCCGCACGCGCGTTCTCGTGCCGGGAAAGATCCATCAACGGGTGATCGATCGATTGGCCGGGCAGTTCGACGTCGCCAGGATAGAGAGCGCCGATCCGGCATTGGTGACGCCGGACATGCAGGACGTGAAGGCGGTTGCCGTCGCCGGCCGATTGCCGGGAGCCCTGATGGATGCCCTGCCGCAGCTCGAGATCATCGCCAATTTCGGCGTCGGCTACGATGGCGTCGAGGTCGCACATGCCGCCGCCAAGGGCATTGCCGTCAGCAATACACCGGATGTTCTGACCGAAGAGGTGGCCGATACTGCGATTGGCCTGCTGCTGAACACGCTCCGGCAACTGCCTCAGGCAGAACAATGGCTGCGCCAGGGGCGCTGGAGCCGCGAGGGCGCGTTTCCTCTGTCGCCGCTGTCCCTGCGCGGCCGAAGCGTCGGTCTTTATGGCCTCGGGCGCATCGGCCTCTCGATCGCCAGGCGGCTCGAAGCCTTCGGTGTGTCGATTGCCTATCACACGCGCAGCCCGCGCGAAGGCCTGCCCTATGCCTACCATTCGACGCTCGTCGGCCTCGCGGCGGCCGTCGATACGCTCATTGTCATCGTGCCCGGCACCGAGGCGACGCGGCGGACGGTGAATGCCGATGTGCTTGCCGCGCTGGGCAGTGACGGCGTGCTGGTCAATGTCGGCCGCGGCTCGACGGTCGACGAACCGGCGCTGATCGCGGCGCTTCAGGGCGGGGTGATTGCCGGTGCCGGCCTCGATGTCTTCGAGAACGAGCCACACGTGCCGGATGCGCTGTTGGCGCTGCCGAACGTTTCGCTCCTGCCGCATGTGGCCTCGGCCTCGGTGTTCACACGCAACGCCATGGCCGATCTCGTCGTCGACAATATCGAAGCCTGGTTTGCGGCCGGAAAGGCGTTGACGCCGGTGCCGGAAACGTCGTTCACGCGGCGCGCGGGTTGACACCCGGCATCGTTGCCTCAGGCGACGATAGGGAGGCAGAAGCGTCAGGCGGCCAGGCGAGCAGCGGCGTAAGTCCGCACGGCGTCGCCGAAGGCCTTGAACAGGCTGGCCGAGGGGGTGTCGGTGCGCACCCAGTATTCCGGATGCCATTGTACGCCAACGGCAAAGGCCTTGGCGCCGATCACCGAAACCGCTTCGATCGTGCCGTCGTCGGCTACCGCCTCGACAGCCAGGCGCGGAGCCGCGGCACCGATTGCCTGCCGGTGCAACGAGTTGACGCGGATGCGGCCGGCGCCAAGCACCGGAGCGAGGCAGCTTCCTTCCTTGACGATGACGTCCTGGCGGATGCCATAGGCAACGTCGAGTTCCTTCACGTCGGGCTTGCGGTGATCCCAGATTCCCGGCTGGTCCTGGATTTCGGTTGCCAGCGTGCCGCCGAGCGCGACGTTCAGCTCCTGAATGCCGCGACAGATGGCGAGCAGCGGCACGCCGCGCTCCAGCGCCCGGCGGATCAGCGGCAGGCTGGTCGCGTCTCGGCCGGGATCGAAGGGACCATCCGTGTCCTTGGCCTTCCGGCCATAGAGTGATGGATGAACGTTCGAACGGGCTCCGCTTGCAAGCACGCCGTCGACGCGGTCGAGGATTTCGTCGGTGTCGTTTCCAGTTTCGAGCGCCGGAATGAGGAAGGGCATGACGCCGGCGCCTTCGACGGCGGCGCGCACATATTGATGGGCAACGACATGCCAGACATTGCCGTCGAATTCGCGGAAATCGCAGGGGATGGCAACGACAGGTTTCGACATCGTCAGGCTCCGTAACAGGCTCGAGAAAAGCCTTGCCGTCAGATGTGGATGAAAGTCAACTGGGAAGGTGGCGGGCTGGATCGCTGCGCCGATCCAGGGCCGATCGCCAGGGAAACGCCCTCTGAAAAGGGCAGGAAATCGCAGGTAATTCTTTAAGTTCGAGTAACCATCCTGCACGCAAGTTTGGGATCGTCCGCCATTATCGTAGAATTGCCAAAGTTGCAGCCGCGCCCCTTTATTGTGCGGATACCTATGTTTGGTTGCAGAAACCGACTGTTGTTCAGCGCGCTTCGCACTACTGAGTTGAACTCTTGGGTCTTACCGGCGCGCCCGGCGATTTTTCTGGGATTCGATACTTTTTTCGGGGCGTTAGACGAAATCATTCGTTAAGTCATCACCCTTAACAATCCGGTAAACCGGAGCTTGGTTCATGATGCGACCTGGACAGAGCGCTCTTCCGACTGACGTGTATCTGTCATCCGTGAGCTCGCTCTACGAACATCGCAAGACGTTGCTGATCGGCATGTTGTCGCATGTCGTGACGTTCCTGCTCGTCTATCTCAAGACCAGTGATCCGCTTTATCTCGCCTGTTCCGGCGCGATCTTCGTGTTCTGGGCGCTGCGCAATCTCGATATGGCGCGGTTCGACCGGCAGGATTTCGCCAGTGCCGACCGGGCGATGGTGCGCAAATGGGAGAACCGCTACATCGTCGGTGGCGTCAGCGTCACGCTCACCTGCGGCATCGCCTGCGGCTATGCCATTGCCGTCAGCCGGGATTCCTTTTCCGAGCTTGCCACCATCTCGGTGACACTGGCCTCGATGATCTCGCTCGTTGGGCGCAATTACGGCTCGGAGCGGGCCGTGCTTCTCCTATCGTCGTCTGCGTGCCTGCCGATCGTTATCGGCCTGATCACGTTGCAGGACGTGTTCATGCTGGTGCTCGCCTTGCTGATCCTGCCGTTCATCCTTTCCACCTGGATGATGGCCAACAACGTGCGCGCCTTCCTCTATGAAAACGTGTTGGCGGCGCGCGAGATCGCGACCATTGCCGGCCAGTTCGACGCCGCGCTCAACAATATGACGCATGGCTTGTTCATGCTGGATGGCGACGGCCGCGTGGTGGTGGCCAATGAGCGTGCGAGCGAATTGCTGGCGCTTGGCGACAGGACCGAACTCAAGGATTGGCTGCTCGATGACGTGATCCGCCGCGGCGGGCGGCGCATGCGGCTCGGTGCGGAGAAGACCAAGGCGATCTCGCGCCAGCTCGACCTGCTGCTCAAGGGCAAGCGCCCACGGGTATTGATCCCGGTCAGCGAGGAACTGCATCTCGAATTTTCGGCCAGCCGCCGCGACAATGGCGATATCGTGCTGATCTTCGAGGACGTGACGGCGCGCGTGCAGGCGGACAAGCAGATCTTGCACATGGTGCGTTTCGACAAGCTGACGGAGCTGCCGAGCCGCGACTATTTCGCAGAGCTGGCCGCGGCGGCCGCAAGCGGCGACGAGAAGGAGGACCGCCTCGTCGGGCTGATGGTCCTCGACGTCACCGAGTTCAAGCATGTCAACGACATGCGCGGCCACATCGTCGGCGACAAGCTGCTGCAGGCGATTGCCAGCCGGTTGAAGGCGCTCGCCGGCGACGATGCGATTGCGGCGCGACTGATGGGCGACGAGTTCGTCGTGTTCTTTCCGAACAAGGCCGGCGTGGCCGATCTGGAAGAGCAGATGCGTGGGCTTCACACGGATCTGCGCGGCACCTACGTTGCCGGCGGCTTCACCTTCAACATGACCGTGAGCGCGGGCTTCGTCATCGCATCGAACGTGGATCTGAAACTCGAAGACCTGCAGATCAAGGCGGATCTTGCGCTTTCGGAAACCAAGCTGCGCAACCGGGGCGGCTGCACAGCGTTCGAAGCCGAGATGGACGCCCGCTATGTCGACCGTCAGAAGCTCAAGGCCGACCTGCGTGAGGCGATCAATGCGCAGAGCCTGACACTCTCCTACCAGCCGATGTTCGCGCCGGGCGGCGGCCGGGTCGAGTGCTGCGAGGCGCTGGCGCGCTGGACACATCCGGAGCGCGGGCCCGTGCCGCCGAACGTCTTCATCCAGCTCGCCGAGGAATTGGGGCTGGTCACGGAGATCACACGTTTCGTGCTCGATCGGGCCTGCCGGGATTGCATGGACTGGCCGAACGATGTGTCCGTCTCCGTCAACCTCTCGGTTCTCGACCTTCGCAGCAGCGAGATCGTCACGATGGTCACGGATGCCCTTCAGGCAACCGGCCTCGATGCTTCGCGGCTGCATCTGGAAGTGACTGAAAGCTGCCTGATGGACGAGCCCCTCAAGGTGCAGGCGATCCTGCGCGAGCTGCGTGGCCTCGGCATCACCATTGCCATCGACGATTTCGGCACCGGTTATTCGAGCCTCAGTTATCTCGATGCCCTCCCGGTCGACATCATCAAGATCGATCGCTCCTTCGTGCGCAACATCCGCGAGGATTCGCGCCGCTTCAAGCTCCTGCGCGGGACGGCCAATCTTGCCCGTGCCCTCGGCCTGCGCATCGTCGTCGAAGGGGTCGAGACGGCCGATCAGCTACAGCTGATCACCGAGCACAATTGCGCCGATTTGATACAGGGCTTTATCTTTGCCGCCCCCATGCCTGCCTCTGCCATTGCGACGCTTTGCAAGAACGGTGTGCCAAAACGAGGCGCGAAACCCGGCAGCAAGCGCATCGCCTGACGCTGCGACCCCAAATTCCGTCCTGTTCTGACGCTGCCCATTCCACAGCAAGTTTTTGATTAGGAAGGATAAATACATCCCATTTTGACGCGCATCGCTCTACGTCGATCGATTTAATTCACGAATTATTAGGGTTAACAGAAAGTTAACGGTGAACTGTTCCGTTTTGCGGTTGCCGCCCCATTTCCCGTCAATAGGTTAACGATTTGTTAACCATTGAGGTCTGGAATATGGATGAGACGGTTCGCCAGGCGGAGCCTGGGCGTTTTTCTGAAAAGCTGATGCAATTGCTCGATCGTGTCGAATATCGGCGGGTCGAAACCGGCGAGGACATGGAGGACATCGCGCGGCTGCGCTACAAGGCCTACAAGTCCGTCAATCTGATGGAATTGACGGGCTCGACGCTGATCGATGATCTCGACTTCGACAGTCACGCCTATGTCTTCGGCATCTATCTCGACGAGAGCCTCGTCAGCACCGTGCGCGTACATCACGTGACGCCGGCGCATCGCGCCAGCACGTCGGGCCTGATCTTCGGCGCGGAGATCGATGCGTTCCTCGATGCCGGCATGGTCCTGGTCGATCCGGGCCGATTGGCCGTCGATCCAGATGTCATCGGTGACGAGATGCGGGCGCTTCCCTACCTGACGCTTCGCCCGGTCGCCATGGCCTGCGAATACTTTTCCGCCGACCGTTGCCTGACGGCCTGCCGGCCGCGCCACACCGCCTTCTACAAGCGCATTTTCGCCTCGGAGACCGTGGTCGCCAAGCGCGAGAACCTGGGGGTCTACAATGCCGACGGTGCCTTGCTCGTGGCGCAGGTGAGGGGGCAGCGGCCTTCGATCCTCGACCGCTATCCGATCTTCGATTCAGAGCCTTTCGAACGCCGCATGATGTTTGCCGATCGCAGTGAGGTGCCGTTCGCGCCGTTGACGATCCTGCCGACCGCGCGCATGGCGCAAACCGGCTATGGTCGCTCCTACCGAACTTCCGTCTTCCGCTGACGGTCTTCGATATCGACATCGGAGGGTGGAGCGCGCCCGTGTGCGCCGCCCTTGCTGCTGGCCGCGACATATCGCCCCATCAGATACCGCTAAAGGACGGGTTTTCGTTGCGCCCGGCCCAAGCATTGTGTAAGGGCAGCTATAAGGGTTTTCGCGACTTTTCGCGGGAGCCATGCTTCGATTAGGAGCGGCGATGACCAAGGGTTACGCCGTGGCATTCAGGGAGAATTTGAACGATGGCTGAGCATCATTCTGGACCGGTCGATGTGGGAGCCCCGATGGACTATCCGGAGCACGAGAAAACCTACCGCATGTTCCTGAGCGCATCGAAGTACGGCACGCTGTTTTGCGTGGCGCTGCTGATTGCGATGGCTGCCGCATTCTTCACGACGATGGGCTTCTTCTCCTCGCTCGTGCTCTTCATTCTGCTCAACGTCGCAGGTTTCTTCTTCCTGCGCTAATCCGCGTCATCGGACTGATTGCCGAGGAGCTGGACGCTTCCTCGGCCACCGGGCGCGAGCCCGGACGAAGTTGCATGCCGTCGACTGGAGGCGTTGACGCTGCACGGCACTTCAAAACGCTGCAGCGACCGTTGTGCACCCAATAGGATGCGCGGCGCTGTAAGGCTTGGAGATCTCCATGTCCCGGGCATTCGCTGCAACGGGACATGTTTCCTCACTGCGTGAGGGGGGAGTGGAAAGCAGACCCGCGATGCCGGGCGAGGCTCGGGCGTCGATCGGCGGCCGGACCGCCTACGGTTCGAACACTTTGGGTGTCTGTTTCCAGAAAATATGTGCTTGGCACCCCAGTGCCTCGCATATGGGGGCGTGTAGGCTCGATTGGTCGCACGCTTTGCAGTCGGAGAGAATGCCCGCATTCCGGCCTTGGCTCGATTGCGGCCAAGGAGGGGGATTTGTGAGCGAGATTGTCTTTGTCGCCAAGGAAACGGACCCGAACGAGGGTCGCGTTGCCGCATCGCCGGACACAGTGAAGAAACTGAAAAGCCTCGGCTTCGACGTCGTCGTCGAGGCGGGCGCCGGATCGCTGTCGCGCATTCCGGACACTGAGTTCGAAAAGGTCGGGGCCCGGATCGGGGCGATTGCCGACGCCAAGACGGCTGACGTGGTGTTAAAGGTGCGCCGGCCGACGACTGCCGAAATCGGCGGCTACAAGTCGGGCGCGATCGTGCTGGCCATCATGGATCCCTATGGCAACGAGGCGGCGATCGCCGAGATGGCCAAGGCGGGCTTGACTGCGTTCGCGATGGAGTTGATGCCGCGCATCACTCGGGCGCAGTCGATGGACGTGCTCTCGAGCCAGGCGAACCTCGCGGGTTACCAGGCCGTGATTGACGCCGCTTGCGAATATGACCGTGCGCTGCCGATGATGATGACCGCGGCCGGCACCGTTCCCGCCGCCAAGGTCTTCGTCATGGGTGCGGGCGTTGCCGGCCTGCAGGCGATCGCGACCGCCCGCCGTCTCGGTGCCGTGGTTTCGGCGACGGACGTGCGTCCGGCCGCCAAGGAACAGGTCGCTTCGCTCGGCGCCAAGTTCATCGCCGTCGAGGACGAGGAGTTCAAGGCGGCCGAAACGGCCGGCGGTTACGCCAAGGAGATGTCCAAGGAGTATCAGGCCAAGCAGGCGGCACTCGTTGCCGAGCATATCGCCAAGCAGGACATCGTCATCACCACGGCGCTGATTCCTGGGCGCCCGGCGCCGCGGCTCGTTACCCGTGAGATGCTGAAGAGCATGAAGCCCGGCTCGATCGCGGTCGACCTTGCGGTCGAGCGCGGCGGCAACGTCGAGGGTGTCGAGCCCGGCAAGGTCACGCAGGTCGAGGACGTGAAGGTCATCGGTCATCTCAACGTGCCGGGCCGCATCGCGGCTTCCGCGTCCGGTCTCTACGCCAAGAACCTCGTCACCTTCCTGGAAACCATGGTCTCCAAGGAAACCAAGGCGCTTGCGCTCGACATGGAGGACGAGCTCGTCAAGGCGACGGCGCTCACCCATGGCGGTGAGGTCGTGCATCCGAACTTCGGCGCCAGCAAGGGGGACAAGTGATGGCGAATGAACTTCTCGACAAGGCGCTCGCCGATCTCGACCGGGCAGTGGAAGCGGTCCGCACCGCTGCGGAATACGTGCCCGACACGGCCGGCGCCATCGCCCATGGTGCCACCGGCGGCGCGATCGATCCCTTCGTCTTCCGCCTGGCGATCTTCGTCCTGGCGATCTTCGTCGGCTACTACGTGGTCTGGTCGGTTACGCCGGCGCTGCATACGCCGCTGATGGCGGTCACCAACGCGATTTCCTCGGTCATCGTCGTCGGCGCTCTGCTTGCCGTCGGCATCTCGGCCTCGGGGCTGGCGACGGGTTTTGGCTTCGTGGCGCTGGTGCTTGCCGCCGTCAACATCTTCGGCGGCTTCCTCGTCACCCAGCGCATGCTGGCCATGTACAAGAAAAAAGACAAGTGAGGCCGGCCCGATGAACGCTAACTTCGCAGCCTTCCTCTACCTCGTCTCCGGCGTCCTGTTCATCACGGCGCTGCGCGGCCTGTCGCACCCGACCACCAGCCGCAGGGGCAATGTCTACGGCATGATCGGCATGGGCATTGCCATTGTCACGACGCTCCTGCTGGCGTTGCCGTCCTTCGGCGGCCTGATGCTGATCGTCGTCGGTCTTGCCATCGGCGGCAGCATCGGCGCCGTCATCGCCCGGCGCATCGCCATGACCTCGATGCCGCAACTCGTCGCGGCCTTCCACTCGCTGGTCGGTCTCGCCGCCGTCCTGGTGGCGGCTGCCGCGATGTATGCGCCGGAAAGCTTCGGTATCGGCACCGTCGGCGACATCCATGCGCAAGCGCTGGTCGAAATGTCGCTCGGCGTCGCGATCGGCGCGATCACCTTTACGGGTTCGGTCATCGCCTTTCTGAAGCTCGATGGGCGCATGTCCGGCAAGCCGATCATGCTGGCGGGACGCCACGTCATCAACGCCGGTCTCGCTGCGGCGCTGGTCGTGCTGGTGGTCATGCTGGTGCTGACGCAGAGCACGACGGTCTTCTGGCTGATCGTCGCGCTTTCGCTGGTGCTTGGTGTGCTGATCATCATCCCGATCGGCGGCGCCGACATGCCGGTGGTCGTGTCGATGCTCAACTCCTATTCGGGTTGGGCCGCGGCCGGCATCGGCTTCACCCTCGGCAACCTGGCGCTGATCATCACCGGCGCGCTCGTCGGCTCCTCCGGTGCGATCCTGTCCTACATCATGTGCAAGGGCATGAACCGCTCGTTCATCTCCGTCATCCTCGGCGGCTTCGGCGGCGAAAACGGTGCGGCGGCCGCTGACGACGGCATCCAGCGCACGGTCAAGCAGGGCTCGGCTGACGATGCCGCCTTCCTGATGGCGAATGCCTCGAAGGTGATCATCGTGCCGGGCTACGGCATGGCGGTCGCCCAGGCGCAGCATGCGCTGCGCGAAATGGGCGACCAGCTGAAAGCGGCCGGCGTCGAGGTCAAATACGCGATCCATCCGGTCGCGGGCCGCATGCCCGGCCACATGAACGTGCTGCTCGCGGAAGCGAACGTCCCCTATGACGAAGTGTTCGAACTCGAGGACATCAACTCCGAGTTCGCGCAGGCCGATGTCGCCTATGTCATCGGCGCCAACGACGTCACCAACCCGGCAGCCCGCGACGACAAGTCCTCGCCGATCTACGGCATGCCGATCCTCGACGTCGACAAGGCCAAGACCTGCCTCTTCGTCAAGCGCTCGCTCGGCTCCGGCTATGCCGGCATCGACAACACGCTGTTCTACAAGGACGGCACGATGATGCTGCTCGGCGACGCCAAGAAGGTGACGGAAGACATCGTCAAGGCGCTGAACCACTGAGGTTCATCCCGAACCACGATACAAGGACGCCCGCCTTCCGGCGGGCGTTTTCGTCTATGTCACACCCTAGAGCGCCGTGCGTTCAAGTGAACGCACAAAGGACGCTCTAGCACTTTAATTTTAGAGCATCTTATCCGCTTTCAGTGATGCCACTTGAAAGCGGGATGTTCTAGCCAGCCGGCACCAAGGTCAACGCGTCGATGCCAATGGCGACGTTGAGGCCTTCCTGGACCTGGACATTGACCGGCTGCAGCATGAAGGCCTTGTTGGTGCCGCCGCCGATCACCTTGGCGCCGCCGCCGACGGCAACGCTCGCATCAGCGCCGACGCCGACATATTCACCGGCCAAGGCATACTCGGTCAACGGCGTCCCGGTCTTGGCCAGCACGTCCCAGATCATCGTGGTTTTTCCCGTCTGGCCGATATCGATGCCGATCTTGCGGATCTTGCCGGCATAGACGGCGCGAGGGCCGCCATTGGCGGGCGTGAAGGTGCACATCAGGTTCTTGGTCGAGGTCACGATCAGGCCGGTGCCGCCTTCCGAACCGCAGACGAGCCGGCCGAGCGTGGTGTAGTTCTGGGCGGCGGAGGGGCCTGCGGCAAGCGCAGCCAGCGCCAGCACCGTGACGAAGGTTCGTTTTATCATGGCTCTGTCTCCGTTCTATAACGCCTTTGGGCAAACGGATGGTGGCCGGGAAGGTTCCGCCGCGACTGACGGCCCCGCGAAAAGCGAAGAAGCAGACGTTACAAATGAAAACGCCCGCGATGCGGTCGCGGGCGTTTCAGAGAGCTTGGATGGGAGGCTTACGAAGCCTTCACGCGGGCAAGGCCTGCGCGCGCCGGCTCATACTTCGGGTCGAGCTGCAAGGCGTGCGCGTAGGACTTCGACGCCTTGACCTTGTCGCCCTTGCGCTCATAAATCAATGCCTGGTTGGCCCAGGATTCGGCGACCTTGCCGTTCAGGTTGATCGCGGTGTTGAAGTCGGAGAAGGCGTTGTCGTCGTCACCCTGGGCGACATAGGAAATGCCGCGGCCGTTATAGGGTTCCGGCGAGCTCGGCGACAGCGAGATCGCGGTCGAGAAGTCTTCGATCGCCTGGCCGTGCTGGTTGCGTGCCTGATAGATCAGGCCGCGATTGTGATAGGCACGGGGATCGGTCGTGTCGAGCTGGATCGCCTTGTTGAAATCGTTGAAGGCGGAATCGAGCTGGCCGGCCTGACGATAGAGGTTGCCGCGGCCGATATAGGCGACATCGTAGTTGGCGTTCAGCTGCAGCGCCATGTTGTAGTCGGCAAGCGCTGCCTGGGTGTTGCCCATGTTGCGATGGACGAGCGCCCGATTGGCATAGGCCTGGTAGAAGCGTGGGTTGAGCTGGATCGCCTGGTCGAAATCGGCGATCGCCCGGCGGTATTCGCCGGCGCGGCCATAGGCGGAGCCGCGGACGTTGTAGCCTTCCGGATCGCTCGGGTTCGAGGCGATCACGCTCGAGAGCGAGGCGATGTTTTCCTGCGAGCCTTGTTCGCGCTCGACCTTGTTGGTCATCGAGTCCGGGCCGTCGGTCGTGCAGCCTGCGAGAAGAAGGGCCGAACCGAGGAGCAGCATGGCGGCAAGCCTCGGCTTGCGCTGGTGGCGGCGAGACGCCTCATGGACAGTAAAACCGGAGACGTCCGCAGTCATGGCAGCAAGTGTCAAAGGTTGATCCCTCAAATCGACAAGGTCTCGAAAGCCGTCGGCTTTCCGTTCCTTACAGCGCCGCGTGTCTTTCGAGGACGCCGAAGTCGCTGCAATACGTTGAGTTTCTGCATAATTTTGTCCTCAAATCGATTCCGATTTAAGGAATTATGCAGCAGAGCCGCTGAAACTCCCCGCGGGCTCCGCAGCCGGGCTTCATCGTGCCTCGGCAAACCGTCCGGTCAAACGCTCCGGTCGGCCATCCGTCACCGGCAGCGTCGATCACGCTAACCTGTCGTCGGAAAAGATGTCCATACCAAAAAAGGCGGTGGCGATAATTCGCCCCCGCCACGACTTACATCGGAAAGCGTCGAAAAAACGACAAATCAGCGGGCCAGGAGGCCTTCGCGCTGTGCACGCTTGCGTGCCAGCTTGCGGACGCGGCGAACGGCTTCAGCCTTTTCGCGGGCGCGCTTCTGGGACGGCTTTTCATAGTAATCGCGCATCTTCATTTCGCGGAAAATGCCTTCACGCTGCATCTTCTTCTTGAGAGCGCGGAGCGCCTGATCGACATTGTTATCGCGGACAAGTACCTGCACGTGAAATCCCGTTCCTTTGGTTCGAGTTGTTTGCAGCTCCGTCAGGTGCCGGAGGCAAAAGAATGACATTCGCTAAGCTGGAAGCTTTACGATTAGACGAGCGGATACCAGATCATCAGGCGAAAGTCCAGCGACGACATGAGGAAGCGCTGAAAAATCCTCGGATGCGGTTTGCGGCGGCCGTTCCCGCGCCGAAAGCAACCGATCCGGGGCCATGTCGCAACTGCGCGCAAGTCTACTCAATTGCGTCGCAAAAGAAACGTTGCGCAGGCTCCGGATTTGCGATTTCTAACGCCAATGAGATCGGGGTTCATGGAGTAGAGGCCGATGCGCAAATATTCAGTTTTCGCCGTGGCGCGCGAGGCGTTGCGCGGCCACAAGGGGTGGGGCCCGCACTGGGCGTCGCCGGAGCCGCGCAAGGAATATGATGTCATCATCATCGGCGGCGGCGGCCATGGCCTCGGCGCTGCCTATTACCTCGCCAAGGAACACGGCATCACCAATGTCGCGGTGCTCGAAAAGGGCTGGATCGGCGGCGGCAATACCGGCCGCAACACGACGATCATTCGGTCCAACTATCTCTATGAAGAGAGCATGGACATCTACGAGCATTCGCTGAAGCTCTGGGAAAACCTGTCGCAGGATCTGAACTACAACGTCATGTATTCGCCGCGCGGCGTCATGATGCTGTCGCACAACATCCACGACCAGCAGTCGTTCAAGCGCCATATCAATGCCAACCGTCTCTACGGCATCGACAACGAGTGGCTGACGCCGGAGCAGGCCAAGGCCTATTGCCCGCCGCTCGATATCGCCAAGACGGCGCGCTACCCGATCAATGGTGCAGCACTCCAGCGCCGCGGCGGCACGGCACGCCACGATGCGGTTGCCTGGGGCTATGCGCGTGCGGCTTCCGACCGTGGCGTCCATATCATCCAGAACTGCGAGGTGACCGGCATCCGTCGCGACGAAACCGGCCGGGTCGTCGGCGTCGACACCAATCGCGGCCATATCGGCGCCAAGAAGGTCGGCATTTCCGCCGCCGGCCATACCTCGGTGCTGATGCAGATGGCGGATGTCCGCGTGCCGCTGCAGAGCCAGCCGCTGCAGGCGCTCGTCTCCGAGCCGCTGAAGCCGATCTTCCCCTGCGTCGTCATGTCGAACTCGGTGCACGCCTATATCTCGCAGTCCGACAAGGGCGAGTTCGTCATCGGCGCCGGCACCGACCAGTACAATTCCTATTCGCAGACCGGCGGCCTGCAGATCATCACCCATACGCTGGATGCGATCTGCGAGCTCTTCCCGATGTTCCGCCGCGTCAAGATGATGCGTCAGTGGGGTGGCATCGTCGACGTCACCCAGGATCGCTCGCCGATCCAGGGCGTCACGCCGGTACCCGGCCTGTTCCTGAACGCCGGCTGGGGTACGGGCGGCTTCAAGGCGACGCCGGGCTCGGCCAACCTCTTCGCCCATCTGATCGCGCGGGGCGAGCCGCATCGTCTGGCCGCCGGGCTGACGCTCGAGCGGTTCCGCACCGGCCGGCTCATCGACGAAGCGGCAGCCGCCGCTGTTGCGCACTGAGGATTTCGAGATGCTTCTGATCTACTGCCCCTATTGCGAGGAAGAGCGCTCCGAGCTCGAATTCCGCGGCGCCGGCGACGCCCATATCGCCCGCCCGGCCAATATCGCCGACATCACCGACGAGGAATTCGAGGAATACTTCTTCCTGCGTCAGAACCCGAAGGGTCTAATCTTCGAGCGCTGGCGCCATATCCATGGCTGCGGCCGTTTCTTCAACGCCGCCCGCGACACGGTCAGCGACCGCTTCTACACCACCTACAAGGCTGGCGAGCCTAAGCCCGACATATCAGCCATTCTTCAGAGCGAGCAGGACAAGGGAGCCGCAAAATGATGGGGGCCAATCGCATTCCAGGCGTCGGCCGCCTGACACCGGCACGCACCGCGCGCTTCACCTTCGACGGCCGCACGCTGACGGCGCTCGAAGGCGACACGGTCGCCTCGGCGCTTCTCGCCAACGGCATTCATCTCGTCGGCCGCTCGTTCAAGTATCACCGCCCGCGCGGCATTCTTTCGGCCGGCGCCGAGGAGCCGAACGCGCTGATCGACGTCGCGCGCGACGCCGCCCGTCGCCAGCCGAACGTACGCGCTACGGTGCAGGAAGTCTTCGACGGCATGAAGGTGGAATCGCAGAACCGCTGGCCGTCGCTCGCCTTCGACGTCGGTGGCTTCAACGATCTGCTGTCGCCGTTCTTCGCCGCCGGCTTCTACTACAAGACCTTCATGTGGCCGAAGGCTGCCTGGCACGCGATCTATGAACCCTTCATCCGCCGTGCCGCCGGCCTCGGCGTCGCGCCGACGGAAGCCGATCCGGATCATTATGCCAGCCGCTATGCTCATTGCGACGTGCTCGTCATCGGTGGCGGCGTCGCCGGCCTCTCGGCTGCACTCGCGGCCGCCAAGGCCGGTGCCAAGGTGATCATCTGCGACGAGCAGCCGGAAATGGGTGGCGCGCTTCGCTATGAAAGCGGCACGACGATCGACGGCAAGGACGGTTGGGACTGGGCGCAGCAGACCGCGGGGACGCTGGCTGAGATGGACAACGTCACCGTGCTTACCCGCACCACCGGCTTCGGCTACTACAACCACAATTTCGTCGGTCTCGTCGAACGCGTGACCGATCATCTGGCCGCCCTCGACAAGTCGCTGCCGCGCGAGCGGCTGTGGCAGGTCCGCGCCAAGAAGGTGATCCTCGCCAACGGCCAGATCGAGCGGCACATGGTGTTCGCCAACAACGACCGTCCGGGCATCATGCTCGCTTCGGCCGGCCGCACCTATCTCAACCATTTCGGCGTTGCCGTCGGCTCGAAGGTCGGCGTCTACACCGCCCATGACTCGGCCTATGAAGCCGCCTTCGACCTGAAGCGGGCCGGTGTTTCGGTAGCGGCCATCGTCGATTGCCGCGAAAATCCGGGCGAGGCGGTGCTTGCCGAAGCACGCAAGCTCGGCATCGAAGTGCTGACCGGGCACTCGGTGATCAAGGCCGGCGGCAAGCTGCGGGTCAACTCGATCAGCGTCGCCCGCAATGGCGGCGGCTCGGCACGCAAGATCGCCGTCGATGCGCTCCTGGTCTCGGCCGGCTGGACGCCGTCGGTGCACCTGTTCTCGCAGTCGCGCGGCAAGGTGAAGTTCGATGCGGCGACGCAGCGCTTCCTGCCGGGCACCTACCTGCAGGATTGCCTTTCGATCGGCGCCTGCAACGGTACCGACGACCTGCAGGCAACGATCGACGAAGCGCTTGCCGCGGGTGAACTGACGGCCCGCGCTGCCGGTGCCGAAGGCGGCACGCAGGTGACGCTTTCGGGTGAAAACCGCTTCGGCTGGACCGGCGGCATGATCGGCGCTGCGGAAGGCGCAGGGCCGGACACGACCGTCAAGGCCTTCATCGACTTCCAGCACGACGTCTGCGCCAAGGATATTCGTCTGGCGGTGCGTGAAGGCATGCACTCGATCGAGCACATCAAGCGCTTCACCACCAACGGCATGGCGTCTGACCAGGGCAAGCTTTCCAACATGCATGGCCTGGCGATTGCCGCCGAAGCGCTCGGCAAGGACATCCCGCAGGTGGGGCTCACTACCTTCCGCCAGCCTTACACGCCGGTGACATTCGGTACGATCGTCAACCATTCGCGTGGGCCCCTCTTCGATCCGGCGCGCAAGACGCCGATGCATGCCTGGGAGGAGGCGCATGGCGCCGAATTCGAGGATGTCGGCAACTGGAAGCGCGCCTGGTTCTACCCGCGCTCCGGCGAGGGCATGCACGAGGCGGTCGCGCGCGAATGCAAGACGGTGCGTGATGTCGCGGGTGTCTTCGATGCCTCGACGCTCGGCAAGATCGAGGTCGTCGGCCCGGACGCCGCCCAGTTCCTCAATCTGATGTACACCAACGCCTGGGACAATCTGAAGCCCGGCCGCTGCCGCTACGGCATCATGCTGCGCGACGACGGCTTCGTTTATGACGACGGCGTGGTCGGCCGCCTGGCAGAGGACCGCTTCCACGTGACGACGACGACCGGCGGTGCGCCGCGCGTCATGAACCACATGGAAGACTATCTGCAGACCGAGTTCCCGCACCTGAAGGTGTGGCTGACCTCGACCACGGAGCAATGGGCCGTCATCGCCGTGCAGGGTCCGAAGGCGCGAGAGATCATCGCACCGCTCGTCGAGGGCATCGACCTTTCCAACGAGGCCTTCCCGCATATGAGCGTTGCCGAGGGCAAGATCTGCGGCGTGCCGACCCGGCTCTTCCGCATGTCGTTCACCGGCGAACTCGGCTTCGAAGTCAACGTGCCTGCCGATTACGGCCAGGCGGTCTGGGAAGCGATCTGGGCGCGGGCCGAACCGATGGGCGCCTGCGCCTATGGCACGGAAACCATGCACGTGCTGCGCGCCGAGAAGGGCTACATCATCGTCGGCCAGGACACCGACGGCACCCTGACGCCCGACGATGCCGGCCTCTCCTGGGCTGTCTCGAAGAAGAAGCCCGACTTCGTCGGTATCCGTGGTCTCAAGCGGCCGGATCTCGTCAAGTCGGGGCGCAAGCAACTGGTCGGCCTGCTGACCAAGGATCCGAAGGTGGTGCTGGAGGAAGGCGCGCAGATCGTTGCCGACCCGAACCAGCCGAAGCCGATGACCATGCTCGGTCACGTGACGTCGTCCTACTGGTCGGAAAACTGCGGTCGCTCGATCGCGCTGGCAATGGTTGCCGGCGGCCGCGAGCGCCTCGGCCAGACGCTCTATGTGCCGATGACCGATCGCACCATCGCCGTCGAAGTGAGCGACATGGTGTTCTTTGACAAGGAAGGGGGCCGCCTCCATGGCTGACCAGGCAATTGCAAGCCGCAGGGCGGCGCTCACCTCGCGCGGCGGTTCGGCCGAGGCGATCCTGACGCCGGCACCGGCGGCAACGCGCATCTCGCTCAGGGCCGGCGCCGATGCGCTGCCGGCACTCTCGGCGGCGCTCGGCGTGACACTTCCGACGCGGCCGAAGACCTCGGCCTCGAGCGGCCAGCGCCATGCGCTATGGATCGGTCCAGACGAGTGGCTGGTGTTTGACGAGAGCGAGGCCGACCTGATGGGAGCCGCTGCCTCGAGCGGTACGCTGCATTCGGCGGTCGACATCTCGCACCGCAACGTTGCCGTCATCGTCAGCGGTCCGGGCGCGGACGTGGCGATCAACAGCGGCTGCCCGCAGGATCTGTCGCCAGCGATCTTTCCGGTCGGCGCCTGCTCGCGCACGATCTTCGGCAAGGCGGAGATCATCCTCTTCCGTACGGCTGAGGATCAGTTCCGTGTCGAGTGCTGGCGATCCTTCTCGCCCTTCGTCTTCGGGCTCTTGTCGGAAGGCGCTGCCGACGCGAGCCATTGAATGCAAAGGCCGGGAGGTGCGCAAGCGCTTCCCGGCTTTCGATTTTTCAGGCGAGACGTAAGTACCAGCAGGGCGTTCCGGATCGGACGATCCGGTCACGCTTCTCAGGCATCGGCGGGTCGGTCCTTGGGATCGAACTGGATGATCGTCTGCCAGGTGGCGGTGAGCGCCGGCTTGCGTTCGCCTTCGATCTCAACGCTGACGTCGTAGGTAATCATCAGCATGCTGGCGCCGCGGAAGCGGGCATCGGCCATGGTGAAGTGGCCGCGCACCTTGGCGCCGCTCTTCACCGGCGCGACGAAGCGCACCTTCTCGAAGCCGTAGTTGATGCCCATCGTCTGTTCGCGGATCTTCGGCAGGCAATTGTAGTTCATCGCCGAGAGCAGCGAGAGCGACAGGAAGCCGTGCGCGATGGTGCCGCCGAAGGGCGTCTCGGCGGCGGCGCGGACCGGGTCGACATGGATGTATTGATAGTCACCGGTTGCCTCGGCGAACTTGTCGATCGTTTCCTGGGTGACCGTGATCCAGTCGGAAACGCCGACCTCCTTGCCGACCAGTCCCTTGATCTCAGAAAGTGAAATGTCCTGCAGCATGTGAACGCCTCGAAACAAGCCCCCGAGCGTTCTATAGGCTCGCCCGTTGCAACCTGCAAGTGGTGGAAAAGCTTTAGAAAACCTCGACGAGGAAGGAGACCGAGCGCGGCGCGACGTGATCGGCGGGGAATGACGCCGTCAGCGCGTCTTGCCACTTTCCGTCGATGCTGTCGGGCAAGCGGAAGGGGTGCGGCGCATGGCTGCGATTGATGACCACGGCGAGGCGCGCCACCCGCTTCTGGAGACGGTCGCGGGTGGTCAGCACCATCATCAGATTGTCCGTTGCCGGGTGTTCCCAATCGCCTGTCGTCATCGGTTGCCCGTCGAGGCGCCGCCATTCGACATCGCCGTTCCCGGTGAGGAACGTGGTTTGGTCGAACACGTCGAAGCGGTGGCGCATTGCCGAGAGTGCCGCCGTGTGGGCGACGATCTCGTCATCCATCGCGGTCCAGTCGAGCCAGGTTATGGCGTTGTCCTGGCAATAGGCGTTGTTGTTGCCGCCCTGGCTCCGGCCGCCTTCGTCACCGGCGGTCAGCATGATCGTTCCGCGTGAAGAAAACAGCGTGCCGATGAGCGCCATCACGTCATGGCGTCGGGCTGCCAGAATTTCCGGATCGGTGGTCGGACCTTCGGCGCCATTGTTCCAGGAGTGGTTCTCGTTGTGGCCGTCGCGGTTCTCCTCGCCATTGGCCTCGTTGTGCTTGCCAGCGTAGGAAACGATGTCGGCGAGCGTGAAGCCGTCATGGGCGGCGATGAAGTTCACCGTGCGCGTGCCGCTCTCGCCCCAGCGGGCGAAGCTCTCCGACGAGCCGGCAAGCGCCGTTGCCAGAGCGCCGATCGCGTGGCGGTCGCCGCGCCAGTAGATGCGGATGTCGTCGCGAGCGCGGTCGTTCCATTCGAGGAAGGGAGAGGGGAAATTGCCGAGCTGGTAGCCGCCGGGGCCGACGTCCCACGGCTCGGCGATCAGCACACGGTCGGCAAGCAGCGGATCGGCTGATATCGCTTGGAAGAGTCTGGCATCGCGGTGGAAGCCGCCCATGTCGCGCCCGAGGATCGAGGCGAGATCGAAGCGGAAGCCATCGACGCCGGCGGCGCGAACGAAATGGCGCAGGCTGTCGAGGATCAGCGTCTCGACGGTCGGGTGATCGCAGGCAATCGTATTGCCGCAGCCGGTGTCGTTGATGAGGTCGCCCGGCTGGCCGGTGACGTGACGGTAATAGGTGAGGTTGTCGAGGCCACGCATCGACAGCGTGGTGCCGAAGCGATCGCTCTCGCCGGAATGGTTGAAGACGAGGTCGAGGATGACGCCGATGCCTTCCTTGCGCAACGCCTCGACCGTCTTGCGCAATTCCTTGACGCCGCCCGGCACCAGTCGCGGGTCGAGCGCCATCGGCGCGATCGGATTGTAGCCCCAGCCGTTCTTCAGCCCGAGCGGCGGCAGGTGGCGCTCGTCGATCCAGGCGACGATCGGCATCAATTCGACCGCAGAGACGCCGAGGTGCTTCAGATGCTCGATGACGGCGGGCTCGGCGAGCGCCGCCACGGTGCCGCGCTTCGCCTTCGGGACATCCGGATGGAGAATGGTGAAGGGCTTGACGGCGATCTCGTAGATGAGGCCGCCGGCGCGAAAGAGCGGCGCCTTCACTTTGACTGCCTTCACTTCGGTGACGATGGCCTTCGGCACCAGATCGGCGGTGTCCTCGCCAAAAATCGTCAGGCGCGGATCATGCCGGAAAGGCCGGTCGAGTTCGACGGCATAGGGGTCGACCAGCAGCTTGGAGGGATCGAACCAGAGCCCATGGTCGGGCGAATAGACGCCGTCGGCGCGAAAGCCGTAGCGCGTTCCCTTCGGCGCGTCGGCAACCGTCAGCGTGTGGACGTCGCCGTTCCGCAGCATGGGTAACTGCCGCAATTGCCGGGCGCCGGTCTTGTCGAAAAGGCAGAGGTCGATGCGGGCGGCATCGTGCGACCAGACGGCAAACTGCGTACCTTCTGAGGTGATCGTGGCACCGAGCGGTGGCAATCCGGTGGTCGGCATGAAGGCGGCCCTCTTCTTGATATCGAAGTCGTATCCGGTTCACCCCCTCTGCCCTGCCGGGCATCTCCCCCACAAGGGGGGAGATTGGATGCGGCAGCCTCCTATTTCTCCGGCGACCCGATGTCTTGGTTCACCGGTGCCGTGGCTCTTGCAACGTCGGTGCCATCGTCGGGCAGGGCGGTGCCACAAATCGATCTCCCCCCCTTGTGGGGGAGATGCCCGGCAGGGCAGAGGGGGGTAAAGCGGCAAAAGAAAAAGGGCCGCATGAAGCGGCCCGATCATTCAGTATCTCAGGTAAT
This sequence comes from Ensifer sp. VA4, assembly GCF_055710065.1. Taxonomy (NCBI): domain Bacteria; kingdom Pseudomonadati; phylum Pseudomonadota; class Alphaproteobacteria; order Hyphomicrobiales; family Rhizobiaceae; genus Ensifer; species Ensifer sp. VA4. Next base: position 274,053 of record NZ_JBVQPO010000008.1, on the reverse strand, counting down.
GACGCTCGGCTCGGTGCGGCCGGTGCGCGCCTTGATGCCGGCGATCTCGTCGGCGACGGCGATGAGATCGGCGAGCGCTTCCTGCGTCTCGATGTCGTGGCGCGCCGGGTCCGGCTCGAAGCGCTCGATGTAAACGCGCAGCGTCGCGCCCGAAGTGCCGGTGCCGGAGAGGCGGAAGACGACGCGGGAGCCGCCCTCGAAGAGAATGCGGATGCCCTGGTTCTTGCTGACCGAATGGTCGACTGGATCGTTGTAGGCGAAGTCGTCGGCGGTTGCGACCTTGAGCGCACCGAAGGACTTGCCTGGAAGCGTGGCGAGCTGGTCGCGCAGGTTGGCGATCAGGCCGTTGGCCGCGTCGGTATCGACCTCCTCGTAGTCATGGCGCGAATAGTAGTTGCGGCCGTAGGTCGCCCAGTGGTTCTGGACGATGTCGAGGGCGCTTTCCTTGCGCACGGCGAGGATGTTGAGCCACAGCAAGACTGCCCAGAGGCCGTCCTTCTCGCGCACGTGGTTGGAGCCGGTGCCGGCGCTTTCCTCGCCGCAGATCGTCGCCATGCCTTCGTCGAGCAGGTTGCCGAAGAATTTCCAGCCGGTCGGCGTCTCGTAGAGGCCGATGCCGAGCTTCTCGGCGACGCGGTCGGCCGCACCGCTGGTCGGCATCGAGCGGGCGATGCCGGCGAGGCCCTTGGCGTAACCGGGCGCCAGATGCGCATTGGCGGCGAGCATCGCCAGGCTGTCCGAAGGGGTGATGAAGATGCCGCGGCCGATGATCAGGTTGCGATCGCCGTCGCCGTCCGATGCGGCGCCGAAGTCCGGTGCGTCGGGCGCCATCATCGTCTCGTAGAGCGCGCGGGCATGCACCAGGTTCGGGTCCGGATGGTGGCCGCCGAAGTCCGGCAGCGGCATGAAGTTCATCACCGAACCCTTGGGCGCGCCGAGGCGTTTCTCGATGATCTCCTTGGCATAGGGGCCGGTGACCGCGCTCATCGCGTCGAAGACGACGCGGAAGCCGCCGCCAATCAGCTTGCGGATGGCTGCGAAATCGAACAGGCTCTCCATCAGTTCGGCATAGTCGGCGACGGGATCGATGACCGTCACGGTCATGCCTTCGATCTCCTGCGTGCCTTCGAGGTCGAGGTTGATGTCCCTGACGTCGGCGATCTTGTAGCTGTCGATCACCTTGCTGCGGGCAAAGATCGCGTCGGTGACCTTTTCCGGCGCCGGGCCGCCATTGCCGATATTGTACTTGATGCCGAAATCTTCGGTCGGGCCCCCGGGATTGTGGCTGGCCGAAAGCACGATGCCGCCGAAGGCCTTGTATTTGCGGATGACGTTGGAGGCGGCCGGCGTCGACAGGATGCCGCCGCGGCCGACGAGCACGCGGCCGAAGCCGTTGGCCGCCGCCATCTTGATGGCGATCTGGATGACTTCGCGGTTGTAGTAGCGGCCGTCGCCGCCGATCACCAGTGTTTCGCCCTGAAAGCCTTCGAGCGAATCGAAGATCGACTGGATGAAGTTCTCGGCATAGTTCTTCTGCTGGAAGACCGGGACCTTCTTGCGCAGCCCTGACGTGCCAGGCTTCTGGTCGCCATAGGGGGTTGTGGTAACCGTTCTTATCATGCTGACTTAACCTTTCCCGAGAAGACCGGAATATAGAGAGACGTAACGCTCGGCACTTGTGGCCCACGAAACGTCCGATTTCATGCCCTGGGTCTGAATTCGCGCCCAGACCTTGGGCTCGTTGTATGCGCGCAATACGCGCCTCACCGCAAGCCGCAACCCGTCGGCGGTGACCGGGGTGAACTGGAAACCGGTGGCGACCTTGGCCGAAAGCCCGGCCTCGTTGGCGTCGATGATCGTATCGGCAAGTCCGCCTGTGCGGGCGACGACCGGCACGCAGCCGTAGCGCAGGCCGTAGAGTTGGGTCAGGCCGCAGGGTTCGAAGCGCGACGGAATGAGGATCGCGTCCGAGCCTGCCTGCATCAGGTGCGAGAGCGGCTCGTTGTAGCCGGTGACCATGCCGATATGGCCGCGGTGACGGGAGGCAGCCGCCAGAAGCGCACCCTCGAGCGCCGCATCGCCGGAGCCGAGCACGACGAGCTTGCCGCCCATCGCGACGATTTCGTCCGCGACCTCGGCGACGAGGTCCATGCCCTTCTGCCAGGTGAGCCGGCTGACGACGCAGAAGATTGGACCGTTGCCCTTCTCGAGACCGAAGCGTTCTTCCAGCGCTCGACGGTTGCCGACGCGCTGCTTCAGGGTCGTCGCGCTGAAGTTCTGCGCAATGTGCGGGTCGGTCTGCGGGTTCCAGATGTCGGCGTCGATGCCGTTGACGATGCCGCTCAAGTCGGAAACGCGGCTCTTCAACAGACCCTCGAGGCCCATGCCGAATTCGGGCGTCAGGATCTCCTGGGCATAGGAGGGGCTGACGGTGGTGATCGCGCTTGCCGTCTGCATCCCGCCCTTTAGGAAGCCGACATCGCCGTAATACTCGACGAACTGCATCGAGAAGGCTTCCGGAGGAAGAGCGAGCTCGGGGAAGACTGAGGCGCCGAACTGGCCCTGAAAGGCGATATTGTGGATGGTCATGACCGTCGGCGTCGCGGGGGCGCGGCCAAAATGCATGTAGACCGGCGTCAGCGCCGTCTGCCAGTCATGGGCGTGGACGATGTCGGGCTTCCAGCCGGGGACGACATCGCCGGCGGCGACCTCGGCTGCTGCAAGCGAGAGTGCGGCGAAGCGACGGAAATTGTCGGCATAGTCGCGGCCGGTGGCATCGACATAGGGACCGCCGTCTCGCTGGTAGAGCGCCGGCTGGTCGAGAACCAGGAGGTCCAGGCCATCGATCTCAGCGGCGAGGATCGTGGCCGGATTACCGAACAGGTTCTCGAAGGCGCCGACCTTCTTTTTCTTCTTCAGCTTCTGCAGCACGGCGGGATAGCCGGGCAGGAGGGTGCGGGTCTTGATGCCGTGCGGCGCAAGCGCTGTCGGGAGCGCGCCGGCGACATCGGCGAGCCCCCCGGTCTTGACCAGCGGATAGACTTCGGACGCAACGGACAGGACGTTCATGGAAGGCAGACCTACATCCCCAGCTTGTCGATCATCGTTTGCGTGATCAGGCAGACACCGTTTTCCGAGCGCCGGAAACGCTTGGCATCGAGCTCCGGATCGTCGCCGACGACGAGGCCCTCCGGGATCACGACACGGCTGTCGATGACCACGTTGCGCAGCGTCGCGTGGCGACCGATCTTCACATCGGGAAGAACTACGGCATTCTCCAGACGGGAATATGAATTTACTCTGACGCCTGTGAATAACAGGCTGCGGTTGAGTGCTGCGCCCGAGATGATGCAGTCGCCGGAGATGAGCGACGAGGTCGCCGAGCCGCGGCGGTTTTCATCGTCGTGCACGAACTTTGCCGGCGGCTTGATCTCCGCGAAGGTCCAGATCGGCCAGGTGCTGTCGTAGATGTCGAGTTCCGGCGTCACATGGGTGAGGTCGATATTGGCCTGCCAATAGGCATCGATGGTGCCGACGTCGCGCCAATAGGCCTCGCGCTCGAAATCGGAGCGCACGCAGGACTGGGTAAACCGGTGCGCGACCGCTTTGCCGTTGTCGACGATGTAGGGGATGATGTCCTTGCCGAAGTCGCGGCTCGATTTCGGATCGGCGGCGTCGCGGCGCAGAAGATCCATCAGGAACTTCGTGTGGAAGACATAGATGCCCATGGAGGCGAGCGCCATGTCGGGATTGCCGGGAATGCCGGGCGGATCGGCCGGTTTCTCGACGAAGGCGATGATGCGATCCTTGTCGTCGACATGCATGACGCCGAAGCCGGTCGCCTCCATGCGCGGCACTTCGAGGCAGCCGATGGTGACGTCGGCGCCGGAATCGACGTGCTGCTGCAGCATCAATTCATAGTCCATCTTGTAGATGTGGTCGCCGGCGAGGATGACCATGTATTCGACGCCGTGGTCTTCGATGATGTCGATATTCTGGTAGACGGCGTCGGCGGTGCCTTCGTACCATTGCGTCTCGGAAACGCGCTGGCTGGCCGGCAGGATGTCGAAGCTTTCGTTTCGTTCCGGACGGAAGAAGTTCCAGCCGCGCTGCAGGTGGCGAATCAGCGAGTGCGCCTTGTACTGGGTGGCGACGCCGATACGGCGGATACCGGAATTCAGCGCGTTCGAAAGCGCGAAGTCGATGATACGGGCCTTGCCGCCGAAGTAGACCGCCGGCTTCGCCCGCCGATCGGTCAGCTCCTTCAGGCGACTGCCGCGACCGCCGGCGAGAACATAGGCCATGGCATCACGTGCCAGAGGTTGCGTACGCTTTTCCACCATTTGTCCTCCCCAATCATTGACTTCCGGGGTCGTCACGGCGGCTTTTGGCGACGCCTTGCGACCCTCGAATCTTACAGTCTCATGCCGCCTGCCGATTTCGGCTGGCGGACCGAATGAAGTCTATTCCTGCTCCAGCATCAGTGTCGCCAGAGGCGGCAGCGTGATGTTGGCGATTGTCGCTCCCGTGGTGCTCTTCTCGGCGTAGACGGCGCCGCCGTTGCCCTTGCCGCTTCCTCCGTAGATTTCCGCGTCGGTGTTGAGGATCTCCTTCCAGCGACCCTGGACCGGCAGCGGGATGGCGTAACTCTCCCGGTAGACGGGCGTGAAATTGGTGATGACGGCGACGAGCTTCTCACCGGGCGCCTTGCGCAGCCAGGCGAAGACCGAATTGTCGCGGTCGTCGGCAAGCAGCCACTCGAAGCCGTCGCCTTCACAATCGCGCGCATGCAGGGCGGGCTTGGCGCGATAGGTGCCGTTGAGGTCACGCACCAGCCGGCGCATGCCTTCGTGCAGGTGGTATTCGAGCAGGTTCCAGTCGAGCGCGCGGTCCTCGGACCATTCGCGCCATTGCGCGAATTCCTGGCCCATGAACAAGAGCTTCTTGCCGGGATAGCCCCACATGAAGGCGTAATAGGCCCTGAGATTGGCGAACTTCTGCCAGTCGTCGCCGGCCATCTTGGCGATCAGCGAGCCTTTGCCATGCACCACTTCGTCATGGGAGAGCGGCAGCACGAAGTTTTCGCTGAAGGCGTAGAGCAGGCCGAAGGTCAGGTCGTTGTGGTGGAACTTGCGGTGCACCGGCTCGCGCGACAGGTATTGCAGCGTGTCGTGCATGAAGCCCATGTTCCACTTGAAGCCGAAACCCAGGCCGCCAGCATGAACCGGATGGGATACCTTCGGCCAGGAGGTCGATTCCTCGGCGATCGTCAGGATGCCCTGGTGGATGCCGTAGATCTGGGTGTTCATCGTCTGCAGGAAGCGAACCGCTTCGAGGTTCTCGTTGCCGCCATACTCGTTCGGCACCCATTCGCCATGCTTGCGCGAATAGTCTAGGTAGAGCATCGAGGCGACCGCATCGACGCGTAGTCCGTCGACATGGAACTTCTCGGCCCAGTAGAGCGCGTTGTTGACGAGGTAGGACAGCACCTCCTGCCGGCCGAAATTGTAGATCGCCGTGTTCCAGTCGGGGTGGAAGCCCTGGCGCGGGTCCTCGTGCTCGTAGAGCGCGGTGCCGTCGAACCAGCGAAGCCCGTGCTCGTCCGTCGGGAAATGCGCCGGCACCCAGTCGAGGATGACGCCGATGCCGACCTTGTGGCAGCCGTTCACGAAGCGGGCAAAGCCCTCGGGCTCGCCGAAGCGGGCGGTCGGTGCATAGAGGCCGGTCGTCTGGTAGCCCCAGGACGGGTCGAAGGGAAACTCCGAGATCGGCAGGAACTCGATGTGGGTGAAGCCCATATCGACGCAATAGGGGATCAGCCGGTCGGCGAGTTCGTCCCAGGTAAGCATCTCGCCATTGTCGCGGCGCTGCCAGGAGCCCGCATGGACCTCGTAGATCGAGATCGGTTGGCGCCGCGCATCGACCGTCGCCCAGTGCTTGCGATGCGCCTCGTCCTCCCAGGTTTGCGCGATCTCCGGCGTCGTCACCGAAGCGGTGTTGGGACGAAGCTCGGACCTGCGGGCAAAAGGATCGGCCTTCAGCGGCAGCAGCGTGCCATTGCGGTCGAGGATCTCGTACTTGTAAGCAAGGCCGGCCTCGACGCCTGGGATGAAGATCTCCCAGATGCCGGTGTCGGCACGCAGCCGCATGACGTGGCGCCGGCCATCCCAATTGTTGAATTGGCCGACGACGGAAACGCGCTTGGCATTGGGCGCCCAGACGGCAAAGTGATAGCCGTCGGCGCCATCGTGATGGATCGGATGTGCGCCCATCTTGTCGAAGAGCCGGAGGTGTGAACCTTCGCGGATGTAATAGTCGTCCATCGGCCCGAGGACCGGCCCGAAGCTGTAGGGGTCGATGACGACCCATTCGCCGCCCTGGTTGCGGGCGCGATAGCGCACGGGCTGGGGTTTCTTCAGAGAGATGGGACCTTCGAAGAAACCGGCATCGTCACGGCGTTCGAGCGTGCCGAGTTCCTTGCCCGAGAGCGTTTCCACCGCAACGGTCTCGGCATCGGGGATGAAGCAGCGGGCAAGGATGGCCTTGCCGGCGGAGTGTACGCCGAGGACCGCGAAAGGATCATCGTGCGTACCCGAAAGAATGGCCGCGATTTCCGGCGCTGACAGCAGACCTGAAGCTGCGGGTTCCGGGTCCTTGCCGGCCGAAGGCGTCATCCAGCTCTCCAGATTTCCCCGGCATATTGCCGGATGGTGCGATCGGACGAGAACCAGCCCATCCGTGCGGTGTTGCGGATCGCCTGCGCATACCAGTCGGATGGATTCGTCCAGAGCTGGTCGATCTCGCGCTGCGCTTTGGCATAGGCTTCGAAATCGGCGGCAACCATGAACCAGTCGTGATTGTAGATGCCGTCGACGAGGCCGGAGAAGCGGTTGCGGTCATCGGGCGAGAAGACGCCCGAGGCGATGGCCTGGAGGGCCTGCGACAGTTCGGGCGAGCCCTCGATGATGGCGCGCGGATTGTGGCCTTCGGCACGCGCCTTCGCCACTTCCTCGGCGGTCATGCCGAAGATCTTGATGTTTTCCTCGCCGATCCAGTCGCGCATCTCGACATTGGCGCCGTCGAGCGTGCCGATCGTCAGCGCGCCGTTCAGCGCGAATTTCATGTTGCCGGTGCCCGAGGCTTCCATGCCCGCGGTCGAGATCTGCTCGGACAGATCGGCGGCCGGAACCATGATTTCGGCGAGCGAGACGTTGTAGTTCGGCACGAAGACGATCTTGAGTAGGCCCCGTACCGCCGGATCGTTGTTGACGACCCGGGCGACATCATTGGCGAGCTTGATGATCAGCTTGGCGTTGTGATAGCTCGGCGCCGCCTTGCCGGCAAAGAGCTTGACGCGCGGCACCCAGTCCCGCTCCGGATGCGAGCGGATCTGGTCGTAGAGCGCGACGGCCTCGACGATGTTGAGGAGCTGGCGCTTGTATTCGTGGATGCGCTTGATCTGGATGTCGAACATCGCCGACGGATCGAGCCTGATGCCGAGCCGGCTCTGGACGAGCTGGGCGAGGCGGACCTTGTTGGCACGCTTGACGGCAGCGAAATGCTCCTGGAAATCCGCCTTGTCGGCGAAGGCATCGAGCGCCTGCAGCGCCTCGGTATTGTCCATGAACTCATCGCCGATCGCGTCACGGATCAGCCCGAAGAGCCCGGGATTGCACTGCATCAGCCAGCGGCGCGGGGTGATGCCGTTGGTCTTGTTGTTGATGCGTTCGGGGTAGAGCTTGTGGAGGTCGGCAAAGACCGTTTCCTTCATCAGCTCCGTATGCAGCGCCGAAACGCCGTTGATCGAGTGCGAGCCGACGAAGGCGAGGTTGCCCATGCGCACCCGCCGCTCACCGCTCTCGTCGATCAGCGAGATGTTGCGGATCTCGTCGTCGGTGGCGCCCTTCTGCTTGCGCGCCTCGATCAGGATCTTGGCGTTGATCGCATAGACGATCTGCATGTGGCGCGGCAGCAGCCGTTCGATGAGCGGCACCGGCCAGCTTTCGAGCGCTTCCGGCAGAAGCGTATGGTTGGTGTAGGAGATCGTGCGGCGGGTGATGTCCCAGGCCCGCTCGAAATCGAGACCGTGCACGTCGGTGAGCAACCGCACCAGCTCCGCCACGGAAATGGCCGGGTGGGTGTCGTTCAGCTGAATGGCAACGGCGTCCGGCAGCGAGTTGAAATCCGGATATTGCTGCAGGTGCCGGCGCAGGATGTCCTGCAGCGAGGCGGAAGAGAAGAAGTATTCCTGGCGCAACCGCAGTTCCTGGCCAGCCGGCGTAGCGTCGGCAGGGTAGAGCACGCGGGTCAGGCTTTCCGCCTTGTTGCTCTCGCGCAGCGCGCCGATGTGGTCGCCGGCGTTGAAGGCCGCAAGCAGGATCGGGTCGATCGGCTGCGCCGTCCAGAGGCGAAGCGTGTTGACGCGCTTTGCCCGCCAGCCGACGGCGGGCGTGTCAAAGGCGGTGGCGATGACGCGCTCGGCCGGCTTCCACACGAAGCGCTGGATCTCCTCGTCGATGTTGGCCGTTTCGACCACGCCGCCGAAGCCGATCTCGTAGGAGCTTTCACGCCGCTCGAATTCCCAGGGATTGCCGTGGGCGAGCCAGGTCTCCGGCAGTTCCACCTGCCAGCCGTCAGCCATCTGCTGGCGGAACAGGCCGTGCATATAGCGGATGCCGTAGCCATAGGCGGGCACGTCGACGGTCGCCATCGATTCCATGAAACAGGCGGCGAGACGGCCGAGACCGCCATTGCCGAGTGCTGCGTCCGGCTCGAGCTCGGCGATGACGTCGATATCGACACCGAGAGAGGCGAGTGCGTCGCGCATCTCGTCCATCAGGCCGATATTGGTCATCGCGTCGCGCATCAGCCGGCCGATGAGGAATTCGAGCGACAGGTAATAGACGCGCTTGGCACCGGTCGCGTAGGTCTTGCGGGTGGAATCCATCCACTTGTCGGTGATGCGGTCGCGGGCGACCAGGATCGCCGCCGTCAGCCAGTCATGGGGCTTAGCGACCTTCGGATCCTTGCCGATACGATACTTCAGACGTTCGAGGATTTCGACGGCGAGCTGGCCGGGTTCAGACGACCTTGGGGCGGGCTGCGGCACTTCGTTGGTGGAGAGCCTGTTCATCATGAAACTGTCTTTACCCTTTTGCGTTGGGAGGTCGCAGGCCGGAACCGACCGGGGATAGGGCAATTTATGCATCGATCCGAAGCGCTTGCAACAGATGTTTTTAAATGGATTAGAATTGTCTCAAGCTACGGAACTCGCTGGCGGAACGGAGCCGCAATACCTAAACGCGAAAGCCGCCTGGCGTGACCGGGCGGCTTGAAGGATGCAGGTTCTGACGTTTTACTTCGTCAGGCGGGTAGCCATGGCCGAGGCTTTTTCGCCGATCGCCTTGAAGGCTGCGATCAGATCGGCGGCTTCTTCCGCCTGGAAGTAATTTGCCTCGGTTGTGGCGCAGGACTTCAGCAAGGCCTTGCCGCGATCGGGCGCCATGAAGGCGACGGTGTAGACCTGCACGTTGTTCTTTCGGGCGGTGTCGCACCACGCCAGGGTTGTCGTGTCGTCGCTCGTGTTGTTGTTGGCGCCGTCGGTCATGAAGACGATGTATTTTGTCGGGACCTGACCGTTCTTGGCCTTGTGGGCCGTATCCTCGGTCGTCGCCGCTACGCGGCTGTAGGCTGTCTTGAACGCGTTACCCGATGCGGTGCCGCCGGTCGCGATAAGGGCGTTCACATAGGTGGAGGTTCCGGTCGTGCCCCAATTGAGGTTGCCCGCCGCATCCTGTGCGGAGTTGTAGGAAACAGCCGCGGTGCGGACATACAAACTACTCGGGTCGGCGGTGTTCAGCTGCTTGAGCAGATCACTGACGGCGGTCTTCAGCGCGTCGATCTTGGTTACATAGCAGGGGCTGGTTGCTGCCAGGTTTGGATATCTGCCCCAATTCGACTCTGTGTAGTTCGGGCAGGATGTCTTCGTGGCGTTCAGCGTATTGGTTTTCCAGGCCATCGAGCCGGAGCGATCGAGCACCAGATACATCGAGAGCGCATTCTTGCTCTCTGTCGCGCTTTCTGCGGTGGCACGGGTTTCGATGTCGATTGATGTCTTCCCGAGCAGGCGTGTCATCGCGTTGAACTGGAACGTCTGCTTGTTCAGGACGGTGACGTTGTAGGCCTTGCCGGTAGGACCATTGGTGCTTTCAATGATGTCAATGGTCGGCTGGCTGCCCGTCGACGCGTCCGCCGAAGCGGTCTTGGCCAACGAGCTCGTGCCGCTTTGATCGTTCCCGCCGGGAACGTCGACGGCGGTGCCGCCCGACTGCGTCTTGAGGAAGGCCGCGGCAATTTCCTTTGCCTTGGCGATCGTTGGCGGATCCTTTGAGACCAGAGAGGAGGCCGCCGCGAGCGCCGCCGCGTCGGCTGCATCCTGCATCTGGTTCTTGGCCGTCATCATGCTGGCCAAGTCGATGGCGACGCCGCCGGCCGCCAGCAGCAAAGGCGTCGCAAGCGCCGCCATGATACCGAAATTACCACCCCGGTCCTTGAGCATCGCCACAAGGGACCGGCCTACAGTGTATCGTCTTCCCATCTTTGCACACCCCAGAGGAACACGTTGCAAGCTTGGGGCACAAATAGCGTCGATGGCTTACGATATCGTTGCGGCAATCGCTGCAATTTTAACGGAACTCAGGAAAACCAGTGCTTACAGAGGGTTCCGCAATTGTGGCCTTGTCCGGAAACGGGAATGGCCTGTACCAAATCGGATCAGGGCACCGGAATGACGTCCACGGCCTGCTTCGTCGTCTGGCTGCCATAGCTCTTCAGGACCCCGATGACGGGGGCGACGTCGCCGTAATCACGGCCGTGGCCGACGACGATATGGTCGGTTCCCGCCGGAATATTGTTGGTCGGATCGAGTTCGAACCAGCCGCCTGTGGTGCCGCACCAGATCCGCACCCAGGCGTGCATGGCATCGGCACCCTCGAGGCGCTCCTTGCCGGGCGGAGGGATTGTCCGCAGGAAGCCGCTGACATAGCCGGCGGGGATGCCGAGGCTTCTCAGTGCCACGATCATCACATGGGCGAAGTCCTGACAGACGCCGCGCTTCAGCTTGTACGCCTCACCCGGTGTCGTGTTCACCGTGGTTGCCTCGCCGTCATAGGTGAAATCGCGGTGGATGCGCTCGCACACGGCGATGGCGATCTGCCGGACCGTCATGGCGTCGGTGACGATATCCTGCGCGTAGGCGGCAATTTCGGGGACTTCCGGCAGGAGCGGGCTTGGCCCGGTGAAGTGGTGTGGCGCCTCGGCGTCGACCGACCAGCAGGCGGCGAGTTCGGCCGGCAGGCCGGCGAGATGAGGCGAGAAATCCGCCGTCAGCGGCTGTGGCTCCACCTGCACGCGCGCCTGCATGCGGATCGTCAGATCGGCATGGGAGGAGCGGAAGAGGATCGACGTGAACGGGTTGGCAAAAAAGTCGATGCTTTCGGCGCGCTCGGCCGGCATCGGCTGGCAGCTCAACGAACCGACGATGAGACGCTGGCGGCCCTGAAGGGTTGCCGGCATGACGCGCACGAGGTGGCGACCGCCGGAGACCGGCACTTCGTAGTCATAGGTGATCTTCAGGCTGATATCGTAAAGCAATGGTCGCGCCCCTTAGCCGAGATAGGTTCGCGCGAGCAGGTCGGACAGGCCTTCGAGATCCCCCTCCAACCGATTGTAAACGCCGAGAGTCATGGCTTCCGGCGTCATCACCGCAAGGCCAGAATGCAGGCGCATCGCCTCGCGATAGAAGGGCGACATCTGCCCATTGACGAAAGCGTTCGGCAGCAATTCCACCTCGGTCTTGATCTCGTTCAACTGGTAGAGCACCGAGCGCGGGTTGAGCGGGTCGAGCGCCAACAGGTCCGTTACGGTCAATGCGGCGGTGCTGACATTGTAGCGCCGGCGGTGGGTCATGACGCTGTCGCCGATCTCGAGCAGCATATCGTAGGCGCCGTCAGGCGCATCCGGTCCCGACATATGGCCGAGCAGCCGCGTCATGTGCAGGCCACGCTCGAGATAGCGGCCGATCGAAAGAAAGCGCCAGCCGGTGAAGCGGTACATGTTTTCGTGCACGAGACCGGCAAAGCCGGCGAGCTTGCGCAGAAGCACGGTCATCGCGCGGGTCGCATCGTCGCCGGCCTGCACCGTCGCATGGAACTTGCGCGCCGTCTGCGACAGGTCGTTCAGCGCCAGCCAGCCGTCCGGCGAGAACCGGTCGCGGATGTTGCCGGCGCTGAAGAGGGCGCTGGCAATATTGGCAAGCAGGCTGTCGGGCACCGGCTGGCGCGTGTCGATGTCGAGCGCGGCGAGATAGTCGCTGACATCCCTCAGGAGCGGCAGGTCCGGATCGGCGGTTTCGGCGAAGCGACCGTGCCAGGCGCGCAGGATGCGCAGCGCCCCTTCGGCGCGCTCGATGTAACGGCCGAGCCAGAAGAGGTTGTCGGCCGCCCGGCTCGGCAGGCTCCCGGGCATGTTGCGGGTGAAGCTCTCCTCCGCCGGAAGCAAAGTCGTGCGTTCCACCGGACGGTCGCTGACGATCCAGACGTCGGCGGCGGTGCCTCCCGCCTGCATCGCGATGGCGGCCACATCGTCGCCGGAGCCGATGCGGGCGAAACCGCCGGGCATGATCTGCCAGCCGTCGCGGGTCCGTGCCGCGAAGACGCGCAGGCTCATCGGGCGCGGCGTCAACCGGCCGCGAACCCAGGCCGGGGTAGTCGAAAGCGTGACGACCTCCTGGCCGACGAGCTTGCCGCCTTCGGTGCCAAGCCAATCGGCGATCGAGGCGCGAGCCTCCTCGCCGAGCGTTGCGCCGAGCACGGACTGGCCGTTGTCATCGAAGAAGGGGCGCGTCGCATAGGCCGGGCCGATGACCATGCGATCGAGATTGGCAGCGACCTGTTCTCGCTCGCCCGGCTGGCCGCACCACCAGGTGGCGATCGAGGGCAGCTGCTGCTCCTCACCGAGCAGGTGGCGGCAGATCGCCGGCATGAAGGCGAGGAAGGCGCGTGTCTCGACGATGCCGCTTCCGAGCGCGTTGACGATCGAGACGGAGCCGGCGCGAAGCGCCTCGACGATGCCGGGCGTGCCGATATGCGAGGACTGGTTCAGTTCAATCGGGTCGGCGAAGGCCGCGTCAAGGCGGCGCCAGAGCACGCCCACGGGTTTGAGGCCGGCGACTGTGCGTACCATCACCCGGCCGCCGACCACCGTCAGGTCTTCGCCTTCGAGCAGCATGAAGCCCAGATAGCGGGCGATATAGGCATGTTCGAAATAGGTCTCGTTCGCGATGCCGGGCGAAAGCACGGCGATGCGGTCGTCCGGATGCAGCTTGCGACTCTGGAGCGCATCGCGGAATTCGCCGAAGAAGCCGGCCAATCGGTGTACGTGGGTTTCGGCATAAAGATTGGAGAAGGCGCGCGTGGTCGCGACCCGGTTCTCCAGCGCGAAGCCGGCCCCGGAGGGCGCTTCGGTGCGGTCCGAAAGGACCCACCAGTTGCCATCGGGCCCGCGGCCGATTTCGAAGGAGACGAAGTGCAGAAAGTGACCATCGGCCGGCTTCACGCCGACGAGCGGCCGCAGGAATTCCGGATTGGAGGCGACCAGCGCCGGCGGCAGCAGGCCTTCGCGCACCAGCCGGTTCTCGCCATAGATGTCGGCAACCACCTTCTCCAGAAGCTCGGCGCGCTGGACGAGCCCTTGCGAAACCGTCGCCCATTCCTTCTCGTCGATCAGGACCGGGATATGGGACAATGGCCAGCTTCGGTCGGTACTCTCCTTGGCGCCGTAGACCCGGTAGAAAACGCCGGCGTCGCGCAGGTAGCGGTCGGCGCGGGCGAAGCGGTTGGCGAGTTCCGTTTCATCGAGCCGTCCGAGCGTCGCGAGTAGCCGCTGCCACACCGGGCGGACATTGCCCTCCCGGTCGAGCATCTCGTCGGCGATACCAGGAAGGGCGCGGTAGCCGAAGACCGGATCGTCGTCGGTGCCCCGATGGTTCGCGGCGGCTGTCTGCTTTTTCGCCATTTACGCTCCTGGCGGACGCCTGAGATCAAGCGTCATCGGGAATTCTATAGACGGGCTTTCCGGGCGAAGCGGGTAACCTCCTGACGTATGACCCCAGGGCTCGAACCGCGCCAGGCGCCGCGCTTCGGCCTCGTTGCCGTTGACTGGAAACGTATCGTAGCTTCGCCCACCCGGATGGGCGACATGGTAGACGCATCCGCCAATCGCCCGATTCGACCATGTATCATAAATGTCGAATGTGAGGGGAGTGTTGACCGGCAGGACCGGATGCAGGCCCGAGGCCGGCTGCCAGGCCTTGTAGCGCACGCCGGCAACGGCCGAGCCGTTGGAGCCGGTGCGCGTCAACGGTACCGGCCGGCCGTTGCAGGCAACCGCATAGCGCTCGGGATTGGCGGTATCGAGCTTGACCTGCAGGCGCTCGACCGAACTGTCGACATAGCGCACGGTGCCGCCGATCGCCCCCTGCTCGCCCATCACGTGCCAAGGTTCGAGCGCCTGACGGATTTCGAGCCTGGCGTCTTGATATTCGACCTCGCCGCAGAAGGGGAAACGGAACTCGAGCTGGGCCTCGAACCATTCCGGCTTCAAGTCGAAGCCGTGGGCGCGGAGGTCGGCGAGCACTTCGAGAAAATCCTGCCAGACGTGGTGCGGCAGCATGAAGCGGTCGTGCAGCGCCGTGCCCCAGCGCACGAACCGGCCGTCGATCGGATGCTTCCAGAAGCGGGCGATGAGGGCGCGCACCAGCAATTGCTGGGCGAGCGACATGCGGGCGTTCGGCGGCATCTCGAAGCCGCGGAACTCGACGAGGCCCAGACGCCCGGTCGGCCCGTCAGGCGAAAACAGCTTGTCGATGCAGATTTCCGCCCGGTGCGTATTCCCTGTCACGTCGACGAGCAGGTTACGGAACAGACGGTCGACGAGCCAGGGCAGGGGAGGCGCAGTCGCCGAGCCCGGCATCGGCACCTGGGCGAGCGCGATTTCGAGCTCGTAGAGCGAATCATGCCGGGCCTCGTCGATGCGCGGCGCCTGCGAGGTCGGGCCGATGAAGAGGCCCGAAAACAGGTAGGAGAGCGAGGGGTGCCGCTGCCAGTGCAACACGACGCTTTTCAAGAGGTCCGGACGGCGCAGGAACGGGCTGTCATTGGGATTGGCGCCGCCGACGACCACGTGATTGCCGCCGCCGGTGCCGGTGTGGCGCCCGTCGATCATGAACTTGTCGGCACCAAGCCGGCTTTGGCGCGCCTCTTCGTAGATCGCGGTGGTGATGTCGACGCAATCGCGCCAGTGCGATGCGGGATGAATGTTGACCTCGATCACGCCGGGGTCCGGCGCAACACGGATGACGTTGATGCGCTCATCCTGCGGCGGGGCATAGCCTTCGATATGGACGGGCAGGCCGACGTTGGCGGCAGCCCGTTCCGCAGACGCGATGAGGTCGAGATACTCCTCGATGCTCGTCGTCGGCGGCATGAAGACGCAAAGCCGACCGTCGCGCGGCTCGACGCTGATGGCAGTGCGCACCAGGCCGGCGATCTCGTCGCGCGCCACCGGCAGCGGGGTTTCCGGAACCTCCGAGGGCTGGAAACGCGCCTGCTGCGGCCGGCTGATCTCTTCGGAAAAATCGGGCAGGCCGTCGCGCGGCACTGTCGGATCGACCGGGTTGATGTAGGGGAACCAGGAGGGCGCGATATAGGGCAGGGCGCCGAGCGGCAGGCGATAGCCGACGGGACTGTCGCCGGGCACGAGGAAGAGACGACCCCGGCGGGTGCTCCACTTTTCGCTCATCCACTTCCGTCCCGATGCACGGGCATTCCAGGCCTGCACCGGCAGCACGTAGCCCGTGGGCGTCGTCAGCCCGCGCTCGAAGACACGCGCCATGCGGCTGCGTTCTTCCGGATCCTTGAGCTTGGAGTTGGCCGGATCGACATTGTCGGGGAGGTTCGCCTCCTTCAGCAACCATTCGGCCGGGTCCTCGAAGGCGGGCACGACCATGTCGGCCGCAAGGTCCAACTCGCCGGCGATTGCCTGGAGCAGGCGTTCGGCGTCCTTCTCGGTGACATCGTGGCTGCCCGCCTCTTCGGCGATGAGATCGGGCCGGCGCCAGATCGGTACGCCGTCCTTGCGCCAATAGAGCGAGAAGGTCCACCGCGGCAGGCTTTCGCCGGGATACCATTTGCCCTGGCCGTAATGCAGGAAGCCACCGGGGGCGAAGCGCTCGCGCAGGCGCCGGATCAACGCGTCCGCCTTTTCGCGCTTGGTCGGGCCAACGGCGGCGGTGTTCCATTCCTCGGACTCGAAATCGTCGATCGAGACGAAGGTCGGCTCACCGCCCATCGTCAGCCGGACGTCGTTTTCCTGGAGCACCTGATCGACCTTCTCACCGAGCGCATTCAGTGCGTCCCAGCTTTCGTCGGAGAAGGGCTTGGTGATGCGCGGGTGTTCGGCGACCCGCGCTACCTTCATATCGAAGGCGAAATCGGTGCGGGTTTCGGGGTCGCCGAAGAAACCGCCGGAGATCGGCGCGGCGTTGCGGAAATGCGGGGTGGCGGCAAGCGGGATGTGGCTTTCGCCGGTCAGGAGGCCGGAGGTCGGGTCGAGCCCGACCCAACCGGCGCCCGGCAGGTAAACCTCGGCCCAGGCATGCAGGTCGGTAAAGTCGTGGTCAGTGCCGGAGGGGCCGTCGAGCGCCTTCAGATCGGGGGTCAACTGGATGAGGTAGCCGGAGACGAAGCGGGCGGCGAAACCGAGATTGCGCAGGATCTGGACGAGAAGCCAGCTCGAATCGCGACAGGACCCGCGGGCCGAAGTCAGCGTCTCCTCCGGCGTCTGTACGCCGGGCTCCATGCGGATGACGTAGCCGATCTCCTGCTGCAGGCGCGTGTTGAGCCCGACGACCATGTCGACGGCGCGCTGGCGCGAGCGGTCGACCGTCGCGAGGAAGGCGCCAAGCGCCGGACCGACCGGCTCCGGCGTCATGTAGATCCTGAGATCGTCGCTGAGGTCTTCCGGATAGGGGAAGGGCCAGTGCTCGGCCTCCTCTTCGACGAAGAAGTCGAAGGGATTATAGACCGTCATGTCGGCGACGAGATCGACCTCGATCTTCAGTTCGCTGACCGGATCGGGAAAGACGAAGCGGGCAAGGTAGTTGCCGTAGGGATCCTGCTGCAGGTTGACGAAATGATTGGCGGGCGAAACCTTCAGCGAGTGGCTGATGACCTTGGTCTTGGAATGGGCCGCAGGCTTCAGCCGGATGATCTGCGGCGACAGCCTTACGGGACGGTCATAGGTGTAGTGGGTCAGGTGATAGATGCTGGCCTTGATCGACATGCCGGATTTGGTCCCCTTCGTGGGAGGTCTGGCGCCCCCATCGCCACGAAGTTTGTGCAATGCAAATCGAGAATGCAAGCGCGAAAGCGCGTAAGGAAAATCGAGGCGCCGCAATACTTTCGCACGCCTGGGCGGGGCGTGCGAAAGGCGGGCGTTATGCCGGTCAGACGATCGGCGGGTTGATCCGCGCAAAGCCCTCCTGGCGATAATAGGGGAAATAGGGATAGGCCGGCGTCGTCTTGCTTGCCTCATCGAGGCGGGCGATCTGCTCCAGCGACAGCGACCAGCCGACGGCGCCGAGATTCTGTCGAAGCTGCTCCTCGTTGCGGGCGCCGATGATGACGCTCGAGACGGTCGGGCGCTGCAGCAGCCAGTTGATGGCGATCTGCGGGATCGTCTTGCCGGTCTCCTCGGTGAGTTGATCGAGCACGTCAACGACGTCGTAGAGCTTTTCGTCGTCGACCGGCGGGCCGAAGGCCGCGGTATCGTGCAGGCGGCTGCCCTCCGGCCAGGGCTGGCCGCGCCTGATCTTGCCGGTGAGACGGCCCCAGCCGAGCGGGCTCCAGACAAGCGCGCCGACGCCCTGATCGGCCGCAAGCGGCATCAGTTCCCACTCGTAGTCGCGTCCGACCAGCGAATAGTAGACCTGGTGGGCGACATGGCGGACGAGGCCGTGCTTCTCGGAGACGGCCAGCGATTTCATCAGTTGCCAGCCGGCGAAATTGGAGGCGCCGACGTAGCGCAGCTTGCCGGCAGCAACGAGGCCATCGAGCGTTGAGAGCACCTCTTCGACCGGTGTCCCCGCGTCGAAGGCGTGAAGTTGCAGGAGGTCGATATAGTCGGTGCCGAGCCGCTTGAGTGCGTCGTCGACGCCCTTCGTCAGACGCGAACGCGATGTGCCGGCATCGTTCGGGCCATCGCCCATCGGCAGCGCGATCTTGGTGGAGAGCAGGACGGCATCACGCCTTCCCTTGATCGCGGCACCGAGTACGGTCTCGGAAGCACCGTCCGAGTAGACGTCGGCCGTGTCGAAGAGATTGACACCGGCCTCCAGCGAAATGTCGATCAGGCGTCGCGCTTCGGCTGCGTCGCTGTTGCCCCAGGCGCTGAAGAGCGGCCCCTTGCCGCCGAAGGTTCCTGCGCCGAAGCTCAAGGCCGGCACCTTCAGTCCCGATGATCCAAGCCGTCTGTATTCCATGTCTGCAAGCTCCTCGTTGGCTTCGTTCGTGCGAGACACCGGGCGCCGGCGCTCGCTTCAAGGAGAAGGTGGTGTTGGGTTCATTTGCGATGTAGACCTCACGAAGGAACATCATTTGTGAGTTGAAGTCACATGTCGCGCTTGACGGTCAATCGTTCGGGGGAGATGGCGGTTTTTGCCAAGGTGGTGGAGCTTGGCGGCTTCTCGGCCGCGGCCAAGGTCTGCTGCATGACACCGTCGGCCGTCAGCAAACTCGTCCAGCGACTGGAGGAAAGGCTTGGTGTCCGGCTCGTCAACCGTTCGACGCGGCGGCTGCAATTGACGGCGGAAGGCTGCGCCTTTTATGAGCGGGCCGTGCGGATCCTCGCCGACATCGACGAAGCGGAGCGCTCGGCCGGTGCCGGCGAGACGCCGGAGGGCCGGGTCCGCCTCAATGTCAGCGCTTCCTATGCGACGCATGCGCTGATGCCGGTGTTGCCCGAATTCCTGGCGGCGTTTCCGTCGGTCTCCCTCGATATCCTGCAGACGGACGCCGTCGTCGATCTGATGGCGGAGCGGGTTGATATCGCCGTGCGCGCCGGCCCGCTGAAGACATCGAGCCTGATTGCCCGCAAGCTCGGCAGCACGTCGATGACGATCGTCGGCGCCCCATCCTATCTCGATCGTTTCGGCGTGCCTCAGACCATAGGGGATATCGAGGCGCATAACCGGCTGAGCCACAGCTACGTTCGGGCGCTCGATGGCTGGCCGCTCCTTTCGAATGCAGAACGGATCGCTCTGCCGCCGACGGAACGGGTGCGGGTGAGTGATGGCGAGGGTTTGCGCCGGCTCGCGCTTGCGGGCGTGGGCCTCGCCCGGCTGCCGACCTTCACGGTCAGAGAGGATATCGAGGCCGGCCGGCTGCTGCCGGTCGCCGAACACTTGAACCCCGGCGACACCGAAGCCTTCCACGCCGTGTTCCACGGTCCGGGCGGGGCTCTGCCTGCCCGCGTGCGGGTCGTGCTCGACTTTCTGGCTACGCGCGCGCGGATTTCGTCTTTGTGAAGGGGGCAAGGTCCGCAGGACGGCCGCAGACGCGATTGCGACCCTCCGACTTGGCGCGATAGAGCTCTGTGTCGGCATCCTCGATCAGGTGCTTCCAGCCGCCGTTTGCGGTTCGTCCCTCGGCCACGCCGAAGCTGGCGGTGACGTTCAGCTCCTGTCCGCCCGCAACGACGATCGGTTCATGGGCGAGATTGGCCCTGATCCGTTCCGCAAGTGCAAGGGCCGACTCGATGCTGTCGCCCGGGGTGATGATCGCGAACTCCTCGCCGCCAAAACGGGCGACAAGATCGGAGTTGCGCACGGAGTTGCGGATGATGCGGGCGGTTTCCTTGAGCACGATGTCGCCGACCAAGTGACCGTGGGTATCGTTGATCTGCTTGAAATGGTCGATGTCCATCAGGATCAGACAGGCATCCTGGTTGCTATCGGCAGCGTCTTCAGCGCCACCGATGAGCTCCAAGGCCCGGCGGTTGAGCAAGCCGGTCAGTTCGTCGGTTTCGGCCTGGCGTTCGAGGTGCCGCATCAACAGCGCGCGTTCGTCGAGGCGTTTGCGCAGCACGTCGATCGCATCGAACAAGCGCCCCATCTCGCCTTCGCCGCCCTTGCCTTGAAGACGCGCGATCGGGCGGTCGTTGGCGAGTTCGATGATGCTATGGCGTGCAATGAGCAGCGGCTCGAAGACCAGCGAGCGGGCGCGGCGCATCAGAACCAGCAGGACCAGGAACAGGGCGAAGGTCGCGAGGCTGGCGACCGCCAGCTTGACCGAAGCCCGCGTCTTGTTCACCGCGAGCCGCTCGACGGTCGCATCCATGAAGGCGCGGCGAAGATCCTCGAGCGGCTTCATCTTCGGGACGAAGCGGTCAGTCAGCTGCTCCGCGGTCATCGGGTAAGCGCCCGAATGTCTGCCGATCGCGACGATGCTGTCGATGATTGCAAATCCTTCGCCGAAGAACTCGCGGTCGATCCTGGCGAGATCTGCGATATTGGCCGGTTTCAGGCCGGGAAGGGCACCGGGCTTGCCGACAATGGACCAGGTTTCCTGCAGCCTGCCGCGCGTACGCTCGCTGTCGGCGATGTTCTTCGCTTCGAGCGGCTGGCCGACGGCAACCGGGGCCATGACCTGGGATCCGAGGCGGCCGCCGTCTTCGCGCAGATTGGCGAGCATCTGTGCCGCAAGCGCAATGCCGGCAAGGTTCGGGTCGGTGTTGGTCAGGCGTTGAACGTTCCAGTCGATTGCCGGGCGAATGGCATCGATGACGCTGAACATCGCCTCAATCGTTGCCTGGATTTCTGTCAGGTCCCGTCGTTCGGGCGGAAGTGCGGCAATGCGGTCGACCTCGGCGCGCGCCAGCACCAGGCGGCGGCGGACTTCGACGAGAATGGGGGAGAGGGCACCGGCCGGCTCCGTGCGGCTGGCATTGTCGATGTCTTCGGTGAGCTTTGCGAGCGCCTCGTCGCTGCGGGCGCGAAACTCGGCAAGGCGGGCCTGGACCGGTGAACCGGGCGCCACGCCGATGCCGAGCACGCCATTGGAAGGTCCGCGCTCGGCCGAGAGATAGTTTGCGGCGTCGAGCACGCGGCAGAACGCCAAGACTTCGATCAGGTTGCGGCGGGCGATGACGAAATCGCTATAGGAGGCGACAATGATTTCGGTCGCGAGCACACCGGTACAGGCGACGACGATGGCGAGCAGCCATTGGAGCTTGCGGCGCAGCGCCTTTGCGGTACGCGCTTTCGCAACGCCCGTCTCTGGGGGCGCATGGCTGCCGCCTTTGCTCTTCATTTACGCGAAGTTGCTCCACCCATGTCGCCGCTCATCACTTTGGCTGTCGCGACAATTCTTGTCGTGCGACAAGAAACCCATCCGAAATCAGTGTGCTCGTTGCCCCTGTTATCGTATAAGGTGTTAAATAAGCTTGAAATACCCTGAATTACCAGGGGTTGCGCCGCAACCGAGGGATGCGTGCGGCGCAGGGCAGCGGTCCGCCAGCGCGCTCCACCCGTCGGATTGAATGAAGCCCGCCTCCCAAGGGAGGCGGGCCCTGTTTCCTGCGAACGCTTGTCGGTTGGCGATACGTACGGCCGGTTCAGCGCTTCGGCGCGACCAGCGCGAAAAGCGCGCCTTGTGGGTCGAGCGCCTGAACGATCCAGGCGCCGCCGGGCACCTCCATCGGCTCGAGCACGACCTTTCCGCCACCGGTCTGGATGCGCTCGATCGACGCGTCGAGCGCAGGCACGTTGATGTAGTAGAGCCAATAGGGCGCAGGCACTTCCTTCGGCTTGGTCATCATCCCGCCGATCGGGGCGCCGCCATGGGCAAAAATCTGGTAGGTGCCCATCTCGCCCATGTCCATGCCCTTGTCCTTCGTCCAGCCGAAGAGCTCGGCATAGAAGGGGAAGGCGGTATCGAGGTCGCCGGATGCGAGCTCATGCCAGCCGACCAAGCCCGGCGCCATCGGATCGGTGGCCGGCGGCGGCTCGCCCGTTCCCTTGAAGATGGCGAACACGGCGCCGTGCGGGTCGGTAACGACCGCGAAACGCCCGATGCCCGGGATATCATCGGGCGCACGGTGAACCTTCCCGCCCTTGGCCGCAATCTTGGCGGCGGTCGCATCGACATCGTCGACGCCGACATAACCGAGCCAGGCGGGGGGGACCTTCATTTCGAGCGCGCCTTCCGGCATCGTCATCAGTCCGGCGACCGGAAGTTCGCCGACGCTGAACAGCGTGTAGCTGATACCGGACATGCCGGAATCGCGGGCACTCCAGCCGACAACGTCCTTGTAGAACGTTTCCGCCGCGGCCATGTCCGTCGTCATCAATTCATACCAAACGAATTTGCCGTGATCTGCCATTGCCTTGCTCCAGTTTGCTTTGGCGCGACGCGTCTTGCGCCGCTTGGTTGCATGCTCGAATGGATCGTCGTCGGATGAGGTTTTAGCGGCGCGGCAGGAAGACCAAGGACAGATCGCCCAACCCGCGTTCAATCCCGGCGTACGTATTCAGCCGTCATCATGTCTTTCCAACTGCCGTCCGGTGCCTGCACCTGCGCAGTCAGCAGGCGCCGGGATTGGTCGATGAGCGTGATGATGTCCCGGTACCGCGCGGTCTTGCCGGGATTCTCGAAATCCGGTCCCTCGCAATAGAGGGACAGGGACCTGCCGTCCGCATCCAGTTCGCCGTCATAGACCCACATATGGGTCAGCATGGAGCCGACCCAGGTGCCGACGTAGCGTTTTGTCTCGGGATTGTAGCCGAGCGTCATGAGCGTCTCGCCAAAGTTGCCGCCCGGCATCGTTCCCTGACCTTCGCAGACGATCCAGAGGCCCTGAAGCGAGCGAACATGTTCGCTCCAGGGGCCGCTTCCATCGGCTTCGTTGCCCGGCCCAGAGGTGCGAACCTGCCAGTCGCCCAGCATTTGTTCGAGCCAGCGATGCGCTTCTTCCGGTTCTGCTCTCACAGTTTTGCTTGTCCTTTGTGGTGGGCGCAGATCATTTTTGGCGGGCGCAGATCATCGGCTTGACGCGCGAGCGCTCACGAAACGCTTTCGCAGGCGAAAGGTTCCGCCTGCGCGAATGTCGCCCGTCTAGCCTGCCTTGCGTTCCTGTTCGTACTCGTCGTGGCGCCGGACGAAGCTCATCGTCCCGTCTTCGTTGCGGCCCTTCGGCGCGCGATCGAGCAGCATCAGCGTGCCGATCAGTTCCTCGAGACCGCGGGCATAGGACGAATAGGTGTGATAGATCGCGCCATCTTCGCTTTTCTGGAAAGCGCTCAGTCCCGGCAGTTCTTCATGCGCGTTGGCGCTGTCGATCTCGGTGAAATTGTAGGCGACCTTGCCGCTTGCGAGTTCGTCGGGAGAAAAGGCGACGTGGAAGTCATGGTTGAATCCGTTGCCCGCCGCCGATACCCATGGGAAGTGCCAGTCCATGCGCTTTCTATAAGCTTCGATCTTCGCAAGCGGTGCATTCGATGCGGCGATCAGCGTCACGTCATGGTGGTTGAGATGCGGCCGCATGCCGGCGAAGTGATCGGCCAGGAAGGAGCAGCCGGGGCAGCCGGCCTCCCAGGTGGGGCCGAACATGAAATGGTAGACGATCAATTGACTACGGCCGTCGAAGAGTTCGGACAGCGACTTGCGCCCGGCCAAAGTGTCGAAAACATAGGTCTTTTCCATCTTCACCCAGGGCAGCGCCAGCCGGGCAGCATTGACCTTGTCGCGTGCGTGGGTGTGTTCCTTTTCCTGCGCGAGCAGTTCCCTGCGCGCTTTCAACCACTCCTGAGGCGATACGACTGCGTGGTCCTGTCTCATGCCCGTTCCTCCTTCCAACGTTGCACTTGACTAATTACGTTGATATCAACATTAATCAACTATGTCAAAGATGCCGTCAATTCCGTTCGAGACCACCCTGCATGTGAAAGATACCTGCCTCTGTCTGCATGTGCAGCGTGCCGCTCGCGCCATAGCCCGCCGATTCGATGAGGCGCTGCGGCCCCTCGATATCACCAACGGGCAGTTCTCCCTGCTGATGTCGCTCAACCGTCCGGCGCCGCCGAACATGGGGTCGGTTGCGTCGCTGCTTGCCATGGATCGGACGACACTGACCGCGGCGCTGAAGCCCCTGGAACGGCGCGGCCTGGTCGAGAGCTTTCCTGACCCGGAGGACCGGCGGACACGGCGATTGCGGCTGACGCAGGAGGGCGAAGCGCTGCTTTCGCGTGCCCTTCCCATCTGGAAGGCATTGCATGAGGCGCTCGATCCGGTGCTTGGCGAAGGGGGGCCGGACCGGCTGCGCGCGGATCTCCTGGCGCTGGCTTGAACGGGGTTGCTGAGGGGCTAATCTGCGGCTGAGGATCGTTCCCTGAGGACTTCGATGATCTCCGCCATCAGGGCCGAGGCCTGTCGCAGGCGTCTTTCGCCCAACTCGGCGCCGAGCCTGTCTGCCCAGGCTGCCTGCCGCTCCTTGATCTCGTGCAGTGCCGTTTCGCCGGCCGCCGTCAGGACCATGAGCTTTGCCCTCTGGTGGGTCGGATTGTCCCTGTAGGTAATCAGGCCGTCCGCTTCCAACAGGTCGGCGATGCGCTGCACGCCCTGGCGTGCGAGCCCGAGTGCGCGTGCCGCATCGGCGACCGACATGGGCGCATGGTTTGCTGCGGCCAGCACCTGCCAGCGCGCGCTCGTCTGTCCGGAAGGTTTGGCAAGCGCGTCACCCGCTTGCGTCAGCGGACCGGCAAGCCGCAGCGCCGTTATCGAAAACTCGGCAAAGGCGTCGCCGGCGGGCGTCCGTTCAGGGTCCTTCATGTTGACACGTCACCTCTTTCTGGATGCACTAATATGACATTATATTGTCAGTTTACGTTGATGTCGACAAGCCGTCTCAGCAAAGGAGAGGTGAGCGCGGCAAGCGTACATGGAGGGAACTTGCCATGCTTCGGTTTACAGTGGATTGAGATCTGCGGTCTGCAGAGGTTCGGCCATTGCTGATCGGTGGATCCGGATCTCATTCGATATTGACAACATATTGTCAATATGGCAAATGCACTGAGCAGGCCCGTCATGACAGCATGCTGTCATTCTGGACAGGCGCTAAACAGACCCATCGGGGTTCGGCAAGCAGGAGGAACGGCGATGAAACTGACCTATAAGGGAAGCTGCCACTGTGGAAATATCCGCTATGAGGCCGATGTCGACCTCGATGCCGGCACCGGCAAGTGCAACTGCTCGATCTGCTGGAAGCGGCGCTACTGGGGCGCGGTCGTCAAGCCCGACGATTTTCGCCTGCAATGCGACGAGGCCAATATCGCCGATTACCAGTTCGGCAGCGATAGCGTGCATCACCGCTTCTGCAAGACCTGCGGCGTTGCCGCTTTCGGCCATGGCTATATCGAGGAAATCGGTGGTGCTTACTACTCGGTCAACGTCGCCTGCCTCGACGACCTCGATCCGGCGGTGCTCGCCGAGGCGCCGGTGCAATACATGGACGGACGCAACAACAACTGGTTCCACGCGCCCGCTGAGACGCGCCATCTCTGACGCCTGGAAATCGGTCGTCGGTCAAAGCCTGCGAAATTCGAGATGGTATGTGACCTCCTCGCCGGTCCTGGGGTCGATGGCCGGTGCGCCGTAGATCACCAGCTTGTCGCCCTCCACGAAAAAGGGGCGGATGAGATCGGACATGCCCCATGCCGGATTCCAGCTCGCATCCAGGTGGTGGATGATCCGACCGTCTTCCAGCGTGTAGGTTCCCGCATAGGCGAGCATCGTATCGAAGAGCGCCGCCTTTTCGTCGTCCGTCGGCACGGGCCCCTTCAGTTTCGGGCGGTCGCGCTTCACCACGACGGCGCTGACGCGGCCATCCCGGTTGTAGGAGAGGTAGCCGATCGGATCGGCGCCCATGGCGTCGCTGGTTTCGCCGGTGGCGACAACCTCGCGCTTCCAGGAGAGCATCTTCCACGTGCCGAGCAGTTCGGATGTGCTTGCCATGATCCACCCCCTTAACCTTAGGGTTGGCTAAAGTAGCAGATACACTTCATCCGGCAAAGGAGGCCGCAGTATTGAACGCGGCCGGGCGAGCGCAAAACCAGCCCAAGAAAAAAGGCTCCCGGAGCGCGGGAGCCTTTTGGCGTCGTAGCTTGCTTACGGCTCAGCGTTCGCCGAGGTCGCGCACCGCGCCGCGGTCGGCGGAGGTTGCAAAGGCGGCGTAGGCCTTGAGCGCCGTCGTCACCTTGCGCTTGCGCTGTTCGGCCGGCTTCCAGCCCTTGGCATCCTGTTCGGCGCGGCGGCTGGCAAGCTCCGCCTCGTCGACGCGCAGGCTGATGGTACGGTTCGGGATGTCGATGTCGATCATGTCGCCTTCGCGCACCAGGCCGATCGTGCCGCCGTTGGCCGCTTCCGGCGAAACGTGGCCGATCGAAAGACCGGAGGTGCCGCCGGAGAAGCGGCCGTCGGTGATCAGGGCGCAAGCCTTGCCGAGGCCCTTCGATTTCAGGTAGCTCGTCGGATAGAGCATTTCCTGCATGCCCGGGCCGCCCTTCGGGCCTTCATAGCGGATGACGACGACGTCGCCGGCCTTGATCTCGTTGCCGAGAATCGCCTTCACCGATGCGTCCTGGCTTTCGAAGACGCGCGCCGGACCGGAGAATTTCAGGATGCTCTCGTCGACCCCGGCGGTCTTCACGATGCAGCCGTCGATCGCGATGTTGCCCTTCAGGACGGCGAGGCCGCCGTCCTTGGAGAAGGGATGTTCGACGGAGCGGATGACGCCCTTTTCGCGGTCGGTGTCCAGTTCGTCCCAGCGCGCCTCCTGGCTGAAGGCGACCTGGGTCGGAATGCCGCCAGGAGCCGCGCGGAAGAAGTTGCGCACCGTTTCGCTCGTCGTGCGGGTGATGTCCCAGCGGTCGATGGCGTCGCCGATCGTGGTGCTGTGAACCGTCGGGCAATCACGGTTGATGAGCCCGCCCTTGTCCAGCTCACCGAGGATCGACATGATGCCGCCAGCGCGGTGCACGTCTTCCATGTGCACGTCGCTCTTGGCGGGCGCGACCTTCGACAGGCACGGAACCTTGCGCGAGAGCCGGTCGATATCGTCCATGGTGAAATCGACCTCGCCTTCGTAGGCGGCGGCGAGGATGTGCAACACGGTATTGGTCGAGCCGCCCATGGCGATATCGAGCGCCATGGCGTTTTCGAACGCCTGCTTGGAGGCGATCCTGCGCGGCAGGACGTTTTCATCTTCCTGCTCGTAGTAGCGGCGGGCGATATCGACGATCAGATGGCCGGCTTCGACGAAGAGGCGCTTGCGGTCGGCATGGGTTGCCAGCGTCGAGCCGTTGCCGGGGAGCGACAGGCCCAGTGCTTCGGTGAGACAGTTCATCGAATTGGCGGTGAACATGCCGGAGCAGGAGCCGCAGGTCGGGCAGGCGGAGCGCTCGATGACCTTGACGTCCTCGTCGGTGACGTTGTCGTCGGCCGCGGCGACCATGGCATCGACCAGATCGAGCGCATGCGTCTTGCCATGCAGCACGACCTTGCCGGCTTCCATCGGGCCGCCGGAGACGAAGACCGCGGGGATGTTGAGGCGGAGCGCCGCCATCAGCATGCCGGGCGTGATCTTGTCGCAGTTCGAGATGCAGACCATGGCGTCGGCGCAGTGGGCATTCACCATGTATTCGACCGAGTCGGCGATGATCTCGCGCGACGGCAGCGAGTAGAGCATGCCGTCGTGACCCATGGCGATGCCGTCGTCGACGGCGATCGTATTGAATTCCTTGGCGACGCCGCCGGCCGCCTCGATTTCGCGGGCGACGAGCTGGCCGAGATCCTTGAGGTGCACGTGGCCCGGCACGAACTGGGTGAACGAGTTCACCACCGCAATAATCGGCTTGCCAAAATCGCTGTCCTTCATGCCCGTCGCGCGCCAGAGGCCGCGGGCACCGGCCATGTTACGGCCGTGGGTGGTGGTACGTGAGCGATAGGCAGGCATGGCATGTTCCTTCACGGACAGGGGGCATTGCTCGAAATATGGCGATCCTTATCGCCACAGAAGGGGCTACCTAGCGCAAAATTGCGTGCACGTCATCTTTTGCGTCAGATTATTTCGACGCTGCGCGCCTGCGTTTCACGGGGTTTTAGTCCCTCCGAAGGTCAATCTAGCCGCGCATGGATGTCTTGGACAGCGCCGATCGGGAAGCTTTACGGAAATCTTATGCCAGGCGCCCGAAGTCGGAATCGAATCTGGACGTCTGGTGCAGCTAGGCTCTCCTCATCGAATGCGGATGAGTTCCATGTCTCTTCATGATTTCAGCCTGCGCCGTCATGCTCGGAGCCTCCTGCCCGGGCCAGGTTTGCGTCAGCGGCCCGATACTGTCGAAGCGAATGCGGATGAACTGGAGGGGCTGCTGCTGCGGTTGACGGCCGTTCGCCGGCTGCGTGAGCATCACGTCTGGGAAGCTGTCCGAGTAATCCGGGAACTGCCCGGTCTCGCCGTCGACGAGTGGCCGTCGCGCCGGTTCCGCGATTTGATGGCGGCCGATGCCCTGGTCGATGCGGTCATCCACCTGACGTCCACGACCGAGGCAAAACTTTGCCTGCGCAGGCTCAGCCATGAACTCGGGCTCTGGACCTGTACGCTGCGCTATCAGCCACCGGGTGCCGGCCGGGTCAC
Organism: Ensifer sp. VA4; assembly: GCF_055710065.1. Lineage (NCBI taxonomy): Bacteria > Pseudomonadati > Pseudomonadota > Alphaproteobacteria > Hyphomicrobiales > Rhizobiaceae > Ensifer > Ensifer sp. VA4. The sequence goes on along the minus strand of NZ_JBVQPO010000008.1, from coordinate 245,250 downwards.
GTTCAAGGCACGGCATCCCGATCTGGCAACTGCGATCCTTGGCGCCTTCCTGCGTTCCTGCCGCTGCTACCAGCTTGCCGCCGGTGCCGCCGGGCGCGGCCAGTTTCCCACCTGAAGGATTACATTCATGAGCATGCATTCGCTGCGCCTCGAAGGGGCGATCACGGCGCTCATCACGCCGTTTCGTGACGGCAAGATCGATACCGCCGGCCTGATGTCGCTGGTCGAATGGCAGATTCGCCACGGCATCTCCGGCCTCGTCGCTTGCGGTACCACCGGCGAGGCGCCGACGCTGTCGCGCACCGAGCGGGCCGTGGTGATCGAGCGCTGCGTCGAGGTCGCCGAGGGGAAGGTGCCGGTCATCGCCGGAACCGGCACCAACAGCACCGAGACGACGATCGCGCTGACGGCGGAAGCCAAGGCGCTTGGCGCCGATGCGGCGCTCATCGTTGCGCCCTATTACAGCAAGCCGTCGCAGGAGGGGCTCTACCGCCACTTCGAGGCAGTCGCGAAGGCGGTCGACCTGCCCGTCATCGTCTATAACGTCCCTTCGCGCACCGGCGTCGATCTCATGCCGCGCACGCTCGAACGGCTGGCAGAGCTTCCGGGCATTATCGGCATCAAGGATGCAACCGGCGACATCGGGCGGATCCTGTCCCTGCCTGCTGCGCTGAAGAGCCGCCTTCACCCGTTCTCCGGCCATGACCAGACGGCGCTGCCGTTCAATCTCTGTGGCGGTCACGGCACCATTTCGGTCGCGTCCAATGTCGTTCCGCGGCTGGTGGTGGGGATGCATCAGGCGATCAAAACCGGGAACGCAGGCGCTGCGCTTGGCATCCATGAACGGCTAAGGCCGTTGCTGGTGGCGCTGGAGCGCGAGACCAATCCGGGACCGATCAAATATGCGCTGCATCTGGTGCGCGCGCTCCGCCCGGATGTGCGGTTGCCGCTGACCCCGGTTGCGCCTGAAACGGCGGCGGAGATTCGTGCGGCTCTCGAGCCGCTCACCGAATTTCCGTCCTCCACTCACATCGGCCGTGGCGTCCGCCGTGGCGTCCGCATCACGCTCGCGAGCTGAGTTCCCTGAACGATTTCCGTCTGTGGCGCTCCCGCAATGGGGGATCAGCGGGCGGCCGGAAATTACGTCTAAAGGAGACAGATGATTTCACGCTTGCCGCATCTGGCCGCTCAGGCCGAATCGCGCCGACGCGCCCAAGCCAACGAAAACATCGAGAACCGCCGCGATAACGACGGCGCGGTCCGCGACGCCTTTCTCGGCATCGGCATCCGCCTCGGTATCGTCCTTGGCCTCGCCTATGGCATTCAGGCCGCCATTTCGTGGATTGCCGGTTAAGTCTTCCTTCCCATCAACGAGGATCATTCCATCATGGGCAGTACGCAGCAGATCCGGCGCGGTCTTCGCGCACGCGCACGTTTCGTCGTCGGCCGTGACCGGCACGGCTGGTGGGTCGTTTCCGATCGCAAAGGGGTCGTCGGCGGCCTCTTCACCAGCGAGACGGCGGCCATCCACTTCGCGGTCGAGGCCAGCGACAGGCATCCGGAAGAGGTATGCCGCGCGCCGGAAGGTGCAGCCATCGATCTCGATACGTTTTCACGCCCACCAAAGGCGGGCCGCGTCCATTCTTGACCGCGCCCGAGACTGACATTGCCGATGATGCATCGTCGCTCATCCGTAAGCCCCAACTGACCGATCGGGAAACTGCCGTCGGAGACGAGGCGTGGCAGAGCCTTGGACGAGGCGGCATCGGCGGTCTTCCACCGAGATTTTTGCTGTTGCTTGCAAAGCAGTTGGCGCAGGTTCATTCTTTTGAAGCCACCATGCCCCGGTTGGCACAGCGCTTGCCGTGCGATCCGGGGCTCGTCCGAAGGTTCGCCCTCGATGAACTGCCACGAGTGCGGTTGTGAGATTCAAGACGGGTTTGCGTTTTGCCCGAATTGCGGTGCCAAGCAGCATAGCCCGTGCCCCGGTTGCGGCGCACTCTGTCCGCCACACTTCTCGTTTTGCCCCACCTGCGGCACCAGGCTTGCAGCCCCGGCCCCGGTAAAGCCGACGGTTTCGCGACCGGCGGCGGTGCAGACGCCTCCGGGGCGATCCGGCAGAGAGGCGCTCGCACCGCTTTTGCCGGAGGAGGCGGGCGCCGACCGCCGCACCGCCACCATTCTCTTCGCCGACCTCTGTGGCTTTACCGGTCTCAGCGAACAGGTGGACCCGGAAGTCCTCAGGGCATTCCAGAACGAACTCTTCGAAGAACTGACCGAAGCGGTCGAGGCTTACGGCGGCTTCGTAGATAAATTCATCGGCGACGCGCTGCTTGCCCTCTTCGGCGCGCCGGTGGCGCACGAGGACGACCCCGAGAGGGCGCTTCGTGCCGCGCTCGACATGGCTGGCCGGGCAAGGCGGGTCGGCGAGCGCTGGCAGCGGCGGATCGGCGAGCCACTGGACCTCCATATCGGGCTGAACACCGGAACGGTCGTGGCGGGGCATTTGGGCGCCGGGGAGGGCAAGGGCTATTCGGTGACCGGCGACGCAGTCAATACGGCGCAGCGGCTGCAGTCGCTGGCGGGCCCCGGGGAGATCCTCGTCGGACCGGTGACCTATCGGTTGACCTGCCACGCCTTTGTCTACGAGGCGCTTGGCGCGATGACGCTGCGCGGCAAGGCGGGCAGCGTCGAGGTCTACAGGCTGACGCAGTCGCTGGAGGCGCCGCGCCGGGCACGTGGTCTCGAGGCGCTGGGGCTCGGCGCGCCGCTGATCGGGCGCGAGACGGAGATGAAGCGCCTCGCTGATTGCCTTGAGCTCGCCTGCGGCGGGGCGGCGCAACTCGTGCGGCTGACGGGAGAGGCTGGGCTCGGAAAGTCGCGGCTGGTCAACGAATTTCTCGAACGGGTGGCCGCCGATCCGCGCTTTTCGAACGTCGTCGTTCGCCGCGCCGTCAGTTCCTCGCTCGGAGAACCGTCCTATGGCGTTCTCGCGGCGGTGTTGCGCGGTGCCTATGGGATCTCGATGAGTGACAGCCTGCAGCGGACGACAGAGCTGCTTGCCGCCGGACTGGCCGAGATCGGCTTTGCGCAGGATAAGCTCGAACAGCTGGTGCCGCTGTTCCTGCGGATTCTGGGCATGAGTTCCCAGGATGAGCTGTTGCGCCATGTGGAGCCGGAACAGATGCGCCGGCAGCTTTTTGCGGCGGTGAGGGCGATATTTGAACGGCGCCTGTCACGAACGCCCTTGCTGCTCGTCATCGAGGACTTGCATTGGGCCGACGCTGCCTCGCTCGAGGCCGTGTCCTTCGTCCTCGACCGGATGGAAGCCAGCCCGTTGATGCTGTTGACCACCCAGCGGCCCGACGCCGATGCCGATCGGCTGAAGCCGGGCCGTACAAGCTTGACCGCGCTGCGCCTCGCGCCACTTTCAGAAGCCGACGGGCGACGGCTGCTTGCGGCCTTCTTCGGCGGGGACGGGCTGCATCACGCGCTCGCCGGCCGCATATTGGCGCGGGCCGGCGGCAATCCTCTGTTCATCGAGGAAATCGTGCGTGGCCTGATCGATGTTTCCGCCATGCAGCAGGTCGGCTCGGCCTGGCGGGTGGTGGAGCGCGAGGTGGCGGCCGAGATTCCGGTAACCATCGAGGCGATGCTGCTCGGCCGCGTCGATCGGCTGCCGCCGGACGCCCGCCGATTGCTGCATCATGCTGCGGTGATCGGGCCGCGTTTCGATGCGGATCTGCTGCAAACGGTTTCGGGGCCCACGCCGGTGGACGCGGTTCTCGATCTGCTTTGCGACGCGGAGATCATCGAAGAGACCAGCAACGGCGGCGGGTTTATGGGCACGCAGACCTATCGGTTTACCCAGACGCTGTTGCAGGAGGTGGTCTACAACAACCTGCTGCTCAGCCGGCGCACGGACGAGCACGCGTTGATCGGCAAAGTGCTGGAGCGCCGGTTCGGCGAGGATACCGAACGGCTCGAGGAAATGGCGCTGCTCGGCCACCATTTCGGCCTCTCCGAACACAAGGCCAAGGGCGCTCGTTACCTGATCGCGGCCGGAGACCGGGCGCGGGCGCTCTACGCCAATGACGATGCCATCCGGCTCTACGAACAGGCCATGGCGGCGCTGGCGGCCACCGGCGAGGAGGGGCCTGAATGGCTGGCCGCACGCGAACGCGTCGCCGATCTCCTGGGGCCGACCGGGAAGCGCGAGGCGGCGGTTCAGCACTATGGCGCGCTTCTTGAGATTTACGGCGCCACGGGCGACCGGGTTGCATCGGCACGGATCCGGCGCAAATTCGGTCATCATCTGTGGGAAGCCGGGCGGCGTGACGAGGCGTTGGCTTCCTTCGCCGCAGCCGCCGAACTGCTCGAAGGCGCGAACGCGCCGATTGAAGGTGCGCATCTTTCACAGGAATGCGGCCACCTCGCCTTCCGCATGGGCGACTATGCCGGCGCCCTCAAGGCGGCGGACGACGCTCTGGATCGCATTGCGGCCTATACCCCGGACAACCCGGAGACCGAGCGGGAGGCGATGCGGGTCAAGGCCGAAGCGCTGAACACCAAGGGCGTGACGCTGGCCCGCCTTGGCCGCAGCGCCGAAGCGATCGGTATCGTCGAGCGAAGTGTCGCGGTGGCGGAAGGCGCGAACCTGTTGAATGCCGCCTGTCGCGGCTACACCAATTTGGCGGTGCTTTACGCGATCACCGATCCGAAACGTGCAATCGAGGTATGCCGCTGTGGTTTCGACATGGCCAGGCGCATCGGCGACCTTGGTTTCCAGGCGCGTCTGCTCGCCAACCTTGCGGTCGCCTATTGCACCTTCACCGACCGCTGTGCGCCGGATGGAATGCCGGCAGCCGAGCGCGCGATCGCGATCGACCGGGAACTCGACCAGCGCGACCATCTGCCGGTGTCGCTGCTGGTGCTCGGCCAGATCCATCAGTGTCATGGCCGGCCGGATGTCGCCCGCAGCCTTTATCAGGAAGCGCTCGATCTTTGCGGAGAAACGCAAGAGGCGCAGCTCCTGTTTCCGTGTTATGATGGCTTGGCGACGCTCTGCCTAGACGCCGGCGATCTCGATGCAGCGGAAAGGTACTTCGCCTTGGCGCGAGACATATGTGCGCAACATGGTCTCGATCCTGAGGCGTTGATGATTCTGCCGTTTCTTGACTGACATTTCCGTTGCGTGGGGCGCAGCGTCCGCCTTTGCGTTGCCGCGCATGGCTTGCCGGAGAGAAAGCGCCCGCCCTGCCACAGGCGTACCGGGAGCGTTCCGGCCGGGATGAGGAGACGAGACATGGTTGAGCCGATGAGTGGACGGCCGTTGCAGCCGGGTGACCGGGCGCCGAATGTGGTGCTCGACGCAATCACGCAGGAAGGTCAGATCGCACTTGATGATTTTCGTGGCCGCAAGCCGGTCCTGGTCGGCCTGTTCCGCGGCCTGCATTGTCCGTTCTGCAGACGGCAGATCGCTGCCATGGCGCAACTCGACGGCGCCTTGCGGGAGAGGGGCATCGAGAGCCTGACGGTGGTCAACACGCCGATCGAGCGGGCCCGCCTCTATTTCCGCTATCATCCCGTGCCGAACCTGCTGGCCGCTTCCGATCCCGAGCGGGTCTCGCATCGGGCCTTCGGGCTGCCCAACCTCGAATTCACGGCGGATGAGGACGAGTGGCCGCGCAAGATCGCGCAATCGACGTTGATGGCGATGAAGGTGAAGCTGCCGGGCGAAATGCCGGAGCCGATGGACCCGATGGCGGCGATGGTCTTCCTCGACAAGGCTGATGGCTATGAGGTCACGGAAGCGGACGAACGCATGATGGCGACGGGGGCCGGGCAGCTCGTCGGCGAATTCCTGCTCGATCGCGACGGCGTCGTGCGCTGGAGCTTCACGGAAGTGCCGGATGGCGGCAAGAACCTGTTCGGCGTTCCCCGTCGTGACGAATTGATGTCCGTCGCCTCCGCCATGGTGCATTGAGGCGCCGACCTCGGATGGCTGGCGTCGACGTCGGTTGGCGTCGGCGGCGGCCTTGGAACGAACCCCGTCGATGCGGCGATCGACGGGGTTTTTCGTCACTTTTGCACCTCAGGCTTTAGCCGAGCGACGCGATCGCCTCGTCGATCAGCGCGACGATCTCCTTTGGATGCGATGCAAGCGAAGCGTGGCTGGCGTCGAGCGTGATGATCTTCTTCGCCTTGATGCGTTCGGCCATCCACTGTTCGGTTTCCGGCGGGATCATGTTGTCGTGGCGCGATACCTGATACCAGCTCGGCTTCGTCTTCCAGGCCGGCGGCCCGGCCTTGTCTTCGAAGCAACGCCCGGCAATCGGCTTCTGCGCCACCGCCATGACCAGTGCATCGGTCTCGTTCAAATCCTGGCCGAAGCTCTGGCGGAAGGTGTCCTGCGCCAGCCAGAGAAACCCGTCCTTGTCGGGTCGGATGCTGGCGGCACCGGAGGGCGGGTCGCGCCGTGCAAAGATGCTGCCGAGGCTGTCGCCTTCATCGGGTGCGAAGGCCGCGATATAGACGAGGCCGACGACATTGGATGCGTGGCCAGCGCCGCTGATCACCGCGCCGCCATAGGAGTGGCCGACGGCAGGGTCGGGCCCTTGAGCGCCTCCGCCAGCTTGCGCGTGCGCTCGACGTCGTCGGCAAGCGAGGTCAGCGGGTTCTGCACTGCGACGATCCTGTAGCCCTTGGCGTGGAGCGGCGGGATCACATGACGCCAATGGGATGCATCGCCCCAGGCGCCGTGTACGAGCAGGATGTTTTTGACGGCAGGCATTGTCCATTCCTTTCTCATTCTGAGAAGATGTGGCCGGCGACGTCGCCGTCGCGCATCAGGGCGCGAGTTGCGCTGCCGCCCGTTGGTCTACGGATGCGATGGACTGCGGATACGATCAGATTGCGAATGCAAACTAGGGCGTGGAGCCCGGCCATTCCATGATGGACGACATTAAACTTCGTAGAGAATCGGAACGAGTGGAGACGTCGCCAGCCGGCGAGTCACGGGCAAACGAAAAGGGCCTCTCGATTTCTCGAAAGGCCCTTGGAATTCGAATGGTGGGCGTGACAAGGATCGAACTTGTGACCCCTACGATGTCAACGTAGTGCTCTCCCGCTGAGCTACACGCCCATCCGATGTCGGCGCATAGACCACAAAACCCGTTGCCGCGTCAATAGGGTTTTCGAAGGTTTTTTGACAGAAATTTCGAAGGCCTGTTTTTTCCGTCCGAGGGTCGGTCGCGGCGAGCCAGCGAGTGCCCGAATTTCCGGGATTCCCGCTAAGGCCTTGAAACGAAAAGACCGCCGCAGATCCCTTGTGGATCGCGGCGGTCGATCGGAAATCTTCCTACTGCGTGCCGCGAGCGGCAGAGGCTGTGGAAAACCGTCGTGGCTCAGGCGGCGGCCAGCATCTTGTTGACCTCGTCGACGAGGTCGCGGAGGTGGAAGGGCTTCGAAAGCACCTTAGCATCCTTTGGCGCCCTGGAGTCCGGGTTGAGCGCGACAGCGGCAAATCCGGTGATGAACATGACCTTGAGGTCCGGATCGAGTTCTGTCGCGCGGCGCGCCAGCTCGATGCCGTCCATCTCGGGCATGACGATGTCGGTGAGGAGAAGTGAGAAGGGCTCCTCACGAAGCCGGTCATAGGCGCTGGCGCCGTTGTCGTAGGACATGACCTTGTAGCCGGCCTTTTCGAGCGCCTTCACCAGGAACCGGCGCATATCGTTGTCGTCTTCGGCAAGAAGGATTTTCGCAGTCATGAATTCGGCCGTGCTTCTCTTTTTTCAGTTCATTGCGCGTAGATTGCGGCGGTTTATCCAAACCGCAACGCGGTAAATATCTCGTGAACGCGGGACGTCAATTCCCCGGGGGCTGTGATTGGTCACTATGGACACAGAGCGGACCAACTGGCAACATGATGACAATTGTACGAACCGCATATGGTAAAAAAGGGTTCAGATGGGGGAAATTGCGGAGAGGGAATTGTTCGAGGTCCTGGAACCTCCAATCCAGCGCATTCCCTTTGTGTTCAATTCACCGCATAGCGGCCGTTCCTATCCCCAGAGCTTTCTCGATCAATCGCGGCTCGACGCCGTTTCAATTCGCCGGTCCGAAGACCATTATGTCGACGAGCTGTTCCAGAACGCGACTTTTCTCGGAGCGCCGATGCTGCTGGCGCATTTCCCGCGCGCCTTCCTCGACGTCAACCGCGAGCCCTACGAGCTCGACCCGCGCATGTTCGACGGTCCGTTGCCGCCCCATGCCAACATCAGTTCGATGCGCGTCGCCGGCGGCCTCGGCACGATACCGCGGCTCGTCGCCGAGAACATGGAAATCTATCGCGGACGGTTCCCGGTGGCGGATGCGCTGGCGCGGATCGAGACGATCTACAAGCCCTACCATGCCACCTTGCGCAAGCTGATCGCGCGCACCCACGTCCAGTTCGGCCTGTCGGTGCTGATCGACTGTCATTCGATGCCCGGGAACATGCATCTGCCCGGCAGCGCCCAGCGTCCCGATTTCATCATCGGCGACCGCTATGGGACGAGTGCCGCGGGCGAACTCTCGCGCGCCGCGGTCGATCTCTTGCAGCAACTCGGCTACAGCGTCGTGCGCAACAAGCCCTATGCCGGCGGCTTCATCACCGAGCATTATGGCCGCCCGACGCGCGGGCTGCATGCGCTGCAGATCGAGATCAATAGGGCGCTCTATGTCGATGAGACGACGCTGGTGCGCAAGCCCGGCTTCGGCGCGCTGGTCGCGGATCTCACGACCTTCGTCGCGTCGCTTTCCCGCCATGTCGAAGACTACGGCGCCTACCTCCCGCTCGCAGCGGAATGACATCGAATTTCTGTCGGGGCGCTTCAAAAAAAACCGCGCCATCGGCGCGGTCAAGTCTAGGGAGGAAACACCCAAGGAGGGTATTTACAGTCACAGGTGACTGTACCCAAACCTTAATTTTGCACTGCACAAATGTCAAGTTTTTTCGCTGAAAACTTTTGCGGTGCATCAAAAGTTTTTCAGTCGAAGCACCATCTCAACCGATTGAAATCGCCAAAACGGCGATCGGGGCGAAGTGAGATCTTGCGGCGCCCAAGGGCTCGCGGCTTCGTCGCAGCCTTGACACCAGCGACAGCGAGCAGCTTGCCGTGTTCAGGTCGTTTGCCTTTCGGTGAATTTCGGCTATGCAGGACGTACCTTCCTCCATGCTTCCCTGAGAGAGAGCCATGCTGCCTGACCGCGCCTTCTTCGACCGCCTTGCCGAAGCTGCCAAGGCAGAGACCCTGCCGCGATTCCGGATCGGCACCAGCGTGGCCAACAAGCTCGAAGGCGGCTTCGATCCGGTAACGGAGGCGGACCAGTCGGCGGAAGCGGCGATCCGTGCGCTGATCGAAAGGCATTTCCCAGAACATGGCATCCTCGGCGAAGAGCATGGCAATGTCGGGCTTGACCGGGAACATGTCTGGGTCATCGACCCGATCGACGGTACCCGCGCCTTCATTTCGGGCCTGCCGGTCTGGGGCACGCTGATCGGCCTCTACCGCAATGGCGAGGCGGTCATGGGCCTGATGGACCAGCCGTTTACCGGTGAGCGCTATTTCGCCGATGGCCGAGAGACCGTTTACCGCGGGCCCGGTGGTGAGCAGGTGCTTTCGACGCGCGCCTGCAAATCGCTTTCGGACGCGGTGCTCTTCACGACGTCGCCGCATCTCTATACCGGCGATTTCAAGACCCGCTACGAGGCGCTGCAGAGCAAGGTCCGGCTCTTCCGCTATGGCTGCGACTGCTACGCCTTCGCGCTTCTCGCCGCCGGTCATGTCGACCTGGTGATCGAATGCGGGCTGAAGCCCTATGACGTCGGCGGCCTCATCCCGCTGATCGAGCAGGCCGGCGGCATCATCACCAACTGGCAGGGCGGACCGGCGGAAATGGGCGGCGAAGTCATCGCTGCCGGCAGTGCCGAACTGCATGCGCAGGCGCTGGAAATCCTGAAAGGCTGAAGCCGCCACGCACTTTCGCGCCGGTGCGGAAGAGTCCCGTAAATCAAACGAATAGCGAAAGCCTGTATCAGGCGGCGGTATTTTCTCGTTCGTCGCCCTCTTCGGGGATGACGAAGGCGAGGATCGCGGCCATCGCCTGGGCGCGATAACGATCCGCTTCATGCAGCAGTTCATGGCGGGCGCCATCGATCGGGATCATGTGGGCGGCGCGGAAATTGCGCGCCAGCCACTCAACGGCGAGATGCGGCACCAGACGGTCCGCAGTCGGCGCAAGGATGATCGTCGGCAGGGTGATCTGGGTCAGATGCTCGCGGCGGTTGACCCGGCGCATGGCACGGAAGGCCTCGCTCAGCCAGCGCGCCGTCGGCGGGCCAAGCCGCAGTTCCGGATGTGTGTCGGTCAGCGCGATGTTGCGCAGGTAGCGGCGCCGGTCCGCCGTCAGCACGTTGTTCTCGAACGGGCGGTTGCCCTTGTCCGGATGCACCGGCAGCGTGCCGAGGCCGATGCAGCGCATAAGGGTCGCAACCGTGGCGATGCTGCGCTCGCCGAGCGCCTGGCCGCCGAGACCGACGAAGGGCGCCAGCACCACCAGCCGATCGATCCGGCTTGCCAGCATCGGTGCCAGCGAGAGGGCAACGAGCGCACCCATGGAGTGGGCGACGATCGAGAAGGGCAGGCGCGTGTCCGGCAGCACGATCTGTTCCAGGAAGGTGCTGAGGTCGCGCTCATAGTCGGAGAAGTGCTCGACGTAACCGCGTCCGGGGTTCGGCAAGAGCCGCTCGGAGCCGGCCTGGCCGCGCCAGTCGAAGGTCGCGACCCAGAGGCCGGCGGCCATGAGTTCGGCGATCGTCTCGAAATATTTCTCGATCGATTCGTTGCGCCCCTGCAGCAGGACGACCGTGCCGCGCGCGACCGGCTGCTTCGTTTTGAAGATCGCGTAGCGGATCTTGCGGCCGCCGACGCCATCGAAGAAGCCCGCCACGTAATTTTCCGGGATCGGATTGTCCGGTGTCGAGTGCAGGATCGAACTCATGACGTCATAGCGGCCAAGAAGAGCGGTTGATCGATATCATCAAGGGATAGGCGGCAGGGTCTTCGCCGTCAAAGAAAAAAGGCCGGAAACGGTGGGTGAAATCCGGACGATCACCGTTTCCGGCCGCTGAAGGGGAAGGGACGTATCACTTCAGCCTGGGAGTTGCCGCCCAGGGTTTCCTTCTAGCCTCCCGCGGCTGAACGGAAGCCAAAGCAACCATTCATGTCCGGTTCACGGGAAAATCGTGAGCGCTCACGTCTTGAAGTCGCGATTTCGCCTCCCCAAATCAGGGTCACGGGCGCCGAAGACGGGTCCGTTCACCGGTCCTGCCGCTGCCAAAATGGGGTGGCCGACCAGACATCGCAAACCGTTGCTCCAAGGAGGACACAATGCGTCACTTCGATTTCTCTCCCCTCTACCGTTCCACCGTCGGCTTCGATCGCCTGTTCACGATGCTCGACAGCCTCGGCCAGCCGGATCAGGCTCAGACCTATCCGCCCTACAACATCGAACGCACTGGCGAAAACGCCTACCGCATCACCATGGCCGTTGCCGGCTTTGACGAGAGCGAGCTTTCGATCGAGGCCCGTGAGCATACGCTGACGGTCAAGGGCGAAAAGGCCGAGGAAAAGGGCGAAGAAAGCCAGTTTCTCCATCGCGGCATTGCCAAGCGCGCCTTCGAGCGCCGCTTCCAGCTCGCCGATCACGTGGAGATCAAGTCCGCTTCGCTGAAGAACGGCTTGCTGCACATCGACCTCACCCGTGAGATCCCGGAAGCAGCCAAGCCCCGCCGGATCGAGATTTCGTCCGTCGGCTCGCAGCCGAAGCAGATCGAGGCTCAGAGCCTTTAACCGCGAAGACATCTCCCAAGACAGGCGGCGTCCCCAGGGGCGCCGCTTTTTTATTGGCTCTTGGCAATCATGCGGATTCCGGACGGAAATCGCGCCACTTTGCTGGCAGAGCGCCGTGCGTTCAGATGAACGCACTAAGTCGCCCTAGCCCTTTGTTTCTGGAGTATCTTTCCGCTCCAGTGATGTCACCTGAAGCCGGGGCGCTCTAGGATCTGGCCGGTGCGGGCATTGCCGACGCCTGCTTCTTGGCGGCGTAGCGCTGTGCGATGACAGCGCAGGCCATTAGCTGGATCTGGTGGAACAGCATGACAGGCAACACGATTGCGCCGATGTTCTGCCCGGCGAAGATGGCGCTCGCCATGGGGACGCCGCTTGCGAGGCTTTTCTTCGAGCCGCAGAAGGTGATGGCGATCTCGTCCGCCTTGTCGAAGCCAAGCAGGCGGCTGCCGAACATGGTGATGGCGAGGACGAGCGCCAGCATGAGGATCTCGATGGCGACCAAGATGCCGAGATCGGTCAGCGAGTAGGTCTGCCAGAGGCCGGACGTCACTGCCTGGCTGAAGGCGAGATAGACGACCATCAGGATCGAACCGCGATCGACGGGGGCCAGCAGGCCCTTGCGCGCCCGGATCCAGCCGCCGATCCAGGGTTGCAGCAATTGCCCGGCGATGAAGGGTGCAAGCAATTGCAGCAGGATCTGCTCCAGCGCATCGAGCGTCACGCCGCCATGCCCGCCGGCGGAAAAAAGCAGCCCGACGAGCAGCGGCGTCAGGAACATGCCGAAGATATTGGAAGCGGAAGCCGAGCAGATCGCCGCTGGCACGTTGCCGCCGGCCATCGCGGTGAAGGCGATCGACGATTGCACCGTCGAGGGCAGCACGCAGAGGAACAGGATGCCGGTATAGAGCGTCGACGGCAGGACCGAGTTCGGGACGAAGCCGATCGCAAGACCGATCAGGGGGAAGAGCGCGAAGGTTGAAGCAAGGATCGTCAGGTGCAGCCGCCAGTGCAGGATGCCGGCGATCACCACCTCGCGCGACAACCGCGCGCCATGCAGGAAGAAGACCATACCGACGGCCACCTTCGTCGCCATGCCGAACCAGACGGCGGCATCACCATGGATCGGCAGGACGGATGCCAAAAGCACCGTCGCCAGAAGCAGGATGGTGAAGGTATCGGGAAGGTAGCGGCGCATATTAGGTCACTTGCTCGTCATCAAACGTCTTGCCGGGATCGCTCATTATGAAGCAGGATGCAAGGAATAACAGTTATCGCGATTTGGGATGCGTTATGCTGGATCTCGTGCAGTTGCGCAGCTTCGTCGCCCTCGAGCAGATGGGCAGCTTCACGCTGGCGGCGGAAAAACTGTCGCTCGGACAATCGACCGTCAGCCAGCACATTCAGAGGCTTGAGGCCTCGCTCGGGCGGACCCTGGTTGCCCGCGATACGCACCGGGTGGCCCTGACGGCGGATGGGCTGGCGCTGCTTGCCCATGCCCGGTCGATGCTGGCGATCGACGGCGAGGTGCGGGCGCTCTTTGCCGAAAGCAGCCTGCGCGGGCGCCTGCGTCTCGGCGTTTCCGAGGACTTCGTCATGAGCCGGTTGCCGGCGGTGCTGGAAGATTTCGTGCGGGCGCACCCGTCGGTCGATCTCGAACTGACCGTCGCCTTGAGCGGCGTGCTCTATCAGATGCAGGATAATGGCGAGATCGATCTCGTGCTTGCCAAACGAAGGCTTGGCGATGTCAGAGGCGAGCTCGTCTACCGTGAACCGCTCGTCTGGCTGGCGCGCGATCCCGAAAGGATCAGGCGTGACAAGGTCCTGCCGCTGATCGCCTTTCCGCCGCCGAGCATCACCCGCAGCGTCGCTCTCGAGGTGCTCGACCGGCACCGCCTGCCGTGGCGCATCGTCTGCACTTGCGGCAGTCTCAGCGGGCTGACGGCAGCCGCGCGCGCCGGCATGGGCGTGCTCGTGCAGCCGCGCAGCATGGTGCCGCCGGGACTGAAGGAGATACCGGCCGGTATCCTGCCGCCGCTCGAAGACGTTGAATTCGTGCTGGTGCCGAGCAAAGGCGCCGACCGCAAGCTGAGTGCAGCACTTTCGGCGGAGATCCTCTCCAATGTGCGGACGTTGCAGGGGCAGGCTTGAGGCGGAGACCATCCCGCCCAGGCGGCGGGATGATCCAGTTTCTTGCGAGAACGCAACTGCCGACGGAAAAGCGTTGCCGTTTGCCTGAACTCCCTCAGCAGGCGGCAACGAAGCGCTGGACGTCCTCGGCCTTCGTCGCGAAGCTGGTGACGAGACGATAGAGGCCTTCATTCTCCGCGAGGCTGCCGTCGAGGTCGTGCGGCACGGGCCAGTCATAGAAGACGGCGCCCTGCTGTCTAAGCTTCGCTGCCACATCCTTCCGCAGGATGGGGAAGACCTCATTGGCGTCCGCCTGCCAGGCGAGCCGGCTCGTCTTCGAGGCGGCAATGCCCTCGGCAAGGCGGGCGGCCATCGCATTGGCATGGCGTGCGAGGTTCAGCCAGAGATCGCCGGCAAAGTAGGCGTCGAACTGGGCCGAGACGAAGCGCGACTTGGAGAAGAGTTGAGCCGAGCGCTTGCGCAGGAAATGCATCTCGTGCGCCTTGGAGAGATCGAACAGCACCAACGCTTCGGCGCACCAGCAGCCGTTCTTGGTGCCGCCGAAGGAGACGAGATCGACACCGCGCTTCCAGGTCATTTCGGCGGGCGTCGTGCCGAGGCTGACAAGTGCATTGGCGAAGCGGGCGCCATCCATATGCACCGGCAACTTATGCGCCTTGGCAACGGCGGTGAGCGCCTCGATCTCGGCGAGCGAATAGACCGTGCCGCTTTCCGTCGCCTGGGTCAGCGTCACCGCGGCCGGCTGGCCGCCATGAACGTTGTCCAGCGGATAGCGCCGGATCTCGGTTTCGAGCCGCACCGCCTCCATCTTGCCCCATGGTCCATCGACGGGCTTCAGCCTGGCGCCGTGCGAGAAGAATTCCGGTGCGCCGCATTCGTCGGCGATGACGTGCGCCTCACGATGGCAGAAGGTGATGCCGCCTGCGCGGTTGGCGGTCGCAAGCGCCAGCGAATTGGCGGCGGTTCCGGTGCCGACGAAAAAGACCGCGACATCCCTTTCGAAGATCTCGGCGAACTTCTTTTCCACCTTCCGGTCGAGATCGCTGGTGCCATAGGCGGACGCATAGCCGCCGGCATGCGCCGTCAGGCTTTCGGCAATCACTGGATGGGCGCCAGCCCAGTTGTCAGACGAAAAAATCATCACTTTCCACCCCGTATTACAGTCTTTTCGACGGATTTTGCCGACCTTAGCCGAGTTCTCTGCCGGATCAATCACGGTCAGCGGTCGAGAGGCCAACAGGAGACCAGTTTGAAACCAAAAGGAAGAAAAGGCTTGAAAGCCGTAATTTAATTATAAAAGCCGGAAATTTCCGGCAATGTTCGGCAAAATCTTCTCTATTATTTGCTGATATGCCCCTTGCGGAGGGGGGTAGTTTCTGGCATAGAGCACATGAAATAGGACAGGTTTGCTGTCCTATTTCGGTCTAGGGACCGGAACAATCGCCGAGAGTGCCTAAAAAAACGGCAGCCGGCGTGCGAAGCAGGGGGATTTGCCGGATTTCATCCGGTTGTTATCGCCTGCCGTCAGGATGGTCGCAGACATCAGTGCCTGATGATGTCGTGCTTATTTGCGACCTGATCAGGATCATGAGACGATGAGTGCCCCGGCTTCTTGGCGTGCCTTTGCGCGCAACGAAGAGCTATGTGCGGGCGGTGCCATGCCCGGCGGTGCCGGGTTTAACAGGAGGGAAACCGATGACGGATCATTCGCCATCACAGCAATCTGGGCTCAACCTCGCACACAGCGTTGCGACGGCTGAAAAAACGCCCGTATTCCCGACTGGCCTGCCGCGAAAACAGGGTCTCTACGATCCGCGCAACGAGCATGACGCCTGCGGCGTCGGCTTCGTCGCGCATATGAAGGGCCAGAAGTCGCACCAGATCGTGCAAGACGGCCTCTTCATGCTCGAAAACCTGACGCACCGTGGTGCCGTCGGCGCCGACCCGCTGATGGGCGATGGCGCGGGCATTCTCGTGCAGATTCCCGACCGCTTCTTCCGCGAGGAAATGGCCAAGCAAGGCGTCACCCTGCCGAAGGCCGGCGAATATGCCGTCGGCCATATCTTCATGCCGCAGGACGATGCGCTGGTCGAACATTTCAAGCGGGTGATCAAGGACGTTGTCGCCGAGGAAGGCCAAGTGCTGCTCGGCTACCGCGACGTGCCGGTCGACAATTCGTCGCTCTCGAAGGCGCCGGAAATCGCCGCGACCGAGCCGCGCCACATCCAGGTCTTCATCGGTGCCGGCCGCGATGCCGCCACGAACCCCGAGTTCGAGCGTCGCCTCTTCACGCTGCGCAAGGTGATTTCCAACCGTATCTATGACGAATACAAGGGCGAGGAGAGCAACTTCTACCCTGTCTCGCTGTCGTCCTCGACGATCGTCTACAAGGGCATGTTCCTCGCCTACCAAGTCGGCGCCTATTACAAGGACCTGTCCGACCCGCGCTTCGAGACGGCGGTGGCACTCGTGCACCAGCGCTTCTCCACCAACACCTTCCCGTCGTGGAAGCTCGCGCATCCCTACCGCATGGTCGCCCACAACGGCGAAATCAACACGCTGCGCGGCAACGTCAACTGGATGGCGGCTCGCCAGGCCTCGGTCTCGTCGCCGCTCTTCGGCGAGGACATCTCCAAGCTCTGGCCGATCTCCTACGAGGGCCAGTCGGACACGGCCTGTTTCGACAACGCGCTCGAGTTCCTGGTGCAGGGCGGCTATTCACTGTCGCATGCAGTGATGATGCTGATCCCGGAAGCCTGGGCCGGCAACCAGTTGATGTCGCCGGAACGCAAGGCCTTCTACGAATACCATGCAGCCCTGATGGAGCCATGGGACGGCCCGGCCGCCGTCGCCTTCACCGATGGCCGCCAGATCGGCGCGACGCTCGACCGCAACGGTCTGCGCCCGGCCCGCTATATCGTCACCTCCGACGACCGCGTCATCCTCGCTTCGGAAGCCGGCGTGCTGCCGGTCGATGAAGACAAGATCGTCAAGAAGTGGCGTCTGCAGCCCGGCAAGATGCTGCTGATCGACATGGAGCAGGGCCGCATCATCTCCGACGAGGAGGTGAAGTCCTCGCTCGCCCAGAAGCACCCCTACAGCAAGTGGCTCGAAGACACCCAGCTCATTCTCGAAGAGCTGAAGCCGGTGGAACCGCGCGCGCTGCGCCGCGACGTGTCGCTGATCGACCGCCAGCAGGCCTTCGGCTACACGCTCGAAGACACCAAGATCCTGATGTCGCCGATGGCGACGACCGGTCAGGAAGCGATCGGCTCGATGGGCACCGATACGCCGATCTCGGCGATGTCGGACAAGCGCAAGCTGCTCTATACCTATTTCAAGCAGAACTTTGCGCAGGTCACCAACCCGCCGATCGACCCGATCCGCGAAGAGTTGGTGATGAGCCTCGTCTCCTTCATCGGCCCGCGTCCGAACATCCTCGACCACGAGGGCATGGCGCATGCCAAGCGCCTCGAAGTGCGCCAGCCGATCCTGACCAATGGCGATCTCGAAAAGATCCGCTCGATCGGTCACACGGAGGACCGCTTCGACACCAAGACGCTCGACTTCACCTATGACATTTCACGCGGCGCCGAAGGCATGCCGGAAATGCTCGATCGGCTCTGCGAGCGCGCGGAAGCGGCGGTGAAGGGCGGCTACAACATCATCGTGCTCTCCGACCGTCAGGTCGGTCCGGACCGCGTGGCTATTCCCGCGCTGCTCGCGACCGCCGCGGTGCACCACCACCTGATCCGCAAGGGCCTGCGCACTTCGGTCGGCATCGTGCTCGAGTCCGGCGAGCCGCGCGAAGTGCACCATTTCTGCCTGCTCGCCGGCTACGGTGCCGAGGCGATCAACCCCTATCTCGCCTTCGACACGCTGATCGACATGCACAAGCGCGGCGACTTCCCGAAGGAGGTCGATGCGAGCGAGGTCGTCTATCGCTACATCAAGGCCGTCGGAAAGGGCATCCTCAAGGTCATGTCCAAGATGGGCATCTCGACCTACCAGTCCTATTGCGGCGCCCAGATCTTCGACGCGGTCGGCCTGTCGTCGAAGTTCGTCAACCAGTTCTTCTTCGGCACCGCGACGACGATCGAGGGCATCGGCCTCGAAGAGATCGCCGCCGAGACCGTCGCCCGTCACAAGGCGGCCTTCGGTGCCGATCCGGTTCTGGCCAACACGCTCGACATCGGCGGCGAATATGCTTTCCGCATGCGCGGCGAGAGCCACGCCTGGACGCCGGATGCGATCGCCTCGCTGCAGCATGCGGTTCGCGGCAACGCCCAGGACCGTTATCGCGAATTCGCCGCGATGGTGAACAACTCGGCGCTGCGCATGAACACCATCCGCGGCCTCTTCACGGTGAAGAGCGCCGAGGCTGTCGGCCGCAAGCCGATCTCGGTCGACGAGGTCGAGCCGGCCGCCGACATCGTCAAGCGCTTCTCGACCGGGGCCATGTCCTTCGGCTCGATCAGCCGCGAGGCGCATACGACGCTGGCGATCGCCATGAACCGGATCGGCGGCAAGTCGAACACCGGCGAAGGCGGTGAGGAAAGCGACCGCTACCTGCCGCTGCCGGATGGTTCGATGAACCCCGAGCGTTCGGCGATCAAGCAGATCGCCTCCGGCCGCTTCGGCGTGACCACCGAGTACCTGGTCAATGCCGACATGCTGCAGATCAAGGTGGCGCAGGGCGCCAAGCCCGGCGAAGGCGGCCAGTTGCCCGGCCACAAGGTCGACGCGACGGTTGCCAAGACCCGCCACTCGACGCCTGGCGTCGGCCTCATCTCGCCGCCGCCGCACCATGACATCTATTCGATCGAAGATCTGGCGCAGCTGATCTACGACCTGAAGAACGTCAATCCGGAAGCGGACGTTTCGGTCAAGCTCGTCTCGGAAGTCGGCGTCGGCACGGTTGCCGCCGGCGTTGCCAAGGCGCGTGCCGACCACATCACCGTTGCCGGTTTCGACGGCGGTACTGGCGCTTCGCCGCTCACCTCGCTGAAACATGCGGGCAGCCCGTGGGAAATCGGCCTGGCCGAAACCCAGCAGACGCTGGTGCTGAACGGCCTGCGCTCGCGCGTCGCGCTGCAGGTCGATGGCGGTCTCAAGACCGGCCGCGACGTCATCATCGGTGCGCTGCTCGGTGCCGACGAGTTCGGCTTCGCCACCGCGCCGCTGATCGCCGCCGGCTGCATCATGATGCGCAAGTGCCATCTCAACACCTGTCCCGTCGGCGTTGCGACGCAGGATCCGGTGCTGCGCAAGCGCTTCAAGGGCACGGCCGAGCATGTGATCAACTACTTCTTCTTCGTTGCGGAAGAAGTGCGCGAGATCCTCGCCTCGCTCGGCGTCAGGAAGCTCGACGAGATCATTGGCGCATCCGAGCTGCTGGAAAAGGACGGTGCGATTGCCCATTGGAAGGCCAACGGCCTCGACTTCTCGAAGATCTTCCACAAGGTGGAAGCCAAGAAGGAAGAGACCTACTGGACCACGCGTCAAAAGCATCCGATCGACGACATTCTCGACCGCAAGCTGATCGAGGAGGCCAAGGTCGCGCTGGAAACCAAGGCGCCGGTCAAGATCGACACCGAGATCAAGAACGTCGACCGTTCGGCCGGCGCCATGCTCTCGGGCGCGCTTGCCAAGCGCTGGGGCCACAAGGGCCTGAAGGACGACACCATCCATGTCACCCTCAGGGGCACGGCCGGTCAATCCTTCGGCGCGTTCCTCGCGCGCGGCATCACCTTCGATCTGGTGGGTGACGGCAACGACTATGTCGGCAAGGGGCTTTCGGGCGGGCGCATCATCGTCCGGCCGCCGGAAAACGCGAAGATCGTCGCGCAGGAATCGATCATCGTCGGCAATACCGTGCTCTACGGCGCGATCTCGGGCGAGTGCTACTTCAACGGCGTCGCCGGCGAGCGCTTCGCCGTGCGCAACTCCGGCGCGGTCGCAGTCGTCGAAGGCGTGGGCGACCATGGCTGCGAATACATGACCGGCGGCGTCGTCGTCGTGCTCGGCGGCACGGGCCGCAACTTCGCGGCCGGCATGTCGGGCGGCGTTGCCTACGTGCTCGACGAGGAAGGCGATTTCGCCCGTCGCTGCAACATGGCGATGGTCGAGCTGCAGCCGGTTCCGGAAGAGGACGACATGCTCGAGAAGCTGCATCACCACGGCGGCGACATCATGCACAAGGGCATGGTCGACGTCTCCGGCGACATGACGCGCCACGACGAGGAGCGGCTCTATCAGCTGATCTCCAACCACCTTCACCACACGGGTTCGCCCCGGGCGAAGGAGATCCTCGATCGCTGGACGGATTACCGGCCGAAATTCCGCAAGGTCATGCCGGTCGAATACCGCCGTGCGCTCGAGGATATGGAACGGATGAAAATGGCAGAGGCGGCCGAATAGGAGGCCCCGGTGACCAAGGCTCCCGATTCATCACAGACTGGTTCGGGGGCCCCTCACGCGCGCTTGGGAAAAGCGCCTGTTCAGACGCAAAGCTTTCAGGATAGTACGATGGGTAAGGTAACTGGATTTCTCGAGATCGACCGGCAAGTGGCAAAGTACCAGCCGGCATCTGACCGCATCCGCCATTTCCGCGAATTCACCATTCCGATGTCAGAGCCGGAAGTGCAGAAGCAGGCCGCTCGCTGCATGGACTGTGGCATTCCCTATTGCCACGGGCCGACCGGCTGCCCGGTGCACAATCAGATCCCGGACTGGAACGACCTCGTCTACAACGGCAACTGGGACGAGGCGATCCGCAACCTGCATTCGACGAACAATTTCCCGGAATTCACCGGCCGCGTCTGCCCGGCGCCGTGCGAGGAGGCCTGCACGCTGAACCTCGAAGACATGCCGGTGGCGATCAAGACCATCGAACAGGCGATCGCCGACAAGGCCTACGAGATGGGCTACATCGTACCGCAGCCGGCCGTCATCAAGACCGGCAAGAGGGTTGCGATCATTGGCTCCGGCCCGGCCGGCATGGCGGCAGGCCAGCAGCTTGCCCGCGCCGGCCATGAGGTCCACGTCTATGAGCGTGAAACGAAGCCAGGCGGCCTGCTGCGCTACGGCATCCCGGACTTCAAGATGGAGAAGAACTTCATCGATCGCCGCGTCGAACAGATGAAGGGCGAAGGCGTCACCTTCCACTGCGGCATCAATGTCGGCGTCGACCTGCCGATGCAGCGTCTGCTCGACGACTACGATGCCGTGCTCTACTGCGGCGGTTCGGAGACGCCGCGTGATGCGGGCATCCCCGGTGTCGAATTCGCCGGCGTGCATGACGCGATGCCCTATCTCGTGCAGCAGAACCGCCGCGTCGGCCGCGAAAACATCGACAGCGTCGGCTGGCCGTCCCAACCGATCCTTGCCGGCGGCAAGCACGTCGTCGTCGTCGGCGGCGGCGATACGGCATCGGACTGCGTCGGCACGGCCTTCCGTCAGGGCGCGGTCAAGGTGACCCAACTCGACATCCGTCCGCAGCCGCCGGAAAAGGAAGACAAGCTCGCCGTATGGCCGTTCTGGGCGACGAAGATGCGCACCTCCTCCAGCCAGGCCGAAGGCGCCATCCGCGAGTTCCAGGTGGCGACGCTCGAATTCATCGGCGACGAGGACGGCAATCTCACCGGCGTGAAGTGCTGCCAGGTGGATGATCGCCGCAAGCCGATCGCCGGCACGGAGTTCATCATCAAGGCCGATCTCGCCTTCATCGCCATCGGCTTCCGCGGTCCCTTCGCCAACAGCGTGCTGAAGGATCTCGGCGACAAGCTGACGCTCAACACCGACCGCCGCGGCTCGACCAATGTCGTCGCCAACGAGCGCGACTACAAGACCTCGGTCGAGAACCTCTGGACCGCCGGCGACGTGCGTCGTGGCCAGTCGCTCGTCGTCTGGGCGATTCGCGAAGGCCGCCAGGCGGCACGCGCGATCGACGAGGCGCTGATGGGGTCCACGACCCTGCCGCGCTGACGCTCTTTACTCCCAAGCATGAAAAGCCCTGTCCGCGCGACAGGGCTTTTTGTTGGCGATTGAACAGCACCGTTTCCGGAGCACGCCGCGATCTTTCAAATTCGCTGCTTGCGCTTTAAGTCTCTGATTATTCGCATGTAGTTATCGCAAAACTGCCGCGCACTTTTGCGCGACATGTTTAGTTGCGGATCACCGGATTGCTGATCACCGTGCTTGGCTTCGACAGACGGAAGTCGTCGACGCGGCCCGCCGGTGCGGCGGCGACATCGCCCTTGTCGACCAGCAGGTCGCGGGGGCTCTTGCCATTGCCCTTGTCCGGGGCGGCGTTGCCGAGCAGGGACGCGGCGCCGTCCAGCGCCGGATCGGTCACGCCAATCGGCTGGGTCTTGACGATATCTTCGTTGCCAAGCGGCGCTGTCACGACCAGGTCCTTGAGTTCGTTGGCTCCCGGCACGTTCTTGTCCGTCGCGGCGGCATCTCCGAGTAGCCGGCGAATATCCTTCTCGACGTAGAAGGCGAGCTTCCGTTTGCCGGCCTTGGTGAGGTTGACGCCATCGGCGCCGCGCAGACGAACCTGCTGGCCGTTGATGTCGGAACCGGTCAGAACGAACTTGCCGCCCTCGTCGACGAAGCCATCCCAGATGTCGACGAACTGGCCGCCGACCTTCTCGATCTCCTCGCGATAGATGCCGTTGAAGGTGACCATGTCTGCGGTCATTGCGGCGGACTGGAAGGGCGGCATGCCGACCCAGAGAACCGGCAGCTTCTCCTTGCGGGCAAGGGCGGCCAGCGCGTTGACACGCTTGCGATACTCTTCCGTCCAGAGATCGCTGCGGAACCTTTCCTTGATGTCTCCCATCTGCATCTGCTGTCGGTCGTTGGCGCCGAGGCTGACGATAATGACGGAAGGTTTTACTTCAGAGACATAGCCGGGGAGGGTGCCTGGCCAGTTGAAATAGTCCTCGCGCACGAGGCCGGACGAGCCGTTCGCCCGCGTCTCGATGGCGATGCCGGGCGTCATTTCGAAGGCGGTCTTCAGGCCGTCGCCGAGGCTGCCGGCCATGAAGTCGCCGACGACCAGAACCTTTTTGGCGTCGGGCGCCTTCTCCACCACCACCGGCGCGGGGGCAGGCGTATCGGCAATCTTCGGCTTCTGCTTCTGCTGTCCCTGGCCCTTCTGGCGCTGCTGCTGTTGCTGCCGCTGCCGTTTGGGGCGCGGCTGCTCAGGAAAATAGTCACGATCCTCATAGATCGGCCGTTCGCGGGCCAGCCCGCCAAAGAGCATCTGGAACAGGGTGCGCCGCTGGACCCGTTCCTGTGCTTCGGCAAAGCTCGCGAAAAGGCTGGCGACAACCATCGCCATCGCGGCGATGCAGATGGTCGCGATCCCGAACGGCGTTCGGCTCTGATGCCCGCGGCGCTTGCTCATCATCTGGTTCTTTACCCGTTCATAGCGTGTTCCGGCGGGGATGAGCCGCTGTCACGTTCAAGCGCGCCGCACGGGTGCAGCGCGCTCTTCCGACTTTATCTCATGGATACGGCGATCGCGAAACCGTTTCGAGTGTGCGCTAGTTGCGCAGCGCCCGCAGCAGCATCTGGGTCGGCTCTCCATCGGGCGGCAGGCCGTTCTTCGACTGGAACGCCTGGATCGCGGCCTTGGAACCGGAACCAAAATTGCCGTCGACCTCGCCGCTGTAGTAGCCGAGCTCCTTCAGGCGGTTCTGCAGCTCGAACTTCTCGCTGATGTCGAGCGAGCCGTCCGGACGCGGCCAGCGCTGCTGCATGCCCTGATAGCCGGCGATCTGATCGGCAAGAAGGCCGACGCCAAGGGCGTAGCTGTCGGAGGCGTTGTAGCGCTTGATGACGAAGAAGTTCCTGGTCATCAGGAAGCCGGGGCCCTCGCCGCCACTCGGCAGCTTGAGCTCGGCGCGCATGCTGCCGTTGCGGAAGGCCTTGCCGTTCGGCCTGACGAAACCGAGCGACGCCCATTCGGCGAGCGTCTTCGTCTGGCCGGAGTATTTCGCGGCATTTGCCGGCGGCGCGACTTCGTAGCCCCAGGTTTCGCCCGGCTGCCAGCCGTTCTTCTTCAAGAGGTTGGCGGCCGTCGCCAACGCGTCGGGCACCGAGTTCCAGATGTCGCGATGGCCATTGCCGTCGGCGTCAACCGCATAGAGCAGGTAGCTCGTCGGGATGAACTGGGTGTGACCCATGGCGCCCGCCCAGGAACCGGTCAGCTCGCGCGGCGTGATGTCGCCGCTCTGAAGGATCTTCAGCGCGGCAATCAGCTGCTTCTTGGCGTAGTTCGAGCGCTTCGGATCGACATAGGCAAGCGTTGCCAGTGCGCGCGGCACGTAATGCAGGCGATCATCCTTCTCGAGCACGGCGCCATAGTTGGATTCCATCGACCAGATCGCCAAAAGGATGGTCTTGTCGACGCCGAAGCGCTTTTCCAGCGCGTTCAGCGTGCGGGCGTGCTTGGCCGCCATCTCCTGGCCGATGCGCTTGGTGTAGGGGTTCACCCGGGAATCGATGTATTCCCAGATCTTGTGCTTGAACTCCGGCTGATAGTTCGCCTTCTCGATTACTGTCTGGTCGGGCGTCTTCACGCCGGAGAAGGCTTGCCGATAGGTCGCCTTTGTGATGCCTGCCTTGGCAGCCGTGGCGTAGAATTCGTTGATCCAGTTCTGGAATCCGGCATCGGCGCGTGCGGGCGAGGTACCGAGCGCGGCGGCGGAGAGGACGAGGGCGGCTGCGATATGACGGAAAAACGTTCTGCGGTTTCTGATCATCAGCTGTCGGTTCCGTTTCTCTGCGGAGCTTCGGCCGTCATGGCCCGAATCGCTCCGCAAGGTGGCAGTCTGGGGCCAGCCTGGACGGTGGGGGCAGTCGTCGGCGGCTCCTGGTTCGGATCCGGCCGCGATTGTTGCATTGCCGGATTGCAACGAATCTACAGAAACGTGGTCAACAAACCCTTTACCATGAAATTGTGGTGGCGTCTTCCGCTGCAGAAAATGTCAAGCCATGGTCGTGGAGTTCGCATATGCATGTGTCCCGTCGGTTCATGCTGTGTTCAGCTGACGGCATAGAGATTGCGGCTCCATTACGGAGCGCTGTATGGTTCTGACGGATTGCCGTTCGGGACCATCCGGCAAGACTTATGAGTGAAGTCCTATCAAGGAGGTATCGATGACCGACAAGCGTAAAGTCCGCAAAGCCGTGTTCCCGGTCGCAGGGCTGGGCACACGTTTCCTGCCGGCCACCAAGGCCGTGCCGAAGGAAATGCTGACGGTGGTGGACAAGCCGGTCATTCAATATGTGGTCGATGAGGCGCTGGAAGCCGGCATCGAACATCTGATCTTCGTCACCGGCCGCAGCAAGGCGGTCATCGAGGATTATTTCGACATTCAGGTCGAGCTTGACCAGACGCTGCGCGAGCGTAACAAGAAGGCCGAAATCGCGCTGCTCGACAGCATTCTGCCGAAGGCCGGCACCACCAGCTTCACCCGCCAGCAGGCGCCGCTCGGCCTCGGCCATGCGGTCTGGTGCGCCCGTGACCTCGTCGGCGACGAGCCCTTTGCGCTGCTGCTGCCGGACATGATCATGAAGGGCGAAAAGGGCTGCCTCAAGGGCATGGTCGAGCTCTATGAGCAGAGCGGCGGCAATGTCATTGCCGTCGAGGAATGCGCGCCGGAACAGGCGCACAAATACGGTATCGTCGGCGTCGGCGACAAGGTGGGCGATGGCTTCAAGATCACCAGGATGGTCGAGAAGCCGGCACCGGGCACGGCCCCGTCCAACTTCTTCATCAACGGCCGCTACATCTTGCAGCCGGAGATTTTCCCGATCCTCGAAAGGCAGGAGCGCGGCGCAGGCAACGAAATCCAGTTGACCGACGGCATGCTCAAGCTCTCCGACAGCCAGCAGTTCGCCGCCTATCACTTCCGTGGCGACACCTATGACTGCGGCGCCAAGGATGGCTTCATCCTGGCAAACGTCGCCTTTGCGCTGGAACGCGGAGACATCCGCCCGAGCGTCGAGGGCCCGCTGAAGAGCCTGCTTGGCGCGCTGAAGTAATTTGCCTTCGTCATGAACTCGAGAAGGCCGCGTCCGCTAGGCGCGGCCTTCTCCGTTGAAGGCGGGCTTCTTTGAATCGACGCAATCCCGCACGGAAAGCCGTTTCACAGTTTTCCTGGAATTGCTCTAAAGCGCATCGCGATCTTTCAGATTCGCTCCTTGCGCTTTAAGCCGTTGATATTTTGCATGTCGTTATCGCAAAATCGCTCCGCACTTTTGCGCGACATGCTCTAGCGCCGCAGCGTCAGGCCGACGCCGACGCGGGTGATGTCCGTCGTATCGCCCTGATCGCGGGTGGTGCGCTCGTAGCTGACGTCGCCCGTCAGTGCCAGGTAGCGGTTGATGTCGTAGGTCAGGCCGGCGCCGGTGCGCCAGGTGGTTTCGTCGGACGAGCGAGCGTCGGAGGGGTAGTTGCGCAGCGTCAGGCTGTTCGACAGCCGCGCGACCAGATCCGAGCGCATCTGGTGGGTGATGATGTTGGTGAGGTTGTAGTCGATCGACCCCGCATCGCCCGGCGTCGTCGACGGGTTGAGATCGGTCGAAACGGCGAAGAGCACATCGGTGCCACGCTGCGGCGACCAGTTGAGGCGGCCGTCGACCGAAAGGCCGCTGAGCTCGCCGAGCCGGTCGTCCTCGAAGTTGTAGGTCTCGTAGCCGAGACCCAGCTCGCCATAGAGTTTCTCGCCGAGGTCGAGCTCGATGCCGCCGCGTCCGGCATAGGTCTGGTAGGAACGTTCAAAGCCGAGCGGATCCTCGCGCAGGTCGTAAAGCGATTTACCGACAGAGGCTTCGATGAACGGGATCAGCGCCGGCGACAGCTCGTAGCCGACCCGGGCCGTGAGGATGCCCGTATTGCGATTGCGGTACTTGACGGAGAGGTTCGTGCCGTTCTCCAGTTCGACATCGCCGTAGGTTTGCCGGTCGAAGTCGATACCGACCGAACCGCGGATCAGGCCGAAGTCGCGCTCGATGGCGGCACCAAGGCGGTAGGTGTTGACCGCGGACTGGGTCTTGGCGTTCGAGATCGCGTTCGGATCGTCGGCATCTTCACGCTCGAAGCTATAGCCGGCGCGCAGCCGCGCGATCGTTTCGTCCCAGAGATCGAGCCGGAGTTCCGCGTCGACATTGGCGCGCGGCTCTTCCTCGCCCTCGCCGGAGATGTTGTTTTGCAGGACGCCTTCGCCGGTGACGGTCAACTGATGTCGCGACCAGTCCGAGGTCAGGGTGCCGCGGATCCCGGTTTCGAGATAGCCGCGGTTCGTCTTGGTGTCACCGTCCTTGCGCCATTCATGGTTGATGCTCTCGCTGACGCTGGAGCGCAGCGTGAAGGTGCCGATGCGAACACCCGGCGCGCGATAGTATTCGGGGTCATAGGTCCGCAACCGCAGGCCGTCGATCGTCGGCTCGCGCTGGTTGAGGCGGAGGTAATCCTCGTTCTGCGCCGGCGGCAGGTCGTCGCCGCTGACGGCGCCGGTGGTCTGCGGATCGGCGATAGCGGGCGTTGTAGCCGGGACGGCTGCCGAGGGGGTGCTGACGCCATAGGACGTCGTCGGGGCGGCGGCCGTTTGCGCATGCAAGGGCGATGGCGCAAACAGTGCCGTGCCGGCCAATAGCAACGCCAGCGAGGTCGAACGCCGCGCGTCTCCTTTGGTCGAGCGAGATGAGCCTGGCACCATATGCCGATTGTCCACGAGCCTGATTGCAATCCTTTCGCAATCGTAAAGCGACGTGGTTAAGCAATCGTTTCCAGCCGCGAAAAACGTCGTGGCTTCAGTCGCTTGCCGATCAGGCGCTTTCCACGGTCAGGTTTCGCCCATGGGTGGCAACGACACGGACGCGGGTGCCGGCCGGCAGGTCGGGCCCTTCGATGATCCAGATCGTATCGTCGAGCCGGATACGACCGCGCCCCTCGGCGATCGGCTTCTCCAGCACGGCGGTGCGGCCGACGAGGCTTTCCGCCCTCCGGTTCAGCAAGGGTTCATCGGTGGCTTCGGACGAGGAGAGAACAAAGCGGCGGCCGAGCAGGACCGCGACCACCGAAAGCAGCGCGAAGAGGACGAACTGAACCTGCCAGGTCCAGAAGCCGATCTCCCAAAGCATGAGAGAAAGAATTCCGACTATGAGCGCGGCGATCCCGATCCAGATCAGGAACACGCCGGGGGCAACGAGTTCGGCGGCGAGCAGCACGAAGCCGAGGACCCACCAGTTCCAAGGCCCGAGTTCTTGAATGGCGCGTTCGAGCATCGGCTACTTTCCTTGCGAAGGATCGGCCGGGAAGGCGGGCGTGGTGCGCGGCGCCGATTGGCGCGGACGCGCAGTCTGCCCCGACGGGCCATCACCGAAGACTTCCTTGGCAATGGCGCCGATCCCGCCGAGCGAGCCGATCAGCGACGTGGCTTCCATCGGCATCAGAACGATCTTCTGGTTGTTGGCGGTGCCGATCGAGGCGAGCGCCTCGGTGTATTTCTGCGCAACGAAGTAGTTGATCGCCTGGACGTCGCCGGATGCGATGGCGTCGGAGACCATCTTCGTTGCCTTGGCTTCGGCCTCTGCCAGGCGTTCGCGGGCTTCGGCGTCGCGGAACGCCGCTTCGCGCTGGCCTTCCGCCTCCAGGATCGCCGACTGCTTTGCGCCTTCGGCGCGCAGGATCTGTGCGTTTCTGGCGCCTTCGGCTTCCAGCACCTGGGCGCGCTTCTCGCGCTCGGCCTTCATCTGCCGTGCCATGGCGTCGACCAGATCCTTCGGCGGCGCGATGTCCTTGATCTCGACGCGGGTGATCTTGATGCCCCAGGGGTTGGCGGCATCGTCGACGACGCGCAGCAGTCTCTCGTTGATCGTGTCGCGGTTGGAGAGCAGCTCGTCGAGATCCATCGACCCCATGACCGAGCGGATGTTGGTCATCGTCAGGTTCAGAATGGCAATTTCGAGATGGGCGACCTGGTAGGCCGCCTGCGCCGCGTTCAAGACCTGGTAGAAGGCGACGGCATCGGCCGAGACGCTGGCATTGTCCTTGGTGATGACTTCCTGCGTCGGAACGTCGAGCACCTGCTCCATCACGTTCATCTTCGCGCCGATCCGATCGATGAAGGGCACGATCAGGTTCAGACCCGGCTCCAGCGTCTTGGTGTAACGGCCGAAGCGTTCGACCGTGTAGCGGTACCCCTGTGGCACCGTCTTGATCCCCATGAAGAGGACAAACACGATAAGAACCACGAATGCGACGACGACGATATCCAGTCCGCCCAAGAGACGCCCCCCAATTTGTTGTCCCGACCCGAGACAGCACCTTAGCGCAATAGTTGTCGGACCGGAATCGGTTTCCGTGGGTGGCGCATGGATTCAAAACGTTAGACACGCGCACTCGCCGGTGAACGCATGCGCGGTCCGTTCATCCGGAAGTGGTGGTCGGGGCGCCGCTTTCAAGCGGCGCGGCAAGGAATGGGTTAGAGCCAGCCGGCGAGTTCGCGGCGCACGACGTGTTCGAGAACCGCCATGCCTTCCGCGCTGTCGTTGAGACAGGGAATGTGTGTGAACTTGTCACCGCCATTGTGATGGAAGCTCTCGGCCGCCTGCTCGGCGATCTCCTCGAGGGTTTCCAGGCAGTCGGAGACGAAGCCGGGATTGAGGACGGCAATGCGCTTGACCCCTTCCTGCGCGAGCTTCTCGACCGTCTTGTCGGTGTAGGGCTGCAGCCATTCCTCGGGGCCGAAACGCGACTGGAAGGTGACCTGGAGCTTCTCCTTGGACCAGCCGAGCTTTTCGCGCAGCAGCCGCGCGGTCTTCTGGCACTGGCAGTAGTAGGGGTCGCCCTTGTCGAAGTAGCTCTTCGGGATCCCGTGGAAGGAGGTCAGAACCACTTCCGGCTCCCAGTCGAGTGTCGCCAGGTGACGCTCGATCGAGGTCGCCAGCGCGTCGATGTAGACAGGGTCGTCGTGATAGGGCGGAACGGTGCGCAGCGCCGGCTGCCAGCGCATTTTCAACAGCGCCTCGAAGGCCTTGTCGTTGACCGTTGCGGTGGTGGCGGCGGCATATTGCGGATAAAGCGGGAAGACGAGGATGCGTTCGCAACCAGCCTTTTGCAGTGCCTCCATGCGCGAGGCGATCGAGGGTTGACCGTAGCGCATGCCCCAGTCGACGATTACATCGGGACGATCGGCGAAGGTCTTGGCCATCAGGTCCGCTTGGTTGCGGGTGTAGGTCCGGAGATAGCTTTCGTTCCGTTCCTTGTTCCAGATCGTCTCATAGGCCTTGCCGACCTTGCCGGGGCGGGTGTTGAGCACGATGCCGAACAGGATCGGATACCAGAACAGCCGCGACCATTCGATCACCCGCCGGTCCGTCAGGAACTCCTTCAGGTAGCGGCGCATCGAGGCATAGTCGGTGCCGTCGGGCGTGCCGAGATTGACCAGCAGAACGCCAATCTTTCCGGATTTCACGGAAGGGTGGTTGGCAGGGGCGGTCATGGCAAGCTGTTCGGTCATCTTGATCCTCGTCGGGCCCCGAAATCGGGACACCGCTTCCGTTTGGAGCCTTCAGTTTCAAGTCCTTCTAAGTAGAAAAGCCGGCGCGGGGAAGCCCGCGCCGGCTCTGAAGACAGAGGCAAATTGTCTTATTTTGCCGGGATCTCCAGTTCCGTGCCAACATGCAGCGCGCGCGGCGCCGGCTTGCCGTTGGCCTCGGAGATCTTCTTCCACAGTGCGCCTTCGCCATAGAACGACTTGGCGAGATCCCAGAGCGTGTCGCCCTTGGCGATCACGTGCTTCTGCGGGCCGCTCGCCGCGGACGCTGTGGCGGCGCCGGAGGTCGCAGCCGGCTGGGTTGCCGTGGTGTCGGTGCCGGCCGCGGGCTTTGCTTCCGTTGCTGCGGCACCCGCGGCCGAAGCGACCTCGGTGATGCGGCCATCGGTATAGGGCTTGAACGGCTGGTGGGCCGCGAGATAGTCGGCGAGCACGGTTTCGAGGCCCGGACCGTAGTCGTAGGCGTTCTCACCCTTCTCCTTGAAAACGTCGTAGCCGTCGCCGCCATTGCGCATGTAGTTGTTGGAAACCAGCGAATAGGTCTTCGCCGGATCCAGCGGCACGTAGGTCTCGCCTTCCTTGACCTCGACCGAGACGACGCGGCTGCCGACCGGCTTCGAGCGGTCGAAGGAGTATTTGAGACCCGCGACCTGCGGGAAGCGACCGCCGCCTTCCTCGAGCTTGCTGAGGCCGTTTTCAAGTGCGGCGCGGATGCTGTCGCCCTTGAGCTGGAAGGTCGCGACGGTGTTCTGGAACGGCAGCACCGTGATGGCTTCGCCCATAGAAACGTCGCCGGCATCGATGGAGGCACGCAGGCCCCCGCCATTGGTGATGGCGATGGTCACGCCCTGGCCCTTGACGCGGTCAAGCATGGCATCGGCGACGAGGCTGCCCATCTGGCATTCACGCGCGCGGCAATTCTCGCGCGATCCGTCGATCGGCTCCTCCGTCTTGGCGATGATCTTTGAACGCAGTTCCTCGATCGGCTTGGCGAGTTCGGCGATCCGCGTCAGCACGGCCTCATCCGGTTTGACCGAGGAGTCGACCAGGATCGGATCGCCCTTGGCGGCCTTGACGACGCCCTTATCGTCGAAGGTGACGAGGAGATCGCCGAGATACTTAGTGTAGGAAGCGGCCTGGACCACCGGAACCTTGTAGCCACCGGGATTGTCGACCATCGTCGGATAGGGGCCTTCCGCCTTCGCATCGGTGTTGGAAAGCAGGCTGTGCGAGTGACCGCCGACGACGACGTCGACATCAGGGATCTTGGCGATCGCCGCGAGATCGCGCGGATAGCCGACATGGGTCAGCGCAATGATCTTGTCGACGCCCTGCTTCTTCAACTCCTCGACGGCGGCGGTGGTGGTCGCCACGTCGTCGCCGATCAGGATGTCCGGACCGGGGGACGAGAGTTCCGGCGTGTCGTTGGCGACGGCGCCGACGATGCCGACCTTCTGGCCGCCGACCTCGAGCACGATCGACGGCTTGATGCGGTCGCCGATCTTCGACTTGTGGCTCGGCAGCACGTTGGCGGTGACGACCGGGAAGGTGATCTTGTCGAGGAAGCCGGCAAGGCCATCCTCGCTCTCGTCGAATTCATGGTTGCCGACGGTCATCGCGTCGAACTTCATCAGGTTCAGGAACTCGGCTTCGGCCAAACCCTTATAGGTGGTGAAGAACAGCGAGCCCTGGAAGTTGTCGCCGGCGTTGAGCAGCAGCACGTTCTTGCCGGAGAGTTCCTGGCGTTTCTGCTCGATCAGGGACTTCAGGCGGGCGACGCCGCCGAAGCACTCGTTCTTGCCTTCCTCTTCCGCCGAGCAGGTCGAATCGAACTTGTTGATCGACTCGATGCGGGAATGGAGGTCGTTGATATGCAGGATGTTCAGCTCATAATCGGCGAAGGCAGCGCCCGAGGAGAGGGCAAGAATGGACGCGGTCATCAGGCCGGTCCGCATGTGTCTGATCATGATGTTCTCCTGTTTTGCCGGTTGTCAGCCGACCGTTTCCGGAGCCGTCGAGACGGAACCGTTCCCCACGGTCGGAGTGGCTTTGCCGGGCCGGATGTTTTCATCACTTGAAGGTTACTTCAAGCGCTAAAACCAAGCTCGCTTCGTCAATTTGCAACTAGGTTAAGCTGCGGCCCTGCAACGAAAAAAGCCCCCGATCGGGGGCTCAGATACTTGCATGCGCGCCGGTTTAGCCGCGTCTCGCCAGCGAGAACTGCGCGCCGGCATCGGTGGTGCAGTTGAGCTGGTTCTGGGTGACCAGGGCGCAATTGACCTTCGACTGGGTGTTGCGCACCAGCGAGGTCATGTTGATCTCGACGAGCGTCGGGCTCACGTTCACGTAGTTGCCCGAAGCGAGCAGCTGGTTGGTGTCGGTCGTGCGGGTCGAAAAGGTGCCGCCCGCGAAGGTCGAGACGATGCCGTTCGGATCTACCCAGGAGCCTTCGACGCCGGCCGCCTGGCGCGCCGGCTGACCACCCTCATCGATGAACCGGGGTGACGACTGGCAGGACGCCAAGGCCGCGGCGGTTGCGATCAGGGTCAGAACTGCGAATGGCTTCATAGGCGATTTCCCCCGCATTGGGCCGAGCGGACTGTTTCATTCCGGCATGACCATGCCGCGATCATGAGTTGAAAGCAAGAGCGGCCAAGGGCTGCAGGTGCCTTTTCCCGCACAGACGAAAAGGCCCGGGGCACGGCCGTGCCCCGGGCCGGATGACGTTTTCCGTCAAAAGCTTAGCGAACGAGGATGTTCTTGAACTGCCAGGGATCCTTCGTGTCGATGTCTTCCGGGAACAGGCCCGGACGGCCGTCGAGCGGGGTCCAGTCGGTGTAGTGGCCTTCAACCGGACCGAGATAGGGGAGCTGGACTTCCAAGCAGCGCTTGTAGTCCATCTCGTCGGCTTCGACGATGCCGGCCTTCGGGTTTTCGAGCGCCCAGACCATGCCGGCCAGAACTGCAGAGGTTACCTGCAGGCCGGTGGCGTTCTGGTAGGGAGCGATGCGGCGGGTCTCTTCCAGAGACAGGCGCGAACCGTACCAATAGGCATTCTTGTCGTGGCCGTAGAGCAGGACGCCCAGTTCGTCGAGTCCTTCAACGAGTTCCTTCTCGTCGAGAACGTGATGGACCGGCTGCGAATTGCCGCCGTTGCCGAACATTTCGTGCAGCGACAGGACGGCGTCGTTGGCCGGATGATAGGCGTAGTGGCAGGTTGGGCGATAGGTGACTTCGCCGTCCTTGTCGCGGACGGTGAAGAAGTCCGAGATCGAGATCGCCTCGTTGTGGGTGACCAGGAAGCCGTATTGCGGACCAGGCGTCGGGCACCAGGTGCGCACGCGGGTGTTGGCGCCCGGCTGCTCCAGGTAGATCGCCGCCTTGCAGCCCTTCTTGTGCTTCTTGGCGTTCTTCGGCATCCAGTTTTCATGGGTGCCCCAGCCGAGTTCGGCCGGCTGCAGGCCTTCGGAGATGAAGCCTTCGACCGACCAGGTGTTCCAGAACACGTCGAGCGGCTTCGGCTTCTTGGTGAGCTGCGTGTCGCGTTCGGCAATGTGCACGCCCTTGACGCCGACCTTCTTCATCAGCTTCGCCCAGCCTTCGCGGTCGTCCTGATGCGGCTCTTCGTACTTCACGCCGAGGTCGTTGGCCAGGTTCAGCAGGCCCTGCTTGACGAACCAGGAGACCATGCCCGGATTGGCGCCGCAGGTCGAAACGGCCGTGGTGCCGCCCGGGTTCTTTTCCTTTTCCTTGCGGACGGTTTCGCGCAGCGCATAGTTGGTGCGGTCGGCATTGTCCATTTCGGCGTCGAAATAGAAGCCGAGCCAAGGCTCAACGACCGTGTCGATGTAGAGAACGTCGAGCTTGCGGCACAGCTTGATCAGGTCGAGCGAGCCGGTGTCGACCGACAGGTTGACGCAGAAGCCCTGGCCTTCGCCTTCGGTCAGCAGCGGCTTCAACAGTTCCTTGTAGTTGTCCTTCGTCACATGAGCGCGAACGTGACGTACGCCATGCCGTTCGAAAATCTCGTTGTCGGCGGCATCCTCACGGGGCTCGACCACGATCAACCGGTTCTTGTCGTATTTGAAGTGGCGCTCGATCAGCGGCAGGGTGCCGCGACCGATCGAACCGAAGCCGATCATGACGACCGGACCGGTGATCTCGCCGTAAACCGGATAGGTGGTATCTGCCATTTTTGTCTTTCTCCTGAGAAAACTTTCCCTGTGACGGTGGGTGACTAAGCATGAGGAGCGGCTGGCGCCGCTGTTCTGGCTCGATGGATGTGCCGAAGCGGCCGTTGGTGCCCGGCTGGGCACGCGGCGCTGTAGAGCATAGATTGCTGTCACAATAAAGGGCTGGCGGGTCAACCGCTATTTGAGATGGTGCTTAACCGGTGATCGAAAGCAGGGCTGCGATGGACCCGTCCCGCTTGCTGAAGAACCTCTTGCAGGCGGCCGGCGGCAAGGTCAGGCTGCGCCGCTCGATCCGGCGACCGAGGTCAAACTGCGCAAGACCGACGGTAAAGGGCTTGAAGGAACCGTCATAGGGCCTATGCTGCGTGCCGTTCGGCCGGACCAAGGCGGTATTTAACCATATCCCCATCGTTTCGCACGCGTAAACGCTTGTCACAGGCACTTCGTGCTATAGCTTCGTCCGAAGCATCCGCTTCGCGCCATGATTGATATTGTCCGACCCGGAGGCGTGACAGACCGTGACCGGTAGTCATCTCAAGGCTCTTGCGGCCTTACAGAGCAAAACACCCGTACTGATCGCGCTCTACGATCAGCATGATCGATTGCGGTTTGCCAATCCGGCATTTCGCGCGGCCTACCACGTCGGTCCGGACGAGAGCCCGACCTGGGCGGAGATCATGCGCCGCAACTACGCCGCCGGTCGGGGGACCGTCCTGAAGACCGACGATGTCAACGCCTGGATCGCCTCGACGGCTCACCGGCGCGGCAAGGTACCTTTTCGTGCGATGGAAACCGACTTGCATGACGGCCGCTGGCTGTGGATGACGGAGACGGTGGATTCCGACGGCTGGATGCTTTGCATCGCCGTCGATGTCACCACCATCCACGCCGAGGAGCGCGAACTGCGGCAGGACCGCGACTTTGCGCTTCGGGCGGCTCAGGTCGACGAGCTGACCAGCGTGCCCAACCGTCGTTACACGATGGGGCGGCTGACCGAGTTCATCGCCAACTGCGCCGAAAACCCGCATATGTGGGGTTGCGTCGCGATCATCGACATCGATTATTTCAAGGCGATCAACGACCGTCACGGGCACCAGCGCGGCGACGAGGTGCTGCTCGACTTCGCGCGCCAGATGCAGGAATTCGTGCGCCGCTCGGATTGCTTCGGTCGCATCGGAGGTGAGGAATTCATGCTCATCCTGCCCGATACCACCATCAGCGAAGGCAATCGCATTCTCGACCGCCTGCTCGAAAAGGTCAGGAGCTCGCGGCCGCTCGAGAACATTCCGGAGTTCTTCTACACCTGTTCTGTCGGGCTGGCGGAGTATCGCGATGGCGATTCGGTGAGCGACCTCTATGCGCGCGCCGACCAGGCGCTTTACCTCGCCAAGCGCGACGGCCGCGACCGCGTCAGACGCTACACGCTTCCCGGTTCAGACCAGGAGTCGCACCCGGATCAGACCGCGTAGAGAATTGCCGACATAGAGCGTCCCACCGATGAGATCGGTGGGCGAAAGCCGTGCGGCTCGCGCCCGGCGCCCGCAGATCAGCTCGGTGCGCAGGACGCCTGCGAGCAGGCCACAGGCGATCGGCGGCGTCTTCAGGATGCCGCTGCCGTCGTCGAGGAAGACCGAGGTGATCGTGCCCTCGCAAACCTCGCCTTTCTCGTTGAGAAGAAGAACCTCATCCGCCTCACTCACAGCAAACTCGCCGCGGGCAGCGTCGTAAACCGCCCGGCGGCTGGTCTTGTAGCGCAGCAGCGGATCGCGGGAATTGAGCTGCGTGGCGGCAATCCGCACCTGCCAGATCGTGTCTTCCGATAGCGGCACGAACGGCGCGGTCTTCACCTCGATACGTCCGTCCGGGAAAAGTTCGAGCCGTACGCGGCGTGCGGCCCTGTCGTCGCCGCTCTCCACCGCCGCCAGCAAGGCCGCTTCTGCGCCTTCCGCGCCAGGAATACCGAGACGCCGCGCCGATCGTTTCAGCCGCGCCAGATGCAGGCGCAAGCGGACGAAGCCGTTTTCGGGCTCGTGGCGCAGCGTTTCGATCAGCGAAAAGTCCGTCATCGCGCGATCCCGTCATCGCCAAGCGCGATTTCATCGTCGCCAAGCGCGATCTTGTCGTCGCCGAGCGCGATATTATCGTCGCCGATGGCGAAGCGGGCCTTCAGCAGGCATTCGTCATATTCGGATTGTGCGTTACTGTCGAAGACGATGCCGCCGCCGACATTGAAGACGGCCTCGCCATTGGGGAAAAGCGAAATGGTGCGGATTGCGACGCTGAAGCGCATGACCCCATTTGGGGCGATGAAGCCGATGGCGCCGCAATAGGCGTCGCGCGGTCCGTCTTCCAGATCGTGCAGGATCTCCATGGCCCGCATCTTCGGCGCGCCGGTGATGGAACCGCAGGGGAAAAGGGCGGCGAAGATGTCCTCGAGGCCGATTTCGGGCAAGAGCTTCGCCCGGACATGGCTCACCATCTGGTGCACCGTCGGGTAGGTCTCGATCTCGAACAGCTTGGGGACGCTGAGTGTGCCGACTTCGGTGATCCGCGAGATGTCGTTGCGCAGAAGATCGACGATCATCCGGTTTTCGGCCTGGGTCTTCTCGTCGGCGCGCATGGCCGCGATGATCTCGGCGTCTTCGGCCGCCGATGCGCCGCGCCTGGCCGTACCCTTCATCGGATGTGTCTCGATCCAGCCGTCCGCATCGACGCGGAAGAAGAGCTCCGGCGATCGCGACAGCAGGATCGGCCCGTCAAGCGCGACGAGCGCCCCGTATTTCACCGGCTGGCGATCGATCAGCGACCAGAAGGCGGCACGCGGATCGCCGGACCAGCGGGCGCGGATCGGCATCGTCAGATTGGCCTGATAGCAATCACCCTGCCGCAAGTGCTGGTGCAGGCGATCGAAGCGATCGCGGTAGGTGTCGAAGTTCCAGCCGGCGCGCGGCTCGGTGACGAAGGGTTCGTTCTCGGTCCGCCTCTGAGGCTCGGCGAGCGGGTGGTCTTCGGCGGGCGCATCGAAGATGCCGAAGGACATCAGCGGCGTTTCGCGGCCCTCCTCGGCGAAACCCGCGAGCTTCTCCTCGAAGAGGTGACCGGCCTCATAGGACATGAAGCCGGCGATCCACTTGCCCGCCTTGTGGGCGCGTTCGAGCTCGGCAAGGCCACGGGCGAATTCGGTTTTCGTGTGCGCCGTGACGACGCGCAGGGGCTCAGCGAAAACCGTCGTGCGGTTTTCGCTGTCGTCCCGGAACAGCACATAGGGTGCGGTATCGTTCATAAGTCGTCGTGTCGATCGCGCCGTGATCCGGACCTCTGCCCGGGATCAGGCCTTATCAAGCGCCTCGAGTTCGTCGATGAGCCCTTCGATCATCGACAGTCCCTGTGCCCAGAACGACGGATCGGTGGCATCGAGGCCGAAGGGTGCGAGCAACTCGGAATGGTGCTTGGTGCCGCCGGCCTTCAACAGTTCGAAATACTTCTCCTGGAAGCCTTTTTCGGCGCTCTGGTAGACGGCGTAGAGCGAGTTCACCAGGCAGTCGCCGAAGGCATAGGCGTAGACGTAGAAAGGCGAGTGGATGAAGTGCGGGATATAGGCCCAATAGGTCTCGTAGCCCTCGGAAATCCGGATTGCCGGGCCAAGGCTCTCGCTCTGCACCGACAGCCACAGCTTGCCGATATCATCGGCCGTCAGTTCGCCTTCCTTGCGGGCGGTGTGGACCTTGCGCTCGAACTCGTAGAAGGCGATCTGGCGCACGACCGTGTTGATCATGTCCTCGACCTTCTGCGACAGCATGGCCTTGCGCTCGCGCTTGTCCTTCGTCCGGTCGAGGAGGGCGCGGAAGGTCAGCATCTCGCCGAAGACGGAAGCGGTTTCGGCAAGGGTCAGCGGCGTCGAGGCCATCAGCGCGCCCTGTCCGCCCGCCAGCACCTGGTGCACGCCGTGGCCGAGTTCGTGCGCAAGCGTCATCACGTCGCGCGGCTTGCCCATGTAATTGACGAGCACGTAGGGGTGCGCAGACGGTACCGTCGGATGGGCGAAGGCGCCTGGTGCCTTGCCCGGGCGCACCGGCGCGTCGATCCAGCTCTCGTCGAAGAAGCGTCGGGCGATCGCGGCCATTTCCGGAGCGAAGGCATTGTATGCCGAAAGCACCGTGTCTTTGGCCTCGTTCCAGGAAATCAACGCGTTCGGCGTTTCCGGCAACGGCGCATTGCGATCCCAGAAATCCATCTCCTGCATGCCGAGCCACTTTGCCTTCATGGCGTAGTAGCGATGCGACAGGCGCGGATAGGCGGATTTGACGGCTTCGGCCAGCGCATCGACAACCTCGCGCTCGACGCGGTTGGCGAGATGGCGGCTGTCGGCGATGTCCTGAAAGCCACGCCAGCGGTCGGAGATTTCCTTGTCCTTGGCGAGTGTGTTGGTGATCAGTGTGAAGGTGCGGATATTGCTCTTGAAGGTTTCGGCAAGCGCCATCGCCGCCTTCTTGCGGACCTCGGTCGCCGGATCCTGCAACAGGTTTAGCGCGACTTCGAGCGGCAGTGCCTCGCCATCGACGTTGAAGGTGAGGCTTGCCATCGTCTCGTCGAACAGACGGTTGAAGGCGGCAGCGCCCGTCATCGATTTTTCGAGGAAGAGCTGCTCCAGCTTGTCGTCGAGCTGGTAGGGCTTGTCCTTGCGCAGGTCGGTCAGCCACGGCTTGTAGTGCGCGGCCAGCGCATCGTTCTCGAGCGCCTTATCCAGGATCGCGTCATCAATGCGATTGAGTTCCAGCGAGAAGAACAGCAGATGCGCCGACATGTCGGTAAGCTTCGACTGCACGTCGCCGTAAAGCTTGCCGTTCTCAGGCTTGGACGTGTCCGAGAAATAGGTGAGGCCGGCAAAGGAGGCGATGCGGCCCATGACGTCTTCAAGCGCTTCGAACTCCCGGACGGCGGTGCCGACGCCCTCGTCACCGTTCCTCGTCGCGGCTTCGGCCAGCTTGCCCTTCCACTTGGTCTCGAAAGCGATCGCGTCGGCCTCTGCCTTCTTCAGGTCGTTGCGAAAGGCATCCGATGCGGCGGACGGATAGAGATCTTCGAGCCGCCAGGAGGGCAGGTCGCCGAGATCCGCGGCAGCGCCATGGGACTGGCCGGCGGCGGCACGGACAACGGATTGCTCGGGGGCGAGGAGGCGGAAGGTCATCGTCGGATTTCTCTCGTTCGTGACAGGAAGAAGGCAAGCGATATGGGCCCCATTGCTATCGCCGGCAATGGATAAAATGCAAGCATTTCTCAAAACATGATGTTCAGCCCTTTATGGCACAGATGCCTGACGTGATTTGGCACATGAGGTTGGCCAAAAGTACCGCGTGTCCAGAGCAGGAGGCTTCCGTGACATCACATATTCTGGTCATTGATGACGATCCGGTGCAGCGCCGGTTGCTGACGAACATGATCGAGCGTCTCGGCCATGTGGCGCATCTCGCCGACAACGGCCGCAGCGGCCTGGAACTCCTGGAGCGCAAGGGCGGCATGATCAATGTCATCCTGCTCGATCTGCTGATGCCGGAAATGAACGGGCACGGCTTCCTCGAAGCGCTCGCCGAGCGCGGCGTCGATACGCCCGTCATCGTGCAGACCGGCCAGGGCGGCATCGAAACGGTCGTTCATGCGATGCAGGCGGGTGCCTTCGACTTCCTCGTGAAGCCCGTCTCCCCGGAGCGGCTGTCGGTTGCGATCGGCAACGCACTGAAGATGGCAAGCCGCGACGGCAAGGTCAAAACCTCGCGCCGCCCGCGCGGCGGTGCCGTCGGCTTCGAGGACATCGTTTCGGCGAGCCCGGCAATGATCCGGGTGATCGACCTCGCGCGCCGCGCCGCCCAGTCCAACATACCGATCGTGCTCGAAGGCGAGTCCGGCGTCGGCAAGGAAATGGTGGCCCGTGCGATCCAGTCTGCGAGCGACCGGGTCGGCAAGCCCTTCGTCACCGTCAACTGCGGCGCGATCCCGCACAATCTGGTCGAGAGCATTCTCTTCGGCCATGAGAAGGGCGCCTTTACCGGCGCGACGGAAAAACACAGCGGCAAGTTCGTCGATGCCGACGGCGGCACGCTGTTCCTCGACGAGATCGGCGACCTGCCGCTCGAAGTCCAGGTCAAGCTCCTGCGTGCCGTGCAACAGGGCGAGATCGAGACGATCGGCGCACGCCATCCGCAGAAGGTCAATGTCCGGCTGATCTCCGCCACCAACAAGGACCTGATCAACGAAGTGCGCGAGGGGCGGTTCCGCGAGGATCTCTATTATCGCCTCAACGTCTTCCCGATCACCATTCCGGCGCTTCGCCGACGCAAGGAAGACATTCCGGTCCTGGTGCGCTCCTTCGTCGAGCGTTTCGCGGCGGAGCAGCGGCTGCACGCACCGCTCACCATATCGAGCGGCGCCCTGGCGCTGCTGACCGCCTATGATTGGCCGGGCAACATCCGACAGCTCGAGAACGCGATCTTCCGGGCCGTGGTGCTTGCCGAAGGCAATGAGCTGACGGTGAAGGACTTCCCGCAGATCGCCACCCAGATCCCGGGTTACGTCGTCTCCGACCGCTCTGGTTTTTCCTGGGGCGAAGCCGGTCCGGAACGGACAGCCGCGCCGTCGGAGCAGGTGCCGAACGTCTATCCCGATTTCGCGAGTGCGGCGAAATCGATGGAGGGCGATGCCGGGCACGACCCGCGCATGGAGAACGCGATCGCCAGCGTCGACGAGGGCGGGGACGTCCGCAAGCTTGCCGAGGTGGAAGAGGAACTGATTCGTTTTGCGCTGAAATTCTACCGCGGACAGATGAGCCAGGTGGCTCGCAAGCTCGGCATCGGCCGGTCGACGCTCTACCGCAAGCTGAAGGATTATGGCATCGATCCCGAGAATCCATTGAGGGAGGCGGCTTAAAACCGGCGCATTCACGATTCATTAGCCGTGTTATTCAGTCACCGCCGTTTAGACCTTGTTAGTGAACTGTTCACTATATTATAAGGGGCGGTGACGACTGTGGCATATTTGCCATGCTGTCACCTTATTTGACAGTCATCTGAGACAGCGAAGCACGGTTGTCCGTCGGACGGGGATTGAATGCCAAATTTGTTCGGTTTTAAGAAGCCGCTCGGCTCCTTAGCGAGAGTCTGCGCGGCCTTTACCCGTAAGGTGCCGCAGGTTCTTACATCCGTTGCTATCGCGGCTTCCCTCGTGACGCCAGGCTTCGCGCCTCCAGTGGAGGCCGCGGGCCAGACCCGGACACTGAAACTCTATTTCATTCATACCCAGGAAAAGGCGC
This sequence comes from Ensifer sp. VA4, assembly GCF_055710065.1. Classification (NCBI taxonomy): domain Bacteria; kingdom Pseudomonadati; phylum Pseudomonadota; class Alphaproteobacteria; order Hyphomicrobiales; family Rhizobiaceae; genus Ensifer; species Ensifer sp. VA4. The sequence goes on along the minus strand of NZ_JBVQPO010000008.1, from coordinate 203,132 downwards.
AGATCACCTTCAAGCGCAATGGCCGCTACGACTCCAAGGGCCTGCAGGAGATCAACCGATTCCTCCGCGACTGGCGTCGCAACGAACCGACCAAGATGGATCCGCGCCTGCTCGACCTCGTCTGGGAAGTCTACCAGAAGAGCGGTTCGCGCGATTATATCCATGTCGTCTCGGCCTATCGTTCGCCGGCAACCAACGGCATGCTGCGTTCGCGCTCGAAGGGCGTCGCCAAGAAGAGCCAGCACATGCTCGGCAAGGCGATGGACTTCTATCTTCCCGACGTGAAGCTGAAGACCCTTCGTGAAATCGGCATGAAATTCCAGGTGGGCGGCGTCGGCTATTATCCGACGTCCGGCTCGCCTTTCGTTCACATGGACGTCGGCGGCGTCCGCGCCTGGCCGCGCATGTCGCGCGCCGAACTGGCGCGTCTCTTCCCCGACGGCAAGACGATGCATCTGCCTTCCGACGGCAAGCCCTTGCCCGGCTATGAGCAGGCGGTTGCCGACTACAAGCGCCGCGTTGGTGCTTCGGCGATCGAGGTCGCCGGCGGCGGCGCGACAGGCCCTGGCGACAGCGCAAGCGGCAAGCGTCGCGGCAACCTGTTCGCCATGCTCTTCGGCGGCGGTGGTGACGAGGATGAAGAACCCGCGGCGATCGCGGCTGGTCCGGGTGCCGACGACGAAGGCGGCGCTGCGCCTGCCAAGATCCAGACGGCTTCCGCTCCTGCTGCCCAGGAAGCCCTGCCGGGTGTCGCGGGCTCCGTTGCCGCCGAGCCGACGGTCGCTGCCGAACCGACGGTTGCCGCTGAACAGAACATCAATGCCCCGGTCCCGGCTGTCCGTCCTGCCTTCAAGGATGCACCTGCCGATGGCGGCGTAGCCGTTGCGCTCGTGGCGCCGCAGAAGAACGCAGCCCAGGACGCACTTGCGGCTGCCCTGCCGCAGACTTCGGAAATGCCAAGCGAATTTGCCGATCTCGGCTCGATGAAGGTGCCGGTACCGCAGATGCTCGACCGTCGCGACATGAACACGCTCGTCGCCTCTGCCGACCCTTCCGCGGACGTGCAGGCGCTTGGCTTCGTGCCGGTTCCGGCGATGCGGCCCGCGGGTGACGTAGCCCTTGCCGCCGTTGCCGATGCCCAGGTCGTGGTGCCTTCCTTCGCGGAGCGGCCGGTCGTTGCGTCGGCAGAGCCCCCGCGTGAGGTTGCCGCCGAAGTTGCGACCCGCGTGGCGCTTGCCGCTCCGACGCCGGCCCAGCGCGAACCTGTATCGCAACAGCCGATCGAAATGGCGGCCTATGCGCCGCCGCCGACCACGAATGCCCGCGCGGCCGTCTTCGACAATGCCTTCGACACCCAGGCGGAAGCGCCGGCAAAGGGTGGTCGACCGAAGAAGAACGACGCCGATGCCGCGACCCGCTCGTCGGTCCGCACCGAGCCGAAGCTGACCCAGAAGATCATCTCCGAATGGGCACTGACGACCGGCCGTGTGGCGACGCTTTCCAAGCCGGTCAAGGCACCGCGCTTCGTCAGCAAGTCGCTTCGCACCGCGCCGACCACGGTCTATGCCGCCGGCTTCTCGAGCAGCGCCGGCACGACGGTCGATACGGCCCGCTTCAGCGGCACTGCCGTCAACTTCATGGAAGTGAAGAAGTTCAGCACCAACTGAGCTTCGAGCCAAACAGCAGACACGAAAAGCCCGCCGGTCTGGTCAGTCCGGCGGGCTTCTTGATTCTGTACCGTGCTTTCGATACTGCCGCTTTCGGACGTAGTCGAAGTGCAGTTTGTTCCGGAGTTCGCGTCCCAGGCGAAGGCCGCCGGTCGGCGGCCTTTTAGGCGTGCTTATTCTTCGTCGGCTGCCGGCACCATGCCGAGCGCCTGGAGGTAGGTGTCAAGGATCGCTTCCTGTTCCATGCGCTCGTCGTGATCCTGCTTGCGGATCGAGATGACCTTGCGCAGGATCTTGGTGTCGAAGCCCATGGACTTGGCTTCGCCGTAGACGTCCTTAATGTCGTCGGCGATGGTCTTCTTTTCTTCTTCCAGGCGTTCGATCCGCTCGATGAAAGCACGAAGCTGATCGCGTGCGACGCCGTGAGCATCCGACATGGTCTTCTCCTTGATACGGGGAATTGAATTTCTTGGGTGCCGTGACGTGCCGCGAACAGCCGCCAAGGTCAAGGGTCAATGCGCAACAACGCGGTCATTTCCGCGGCAGGCGCCGGCGAAACGCCTTTATTCCTTCGGGCGGTTGATCTCGAAGGCTGCCTTCTGCTCGGCGGTTGCTTCCCTTTGGTGGCGCTCGCGCCATTCCTCATAGGGCATGCCGTAAATGATCTCGCGCGACTCCTCCTTGGCGAGAGGAACGCCCGCCTGCTCGGCGGCTTCGCGGTACCAGTTGGAAAGACAATTGCGGCAGAAGCCGGCGAGGTTCATCAGATCGATGTTCTGGACATCGGAGCGCTCGCGCAGATGGGCGACGAGGCGGCGAAAGGCGGCGGCCTCGAAGGCGATCTGCTGATCCGGGGTCAGTTCGGTCATGGACGTCGATCCTCTTCAGTTACCACGCATCTCCGGACGCAACACCGCGACGCACCTTTAGCGGAAATGCTCTACTACAGCGCCGCGCATCTTTTAAAGCGCGCTTTGGTTGCGGCAGCACTTTGAAGCGCTGCATGATTTGTCCTCAGATCGATCTCGATTCAAGCAACCATGCCGTAGTCGCCGGTGCGCGAGGCGTGGCGCTCGTAGCGATGCAACTCGGGCATGGCGTTGAGACCCGCAAGGATCGGTGCCAGCCGCTCGGCCCAGGCAGCAACGCCCGCTTCGTCGGCGATCAGGTCCTGGCGCACCTCGATCAGGGCGTGGGGAATGCCGGGCGTCATGCAATGGCGATACATGGTATCGCCGCGCAGCGCGCCGTCATAGGGCTCGTTGTTGCCGACGACGATATCGCCGGATGCCTCGAGTTTCTCGATGAGCGGCAGAACGGCGCGCGGATCGTTATCCCATAGGACGGCAGCGTGCCAGGGACGGGCCACGCCCTTCCAGGCCGGTGTGAAGGAATGGATGGAAATGACGAGCGGTGCCGCGCCATGCGCCTCGGCGCTTCGGCCGATCGTCTCGGAAACGGCGCGGTGGTAGGGGCGGTGGAACCGGTTCAGCCGGTTTTCCCATTCCTCTTCGCTGATCGGGTGGTTACCGGGGACGATCGCGCCGTCGGAGATCTTCATGACCAGCGTCGGGTCGTCCTCGCCGCGGTTGGGATCGATCAGCAGGCGGGAGAAGCAGCCGAGCACTGCCGGCGCATCGAGCATTCGCGAGAGCTGCCGCACCAGCGCTTCGACGCCGATGTCATAGGCGATATGCCGCTCGAATGCCGAGGCCGGCAGGCCGAGGCTGCCGTACTCCGCCGGCAGCCGGTTCATCGCGTGATCGGCCAGCAGAATGAGCCCGGTTTTGGGCTCGGCTTCGATAATCTCATAGGGAGAATAGTGTTGCATGCCCGTCCAGTCTGTTTGTCTCGCCTCGTCCTCGCTGATTGCACGCGCGCGCGTCAATCGCAAGAAACCCGCAACTGTTTAGCGTAATTTGAAAGCAATTTGCCGATTGTAATCGATTAGAGTTACGTTGACTTTCGGGGCTGGCCGTCGCAAGAAAGTGCCACGCAAATCAAAACGGAGTTCCATCGGAAGCCGTGTCCAGATATCCTTTTTCCAAAGCGAAGCCGGGGCTGACGACACTGGGAGGCATCCTCCTGTTTTTCCTGGCAACCTCAAGCTCATTTCTCTTTGCCGACGAAGCACGCGCCGATTTTCGCGTCTGCAACGGCACGCAAAACCTCGTCGGCGTGGCGATCGGTTACCGGGCCAAGGAAGGCTGGGTAACGGAGGGCTGGTGGCAGGTTCCGGCCACCACCTGTGCGACCCTGATCGAGGGCGAGCTTCAGTCACGATACTATTATCTCTACGCGGAAGATGCGGCCCGCGGCGGCCGCTGGACCGGTGACGTCAACATGTGCGTCGCCGAGAACGAGTTCAAGATCACGGGCGTCCAGGACTGCTTTGCCCGCGGCTTCCAGCGCATGGGGTTCAAGGAATACGACACGGGGCGGCAAGGGAGCTGGATGGTTCAGCTCTCCGAAACGCCCGGCACGCAGGAAAGCCAGAATTGATGAAGCGGAACAGAAAAGTCAAAATCCTCGCCACGCTCGGACCGGCGTCTTCCGACGAGCAGATGATCCAGAAGCTGCACGAGGCCGGGGCTGATCTGTTCCGTATCAACATGAGCCATGCGAGCCATGACGTGATGCGCACGCTGGTGCAGCGCATCCGCACGGTGGAAAGCCGCTGCGGCCGGCCGATCGGCATCCTTGCCGACCTTCAGGGCCCGAAGCTGCGTGTCGGCAAGTTCGCGGAAGGCAAGGTGGACCTGAAGGTCGGCCAGACCTTCACGCTCGACGACAAGGATGTGCCCGGCGACAACACCCGTGTCTTCCTGCCGCACCCGGAAATCCTCGAGGCGGTCAAGCCCGGCCATCGCCTGCTGATCGATGACGGCAAGCTGCATCTCAGGGCCGAGAAGACCGACGGCAAGAGCATCGTTGCGACCGTCGTCGCCGGTACGAAGATCTCCGATCGCAAGGGCGTCAGCCTGCCGGATACGCTGCTCGCCGTCGGCGTCCTGACCGACAAGGACCGCGCCGACCTCGACGCGGTTCTCGCAACCGGCGAGATCGACTGGGTAGCGCTCTCCTTCGTGCAGCGGCCGGAAGACCTGGCCGAGGTCCGCAAGATCGCCCGCGGCCGCGTCGGCCTGATGTCGAAGATCGAGAAGCCGCAGGCGCTCGACCGGATCGATGAGATCATCGAGCTTTCGGACGCGCTGATGGTGGCGCGCGGCGACCTCGGCGTCGAAATGCCGCTGGAATCGGTGCCGGGCCTGCAGAAGCAGCTGACGCGCGCCTGTCGCCGTGCCGGCAAGCCGGTGGTCGTTGCCACGCAGATGCTGGAATCGATGATCTCCGCACCGGTTCCGACGCGCGCGGAAGTCTCCGACGTCGCGACTGCCGTCTTCGAAGGTGCGGATGCCGTCATGCTGTCGGCCGAATCGGCCTCGGGCGAGTATCCGGTGGAAGCCGTTTCGACCATGGCGTCGATCGCCAGCAACGTCGAGCGCGACCCGCATTATTCCAGCATCATCTACGCGCAGCGCACGCCGCCGGAGGCAACCGGTGCCGACGCGATTTCGCTCGCCGCCCACCAGATCGCCGAGACGCTCCGTCTCTCCGCGATCGTCTGCTACACCTCGTCCGGCACCACCGGCCTTCGCGCCGCCCGCGAACGGCCGCAGGTTCCGATCATTGCCCTCTCTCCGATCGTCCAGACCGCACGCCGCCTCTCGGTCGTCTGGGGGCTGCACTGCGTCGTGACCGAGGATGCGATCGACCTCGACGATATGGTCAACCGCGCCTGCCGCATCGTTGCGACCGAAGGCTTCGGCAAGCCCGGCGAGCGCATTATCATCTCTGCCGGCGTGCCCTTGGGCACCCCTGGCGCCACCAACATGCTGCGCATCGCCTATATCGGCTCGGACGGTTTGAGCGGCGTCTGACGCCGCTTTGCGAAGCGGTCAGCTTTGGCTGACGGCTTCCGACGACCTGGTCAGGCGGGCTTCGGCCCGCCTTTTTATTTCCTCGAGGTCGGTCGGCTTGCCCGCCATCTTTTCGAGCGCGGCGACGACGACGTCGGTGACCACGTAGTCGGGCTTGTGACCGAGATTGCCGATCCACAGCAGCTCCGCGCCGGGGATATCGCGCGCCAGTCCACGAGAGTGAATGTCCGCCAGCACGACGCCGTCGCTGTCGCCGGTGATGATGACGGTCGGTGCGTCGATTTCACGGTAGCGGGGAACGGTCGCGGTCAGATAGGCATGCAGATTGGCCACGTCGCGCGCATTGTTGCGGAAGGTCGCGGGACGCAGCACCAGATGCGGGCCGGTCTTGTCGACGTAATCATCGGGCCGCGGATTGGGTGAAAAGATCGACCGCGTGCCGCCTTCGATGCGCCGCTGCCCCAGCGGCGTCACCAGCGTATGGGCGAACAGCCAGCCGATGAAGGGCAGTGCGGTGAGGCGGTAGTACCAGTCGATGCCGCCAGGCCAGGGATGCGTCGCTGGCGCCAGCAGGACGAGACCGGCAGTCCGTTCCGGATGATGCAGGGCGAAGCTCGCGGCGATGGCGCCGCCGAAGGAATGGCCGACGATGACGGCGCGACGGATGCCGCGCTTGTCCATCAGCTTGGCGATTGCCGCCGCCTGGCCGTCCGGACGGTCGTTTTCCGCTCCGCCCCGCTCGGAATAGCCGTGGCCCGGACGATCGACGAACAGCATCTCGGCGCGGCCATCAAGGGCCGGGGCGAAGGCGTGCAGCTGATCGAGCAGATTGCCGCTGGCGCCATGGATGAAGACGACAGGCAAGAGATCGGCTTTCCCTGCGGCCGGCAGGTGCACACTATTCATGCGATAGCCGCCGATGTCGATCAGCTCGCCGACGTTGGGAAACCGCCGTGCGAAGGCGCGTGCGTGCCAGCGGCTATAGGCGATGCCGACGAGCGTTAGTCCTATGAGCAGGAGAGTGGCTGGAAACATTGTCTCTATCTGTCTTCCGGCGTCGATTGTCATTCACCGCACCTGCGTCAGCGATTCGCGTTGACAGGCAAGTACGGGGCATTGCGATCGCCTTCTTGTAACGGGTGTCCGTGCGGGGGACAACGAGGAGCGGAGCAGCGCCGAACTGATCGGCGGTGATGTCAACGATGAAATCAACCGCGCTCGATCCGGGCGTGGCTTTGCCAGCCTTCCCTGGAAGAAACCGAAAGGCCGCTGTCAGGCTTGGAAGGCGCGTTCCGCGGCGGATATGAGACCGGCCGGCGTCGACGCCTTGGGCATTCAAGGTGCGGGTCAGGAACAGGTTCGGGTGGTCGCAGGTCCATTGCGCGGCGACAGCAGGGAGATCGCCGCCCGGGGGCCTGATGCCCTCCAGCCCGATCGGCTCAAGGAAACGTCGAGCGGCCGCCGCCACTCGAGGAGAGCGCTTTCATCGGCGGGGAGGGATATTTGCCGGCGCTGCAATCGGCTGTAACGCGGCCGCTCAGGTCTTGCTGCCGGCGAGCTTCTCGGCGAGTTCGCCCAGTTGCTCCTGCGCCTTGCGATCGGCGGGATAGATGTCCAGGAACTGCTCCCAGGCTCGCATGGCGAGCTCGTCCTTGCCGGAGGCGCCGAGAATCGCCGCCATGCCGGCAAGCGCGCCGAAATGGCGAGGTTCGATTGCCAGCACGCGGTTGATGTCCGACATGGATTTTCGGTAATTGCCCATCGCGTAATGCAAGGTCGCGCGGCGGTTCCAGCCTTCGACATAGTTGGGCGCAAGCGTGATGACCTGGTCGAGGATGTCGAGCGCGGCCGCCTGCTTGTTGTCGGTGATAGCCTTGTCGGCCCACTGCATCAGGAGATTGACGGTGGCGCTGCCGGAATCCTGCCATTCCAAGCGGATCTGGTTGGCGAGCTCACGCGCCTTGTCGGCGTCGCGTTCCTTCTTGAGGTCCACGAACAGGGCATCCAGTCGTTGCTTGGGTGTGGTGAGGCTGGCGGATTCCGTCTGGGCCGCCGCTTCCGCCGCGAAGGACAAACTGCCAGCTCCTGTAGAGGTGGCGAGCAGGGCGGAGAAAGCCAGAATCAGGGGTACAAAAACTCGCATGGCGAGCATGTTAGCTCGCCATGGAACAACTTCATAATCAATTTTGGGACATCGGCGACGCGATGCCCACCACCCTGCTGGGATCAGCCCTGACGAGCCTTGAAGCGCGGGTTCGACTTGTTGATGATGTAGATGCGGCCCTTGCGACGAACCAGACGGTTTTCGCGGTGACGGGTCTTCAGCGACTTGAGCGAATTCTTGATCTTCATTTTCCTGATCCGCAGGTTTCGGGGAACGAAAATTCGCCCGGTATCTCTAACAATCAAAAGCGCGCCGTTCAGCGCGCTCCTTTAAGGTGGGATGGCAAATACCGTGTCACCCCTGACGTGTCAACTACAAGACGCCCCATTTTGGCGTCTTGCTCCGCATTTCTGTGGCTTTCAGCCGCGAACGAGCCGTGTGACATGGCCCATTTTGCGGCCGGCGCGCGCCTCGGTCTTGCCGTAGAGGTGCACCAGCACATCGTCTTCGGCAAGCCATGTCGGGACATCGTTGAGGTCGTCGCCGATCAGATTCTGCATGACGCAGTCGGAATGCCGGCGCGGATTGCCGAGCGGCAATCCCGCGACGGCGCGGATATGCTGCTCGAATTGCGAGACGACGCAAGCCGCCTCCGTCCAATGGCCGGAATTGTGCACGCGCGGCGCCATCTCGTTGGCGATTAGACTACCGTCGGCCAGGACGAAGAATTCGACGCCGATGACGCCGACATAGCCGAGTGCATCGAGGATCGCCTTGGCGGCCTTGCGGGCCGCATCCGCCGTCTCCGCGCCAACGGCCGCCGGCACCGTCGAGGTGTGGAGGATGCCGTTGCGATGCACGTTTTCGGCCGGATCGAAGCAGGCGACCGTACCGTCGGTCGAGCGGGCGGCGATGATCGAGATCTCGCGCTCGAAAGGCACGAAGCTTTCAAGGATCAGCGGCACGCCGCCGAGTGCCGCGAAAGCGCCGGCCGGGCTGTCCTCGGCGGAGCGGAAGACGCGCTGTCCCTTGCCATCGTAACCAAGGCGGCGGGTCTTGAGCACGCCAGTCCCGCCGAAATCGGCAAGGGCCGCTTCGAGGTCGGCCTGGCTGTCGACGGCGTGAAAGCGCGCCGTTGCAATGCCGCAGTCATTGATGAAGCGCTTTTCGACGAGGCGGTCCTGCGCGACTTCCAGCGCTTTCGGCGGCGGGAAGATAGGACGTTTCGCGGCGAGCCGTTCGGCGGAAGCGACCGGCACATTCTCGAATTCGTAGGTGATGATGTCGCTGACGGCAGCGAGCTGGCTGAGCGCCGTCTCGTCGTCATAGGCGCCAACGATCTGCTCGTTGGCGACCTGTGCGGCCGGACAGTCGACCTGCGGCTCGAGGATGACGGTGCGGAAGTTCAGTCGGGCTGCTGCCATCGCCAGCATGCGGCCGAGCTGGCCGCCGCCAATAATGCCGATGGTGGTCATGCCTCGTCCACCGGGTATTCGGCGACCGAAATCGTCTGCTGTTCGCGCCAGTCGTCGAGCCTGTCGGCGAGATCGTCGTCGCTGAGTGCAAGCACCGCTGCGGCAAGCAGCGCGGCATTGACGGCACCGGCCCGGCCGATCGCCAGCGTCCCGACGGGGATGCCGGCGGGCATCTGGACGATCGAGAGCAGGCTGTCCTGGCCGGAAAGCGCCTTCGACTGCACCGGTACGCCGAAGACCGGCAGCGGCGTCATCGAGGCGCACATGCCCGGCAGATGCGCCGCACCGCCGGCGCCGGCGATGATCACCTTGAAGCCCTCGTCGCGGGCGCCCTTGGCGAAGTTGACGAGCCGATCGGGCGTGCGATGGGCGGAGACGATGCGCGCCTCATAGGCAATGTCGAGCGCGTCGAGCGTGTCGGCGGCGTTCTTCATCGTCTCCCAGTCCGACTGGCTTCCCATGATGATGGCGACGGGTGGGGTCGTGGTGTCGATCACGTCTATCCTGTTCCGCGTTCAGGCGATGATATCGGGGATGATCTGGTCTTCGATCTTGCTGATCTTGTCCTTGATCGCCAGCTTCTTCTTCTTCATGCGCTGGATCCGCAGCGCATCGCAGCCGGTTTCGATCATGGCATTGATGGCAGCGTCGTAATCTTCATGTTCCTGCCTCAGCCGCGCGGCGGTCAGTCTGAGTTCGGCCTGGTCCTGGTCCGGCATGCAAAGCGATCCCCATCAGCCCGGTTGCGAAGTCCTCCTCGAACCGGAATTTCATGCGCCGCTCTATCACATCTTGGGCGGTAACGGGAAGTTATCCGTCGTCATCATTTCGCCTTCGACAAATGAAAAATGGCGTGGCACAGTAGTAAGGTTACAACCATGGAACATCCGGCATTTGCATGCCGGATGCAAGCAAAAGGAAGGGACTGCCAAATGACTGTTGAGGCTCATCTTGCAACGCTTGAGAAAAAACATGGCGCCCTGGAACAGGAGCTTCATGCAGCATTGAATCAGCCGTCGGTGGAAGACGAGCTGATCAATGACATCAAGCGGAGGAAGCTGCGCATCAAGGACGAAATCGAAAGGCTTCGTTCCTCGACTCACTGATTATCAACGGTATTTCCCAGGACTATCGGGAGGCGCCATCTCCCCTCTGAGTAGGCGCAACAAGGTTTAGAACCATCCCCCACGACGGAAGATACGGAATGCTGGACCGGGCTCGACGCCCGGTCTGTTTCTTTCGGGCGTCGCCTGCTGCATGTTTCCTTCAATCGTAACCGATTAAAGGAAACATGCAGCAATTCAAGGAGCTACAGCGACCTTTGCGCGTCTGATGAGACGCGCGGCGCTGTAGGCGGGCTGCCGGGCTCAGGACCAGAACTGGTCGAGCCATAGATTGAGACGGTCGAAACCCGGCCGGTTGATCGCATAGATCCGCCGGGTGCCGCTCGCCGAAACCGAGACCAGATTGCAATCCAGCAAGGCCTTCAGGTGCTGCGATACGGCCGGGCGGCTGATCGGCAGGCCCTGCGCCAGTTCGTTTACGGTTTTCGGTGCGCGTCGCAGTTCCTCCAGCAGGTGGCGCCGGTTCGGGTCCGCAATGGCATCGAAAGGGTCCGCGATCGTCATGGGCGGACGTTAGGCGAAATCTTGCGAAGCAGCAAGAAATTTGTGCGATGCGATATGCTAATTTTGCTTTGCAATATTTCCGTAATACTTGGGTCGCGGCTCAGCCGCCCGCTGCCAAGCTGCCGATACCGTCCCAGAGCAGCTTCGAGCCCGCGACGAAGGCCATGGTATACATGAAGGGATAGAAGATCTGCGGCTTCATGCGGCGAACGATCCAGGCCCCGCACACGGTCGCGACGATGGCGAGCGGAAAGAGCGTCGCCGAGATTTTCAGGTTGCTCAGGTCCAGTTGCCCCAAGGCGAAATAGGGGATGAGCTTCACTGCATTCAGGATCGCGAAGAAGCGCACGATGGTGCCGGTGTAATCGCGGGGGGCGAGCTGCAGCGGCAGCGCGTAGATCTGGAAGGGTGGGCCGCCGGCGTGCGCCACGAAGCTGCCGTAACCGGCAAAGGAACCCCAGAGCGCCGCCGGCCCGATCCGCTGCTTCTTCGGCGCGATGGTGATGCCGAGGCGCATGCGCCAGACATTGTAGACGTATCGGAGCACGAAGAGCACGGTGAGCAGGCCGATGATCAGGCGAAGGAGATCACGCGAAACGTAGGCTGAGGTCGCCCAGCCGATGAGGATGCCGGCAATGGCACCCGGCAACAGCATGAAGAGCGTGGTGCGATCGCCGTGCTTGCGCCACATCCACAAGGAGACGATATCCATCGCGATCAGGATCGGGAGAAGGAGGGCAGCCGCCTGGACGGGTGATACTGCCATCGACAGGATCGGTACGCCCATCAGCGAGAGCGCTTCCCCCATGCCGCCCTTGCTGAGCCCAACGAGCAGAACTGCCGGGATGGCGATAAGGTAGAAGTCTAGATCGGGAAGCATGGGTGGCGGTTGATCCTTTTGCAGTCTCCGTCTATCGGTTTTCCCAAATGAAATCGAGCGCTGGTTTCGCCACCCTGGCGGATGCAGCCGGAAATGGATGTCCGAACATGACAACAGAACGTTGCCGCCTGGTGCTGATTGCGCCCGACATGCCCGATGCGGCGGAACGCGTGAAAGTGCTCGCCGATGCCCTGAAGGGCGGCGACGTCGCTTCCGTGATCGTGCCGCAATACGGGCTGGACGACTCCGAGTTCCAGAAACACGCCGAGCGTCTGGTGCCAGTCATCCAGGAGGCGGGTGCCGCGGCACTCATCGAGGGCGACTCCCGCGTGGCCGGCCGCGCCAAGGCCGACGGCCTGCACATTGCCGGCAATGCGGAAGTGCTTGGCGAGGCGGTCGAGAAACACACGCCGAAACTGATCGTCGGCGGGGGCAATGCGGCAGACCGCCACCACGCGCTCGAGATCGGCGAGGTGCGCCCGGACTACGTGTTCTTCGGCAAGACCGATGGCGACATCAAGCCGGAAGCGCATCCGAAGAACCTGGCGCTCGCCGAATGGTGGGCGTCGATGATCGAGATCCCCTGCATCGTCATGGGCGGCACTGACCCGCAATCGGCGCTCGCGGTGGCGGAGACCGGTGCAGAGTTCGTGGCGCTTCGCCTTGCCGTCTTCGGCGAGCCCGGGCAGGCGCCTTCCGTCGTGGCTGCGGTCAACGCACTTCTTGACGAAAAAGCGCCACGGTTTGAAGATTAAGACGTGTCGATGTTGAGCCGACTACCTTCCAGATTGAGTCGAGGTCTTTTCCTTGTTGCCATGGCCGCCGCCGTGGCACTGCCGGCGCATGCGCAGCAGCAGAACGCCGGGACAGGGGACGCGGGCGTCGAGAAGCGCGGCCGCATCACGCCCTTCAACGGGGCGGCGATGCCGGAGGGCGCGGCCGCGACCGACAAAGGCGACGACAAGTCGGCTGGCGGCAACAAGAAACCGGCCGATGGCACCGTGCCATCTTCCGGCGTCAACGTTTTCGATCGCATGGGCGCCGAATTGCCGGCATTGCCGGCGGAAAAACCCTTTACCGGCAAGGTCGACGATGCCTATGGCGCATTCCAACGGGGCTACTATCTGACCGCGATGGATCTGGCGCTGCCGCGGGCGCAGCTTGGCGATCCGGCGGCGCAGACGCTGATCGCCGAAATCCTGCAGCAGGGGCTGGGCGTCGTGCGCGACCCCAAGCAGGCTGCCTTCTGGTATGGCCAGGCGGCCGAAAAAGGCGATCCGGCCGCGATGTTCAAATACGCGCTGATCCTGATGGAGGGCCGTTACGTCAAGCGCGACCGGAAGAAGTCCGAAGAGCTGATGAAGAAGGCCGCCGATCTCGGCAACGGCTCGGCCCAGTTCAACTACGGCCAGACGCTCGTCGCCGACAATCCCGGACCCAAGGGACTGAAGCTGGCGATGCCCTATTATGAGAAGTCGGCCGAGCAGGGCATCGCGGATGCGCAATATGCGCTGTCGCAGATCCTGGTCAATGTCGACGGCATCGAAGAAAGCAAGCGGGCCCGGGCGCGCGAATGGCTGATCCGCGCGGCGCGGGCGGGTTACGATACGGCCCAGCTCGACATCGCGATCTGGATGATCGAGGGCATTGCCGGCGACCGTAATCTCGAAGAGGGTTTCGGCTGGATGCGGCGGGCGGCCGAGGGCGGCAACGTGGTTGCGCAGAACCGGCTTTCGCACCTCTACGTCAACGCCATCGGCACCAGACCCAATCCGGTCGAGGCGGCGAAATGGTATGTGCTTTCGCGTCGCGCCGGCCTCAAGGATGACGCGCTCGAAGACTTCTATCTCGGTCTCAACGAAGAACAGCAGAAGCAGGCGCTCAGTGCCGCCAACAAGTATCGCCGGAGCTGAACGGCTCCGGTCGCGGTCGAATCTTTGACGGCCGTTCGGCGGAAATGCTATTTCGCTTGAACTTGCGGGCCATTTGTGGTTCTGAGGCCGCGGTTTTGCACGTGGCGGCCCGATAATCGTTGCGGTTCACGTGCGGAGTGAGCAATCACTCGGTTTTTTGACGACGGAGCTCAATCTGCGGCTTGCCCTCGGTCCTTGGATCGTTTCCGATCGAGGGAATGCGGAAGGGCCGGCAATGCGGCCTATGTTCCGTCAAAGCAGGTTCAACGTCCGATCGAAGCGTTCGATCGGCCTTCGTTTTTCAAGGGATCGCCAGATGGCCCGTTCAGCTCTTCTCAATGTCATGGTTCAGGCCGCCTTCAAGGCCGGCAAGTCGTTGGCCCGCGATTTCGGCGAAGTCCAGAACCTGCAGGTCTCGCTCAAGGGACCCGGCGACTATGTTTCGCAGGCCGACCGCAAGGCCGAGAAACTCATCCGCGAGGAACTCCTGAAGGCCCGTCCGACCTATGGCTTCCTCGGCGAGGAAGGCGAAGAGATCGTCGGCACGGACGGCGCGCATCGCTGGATCGTCGACCCGCTCGACGGCACCACCAACTTCCTGCACGGCATTCCGCATTTCGCCGTTTCGATCGCCTTGGAGCGTCAGGGCGAAATCGTCGGCGCCGTCATCTTCAACCCGGCGACTGACGAACTCTACACCGCCGAGCGCGGCGGCGGCGCCTTTCTCAACGATCGCCGCCTGCGCGTTGCCGCGCGCAAGCATTTGTCCGACGCGGTCATCGCGACCGGTACCCCGCATCTCGGACGCGGCAACCACGGCAAGTACCTGATCGAACTGCGTCACGTGATGGGCGAAGTGGCCGGTATCCGCCGCATGGGCGCCGCCTCGCTTGATCTCGCCTATGTGGCAGCCGGCCGCTACGACGGTTATTGGGAGCGCGATCTCGCCGCCTGGGACATTGCCGCCGGCGTGCTGCTGATCCGTGAGGCTGGTGGCTGGGCGCACGATATCAACGGAGGTGCCAAGCCGATCGACGACGGCTCGATCGTCTGCGGCAACGAATACATCACCAAGGCGCTCAAGGATGTCGTGCACCGCCCGGTGCCGACGAAATAAGCAGCGCCCCCATTCGGATGCTCGGCCTCCGGCGCTCGCCCGCGTCGGAGGCTTTGTTTTTCTGGCTGATCGGGAATGAGGCAACACGACAGTGCCACATGGCTGTGCCTATCTAAGGCCGTTGCGGCCGTGGCCTCACTTTGGGAACGGCTGAATTTCATCCTTGAATCGATTTCGGTTTCGGGAATTATGCAGTAGGCTCCGCGCCGGCGCGGCGCCGGTCCGACAAGTAAAAACCGGGAGATACTTATACCCATGACGCAATTGCATCTGTCCGGGTGGAGCGGTCGGGAAGGCATGGAAGAAGGCTACAATCCGCACAAGCTTTCGAGTCCCATGCACTATTTCTGGATCATGGTGGTCTTCCTGATCATCGTCGGTTTCGTGGGCGCAATCCTCTTTCGGCAGGCACACAACGCCTTTCTCGCCAATCCCGGGCTCAACGGCTTGATCCTCGGAGTGCTGCTGATCGGCATCCTGCTCGTCTTCAACCATGTGCTCGGCCTGCGGCCCGAGGTGCGCTGGTTCAATTCCTTCCGCGCCGCCGGCAGTGCCGACAAGGTGGGCCGCGACCCGGTACTGCTGGCGCCGATGCGGGCGCTGATCGGTGCCCGCCAGACGGCGATCTCGACGACGGCGCTGCGTTCGATTCTGGATTCGATCGCGACCCGCCTCGATGAATCGCGCGATATTTCACGCTACCTGACCGGTCTTCTCGTGTTTCTCGGTCTGCTCGGCACCTTCTGGGGTCTTTTGGGCACCATCGGTTCGATCAACACGGTCATCCAATCGCTGGATGCCGGTTCGGGCACGACCGAAGACATTCTGGCGGCCTTGAAGAGCGGCCTCTCGGCGCCGTTGACCGGCATGGGCACGGCATTCTCGACATCGCTCTTTGGTCTTTCCGGTTCGCTGATCCTCGGCTTCCTCGACCTGCAGGCCGGCCGCGCCCAGAACCGTTTCTATACCGAGCTTGAAAACTGGCTTTCTTCCGTCACCGACGTCGGCTCCGAGCTGACGCCGTCGCTCGATGTGCGTTCGGGTGCGCCGGTCGAGGAGTTGAAAAAGCTCACGGATCAGCTGCTCCGCCTCAATCAGGAGGGCGGTTCGAGCCAGCGCACGACCGCCGCCATGGCAAGCCTTGCCGAGGGTATCCAGGGCCTGGTGAAGAACATGCGCGGCGAGCAGCAGATGCTGCGCGACTGGATCGAAGCACAGCAGGAAGAGGCCAAGGCGATGCGCAGGACACTCGACAAATTGTCGTCGCGCATCGGTGGCGGCGAGCGGATCACCGTCGCCGGCGAAAGGTCGTCGTTGTCGGCCAAGCTCGGGCAGCTGGACGAGACCGGAGGAGAATAATCCATGGCGCTCGCCCGCAAAGGCCGCTCGCAGCGCACGATCGACTATTGGCCGGGTTTCGTCGATGCGCTGTCGACGCTCCTGCTTTCGATCATGTTCCTGCTCACCGTCTTCGTTCTTGGGCAGTTTCTGCTGAGCCGCGAAATCAGCGGCAAGGACGAGGTGTTGACGCGGCTGAACAGCCAGATCAACGAGCTCACGCAGCTCCTGGCGCTCGAGAAGAGCGGCAAGCAGGATCTCGAGGATTCGCTCGCCAACCTCCAGGCGTCGCTGTCCCAGTCGGAAAGCGAGCGTTCGCGGCTCCAGGCGTTGCTCGACCAGGGCGCCGGCAGCAGCGAAGCCGCCAACCAGAAGATCGGGCGCCTCGGCTCGGAGCTCGAGAACGAGCGCGAGATCAGCGCCCGGGCGATGAGCCAGATCGAACTCCTGAACCAGCAGATCGCGGCGCTGCGCAACCAGATCGCCGCCATCGAGGATGCGCTCCAGGCATCGGAGGCGAAAGACCAGGCGTCGCAGACGAAGATCGCTGACCTTGGCCGCCGCCTGAACGTGGCGCTTGCCCAGCGGGTGCAGGAGCTCAACCGCTATCGCTCCGATTTCTTCGGACGCTTGAGGGAGATCCTCTCCGATCGCGAAAACATCCGCATCGTCGGCGACCGCTTCGTGTTCCAGTCGGAGGTACTGTTCCCATCCGGCGGCAGTGAGCTCAATCCCGAGGGGCAGGCGGAGATGGCGAAACTCGCCTCGGCACTGCTCGATCTCGCCAAGGAGATTCCGGCGGAGATCAACTGGGTGCTGCGCGTCGACGGCCATACCGACAATGTCCAGCTTTCCGGGGCCGGCCGCTATGCCGACAACTGGGAACTTTCCTCGGCGCGCGCGACCTCGGTGGTCAAGTTCCTGATCTCGAAGGGTGTGCCTGCCGATCGCCTGGTTGCCGCCGGTTTCGGCGAGTATCAGCCGATTGCGCCGGGCGAATCCCCGGAAGCCCGGGCCCAGAACCGCCGCATCGAGCTCAAGCTGACCGAAAAGTAGGCCGCGGTCCCGAACGTACCGCGCGCGACATCCGACTCTTGAATTGACCTTGACGTACGCGTAACAGTTGCTGCAGCCATGGATATGGCGAGGGCGACTCCATAGCGTCGTGTTTTTTAAGATACGCGAAAGTCGCCGTATGGGATGCAGGGGAGGGCATTTCATGGATTGCGATGTATTGGTCATCGGCGCTGGGCTTGCCGGCTTGGTCGCCGCTTCGGAGGCGGCCGCCCTCGGGCGCAAGGTCATCGTTCTCGATCAGGAAGGCGAACAGAACCTTGGCGGCCAGGCTTTCTGGTCGCTCGGCGGCCTGTTCTTCGTCGATAGCCCCGAGCAGCGGCGCATGGGCATTCGCGACTCGCGCGAGCTTGCCTGGCAGGACTGGATGGGGTCTTCGCAGTTCGACCGTCCGGAGGACCATTGGCCGCGGCGTTGGGCGGAAGCCTATCTCGATTTTGCCGCTGGCGAAAAGCGCCGCTGGCTGCATTCCCTCGGCATGCGCTGGTTTCCGGTCGTCGGCTGGGCCGAGCGCGGTGGTGGGCTTGCCCATGGCCACGGCAACTCGGTGCCTCGTTTCCACGTCACCTGGGGCACCGGACCGGCGGTGCTCGAACCCTTCATCCGCCTGACGCGGGAGGCGGAAAGCCGCGGTCTCGTGCGCTTCCGGTTCCGCCATAGGGTTGACGAACTCATGACCTCGAACGGCCGCGTGACGGGTGCCCGCGGGGCACTGCTGAAGGAGGATCCGGTCGCACGGGGTGAGCGCAGCTCGCGCGACGTCGCCGGCGATTTCGAGATATCGGCGGGCGCGGTCGTCGTCACTTCGGGCGGCATTGGCGGCAACCACGATCTCGTCCGGCGCAGCTGGCCGCGCAAGCGGCTTGGCCAGCCACCGGCAACGATGGTTTCGGGCGTGCCGCACCACGTCGACGGCCGCATGCTGGAGATTGCCGGCCGGGCGCGCGGCTCGGTCATCAACTCGGATCGCATGTGGCACTATACCGAGGGGCTCAGGAACTTCGACCCGATCTGGCCGGATCATGGCATCCGCATCCTGCCTGGGCCCTCGTCCTTCTGGTGCGATGCAGACGGCAACCGCTTTTCCGCTCCGGCGATGCCGGGTTTCGATACGCTCGGGACCCTGCAGGCGATCCGCGACAGCGGCCACGACTATAGCTGGTTCATCCTGACGCGGGCGATCATCAAGAAGGAGTTTGCGCTTTCCGGTTCGGAGCAGAACCCGGACCTGACCGGCAAGAATATCTCGCTGCTCCTGAAGCGGCTCGGCAAGAACCCACCCGGGCCGGTCCAGGCTTTCATGGACAGGGGCGAGGATTTCATCGTCCGGGACCGGCTCGAAGACCTGGTGCCGGCGATGAACGCGCTGACGGGCGAGAACCGGCTGTCGCCCGATCACCTTCGCCAACAGATCGAGGCGCGCGATCGCGAAATCACCAACCCCTTCTCCAAGGATGCCCAGGTCACCGCGATCCGCGGCGCCCGCGCCTATCGCGGTGATCGGCTGCTGCGCACCGCCAAGCCGCACCGGCTGCTCGATCCGAAAGCAGGGCCGCTGATCGCCGTCCGCCTGCACATCCTGACGCGCAAGACGCTTGGCGGTTTGCAGACCGACCTCTCGGGTCGAGTGCTGGAACAATCGGGCGAGCCGGTGCCAGGTCTCTACGCCGCCGGCGAGGTCGCCGGTTTCGGCGGTGGCGGCATGCATGGCTACAACGCGCTCGAGGGCACCTTCCTCGGCGGCTGCATCTTTTCCGGCCGAGTGGCGGGGCGCGGGGCCGCGGGCGTATGATTGCCGCGTACTCGTAGCTGCCCTCTCCTCGGGTTCAACCCGAGGACTAGCCTTCTACATCCTCACTCGCAATCGCCGCCGAGGCGGGGTTGTAACCAGGTTCACGCAAATCGAGCGAGGCCGTATGCGCATGGAATATGGGCACAGGGCGTGCCGCCGGTGTCCTTCTCCCCGCGGGCGGGGAGAAGGTGGCGGCAGCCGGTTGAGGGGCGGGCCTCACCGAGCCGGTCAGGTGAGCGTCAATCCATCTGCACGTTTGCGTCGCGGACGACCGGCGTCCACTTTGCCAATTCAGCGCTCACATGGGCGGCGAGTTCCGCAGGGGTCGAGCCGACGATCTTGGCGCTGAACTCCTTCATGCGCTCGATGACGGCGGGATCCTTCATGGCCTTGTTTGCTGCTTCGTTGAGGCGAGCGACCACCGGTTGCGGCGTGTTCGCCGGGGCGAAGAGCGCGTTCCAGGTATAGGTCTCGTAGCCCGGGATACCGGATTCAGCGACCGTCGGGACATCGGGGAAGGAGGGCGCGCGCTCCGCCGTGGTCACGGCAAGTGCCCGCAGCGTTCCGGCCTTGATGTGGCTGGAGGAGGAAGGGAGATTGTCGAACATGATCGGCACCTGGTTGCCGATGACGTCGTTCAGCGCCGGGCCGGCGCCCTTGTAGGGGATGTGTTGCATGCTGACGCCGGCCATTTTCTTGAAGAGTTCGCCGGAAAGATGCAGCGGCGTGCCGTTGCCGGAGGAGGCGTAGCTGTATTCGTCGGGCTTGGCCTTAAGCAGCGCCAGCAGTTCCTCGACGTTCTTGGCGGGAAGCTCGGGATTGACGACCAGCACGTTGGGCACGATGACCAGCAGCGAGATCGGCGCGAAGTCCTTTTCCGGATCGTAGGGCTTGGTCTTCAGGATCAGCGGGTTGAGCGCGTGGGTGGCGACGGTTCCCATCAGGATCGTGTAGCCGTCCTGATCGGCGCGCGCGACATTGGCGGCGCCGAGATTGCCGCCGGCGCCGGCGACGTTCTGGACGATCACCTGTTCGCCGAGGTCTTCTGACATTTTCTGCGCGACGATGCGGGCGACCACGTCGGTCGAGCCGCCGGCGGCGAAGGGAACGACCATGGTTATCGGCCGGTCAGGGAAGCCCTGGGCGAGGGCCGAAGTGCCAAAGGGCAGCGCCGATAGCGCCATCAGGCCCAGCGTCAGCGTTGCGCGCCGGGTCAGTTGCGAAAATGCCATGCGAATTTCCTCCCGATCATGTCTGCGAACCGCAGAGAACGGCCTCTGGCAGGCCGGCCCCATAACAATAGGGCTTGCTTGTCAGCCGGCAACCGCCAGGTGTGAAATCAGGAGGAGCGAGCCGCCGCAGCAGCTCAGTTTTTCGTGGCGACGAACAGGGCCTCGGCGCCATGGTCGAACTGCAGCCGCGCGAGCTTGGCGTAGAGGCCACCCTGGCGGATGAGGGAAACGTGCGTTCCTTCCTCGACAATCCGGCCATGATCCATGACCAGGATGCGGTCTGCCTTCAGCACGGTCGCGAGTCGGTGGGCGATAATAATCGTCGTGCGCTCGCGCAGCAGGCCATCGAGGGCTTTCTGCACCAGCGTCTCGCTTTCGGCGTCGAGAGCCGAGGTGGCCTCGTCGAGGAGCAGGATAGGTGCGTTCTTGAGGATGGCGCGGGCAATCGCGATACGCTGGCGCTGGCCGCCGGAAAGCGTGATGCCGCGTTCTCCGACGAGCGTGTCGTAGCCGTTGTCGAGCCGGCCGATGAATTCGTCCGCCTGCGCGGCGACGGCCGCAGCGCGTACTGCCTCGCGGGTCGCGCCGGGGACACCGAAGGCGATGTTGTCATGAACCGAGGAGGCGAAGATCGTGACGTCCTGCGGCACGATCGCCAGCCGATCGCGCAGTTCTTTCGGGTCGACAGTACGGACGTCGAGGCCGTCGACCATCACCGCACCGTTGGCGGGATCGTAGAAGCGCAGGATCATGGAGAAGACCGTGCTCTTGCCGGCACCGGAAGGACCGACAATTGCAACGGTCTCGCCCGGCTTGATCGCGAAGCTGAGGCCGTTCAGGCTCTTGTAGTCGGGACGTGCCGGATAGGCGAAATAGACGTCGTCGAAGGCGATGGCGCCGGAGGCCGGCACGGGCATGGCGACGGGGTTTGCCGGTGCCTGGATCTCGGGGATCGCCGATAGCAGTTCGTTGAGCCGCTCGGCGGCCCCGGCGGCCTGCGAGAGTTCGCCCCAGACTTCCGACAGCGAACCGAGGCTGCCTGCGGCAAAGACCGAGTAGAGCAGGAACTGGCTGAGCGTGCCGGCGGAAAGGTTGCCCGAAAGCACGTCATGCGCGCCGAACCAGAGCACCGCGACGACGCTGCCGAAGACCATGGTGATGGCGAAGGCGGTGAGCACCGAGCGTGCCTTGATGGCGGCGCGCGCAGCGCCATAGGCATCCTCGACAGCGCTGGCGAAGCGGTTGTTGGCGAGCGCCTCGCCATTGAAGGCCTGCACCGTGCGTGATGCGGCAATCGCCTCGCCGGCATAGGCCGACGCGGTGGCAAGCGTATCCTGCGCCTCACGCGAGCGGCGGCGGACGGAGCGGCCGAAGCCGACGAGAGGGAAGACGATGATCGGGATCGCGATCAGCACCAGGCTCGAAAGCTTCGGGCTGGTATAGACCATCATGCCGATGGCACCGAGACACAGGATCAGGTTGCGCAGCGCGACCGAAGCGGTGGCGCCGACGGCGGACTTGACCTGGGTCGTGTCGGCCGTCAGCCGCGAGACGATCTCGCCGGACTGGTTGACGTCGAAGAAGGAAGCGGAAAGCCGGGTGACGCGATCGAAGACATTGCGCCTGAGGTCGGCAACGATGCGCTCACCCAGCGTGATGACGAAATAGTAGCGCGCAGCGCTGGCCAGCGCGAGCACGACCGCGAGCATCATCAGCATCGAGAAGTAGGTATTGATGAAACCGGAATCGGAACTGGAAAAGCCGTGGTCGACCATCCGCCGGACGGCCAGAGGCAGCGCCAGCGTCGTGACCGCGGCCAGGATCAGAGAGATGCCTGCGCCGACGACCAGATGGCGGTAGCGGGCGAGGTAAGGTAGAAGCGTGGCGAGAGGGCGGATGGATTTGCGCGCTGGCGCCTGGATTTCTCGTTCGGACACTTGACCCCCGTTCGCCAACCACGGAGGAAAGGGTTTGCCCATGAGTCTTCCGCGCGGCACTTGTTATCCCGCAGACCTTGATGTATAGGCACGGCATCGAATTGGGAAGCCGTGGCCCTTCAGCCGGTCCGCGGCTTCATTTACGTGTTCGGTCTCGAAGTCGCAATGCCTTGCGACAATTGGACCCTGGAACTCTAGGAAGATCGTTATGAAGGCAGACATCCATCCCGACTACCACATGATCAAGGTGGTCATGACTGACGGCACCGAATACGAAACCCGCTCGACCTGGGGTTCTGAAGGCGCCACCATGAACCTGGAAATCGACCCGAAGTCGCACCCGGCTTGGACGGGCGGCAACCAGCAGCTCATGGACCGCGGCGGCCGCGTCTCCAAGTTCAAGAAGCGCTTCGAAGGCCTCGGCCTCTAATCGAACGCCTCTTCGGCATTCTCGAAGCCCGGCCATCGCGCCGGGCTTTTTGCTGGCCGATCGAGAGGCGGCCGGGCTTGTGTGTCATTCGGGAAGCCCGGCCTTGCGAAAGCCATCGACGAAATGCGCGAGCATCGCGTCGTCACGGAACGGCTCGGTCGCGGCCCAGTGGCGGATCGTAAAACCCGGGTTGGCCACGAGAAACAGCTCCACTTCCGTGCGCGCCTCCTCGAGGCGGCCGAGCTGGGCGAGGCTTGCCGCCAGGAACCGGCGTGAACTCGTGCGATAGGTCTCGTCGCTCCGCAGCGTATCGATGGCGGCTGCATAGTCGCCGGCCGCATATTGCGCCTGGCCGAGCGCCAGATAGTACCAGCTTGCGGGAAACGGGTTCAGTCGGAACGCCTTGCGGATATGCTCGAGGCCTTCCTCGACCCGCCCGGCGAGAACCTCGATGTCGGACAACGCCGCCCAGGTGTCCGCCTCGTTCGGATCGAGTTCGATCGCCTTGGCGAATTCCGCATCCGCCTCGGTGAAGCTGTGCTCATAGGCGAGCAGATAGGCCAGGATCCAGCGGCTGCCGGCATCGGCTGGATCGATCGTAACGGCTTTGCGCGCCAGCTCCAGGGCAAGGCCGCGGGCGGCCTCCGTCGGTCCGCCGGAGTGCACCCATCCCATCCAGTGGTTCATGGCCAGCCAGCGATAGGCCTCTGCGTAATCGGGGTCGAGCGAAACCGCGCGCGTCAGCATCAGGTGCGCTTCCTGCGCCGCCTGTGGCGTATCATCCATCAGCCTGCGGGCTCGCACACAGAGATCGTAGGCATCGATGTTGCGTGGCCGCGGCGGTGGCCACAATTGCCCGAGCAGGGCTTCCACGATCTTGCCGGTGACCTCATCCTGAACGGCGAAGATGTCTTCCAGTTCGCGATCGAAGCGTTCCGCCCAGAGATGGTCGCCGCTCAGTGTGTCGACCAGTTGGGCATTGATGCGCACGCGTCCCGCCGTGCGCCTGGCGCTGCCTTCCAGCAGGTAACGCACGCCAAGGTCATCCGCGATCGCGCGCACGTCCACGGCCTTGCCCTTGTAGACAAAGGACGAGTTGCGGGCGATGACGAACAGGCCGGGAATTCTGGACAGGTCGGTGATCAGGTCCTCGGTCAACCCATCCGTGAAGGGCTCCTGCTCCGGATCGTTGCTGACGTTGACGAAGGGTAGAACGGCGATCGATGGTTTGTCCGGCAGGGGCAGCGGGCGCCGCTTTGCCGCACCGAGTTTCCTCGCGCTCCCGCTGAAGCGATAGCCGACGCGCGGGACCGTCGAGATCCATTCGCCGCCGTCGGCGGCAGGGCCAAGCAACTTCCTGAGCTGCGCGATCTGGACGGTGAGATTGCCTTCCTCGACGGCCGTTCCCGGCCACGCCGCGTCCATCAGTTCGGCCTTCCCCAGGACTTCGCCGGCGCGCCCGACGAGCGCCGCAAGCAATTTTAGTCCGCGATAGCCGATGGCAACAGGATCATCGTCCCGGAGGAGCGTTCCCGCACCCGGATCAAGCACGAAGGGGCCAAAGGCAAAGCGCGTTTCCTGCATGGAGCGCATCTATAATTCGTTTGGAAGTTTTTGAGAACTTTTTGGACGCGCTTAATTACGCCCCGGTTCGGCTCCTGCAGAATTCCTCCGTCTTTCGGGCTGACGATGGAGGCTGCCATGAACCATGTTCCCATTCCCGTATCCCGGCAGCGGGTGGTGCGACCGGCCGTACCCGCGCGGGAGGAAAACCGGTTGCGCTGGCATACCAGCTTCGCAGCGCTCAGACGCATTGTCGCGACCTGGGAGAAGCGGGCTCGCTTCCGCCGCGACGTCGAACAGGTTTCGAGGCACGACCCGCATCTGATCGACGATATCGGCCTGACAAGACGGCAGGTCGAGATCGAAATCGCCAAACATTTCTGGCAAGCCTGAGGCGTGCCGGAATGATATCGGACCAGCAGCCTCCGTGTGTCGCAGTGGAGCGCCGGCGCGACACGGCGTTTTCGCGAGAGCAATCAATCCCTTGGGCGGCGATAGCCGGCACGATCGCGACCGTGACGGTGTTCGCTGTCGCCCAGGGGCTGACCTATCCCTTGCTCAGCTTCATTCTGGAGCGGCAGGCAACGACGCCCGGGCTGATCGGCCTGTCGGCGGCGATGACGCCGCTGGGTTTCATCGTTTCCGCGCCCCTCATTCCGGCGCTGGTTCGGCGCCTGGGTGCGGCGTGGCTTGCTATCCTATGCTCGCTGTGCGCCGCGCTCACCCTGATCGCAATCGCCTGGACGCAGGACCTCTGGGCCTGGATGCCCCTGCGCTTCCTGCTCGGCTTCTTTGCCAATCCGCTGTCAGTGATCAGCGAGACCTGGCTGATCACGATCACGCCTCCCTCACGCCGGGGCCGCATCATGGGCTTCTATTCTTCGGTCGTTTCCGGTGGTTTCGCCATCGGCCCGCTGTCGCTCGGCCTCGTCGGCACGGAGGGTTGGACGCCGTTCCTGATCGGCGTCGTGGCCTTCCTTCTCTGCGGCATGATCCTGCTGACAGTCGTGCCGCGCCTGCCGGATATGCCCCATGACGGCGAGGCAACCTCCGTCGGCGGCTTCGTGGCGCTGGCGCCCCTCCTCCTGTTTGCGGTTTTCACCGCTGCCGCTTTCGAGCAAACCCTGCTTTCCCTGTTCACCAGCTATGGTGCCGCGTTCGGAAGCGCCGAGGAGCGGATCGCCTCCCTCATAACCTGTTTCATCGCCGGCAATGCGCTGCTGCAGGTGCTTCTCGGGCGCATGGCCGAGCAGATCGGCTCGATGTGGGCGGTGTTGTTCTGTGTCCTGGTCTCGCTGGCCGGATGCCTGTTGCTGCCATGGGCTTTCAATTCCTGGCTCATCTGGCCGCTCGTCTTCGTCTGGGGCGGGGTCTCATTCGGCATCTATACGATGTCGCTAATCGAGCTCGGTGAGCGGTTCACCGGCCAGGCCCTGATCGCCGGCAACGCGGCCTTCGCCGTCGCTTGGGGTTTCGGCGGCATCGTGGGTTCGCCTACGACGGGACTGGCCATGCAGTGGCTCGGGCATCGGGGACTGCCGTTGGCTCTTGGCTTCCTGTGCTGCGTGCTGGTGATGTTTATACTGGCGAAGATACGGCGCGCACGATCGTGACGCCAGCGACGCAAACAAAAACCCGGCCAGGCCGGGTTCGTCTTCTGTATGCCGAGGAGAAGGGCTGTCAGTTGGTGCCGAAGGCCGTCTGCAGCAGCTTGATCTGCGCCTTGACGCCGTTCTGGTTGTCCGGAACGATGGCGGCGGCTTCGTGCGGGCGATAGATTTCGCGGTCGAGCAGGGCGACGCGGTTTTGCAGGCGCAGCGAGCGTTCGATCAGGTCGCGGAAGGATTCCGGCAGTTCGGCCCAGCCCGGAGCAGAGCGGTCTACGTTGAAGCTGTCGAGGCGCACCTTGCTCTTTTCCGACATCACCTGGTCGCGGCTCATCTCACCGTTGTTGACGGCGCGCTGCAAAAGCAGCCACGACGCCATCTGCATCAGGCGGGTGGTAAGCCGCATGGACTCGGCCGCATAGAGAACCGATGCCATGCGTGGCAGAACCTTCGAGGCGGCGCGGCCGGGGCCGTCGAGATAGGTGGCCGTTTCCTCGACCAGACCCATGCCTTCCGAATAGAGTGTCTTGAATTGTGCCGAGGACGCCGCGTGTCCCGCGAAACTGACCGTATTCAATCCTCTCTCGGACATGACCTGTTTTCCCTGGTTCAAACGCATCACGACAGTCAGGTAGCGGACGGTTATAGGAAATAAATCCTTGCCCGTCTCTATGCTCGAAGAATGATCCGATAGCGCATTTCGCGCAAGGGTATTCTTAAGAAAGGGTTAATCTCCACAGTTCTTTAGCGGAAGCTATGCCAAAATAAAAAAAGAGCCGCGGAAAGCGGCTCTCAAGGTAAAACAGGGAGAAAAATCAGACCCATTCGCCAGTCGGAGAAATTGTCTGAAACCGGAAAGCTCCGGATGCCCTGACAATCGCAGATAATGCTTAATGTGCCGTTAAAGGCGCTTCGTTTTGCTGCGCTGCGGCCGCTGCGGTAACGGTTCAGCGGAACAGGCTCTCGGCAGCGGAGCGGCTTGCGGATTTGCGCGTCCGCTCGGCTTCGAGCCGGGCGATTTCCTCCGTCAACAGGGTGATGCGCTGAGTGAGTTCATCGACTGAAAGCAGTGAAAGGTCGCTGCCGATTTCGTGCACCACCTTCTTCTGTGGTCGGTCATCGTCAAACAGGCTCATCGGTCTGATCCTCCCATCTCTGGTTGTTGTCCGGTTCGCTGCGCGCTTCCTCGAACGGGGCAGCGCGCGGTGAAAGCTGCAGGCTCTCCGGCGTCGTCGGCGCGCCGGCATTGACCGGCGAGAAGGCATCGCGGTCGGAAACCGGCACGGGCGCGCGCATCCGGCTGCGAATGATGGCATAGGCTGTGATCAAAATGTGGGCACAGGCGGTAATCATGAACAGGCCGTAGGGGCCGGCTGCCGTCATGACCGGACCGCCGATCGTCGGGCCGATGATGGTGCCGACGCCGTAGAGCAGCAGCAGGCCACCGGAGACCTTCACGAAGTCTTCGGCGGTCGCAAAGTCGTTGGCGTGGGACACGGCGATCGGATAGAGCGCGTTGGCGGCAGCACCATAGATCGCGATCAGCGTCAACACGATCCAGACCTGGCTCGGCTCGATCAGGAAGATGAGCAGTCCGGCGAAGGCGCCGACGCCTGCAAGCGCTGCCAGAACATAGCGGCGGTCGATGCGGTCCGAGAGGCGGCCGGCCGGGAGCTGCATCACCGCGCCTGCGAAGATCGCCACGCTCATCATGGCCGCAACCGTGCTGTCGGAGAGGCCGGCCTGTCGCCCGAAGACGGCGCCGAGCGTGCCGAAGGCACCGTTGGCGATGCCGACGAGAAGGATGCCGAGGAAGGACACCGGCGAGTTGCGATAAAGCGCGCGCAGGTCGAGGCGAACCTGCTTCAACGGTTGCGGCGAAGCGGCCTTGGAAAGAAGCGTCGGCAGCATGGCGAGGCAATAGAGGATGCCGCAGATCATGAAGAAGAAGCTGGTCAAGGTGTCGCCGAAGGGGATCATCATCTGGCCGCCGACGACGCCGAAGAGTGTGATGGCGATATAGAGCGAGAAGATCACGCCGCGGCTCTCATTGGTGGCGCGCTCGTTCAGCCAGCTTTCGATGATCATCGACGTACCGGCGGTGGAGAAGCCGGTAAGCGCGCGCAGGACCAACCACCAAGTCGGGTCGATCATGATGCCCGTCAGCAGCGCGACGATGGCGATCAGCGAAGCAAAGACGCTGAAGGCGCGCACATGGCCAATGCGCTTGACGACATTCGGGGCGAAGAAGCAGCCGAGAACGAAGCCGGCGGCCCAAGACGTGCCGATCAGGCCAAGGATGGTGGTTGGATACCCTTCGGCGGTACCACGTACGGGAAGAAGCAAGCCCTGGAGGCCATTGCCCAGAAAGAGAAACAACGTACCGAGCAGGAGGGCGGCGACCGGGAGCAGGTTCTTTCTCATCATCCATCCGAAATTCGTTCTGCCGTCGGCAAGTTAGGGCGATGCCTGGTGAATTGCCAGCCGGTTTCTCTTTGTAGCGCTTCGAGTTGCCGCAGGTTTTTTCCCATCAATCGGTGACGATTGAAGGAGACCGGTCATTGCAAATCATCCGCGGAAACACTAGCCCTTTTTGCCGTGCACGACGTATCGCTAGTC
Organism: Ensifer sp. VA4; assembly: GCF_055710065.1. Lineage (NCBI taxonomy): Bacteria > Pseudomonadati > Pseudomonadota > Alphaproteobacteria > Hyphomicrobiales > Rhizobiaceae > Ensifer > Ensifer sp. VA4. The sequence goes on along the minus strand of NZ_JBVQPO010000008.1, from coordinate 174,815 downwards.
CTGGGGGAAGGCGCTGCTCCGTGCGACGAATGGTGCCGGCGTTGCGATGGCTTCGCCGGTTGAGGCGGCCTCCCGGAACACGAGGGCAACATGCAGAAGGCGCTCGCCCTTATCCTGCTGCTGGCAATGGCCATCCAGCTTCTGTGGCCGCTCGGCATCCCGGGTCTGCGCCGCCGCCGCGACTTCTGGAAGATCGCCGTCTTCGCCATCGTCATGATGATGGTGACAGTCTTGATCCGGCCGTAACCGGCTCACTCTGCTCGCGACCAACCCGTTTCCTTGGAAACTCCGGGGCCGATCGTCCGATGCTATTGGGTTGTACGTATATTCGTTACAACTACAAAAGGGCGCAGGACAGATGGGGAATAACGCGCTAGATTACCTCTTTCATTCGGGAAGTGAATTCGAGGGTTTCTTGGAACGCCGTCTCGCTGCCATTCTCGCTGCCGATGTCGTGGGCTACAGCCGCCTGATCGGCGCTGACGAGACCGGCACGCTGGCCGCGATGAAACGGCACAAGAACGAGCTCGTCGATCCCAAGATCAACCGCCACAAGGGCCGCATCGTCAAATTGACCGGCGACGGCATTCTCGTCGAGTTCGCAAGCGTCGTGAATGCGGTTGCCTGTGCCGTCGACATTCAGCGCGGCATGCTCATCCGCAATGAAAGCGTGCCGCCGCTGAAACGCATCGAGCTGCGTATCGGCGTGCATCTCGGCGATATCATCGTCGAGGACGGCGATATTTTCGGCGACGGCGTCAATGTCGCCGCCCGGCTCGAAGGCCTGGCGGAACCATCCGGCATCGCTGTCTCCGCATCCGTGCGCGACCATGTCGGAGCACGCCTGGACGTCGGCTTCATCGACAAGGGTGAACACGCGCTGAAGAACATTGCCGCCGGCGTTCACGTCTATTCGGTGGCGCTCGGTGCGCCGACGAAGGTTGCGGCGGCGCCAAGCGAGGTCGGGCCCATCGTGCTCGATGACGGCTACGGGCTCTCGGTCGGTGTGCTTCCCTTCACCAACATGAGCCATGACCCGGAGCAGGAATATTTCTCCGACGGCATCACCGAGGACATCATCACGGATCTCTCGAAGATTTCGAAGCTGCATGTCGTCGCCCGCAACACGGTGTTCACCTACAAGGGGCGGTCGGTGAAGGTGAAGCAGGTCGCTCAGGAGCTCGGCGTCCGCTACATCCTCGAAGGCAGCGTGCGCAAGGCCGGCTCGCGGGTCCGGATCACCGGCCAGCTCATCGACGCCTTGACCGGCACGCATCTCTGGGCCGACCGCTACGACCGCGACCTGACCGACATCTTCGCCATCCAGGACGAGATCACCCATTCCATCGTCGATCAGCTCAGGATCAAGCTGCTGCCGGCGGAGCGGCGTGCGATCGAAAGCGACCCGACCACGAGCGTGGAGGCCTATACCTACTATCTGCGCGGCCGGCAGTTCTCGCATGCCTGGACCCGGTCCTATCTGCTGCTCGCTCGGCGCATGTTCCTGAAGGCGGTGGAACTCGATCCCGACTTTGCCCGCGCCTATGCCGGCATCGCCGATTGCGAGTCGGCGCTGCGCGACTGGCATGAGGACGAGTTCCCTCTGGACGGTATTCTTTCCACCACTGCGAGAGCCCTGGAGCTCGATCCGAACCTGGCGGAGGCGCATGCCTCCCGCGGTCTGGTTCTCCACCAGGACGGCCAGGACGACGAGGCGGTCGCCGAGTTCGAGCGGGCGCTGACCTTGGACCCCAGCCTGTACGAGGCGAACTTCCACTATGCCCGTTTCCTGTTCATGCAGGGCGCCTTCGAAACGGCGATCCAGTTCTTCAAGCGTGCAGCGGACATCAGGCTTGACGACTATCTGTCGCCGATCCACCTGATGAGCGCCTACCGTTCGCTCGGCCGGGAGGCCGAACGCACGCAGTGGGCGAAGATCGGCATTTCGCGCGCGGAGCGGGCGCTGGAACTCAACCCGGAAAACTCCGGCCCCGCACATCGCGGCGCACTGGCACTTGCCCATATGGGCGAGGCGGATCGGGCGCGGGAATGGGCGGCGCGCGCGCTGGCGATCGATCCCGACGACGTGGTCGCCCGGTACAATACCGCCTGCGTCTATTCCATTCTCGGCGACATCGATGCGGCGCTCGATCTTCTCGAAACCCTGCTGCCGCAAAGCTCGTGCTACCAGCTGCTTTGGTTCAAGCAGGATTCCGATCTGGATGCGGTGCGGCACCACGTGCGCTTCCAGGCGATGCTCGCGGCGATCGCGAAATGTGAGGCGGGCTTGCGCTGACCGCCGAAGGAGGCCGGCGGTCGCTTTCAGTTCAATGATGGCTTGCCTGGCGGGATCCCGCCGGCGTGCTGCTCCGGCCGCCCGTCAGCCACCAGATGGCCGAGCCGGTGACAAACATCATGGCTGTCGCAACGAACACCACCGCGGTGAAGGCCTGTTCGAAGGCGAGTCGGGCGCGCATCACCAGTTCGCCCGCCAGTTCCGGCGGCAGCTTTTCGGCGAGGATCAGGGCTTCGTCGAGGCTGTCGCGCGCCATCGGCGAGATTGCGGCACCTTCCGGCAGGGCCAGAAAGGCCGTGTAGACGATCGACATCACACTGCCGAGCACCGCAATGCCGATCGCGCCGCCGAGTTCGAACGAGACCTCCTCGATCGATGCCGCCATGCCTGCCCGCTCCGGCGGGGCGTTGAACATGATGGCGCTGGAGGCGGCCGTCATCGAGGCGCCGATCCCGAGGCCGAGAACGACGAGGCTGGCGATCTGGGCAGGCGTGCCGACGCCGTGAAGCAGCAAGTAAGCTGCGAGACCGGCAGCCGCGAGGAGCAGGCCGGAGCGCAGCACCACTTCCGCTCCGAGACGCGGAAGCAGCGTGCCGGTCAGGGGGCCGGCGACGAAGGCGGCGAGCGGGATCGGCAGGATGAAGAAGCCGGCTTCGAGCGGCGAAAAGCCGTCAACGAGCTGCAACTGCTGGCTCAGGACGAGTTCGATGCCAACGATGGACGCCGACGCCACCAGTGCCGCCGCCACGCCGGAAGAAAACACTTCGTTGCGGAAGAGGCTGAAATCGATCAGCGGATGCGGGCTCCGGCGCTGGCGGCGGACAAAGGCGACGAGTGCGACCGCACCGATCACGGCCGCGGCGAAGCCGGCTTCCAGCGACGGCTCGCGCTTGCTCGTTTCCTTGACGGCATAGGCAAGACCAACGAGCCCCACCATGATCTGAAACGAACCGAGCGCATCCCACGGATGTCTGGGATTGCCGGGGCTGTTCGGCAGCACGACGATGCCGAGCATGAGGGCAATTGCGACGATCGGCACGTTGATCAGGAAGACCGAGCCCCACCAGAAATACTCGAGCAGGAAACCGCCGAGAACCGGACCGATCGCGGCGCCACCGGAGGCGATCGCGGCCCAGACGCCGATTGCCAGCGCCCGTTCGCGTTCATCGGTGAAGGTGAGGCGGATGATCGAAAGTGTTGCCGGCATCATCAGCGCGGCGCCGACCGCAAGCAGAACTCGGGCGCCGATCAGGACCACGGGGGTGGGGGCATAGGCGGCGACCAGCGAAGCGACGCCGAAGACGGCAAGGCCGACGATGAAGGGCTTCTTGTGGCCGAGCCGGTCGCCGAGCGTGCCGAGGCCGGGCAGGAGGCCGGCAACGACGAGGGCATAGGCGTTGACGATCCAGAGTTTCTCGGACGCGCTCGCGCCGAGGTCATGGGTCAGACGGGGAAGGGCAGTATAGAGCACCGTCATGTCGACGACGATCAAAAGGAGTGCGCTCGATACGATGGCCAGAACGAGCCAGCGATTTTGCGGAAGCATGGTACACCTCGGGTGGCCACCCACAGGGAAATGGGGGCCAAGTCTTGTTAACGTCAGGGTCATTATTTAAATACGTACGTATGGATTTGAAATAGGAAGTCAAGATGGGACGACGTCGGACAATCGATCGTGACAAGGTTCTGGATGCAGCGGAGGCGATCGTGAACGCCGTCGGCGCCGCCGGCCTGACGATCGATGCGGTCGCCAAGGCGGCCGGTATCACCAAGGGCGGCGTGCAATATTGCTTCGGCAACAAGGACGGTCTGATCGACGCGATGATGGAGCGCTGGTTCAACGAGTTCGACACCGCGGTTGCGGCGGAGGGCGGCGAGGACCCCGACCCGGTGAAGGCAATGCGCGCCCATGCCTTGGTGACTGCCCGGATGAACACGGCCGACAGAGCCCGGACGTCGGGCATGATGGCGGCACTGCTGCAGCGGGAAGAGCATATGGCAAAGAACCGCGCCTGGTACCGCGCCCGTCTCGATGGCATCGACCTCACGACGGAGGAGGGGCGCCGGGCACGGCTCGTCTTCCTCGCCACCGAAGGCGTCTTCCTGCTGCGCGGTTTCGGCTTCGTCGAGATAGATGACGCCGAGTGGCGGGATATGTTCGCCGATATCCTGACGCTGTTGCCCGACCCCGGCGACGTCTCCTAAAGGTCTGGCAGGAAAACTGTTACAGGTCGATCAGCCCGCGCATGGCGCTGACGCAAGCGCCGGAAAGGCTGACCTGACGAACGACGCCGCCCTGTTTACGGACCGAAGCGCCGATGAGGCTGCGCCGGCCCATCTCGACGCCCTGCTCGATGGTGATCTCGACATCGATATCCTGATCCGGCAGCAGTGACACAAGATGGGCAGAGAGCGCTGCGGAGGCGCTGCCGGTTGCGGGATCTTCGTTGACGTTGTCGAGTGGTGCGAACATGCGGGCCCGGATCTGCCACGGCGCCTCTGCCGAGCGAACGTAAAGGAACAGGCTGAAGCTGTCTTCTTCCGGCTTGTAGCGGGCATTGGCCGCCTGGAACGCAGTGACGTTCGGCCGCGCCGTCGAAAGTGTTGCGGTATCAGTGACTTCCGCGACCGCGAAGGGGAGGCCGACGGAAAGGCGGATCGGCGTGTGGGTGCCAGTGCCGATGGCTTCTGATGGGAGCGATGCGCAGGCAGCGATCGTTCCGACGTCGATTTCCGGGCCGGCCGTCAGGCTGCGCGGCACGACGATGCTGGCGCCGTTGACCTCACCCTTCTCCCGCGACAGCGTTGCCTCGACAAGCCCCGCCTTTTCCTCGAAGCGCAGCATGCCACCGGGCGCACGGCCGAAGATCTCCATCTGTCGACCGAGAACGAAGGCGGTGCCGACATTCGGGTGGCCGGCAAAGGGAATCTCCGCCGTCGGCGTGAAGATCCGGACCTCGGCCGTATTGGCAGGGTTGCGCGGCGGCAACACGAAGGTGACTTCGGAATAGCCAAACTCGGTCGCGATCGCCTGCATTTGCCGGTCGCTCAGCCCCCGGGCATCCGGGATGACTGCGAGCTGGTTGCCCGCGAAACGCTCGGCGGTAAAGACGTCGACTGTGACGTAAGCGATGGATTGCGGCGAAGCGGCGGAGGTCATGGCACCGGCTTTCTCTGGGGTTGGCTGCGAAGCCAAGGCTTAAGCCAGCGTTCGCGCCGGTCAAAGGCGCCAAGTTGTTCCGGTGACAATATTTTCGGAGCTCACAAAGTGAAATAACCGTTTATATTCAAACTGGTAAGCGCACCGGCCGATTTTCGTCCAAGCCGCAAGCGGCACCAGCCGATTGCTGTGTTATCCTTGGCGCATAGGCTGGTTACACAGATGAATATCCGACGCGGCCTCTTTCGATTGTGGCTGATTGCGTCTGCACTTTGGGTGCTGACGCTGGTCGTCTATGTGGAATTTGAAGGACGGCGGAGAGACGTGGCAGATGGTGGCTCCATCTTCATCAGAGGCTGGGTCGTGATCACCGACGGCTGGAAAGCCGAGCGAGAGGCAGCCGCCATGCGGGAAAGGGCGGCCGCAGCCGGGGCCCCGAGCGTTGTCGTGCCCGACGAGATTGAGCGGCGACTTCGATCCGGCAGGGAGGTGCAAAGAGCGGCTTTGCTCTTCGGCGGAATGTTGCTGGGACCGCCGCTTCTCCTGCTTGTGCTGGGCGCTTGGGTTATCCGTGGCTAGAATTTGCCGCGGATGAACTTGACGAAGAGGGGGCCGGGCCCGCGGCCCCCCGGTTCCTCAGCCTTATGCGGCCTTCTCGAGACCCTTGTTCCACGCGCCCTTGGCTGCGAGGCTGCACATCTCGGCGCGATGCGAGAAGGCGCGCTGGCCGGCACCAATGTTGTCGGCCTTGCCGTGCCAGGCGTTGAGCGCCTCCTGCTGCAGCGCGCGGCCATAGGAGAAGGTGAGTTTCCACGGCAGGTCGCGGGTGGCGTTCATCGCCGAAAGATGGGCGGTTGCCTCTTCCGTCGATTGGCCGCCGGAGAGGAAGGCAATGCCAGGAACGGCCGAAGGCACGGTGCGCTTCAGCACCTTGATCGTGCGTTCGGCCACTTCGGCGACCGAAGCCTTGCGCGCCTTCTTGCCGTCGATCACCATGCTGGGCTTCAGGATCATGCCTTCGAGCTTGACGCGCATCGCCGCCAGTTCCTCGAAGGTGGTGCGCAGCGTCCATTCCGTCACGTGCTCCGCGCGATCGATCGAGTGGTCGCCCGGCGCACCGTCCATCAGCACCTCGGGCTCGACGATCGGCACGATCCCGGCGTCCTGGCAAAGGGCGGCATAGCGGGCGAGCGCATGGGCGTTGGCGCGAACGGCACCTGCGCTCGGCAACGTATCGGAGATGGAGATCACGCCGCGCCACTTTGCGAAGCGCGCACCCGCCTCGTAATATCTCGTCAGCCGTTGGGCGAGGCCGTCGAGACCCTCGGTGATCGTCTCGGCCGGGAAGTTGGTCATCGGCTTGGCGCCGGCATCGACCTTGATGCCGGGAATAGAGCCGGCGGCACGGATGATGTCGACGAGCGGCGTGCCGTCGACCGCATGCTGGAACAGGGTTTCCTCATAGAGGATGACGCCGGAAATGTACTTGCGCATCGCCTCGCTGGCGCGCAGCAGCATCTCGCGATAGTCCCGCCTGGAGGTCTCGGTGGATTCGAGACCGATCGTATCGAAGCGCTTCTTGATCGTTGCCGTGGATTCGTCGGCGGCGAGCAGCCCGCGGCCGTTGGCGACCATGGCGGCAGCGATGTCTTCCAGTCTTTCGCTCATGTTGTTCTCCCTGGACAGCGCCGATCACCAGGATCGGGGCGAGTACTGAAACAGTTTCGGACCGACGGCGCACGGGGCAACCGCCACGCTCCAAACAAGGGCGCGAGTAACAGGTCAAATTGTCCAGGAAAATGGCAAGAAAATCGACTAAAACGATTTAAATTTTTTTAATCGATTGAATAAATAAGGTTTTTTCTTGATTGCCGGCGCGTGGGAATGGCCCCACGCGCCGGTTGCACGGCTTACTTCTGCTTGAGGATGTCGACGCCCGGGAGCGGCTTGCCTTCCATCCATTCCAGGAATGCGCCGCCGGCGGTCGAGACATAGGTGAAATCGTCGGCGACTTCGGCATGGTTCAGCGCAGCGACCGTGTCGCCACCGCCGGCAACCGAGACCAGCGATCCCTGGCGGGTGCGGGCGGCCGCATGCTTGGCAACCGCAACCGTCGCCTTGTCGAACGGAGCGATTTCGAAGGCGCCGAGCGGGCCGTTCCAGACGAGCGTTTCGGCCTTGGAGATCCAGTCGTTGACGGCAGCGACCGATTTCGGACCGACGTCGAGAACCATGGCGTCGGCGGGGATCGCGTTGATGTCGACCACCTCGTTGTCGGCGCCAGCCTTGAATTCGCGGGCGACGACGCCGTCTTCCGGCAGGACGATGGCGCAGCCGGCCTTGTCGGCAGCGGCAATGATCGCCTTGGCGGTGTCGGCGAGGTCATGCTCGCAGAGCGACTTGCCGACATTGACGCCCTTGGCGGCAACGAAGGTGTTGGCCATGCCGCCGCCGATCACGAGCGCGTCGACCTTGGTCACGAGGTTCTGCAGGAGGTCGATCTTGGTCGAGACCTTGGCGCCGCCGACGATCGCGACGACCGGCCGCTTCGGCTCGCCGAGGCCCTTTTCCAGCGCTTCTAGTTCGGCCTGCATGGTGCGGCCGGCATAGGCCGGCAGGTGGTGGGCGAGACCTTCGGTCGAGGCATGGGCGCGGTGCGCGGCGGAGAAGGCGTCGTTGACATAGATATCGCCGTTGGCGGCAAGTGCTTCGACGAAGGCCGGCTCGTTCTTTTCCTCGCCCTTGTGGAAGCGGGTGTTTTCGAGCAGTAGTACGTCGCCGTCGCTCATTTCGGCAATGGCGTTGTTCGCCTTGTCGCCGACGCAGTCGGCCGCGAAGTGAACGCGCTGGTCGAGCACGTCTTCGACCGCCGGTGCGATCGTCTTCAGCGACATGTCGGCGACCGGTTCACCCTTCGGGCGGCCGAAATGGGCGAGCAGGATGACCTTGGCGCCCTTCTCGGACAGTTCGCGGATGGTCGGCGCCACGCGTTCGATGCGGGTCGCGTCCGTCACCACGCCGTCCTTGACCGGCACGTTGAGATCGACGCGCACCAGCACGCGCTTGCCGGCGATGTCGGTCAGATCGTCGAGGGTCTTGAAAGTCATCAGATAGTCTCCGGTGATAGTCTCTGGAAAAGGGTGGGATAGTCGATGACGAGGCCATCCTCGTCCACGGGCAAGTCCGCGGCAAAGCTGCGGTCCTCGGCCTCGTAGCGGTAGAGCCTGAAATCATCGAGGCAGGTGTAGTGCTGGCCGTCGACGACAGGCTCGAACGTGTCGAACGGCACGTAGAGCATCTTCAGCCTGGCGGTGCCGGACCGGCGGTCGAGCCCGAGGCGTCGGATCGGAAGCGTGTTGGTGAAGGGTGTTCCGGCGAGGTCGATATCGATGCAGCCGTCGAACTCGGGCAGGGCTGCGCCTCGCGCCGTCATCCATTGGCCCGGAACGTCCGAGCGCAGATGCAGGCTCCGGCCATCGGTCGTGTCGACCATGAATTTCCGAACCAGCCATGTCTCGTCGCAATCGATCCGGTAGCGCACGCCGTAGGGTGTGCCGCCGCGGTTGCCGATGAGAATGCCAACGGCGCGGATGACCGCGCCGTCAGCAGTATCGATTGATGTCAGCGTCAGGTGTTCGAGCCCTTCCCCTTCAAGCGGACGCCAGCGGACCGTCTTTGAAGAAAGGGCGCGAAACATCTGCGTTAGATGAGCTTGGCGAAGGCGACGGCGGTGTCGGCCATGCGGTTCGAGAAGCCCCACTCGTTGTCGTACCAGGTGAGGATACGCACGAAGTTGCCTTCGATCACCTTGGTCTGGTCGATCGCGAAGATCGAGGAGTGGCTGTCATGGTTGAAGTCGCGCGAAACGAGCGGCTCTTCCGTGTAGCCGAGGACGCCCTTCAGCGCGCCGTTGGCGGCAGCCTTGATGGCGTTGGTGATTTCCTCGACCGACGTGTTGCGCTTGGCGACGAACTTGAAGTCGACGACCGAGACGTTCGGGGTCGGGACGCGGATCGACGTGCCGTCGAGCTTGCCCTTGAGTTCCGGCAGAACCAGGCCGACGGCCTTGGCGGCGCCGGTCGAGGTCGGGATCATCGATAGGGCCGCAGCACGGGCGCGGTAGAGATCCTTGTGCATCTGGTCGAGCGACGGCTGGTCGTTGGTGTAGGAGTGGATCGTGGTCATGAAGCCGTGGTCGATGCCGACGGCGTCGTTCAGAACCTTGACGACCGGAACCAGGCAGTTCGTCGTGCACGAAGCGTTGGAGATGACCAGGTGATCCTTGGTCAGCTGGTCGTGGTTGACGCCGTAGACGACCGTCAGGTCAGCGCCGTCGGCCGGAGCCGAAACGATGACGCGCTTGGCGCCGGCGGTGAGATGTGCTGCAGCCTTGTCGCGCGCGGTGAAGATGCCGGTGCATTCCATCGCGATGTCGACGCCGAGTTCCTTGTGCGGAAGCGTTGCCGGATCCTTGATCGCCGTGACCTTGATCGGCTTGCCGCCGCCGACGGTGATCGTGTCGCCCTCGACCTTGACCTCGGCCGGGAAGCGGCCGTGGATCGAGTCATAGCGCAGCAGGTGAGCGTTGGTTTCAACGGGGCCGAGATCGTTGATCGCAACGACTTCGATGTCGGTGCGGCCGGATTCGACGATCGCGCGGAGCACGTTGCGACCGATGCGGCCAAAACCGTTGATGGCGACTTTTACTGTCATGGGGTCTCTCCCTGTCTGTATGACGTGGTACGAAAAAAGCGGGGCGCGCCCTTCGGCGCGCCCCGCAACTTGATCAGGCGAGTTTCGCTTCCGCAGCGGCGACCACCGCCTCGGGCGTGATGCCGAAGTGCTTGTAAAGGTCCTTGTAGGGACCGGAGGCACCGAAGGACGACATGCCGATGAAGGCGCCGTCGCTGCCGATGAAGTGATCCCAACCCTGGCGGATGCCGGCCTCGACGGCGATCTTGACCGGCGAGTTGCCGATGATCGCCTGCTGGTAGTCTTCGCTCTGCTCGGCGAAGAGCTCGAAGCAGGGAACGGAGACGACGCGGGTGGAAATGCCCTTGGCGCTCAATGCCTGGCAGGCCTTGACGGCGATCTCGACTTCCGAGCCGGTGGCGAAGATCGTGACCTTGGCGTCGGCGGCCGAGATCAAGTCGTAGGCGCCGCGGGCGCAGAGGTTTTCTTCCTCATACTCGGTGCGCACAGCCATCAGGTTCTGGCGGGTGAGCGCGATGCCGGACGGGCGGTTGTGGCTTTCGAGCGCGAGCTGCCAGCATTCCGCCGTTTCCGTGGCGTCGGCCGGGCGGAACATCAGGAGGTTCGGGATGGCGCGAAGTGCGGCCATATGCTCGACGGGCTGGTGCGTCGGACCGTCTTCGCCAAGGCCGATCGAGTCATGCGTCAGCACGTGGATGACACGGATGCCCATCAGTGCGGCGAGGCGGATCGACGGACGGCAATAGTCCGAGAAGATCAGGAAGCCGCCGGAATAGGGGATGACGCCGCCGTGCAGCGCCATGCCGTTCATGGCAGCGGCCATGCCGTGCTCGCGCACGCCGTAATGGATATAGCGGCCGGAGAAATCATCAGGCGTGATCGACTTGGTCTGGCTCGTCTTGGTGTTGTTCGAACCGGTCAGGTCGGCCGAGCCGCCGATGGTTTCGGCGAGAACGCCGTTGATGACTTCGAGCGCGTCTTCGGAAGCCTTGCGGGTTGCCGGCGACGGCTTGGTTTCAGCAAGCTTCTTCTTGTAGTCGTCGATGGCCGAGGCAAGACGGCCTTCGAGTTCGCCGGAGAAGCGGCGGTTGAACTGGGCCTTCTTTTCGGCCTCGCTCTTTTCCAGGCGCTCTTCCCATTCCTTGCGCGCCTTGGTCGAACGCAGGCCGGCCAGACGCCAGGCGTCGAGCACGTCGGAGGGAACGACGAAGGCTTCGGACTCCCAGCCGAGCGCTTCGCGGGTTGCGGCGATTTCCTCGGCGCCGAGCGGCGAGCCGTGGACCTTGTGGGTGCCGGCCTTGTTCGGTGCGCCAAAGCCGATCGTCGTCTTGGCCGCGATCATCGTCGGCTTGTCGGACTTCTGGGCCTGCTCGATCGCGGCGGCGATCGCATCCGGGTCATGGCCATCGACGGAGATGGTGTTCCAGTTGCAGGCGCGGAAGCGGGCGTGCTGATCGGTCGAGTCGGCGATCGAGATCGGACCGTCGATAGAGATGTTGTTGTCGTCCCAGAAGACGATCAGCTTGTTGAGCTTCAGGTGGCCGGCGAGCGAAATCGCTTCCTGGCTGATGCCTTCCATGAGGCAGCCGTCACCGGCGAGCACGTAGGTATAGTGCTCCATCAGGTCGGAGCCGAATTCGTCGCGCAGCTTGCGCTCGGCGATCGCCATGCCGACGGCATTGGCAATGCCCTGGCCGAGCGGACCGGTGGTCGTCTCGATGCCGGCGGCGTGGCCGTATTCCGGGTGGCCGGCGGTGCGGGCGCCGAGCTGGCGGAAATTCTTGATCTCGTCGATGGTGACGTCTTCGTAGCCCGTCAAATAGAGCAGCGAATAGAGCAGCATCGAGCCATGGCCGGCCGACAGCACGAAGCGGTCGCGGTTTGGCCAGGAGGGGTTCTTGGGGTCAAAGCTCAGATAGCGCGTAAAGAGGACTGTCGCTATGTCGGCTGCGCCCATGGGCAGGCCGGGGTGGCCGGAATTTGCCTTCTCGACGGCATCCATGGAAAGGAAACGGATCGCATTTGCCATCCGGTCGTGTTTTTCGCGAGAGATCATGACTGTTCCGTTTTGCGTTCGGTGGTCAGGGAACGGTCTCTATCCTCCAAAGACCGCGCAAGAAGCGGCTGACACATAGCAGGTGCGCCGTGCGAGTCAATAAATACGGGCCTTCCGCGGCCATTTGACGACAGGTCGTCCCGCTCCTTGTCTCGCAATGCAACAGAGCTTTCGCACTGCCGTTGAAGAAAGCCGGCTACGTAATCCATCCACAGCTTCCGTAGTTGTTTGCGGAGCTTGGCATTGTTGAGACTTGCGTAATAGGTTTAAAAAAGATCGAGCCGAAGCGGCGGACGGGATTCGGGCGATTCGGCCTCACGGGCGAGGTATTCGGAACACATGCCGGCAAAGACTGTCAAAGCGGCGATCGATGAACTGCGGAACGCAGTGCAATCCCTGGAGAATGCGATCGACGGTCGGTTTGACAGGGAACGGGATTTCGGCGAGTTCGAGAGCGAGGTGCGGCGCGTCAACACCGACCGCTCGCGGCTTGCACAGGAGCTCGATCAGTCGCAGTTCCGGGCAAATCGACTCGAGGAGGTCAACCGCGAGGTTTCCCGTCGCCTCGTGACGGCGATGGAAACCATTCGGGCGGTGCTCGACCGCTAGGAATAAGCGACATGGCGCAGGTGACAGTATCGATCGACGGCAAGGCCTACCGGATGGCCTGCGAGGAAGGGCAGGAAGATCATCTGATCGAGCTTGCCACCAACTTCGATCAGTATGTCGGGCACCTCAAGAGCCAGTTCGGCGAGATCGGCGATCTGCGCCTCACCGTCATGGCGGGCATCATGGTCATGGACGAACTCAGCGAGGTCAATCGCCGGCTGAAGAGTCTCGAGGCCGAGGTCGGCAATCTGACGCATGGTCGCGATGCCGCGCTTTCCGACCAGATGAAGAGCGAGGAGGCGCTGGCCTCTGCGCTCAGCGAAGTCACCGCGCAGATTCACAGCATTGCCGCCAAGCTGAACGGCCGCGCCACGACAGCGGCAAGCTAAAGGTTTCGGTGGCAAGCCTCTGGCGCGAAGCCGCGAGACACTTTATATATCGACCGCGGTCTGCGCTTCCCGACAGGAACCACAATCCCCGGGGCCATACACGATCTCAAGGGAGCTGTCCCTGGCCGAGCCTGTGGGTTCGGACACACGGCGCCCACCTACTTAGTAGGCACCCGGGATCGTAAACTCTCCATCGGTCGTCGTGGATCGCACTTTCTCCCCTTCGGGCGACCTTTCAATCTCCGGCGAACGCCCGGCGAATGGCGTCGGCCATGGCCTCGACGATGCGGTCCTTGCCGTTCCCCGCTTTCGATATCCGCAATACGACGTTCGAGTGGTCGATCACCTCATAGCCGTCGTCGGCCGTCAGTTCGCGGCACCCGGCCGGAATGCTGCTGCGGGCGAGCGGCGCAATGGCGAGCCCCGACACCACCGCTGCCATCATGCCGCCGCTCGTGCGGCTGACATAGGCCACGCGGCTTTCCAGGCGGCATTTCCTGAGATTGCGCTGGGCGAGGTCGTCGCACCAGCCGCCTTCCAGATAGGTATAGGTGGCGATCGGCAGCGGTCGCCGCTCGTCGGTGCGGTGCTGCTCGGAGGTTACCCAGACGGTCGGGTCCATAATCAGGACTTCGTTCTTCGTGCGCCCGCCGGGCTCGAAGACGACAGCGAGATCGAGCTCGCCGGCTTCCAGTGCTGCGATGTTGGTCATCGAAGCGCCCTGCTGAACGGTCACCTCGACGCCGGGATGGATGGCGGCGAAGGTTCCAAGCGCTTTCGGCAGGGTGGAGTTGATGTATTCCTCGGGGATACCGATCCGGACCGTGCCGTCGAGAGCGGGCTGGCGCATCGCGGCGGCGGTGTCGTCGAGCAGCGTGACGATGCGTCTGGCATTGTCGAGCAATCGCAATCCCTGCGGCGTCAGCACGACGCCACGCGAGTGGCGCTCGAACAGCGCGTCGCCGAGCATGTCCTCGAGCTTCTTGATCTGCATGCTGACGGCGGACTGCGTGCGCCCGACGATATTGGCGGCGCGTGTGACATTGCCGGCGTCGACGACCGCAAGGAAGGTCCTGAGCAAATCGCTGTCGAGCGCAAGGGACATGGCTCTATCCATCAGAAGTTCTGATGGCAGCCATGCTTGCAATTCGTTTGTCAGATGTCAATGCGAGGGCGAAGATCGCTGATCCGATCACCTTGCGCAGGGGCATTCCCGATGAGCGTGCTTGCCGTCTTTGCCTTTTCCGAAACCTCCATCGCAGTCCGCCGCCGAGCGGTGCAATGGTCTTGCGAACTCCTGTTTCCCGCGGCGTCTGTGACCGTTCCGACAGGTAGGCCGGCGCTCCTGCGCGATGCGGGGATCTGTCAGGAGGCAGGCGATATGGCGCCTATGCAACCGCCGCCGAGAGACGCCGTCTACCGGTCGCACTGGCTGCTCTGAGCGATTTTGCGCGCCGCTCCCGGATTACGAGATGAGATCGAGCCTGGCGGCACGAAACACCGCTTCGGCGAGATTGCTCGCCTGCAACTTGCGCATGGCATCGGTTAGTGCCCGGTCGATCCGATCGAGCGGAATGTCGGTCTCGCGCATCATGTCCTGGCGCGTGCGGCCGCGTGCGGCGAGGGTCAGGCAACGCAGTTCCAACGGGTCGAGTTCACTCATCTGGTCCTTCATGGACGTCGGCTTTTCCACTGCTGCCTGCAGGAGCGCGTCCATACATCGAACACGGGCATTAGTTCCTGCTAATTATTTGAAATCGTGACCTTATTTGCACGTGCGCCATGTTTCGTGAAAGCGGAACCCTTGCCCATGATGAATGGAAGGCTAATGCTGTGCCGAACCGGGAAGGGGCTGACATGATTGTCGCAAACTGCTGCAAATGCGGCGATGCCGGTGGGTGAGCGAAAGGCGCGATCGCGTAAACAGGCTGGTAGCCGGCCCGGGAATCGGCGACAGATGATGGACTTGTGCCATTTCGGGAAGTGATTTTCTCCGGCGACGATGGCGGGCGGTGGGTTTGCAGGCGAGGAATTGATGTCACCGAGGGATTTGAAGGCAGCACTGCGCAAGGAGAAGCTGGCATTGCGCGATGCAATGTCGCCGGAGATGCGGATCGAAGCGAGCCTGACCATGGCCGATCATGCCGGCGACGTCATCGCGATCGATCCCGGACACATTGTCGCCGGCTTCTGGCCGATCCGCTCCGAGGTCGACATCCGGCCGCTGATGGCACGGCTGAAGCAACGCGGCGCCCGGCTCTGCCTGCCCGCGATCGTGGACAAGCAGACGATCATTTTCCGCGAATTGCTCGACGGTGCCGATGTCATCGCCACGGGCTTCGGCACCACGGGGCCTGGTCCGGAGGCACCGGAAGTCGATCCGGATATCATGCTCGTACCGCTTTCCGCGTTCGATTCGACCGGTCATCGCATCGGCTATGGTGCCGGCTATTACGACCGCGCCATCGACCGGTTGCGCAACAAGGGGCACCTGCCGAAGCTGATCGGCATCGCCTTCGACTGCCAGGAAGTGGCGTCCATTCCGGCCGAACCGCACGACGTTGCACTGGACGCCGTGCTCACGGAGAGCGGATTTCGGCATTTCTGACTTAATTCGCCGAGATCGTGGGATGACCTAACGCGTTGATATCGCAAAGGCGGGAGCAATAGGCCGTTTCCCGGTTTTCCCGCAATTCATCTAAGGCGTTTCCTGCGCGGTCGGGATCGTGTAGACGCTCTATCTCTTTGTTTTACGCAGTTCCGGACGCCACAATCGCTGAAGCGCTTGCCCCGGGGCTTGACCTGGTGGGATTTGAGCGAGCATGAGAGTTCTGTTTCTGGGAGATATGGTGGGCAAGACGGGCCGTACGGCGGTCTGGGAACGGCTTCCGGGACTGATCGGTGACCTCAAGCTCGATTTCGTCATCGTCAACGGCGAGAATGCTGCCGGCGGTTTCGGCATCACCGAAGACATTTTTCTCGAGACGATCAATGCCGGCGCCGATGTGGTGACGACGGGCAATCACGTCTGGGACCAGAAGGAGGCGGTCGTCTTCTGCGAGCGGCACGACCAATTCCTGCGCCCGGCCAACTATCCGGCCGGCACGCCGGGGCGTGGCTCCAACCTGTTCTTCGCCCGCAACGGCGCTCGCGTGCTGGTGGCCAATATCATGGGCCGCGTCTTCATGCATCCGGAGCTCGATGATCCCTTCAAGTCGGCCGAGGCGATCCTCGATGCCTGCCCGCTCGGCGAGCAGGCGGATGCGATCGTCTTCGACTTCCATGCGGAGGCGACCAGCGAGAAGCAATGTTTCGGCCATTTCGTCGATGGCCGCGCCAGCCTCGTGGTCGGCACGCATACGCACGTGCCGACCGCGGACCACCAGATCCTGAATGGCGGTACGGCCTATATGAGCGACGCCGGCATGTGCGGCGACTACGACTCCTCGCTCGGCATGGACAAGGAAGAGCCGCTCAACCGCTTCATCTCGAAAATGCCGAAGGGGCGTTTTGAGGCCGCTTCCGGCCCCGCGACCATCTGCGGCCTCGGCGTCGAGATCTCCGACCGCACCGGGCTCGCCGAAAAGATCGCGCCGCTGCGCCTCGGTGCGCGGCTGGCCGAGACGATCCCGGATTTCTGGTCCTAGGGCGAAGCCGGCAGCAATTCCGGTTGGTCGAACGCGCTTCTGGTTGAGGCGCGCCCTGCCCGTTATCGCCTTCCGGGAATTGATTTTTTTCAAGGTGACAACCCCATCAAATGATGGCAGGTTATCGCGAGGTCACGCCGGGCCGGGGCGTGATGTATTCGAGTGTTTTCCAGTAACGAATACCGTCCGCAGTCTTGGATTGCGGACCTGTGCTGCCGTCACCGGACAATCGGGAGCAGGCGCTCTCTGCCCGGCGATCTCGATCCAATAGCGTTCGCCGGCCGAGAGCGGAGACCGCTGTATCATTTAATTGCTTGTGCGACTTTGCCTCTTGGATCGCTGCCGATCCGAGGATTTGTGCGGAGCGGAAGGGTAATGCGGCGATTTTCCGCCATGTCCCGCTCTGAAGTATTCAAAGCGGTTGCGGTGGTCGCTCGGTCGGCTTCTCGTCGCGATCCAAAGTGCATTCGGAGGGCGTGCATGTTGTCTAAGTGGCATTTGCCGATGATCGTCGGCGCTTCTCTTTCCCTTCTTTCCGCTGTTGGTACTCAAGCGCAGGACGCGCAATTGCCCGTCGTGACCGTCGCCAAGCCGGTCGTGCGTGACGTGATCGACAGTGACGAATTCATCGGCCGGTTCGAGCCGGTCGACGAGGTGCAGGTTCGCGCCCGCATCGGCGGCTATCTCGATGAGGTCAACTTCACCGATGGTGCGCTGGTGAAGAAGGGTGACAGGCTCTTCGTCATCGACCAGCGCCCCTATCGCACGGCCCTTTCCCAGGCCGAGTCGACGCTCGAATCGGCACGCTCGACGCTGGCATTCGCCGAGGCGCAGTTCAAGCGGACGCAATCGCTGACGGGCACGGGCACGCTGTCGATCTCGACGCTCGACGATCACCGCCGGGAACTGCTTTCGGCGCAGGCGCTGGTGCGCGGTTCGGAAGCGGCGGTCGAGCGTGCCAAGCTCGATCTCGACTACACCACGATTACTGCGCCGCTGAGCGGCCGCGTCGACCGACGCCTGCTGTCGCCGGGCAACCTCGTCCAGGCCGACCAGACCGTGTTGACGACGATCGTCTCGCTCGATCCGATCGACTTCTATTTCGACGTCGATGAGCGGCGGCTGCTCTCCTACGCACGGGTCGCGCGCGAACGCGGCAGCGCGCTGCAGGAAGGTGGCGGTGCGCTCGAGGTGCTGGTCACCATTGCCGACTCCAATGAGGAGCCGTTCAAGGGCAAGCTCGACTTTGCCGAAAACCGTGTCGACCCGCAGAGCGGTACCATGCGCGTGCGCGCCCGTCTCGAGAACCCGAAGCTGGTGCTACAGCCTGGTCTCTTCGGCCGCGTGCAGATCGAAGGCTCGAACACCTACAAGGCCGTGCTCATTCCCGATGAGGCGATCGGCGCCGACCAGAACGAGCGGATCGTCTACGAGGTGACGGCAGACGGATCGGTGGTGACCAAGCCCGTGCGGCTCGGGCCGAAGCTGCACGGCTATCGCGTCATCCGCAGCGGCATGACCGGTGACGAGACCATCGTCGTCAACGGCCTGATGCGGGCGCGTCCCGGTACCAAGGTGAAGCCGGAGATGGTTCAGCTTCCCTCTGAAGCGCAAGCGACGAGGACGGAGCAATGAGGTTCGCTCACTTCTTCGTCGACCGACCGATCTTCGCATCGGTGCTGTCGATCGTTTTCCTGATCGTCGGCAGCATCGCCTATTTCCAGCTCCCGGTGGCGCAGTATCCGGAGATCGCCCCGCCGACCATCGTCGTTCGGGCCGCCTATCCCGGCGCGGACGCGGACACGGTCGCCAATACCGTGGCGACGCCACTCGAGCAGGAGATCAACGGCGTCGAGAACATGCTCTACATGTCCTCCTATTCGACCGCCGACGGCTCGATGGCGCTGACGATCACCTTCAAGCTCGGCACCGACCTGGACCAGGCACAGGTGCTGGTGCAGAACCGCGTGTCCATCGCCGAACCGCGCCTGCCGGAAGAGGTGCGGCGCATCGGCATCACCACCGCGAAGAGCTCGCCCGACCTGATGATGGTCGTGCATCTGCTGTCGCCGAACGAGCGCTACGACCAGCTCTACGTCTCGAATTACGCGCGTACGCGCATCCGCGACCTGCTGGTGCGGCTCGACGGCGTCGGCGACGTCATCCTGTTCGGCGAGCGCGAATATGCGCTGCGCGTCTGGCTCGATCCGGAGAAACTCTCGGCCTACGGCATGACTGCCGGTGACGTCGTGCAGGCGCTGCGCGAGCAGAACGTGCAGGTCTCCGGCGGCTCGATCGGTGGCCCGCCGGCGCCGGGCGACAGCGCTTTCCAGTATACCGTGACCACCGACGGCCGCTTCAGCGATGCACGGCAGTTCCGCTACGTGATCGTCAAGGCGACCGAAAGCGGCCGTCTGGTGCAGTTGCAGGACGTTGCGCGCGTCGAGCTCGGCGCGCGCGAATATGTCAACAACAGCTATCTCGACGGCAGCCCGGCGGTAGCGCTCGGCATCTTCTCGCGGCCGGGCACCAATGCGCTCGATGCCGCCGAGCAGATCCAGAAGGTGATGACCGACGTCTCGCGGGATTTCCCCGAAGGGCTCGAGTACCGGATCGTCTACAACCCGACCGAGTTCATCTCGGAATCGATCAATGAGGTCTACAAGACGATCGGCGAGGCGGCCTTGCTCGTCGCCATCGTGGTTCTCGTCTTCCTGCAGTCCTGGCGCACGGCGATCATCCCGATCGTTGCGATCCCCGTGTCGCTGGTCGGCACTTTTGCGTTCCTCTACGCCTTCGGCTTTTCGCTGAACATGCTGACGCTGTTCGGCCTGGTGCTGGCGATCGGCATTGTCGTCGACGATGCGATCGTCGTCGTCGAGAACGTCGAGCGAAATCTCGCGCGCGGCATGACCCCGCGCGAGGCGTCGCACGTGACTATGGACGAGGTGGGTGCTGCGGTCATCGCCATCTCGCTGGTACTGACCGCCGTCTTCGTTCCGACGGCCTTCATCCCGGGCATTGCCGGCCAGTTCTATCTGCAGTTCGCAGTGACGATCTCGGTTGCGACCGTGATCTCCGCCTTCAACTCGCTGACGCTGTCGCCGGCGCTGGCGGCGATCCTGTTGAAACCGCATGAGAACGAACATAACGAGAGTCGCAATCCGCTGACGCGTTTCGGTCGGTCGCTGGCCAACGGCTTCAACAACGGCTTCGACCGGATGGCCGAGGGCTATGCCTGGATCGTGCGCAGGCTGGTGTCGACGAAGACGGCGGTGGCCGCGGCGCTGCTTGTCTTTGTGGGCCTGCTCGGGGCCACTTGGTACATGGCGCAGATCGTGCCGAGCGGTTTCGTGCCGACCATGGACCAGGGTTACGCAATCGTCGTCATCCAACTCCCGGATGGCGCTTCGCTCGACCGCACCGACGCGGTGGTCAAGCGGGCGTCGAAGATCATCCAGGACGTTCCTGGAGTGAAGAGCGCCGTTGCCTTTGCCGGCTTCAACGGCGCGACCTTTACCAACGCGTCCAACTCGGGCGTGGTCTTTGCCTCGTTCGAGAGTTTCGAAGAACGGCTGAAGCACGGGCAGGGCGCCAACCAGATCATCGGCCAGCTCTATGGCAGCCTGCAGAGCATCCAGGAGGCATTCATCATCGCCGTGCCGCCGCCGTCGGTGCGCGGCATCGGCAATTCCGGCGGCTTCAAGATGCAGATCATGGACCGGCAGAACTCGGACATGCGCCGGGCGCTGGGGCTTGCCTATCAGATGATGGGTGCCGCCAACCAGACGGAGGGGCTGACGGGCGTCTTCACCACCTTCTCGGCCTCGAGCCCGCAATACTTCCTGGCGATCGACCGCGACAAGGCGCGCACGCTCAACGTGCCGATCCCCAACATCTTCGAGGCGCTGTCGATCAATCTCGGCACCTCCTACGTCAACGACTTCAACGCCTTCGGCCGTGTCTACCAGGTGCGGGCGCAGGCCGATCAGCAGTACCGCGTCGAGCGTGACAATATCCTCGCGCTGAAGGTTCGCTCCGCGACCGGTGCGCTCGTGCCGATGGGTACGTTGGTCGAGATCCGCGATACCGCCGGCCCGACGCTGGTCCAGCGCTACAACATGTATGTGTCGGTGCCGATCCAAGGCAACCCCGCGGTCGGCGTTTCGACGGGTACGGCCCTCGACAAGATGGAGGCACTCGCCGCCCAGATCCTGCCGCAGGGCACGACCTTTGAGTGGACGGAACTCGCCTTCCAGGAACGCCAGACCGGCAATACCGCAGTGTTCATCTTCGCGCTGTCGGTCGTCTTCGTGTTCCTGGCGCTTTCGGCCCAATATGAAAGCTGGGTTTTGCCGCTGGCGATCATCCTGATCGTGCCGCTCGGCGTGCTCGCGGCGCTGGTCGGCGTGTTCGTCCGCGGTCTCGACAACAACGTGCTGACCCAGATCGGGTTGATCGTGCTGATCGGCCTTGCGGCCAAGAACGCGATCCTGATCGTCGAGTTCGCACGACAGGGCGAGGACGAGGGCAAGACGCCGATCGAGGCGGCGGTGGAGGCAAGCCAATTGCGCCTCCGACCGATCCTGATGACGGCCTTCGCCTTCATCCTCGGCGTGGTGCCGCTGATGATCGCGACCGGCCCCGGCGCGGAAATGCGCCAGTCGCTCGGTACCGCGGTGTTTTCGGGCATGCTCGGCGTGACCTTCCTCGGCCTGTTCCTGACACCGGTCTTCTACGTCGCGCTGCGGTCGTTCCGGCGGCGCAAATCGGCGGTGGTGACCGAACCGGCTCCCCACCCCGCCGAATAGAGGAATACGACACTGTGATCCCCGGCAGCGATGCCGGGGCCTTTGCCGTTGAGCGTCCAAACTCCTCGTTCTCTGTCGAGTGCGGTGACGTAAACGTGAGCAGCGCCGGCCGTTTGTAACTGGACGCGCCCGGGCCCTTGAACAATTCTCTCCCTGCCCGGGCCGAGCGAAGGCAAAGGCATTCGCTGTTCAACGGCTGCGGCTCCCGCGCCCCTTCAGGCCCGGGTCAAGCAAGCAAAGTGAGAGAGGTGAAGGCTGATGCTCCGGTACCTTGTCTACACGTTCGCCGCCATATGGCTGATCCATGCATTCTGGCCGTCCGTCGCGCATGCGCAGCAGCAGCCCCGTCACGTCAGTCAGTGCCAGGCGATTGCCGAGGCCATACCGCAGGCGACCTTCGCCAGCTTCACGCCCGCGGCCGCCGTCAGGGGACAGGCGACTGCCGGTGAGGTGACCATCACTTATCTCGGTCATTCCACCTTCCTAATCGAGACGCCCGGCGGCATCTCGATCGCCACCGACTACAATGGTTGGTTCGCGCCTCCCACGCCGCCGACGGTCGCGACGATGAACAAGGCGCATTCGAGCCACTACACGCTGAAGCCCGACCCGGCGATCAGGACCGTTCTGCATGGCTGGGGCGACGACGGCGGACCGGCCCGTCACGACCTCGTGGTGGGTGACACCTATATCCGCAACGTCACGACCGACATCCGTGCAGGCGGCGGGGCAATGGAGCGTGACGGTAATTCAATCTTCATTTTCGAGGTCGCGGACCTTTGCATCGGCCATCTCGGTCATCTTCATCATGAGCTTGACGACAGCCACTACCGTCAGATCGGCCGGCTCGACGTGCTCATGGTACCGGTCGACGGCGGTCTGACCATGGGGGCCGAAAGCATGAGCCGGGTCGTCAATCGACTGCGGTCGTCTCTGATCCTGCCGATGCACCGGCGCGGTCCGCCGATCGACGCCTTTCTCGACATGTTCGGCGACGACTACGACAAACGCTTCGCCGACAGCGCCAGCGTCAAAGTCTCGTTGCGTTCCTTGCCAAGCAAACCTCTGGTTTATATTCTCCAGGGCGTCTGAACGTTCAGGATCGCCCGATGAAGTTGCTTGTGGTTGGCGTATCGCTTTTCCTGTCACTGTCGACACTGGCCCAAGCGGGTGGCGCGCCGCCGCCACGCATGCCCTCTCCCAAAGGACAATGGCAGCAAAGCCAGCCGGAGCCGACCGTTGAGCCCGCGGGCGTGCAGGAGATATTCGTGATGCCATCGGGCAATATCGGCTGCGTCTACACGCCGGCCGGCGGCACGCCCGTCTATCAGCCTGCCGACGGCGGCCCGGAGCTTACCTGCGATATCGTCGTGCCGCGCTACGTTCGCGCCACGCTCGGCCGCACGGGTGCGGCCACCCTCAACCACGCCGTCGGTGATCCGAGCTGCTGTTCGTCCGGCCCGGTGCTCGACTACGGGCAAAGCTGGGCGCGGGGACCGTTCACCTGCGCCTCGGAGCGCACCGGCCTTTCCTGTCGTCGTGATGACGGACACAGCTTCCACCTGAGCCGCGCGCAGGTATCGGCCGACTGAAAAGCCGCGCCCCGGCTGGACGGAAAGCGGCAATAAAACTATAAGGCGCCCCATTCCTACATTATCATGCATGCAGAGGGTGCCATGGCTGGCCATTCACAGTTCAAGAACATCATGCACCGCAAGGGCCGTCAGGATGCGGTGCGCTCGAAAATGTTTTCCAAGCTCGCGCGCGAAATCACGGTTGCCGCCAAGGCCGGCATGCCGGACCCGGCGATGAACCCGCGCCTGCGCCTGGCGATCCAGAACGCCAAGGCACAGTCGATGCCGAAGGACAACATCGAACGGGCCATCAAGAAGGCCTCCGGCGGCGATGCGGAAAACTACGAAGAAGTCCGCTACGAGGGCTACGGCCCGGGCGGCGTTGCCGTCATCGTCGAGGCGCTGACCGATAACCGCAACCGTACCGCTTCCAGCGTGCGCTCGACCTTTACCAAGGCCGGCGGTGCGCTTGGCGAAACCGGATCGGTTTCCTTCTCCTTCGACCGCGTCGGCGAAATTACCTACAAGCTCTCCGCCGGTGACGCCGACAAGGTGATGGAAGCGGCGATCGAGGCGGGTGCCGACGACGTTACCACCGACGAGGAAGGCCACACGATCATCTGCGGTTTCGAGGCGATCGGCGAAGTCTCCAAGGCGCTCGAAGACACGCTCGGCGAAGCCGAGACCGTCAAGGCGATCTGGAAGCCGCAGAACACCGTGCCGGTCGACGAAGAAAAGGCACAGTCGCTGATGAAGCTCATCGACACGCTCGAAGACGATGACGACGTCCAGAACGTCTATTCGAACTTCGAAGTGTCGGACGAGATCCTGGCGAAGCTGTCCGCCTGATTGGACGCTCGGCAAGTTCCGGATTGTTTACCCGTGTCCGAAAGGGCACGGGTTTTTCATTGTACGGTTCCGATGACCTATGAATTTGCGATCTTCGATTTCGACGGCACGCTCGCGGACACCGCGGCGAGCTTCATGCTTGCCTGCAACAGTGCCGCACGGCGCTACGGCTTCCGTGAGCTTTCCGTCGAGGAGTTCCAGTCGCTGCGGACGATGGGCAATCGCGAGATCATCGCGCATCTCGGCGTGCCCCTGTGGAAGCTGCCGCAGATCGCCATGTTCATGCGCCGGGCCATGGCGGCCGAGGCCGCAACCGTGCGGCTGTTTCCGGGCGCCGCCGAATTGCTCAGCCGGTTGAGGGCCGCCGGTATCGGCATCGCCATCGTCAGCTCGAACGCGGAAGACGGGATTCGCGCTGCACTCGGAGAAGCGGCGGCGTCCGTGGACATTCTCGAGTGCGGTGCCGCTCTCTTCGGCAAGGAACAGCATTTCAAGAAGGCGGTCCGATATTCCGGGCTGGACCCGACCCGGTTCCTGGCGATCGGCGACGAAGCACGCGACATCGAAGCGGCCCGCAAGGCGGGCATTGCCGCGGGAGCGGTGGCCTGGGGTTATGCCGATCCGGTCTTCCTGCGAAAGCTCGGACCGGATCGGTTTTTCACCCGCATGGAGGACATTGCGCCGGCTTTCGGCGTGGTCTGATCGCGCTTTCTCAGGCCTTCGCGAGATCGCGCTGGGCGTCGCCGAAGAGGCGAAGCGAGTGCAGGCGCGCCTCCATGTCGAAGATCGGTAGGGAGATGATCAGTTCATCGGCCTTCGTCTGATCGAGGAAGGTCGCGATTTTCCGGCGGATCGTCTCGGGCCCGCCGACGACCGCATACATCATCGAATGGTCCACGAAGATCTTTTCGTCATAGCTCCAGAGCCCGTCCATCGATTGAACCGGCGGCGGGAAGCGTCCGCGCGCATTGCGCCGCAGCGTTACGAAGGATTGCTGCATCGAGGTGAAGAGATAGTTCGCCTCCTCGTCCGTATCGGCGGCGACACCCATGACGCCGACCATGACATGCGGTCTGTCGAGCGTCGCGGACGGCGTGAAGCGTTCGCGATAGATCTCCAGCGCCGAGAGCAGCATGTCCGGCGCGAAATGCGAAGCGAAGGCGAAGGGAAGGCCGAGCATGCCGGCAAGATGAGCGCTGAAATGGCTCGAGCCCAACAGCCAGATCGGCACATTGGTGTCGGCGCCCGGAACGGCGATGATCTTCTGATCCTCGGCGACGGGGCCGAGCAGGGCCTGCAGTTCCACGACATCGTTCGGGAAATTGTTGCCGCTTGCCTCCATGTTGCGCCGGAGCGCCTGGGCCGTGCGCATGTCGGTTCCCGGCGCGCGGCCGAGGCCGAGATCGATGCGACCCGGATAGAGCGCGGCGAGCGTGCCGAACTGTTCGGCGATCACCAGCGGCGAATGGTTCGGCAGCATGATGCCGCCGGAGCCGACGCGGATCGTCTTCGTGGCTGCGGCCACGTGCGAGATCACGATGGAGGTCGCGGCGCTGGCGATGCCCTTCATGCCGTGGTGTTCCGCCAGCCAGAAGCGTTTGTAGCCGTTCTCCTCGGCGGCCTGCGCCAGGCGGCGGGAATTTTCGAGCGATTGGGCGACGCTGCCGCCTTCGGTGATCGGGGAGAGATCGAGGACGGAGAAAGTCGCCATGGCAAAGGCCTTTATTGAGGGAAATTGATGAAAGGCTATGTAAGCTCAATTTTCCTCAATCCAAGGGCGACGACCAAGAATTCCTGAAGCCCTGTTTCAACTGTGCGTATGTTTTTGTTTTGTTCACTTTTTGCTGGCAGCGTCCAGGCTGGCGTCATAGGGTGAATTTCATGCAGAATATGATTCGCATCATCGGCATCGATCCGGGCCTCCGCCGCACCGGCTGGGGCATCATCGAGACGCTCGGCAACTCGCTGCGTTTCGTTGCCTCCGGCACGGTCACCTCCGATGGCGAGATGGATCTTGCTTCGCGGCTTTGCCAGTTGCACGACGGCCTTGCCGAAGTGGTGCACAGCTACCAGCCGCACGAAGCGGCGGTCGAGCAGACCTTCGTCAACAAGGACGCGACGGCGACGCTGAAGCTTGGCCAGGCGCGCGGCATTGCGATGCTGGTGCCGGCGCGCGCGGGCTTGAGGGTCGCCGAATATGCGCCGAACGCGGTCAAGAAGGCCGTGATCGGCGTCGGCCATGGCGAGAAGCAGCAGATCCACATGATGATCAAGGTTCTGATGCCGAAGGTCGAGTTCAAGGGCAACGATGCGGCGGACGCATTGGCGATCGCCATCTGTCATGCCCACAATCGGCAATCGGTGACGAGCCGGCTCGCCGCATTGATGGCGTAGTTGCAGCAGATCTGAAATGCTACATCGACCTTAGCGCGTCTTGAGGCGCGCGGCGCTGTAGAGAAGATATTTTCCGATGGTCTGAGCGACCATCCCCCACCGCGAGAGACGCCATATGATCGGCAAATTGAAGGGTACCATCGACGAGATCGGCGAGGATCACGTCGTGCTCGACGTGCATGGCGTCGGCTATGTCGCCTTTTGTTCGGCGCGCACCTTGTCCAAGCTCGGTTCGGCTGGCGAGGGGGCGATGCTCTTCATCGAGACCTATGTGCGCGAGGACCAGTTGAAGCTCTTCGGCTTCCTGACGGCGCTCGAGCGGGAATGGTTTCGCCTGCTGCAAAGCGTGCAGGGCGTTGGTTCGAAGGTTGCGCTCGCGGTGCTCTCGACCCTGACGCCGGGCGAACTCGCCAATGCCATCGCGCTGCAGGACAAGACCTCGGTCTCCCGCGCGCCGGGTGTCGGCCCCAAGGTGGCGGTACGCATCGTCACCGAACTCAAGAACAAGGCACCGTCCTTTGCCGGCGAAATGGCGTCGTCGATCGGCCTCAAGCAGGAGCTTGGCGAAGGCGTCGCCTCCGCGCCGGTGTCGGATGCGGTTTCGGCGCTGACCAATCTCGGGTATTCGCGCGACCAGGCGGCCAATGCGGTTGCCGCCGCGCTGAAGAATGGCGGTGAGGGGGGAGACAGTGCCAAGCTCATTCGCCTCGGCCTCAAGGAACTGGCGCGATGAGCGCTTGCCTTGGCGGGGCGCAGAAGGCAGAACGGAAGGGGCCGGACGCAGGTGGGTACCTGCGCCATGACGACCGACCAATTGGAACGAATGCATGACTGATGCGGCACGTCTGATAACGCCGGAAAAGCGCGGCGAGGATCTCGACGCGACCATGCGCCCGCAGTCGCTGGACGAGTTTACCGGCCAGGCGGAAGCGCGCGCCAACCTGAAGATCTTCATCGAAGCGGCCAAGAACCGCGGCGAGGCGCTGGACCACGTACTGTTCGTCGGCCCGCCCGGCCTCGGCAAGACGACGCTTGCGCAGATCATGGCCAAGGAGCTCGGCGTCAATTTCCGCTCGACCTCCGGCCCGGTCATAGCCAAGGCCGGCGATCTCGCCGCACTGCTCACCAATCTCGAAGAGCGCGACGTGCTCTTCATCGACGAAATCCACCGGCTCAATCCGGCGGTCGAAGAAATCCTCTATCCGGCGATGGAGGATTTCCAGCTCGACCTCATCATCGGCGAAGGCCCGGCCGCACGTTCGGTGAAGATCGATCTCTCGAAGTTCACGCTGGTGGCAGCAACCACCCGCCTCGGCTTGCTGACGACACCGCTTCGTGACCGTTTCGGCATCCCGGTGCGGCTCAACTTCTACACCGTCGAAGAACTGGAATCGATCGTCCGGCGCGGCGCCCGGCTGATGGGGCTCGGCATGACCGACGATGGCGCGCGCGAGATCGCCCGTCGCGCCCGCGGCACGCCGCGCATCGCCGGGCGGCTGCTGCGCCGGGTGCGCGATTTCGCTGAAGTGGCGCGCGCCGAGGCCGTTACCAAGGAGATCGCCGACGAAGCACTGACACGGCTGCTCGTCGATAATATGGGGCTCGACCAGCTCGACCGGCGCTATCTTTTCATGATCGCGCAGAATTTCGCTGGCGGACCCGTCGGCATCGAAACCATCGCCGCCGGTCTCTCCGAACCGCGTGACGCGATCGAAGACATCATCGAGCCCTATCTGATCCAGCAAGGTTTCATACAGCGGACGCCGCGCGGCCGTATCTTGACCGCAAATGCCTGGAAACATATCGGCCTCAATCCACCGAAAGAGGTCGAGGCGACACAATTTCGGCTGACACTCGAGGACGAATAGATGATTACCCGCCGCGGATTGTTGAAAATGATCGGCGGCGGGATTGCCAGCATGGCGGCGCTTAGCGGTTACGCCTTCGCCGTCGAGCCATTGGCCCGGCTGAATGTAACTCGTTACTCGCTGACGCCGCCCGGCTGGACACCCGGCCTGAAGCTGCGTGTCGTCGCGCTCGCCGATATCCATGCCTGCGAACCCTGGATGCCGGCAAGCCGCATCGCCTCGATCTGCCGCCAGGCCAATGATCTCGGCGGCGACGTAACCGTGCTTCTCGGTGATTACGCGGCCGGTATGAATTTCGTTACCCGCTATGTCCACTCCAGCGAGTGGGCTAAGTCGCTTGCGACGCTTACGGCGCCGCTCGGCGTCCATGCCGTCATGGGCAATCACGACTGGTGGGAGGACAAGACCGCGCAGAGAAACGGAAGCGGTCCGACCTTCGGACACAAGGCGCTGCAGGATGTCGGCATCAACGTCTACAGCAACCGGGCAGTCCGGCTGGAGAAAGAAGGGCAGGGCTTCTGGATCGCCGGTCTCGAAGACCAGCTCGCCCTGGTGCCGGGCAAGAAGTGGCAGCGGCAGCGCATGAAAGGTCTCGACGATCTCGAGGGCACGCTGGCGCAGGTGAGCGATGGCGATCCGGTCATTCTGCTGGCACACGAGCCGGACATCTTCCCGAGCGTTCCCTCACGCGTCGCGTTGACATTGTCGGGCCATACCCATGGCGGCCAGGTGCGGCTTCTCGGCTACGCGCCCGTGGTGCCCTCGCGCTTCGGCGATCGCTACGCCTATGGCCATATGGTCGAGAACGATTGCAACCTGATCGTTTCCGGAGGTCTCGGCTGTTCGCTTGCGCCGGTTCGTTTCGGCGTGCCGCCGGAAATCGTCGTCATCGACCTTGGTTAGCTGGTCCGAGGTCCGGAGGCTTTACGCGGGCCTGATGTCCTCGAGCAGACCCCTGATCGAGGTCGCCAGCCGCTCCGATCCGCCAGGCTGCCAGCCGAGCTGGCGCAATTTTTCAGTCGCCATAACCAGATAGCCATCCGCCGAAACGGTCTCCGGCAATGGGTGCGGGCATCCGGTCAGTGCCTGCACCAGCGAGAGAATTTTCCTGACGTCGAGCAGCAGGTCCGAAACGTTGAAGACCTCACCCCGCACCGCGGCGCTATCCGCTTCGAGCATCAGGCGCACCGCGGCACCCACGTCATCGCCATGGATCTCGGTGCCGATCCGCGGCTGGATCGGTTTTCCTTCAAGATAGCTCGCAAACAGGTCGGCCCACTTGTGCCGTCGGCCAGGACCAGCGGCACCGTATACGCCGGTGACCCGCAGGCTTGCCGGGATGAAGTCCTCTGTTGCAAGCATCCGCAAGTGATCTTCGACCGCGACCTTCGCCTGGCCATAAAGCGTGTCCGGGTCTGGCGGCGACGTCTCGTCGAGACGGCCAGCGCGGCGACTGCCGTAGACGGCGCGGCTCGACAGAAACACGCAGCGCTTGACGCCGGCCGCCTGTGCCGTCTCGAACAGGCGGACCGAGCCGTCGATATTCGCACGGCAGAAGCCTTGCGGATCGTCGCCTTCACCGCCGCGATACCTGCCCTCGACATGTTCGAATGCAGCATGGACGAAGGCGGCAACGCCTTCGAATACGGCGGCTTGGTCGAGATCCGGATCGAGAAACAACGGCACGAAGCGAAGATCGGCGGTGAAATAGCCGGGGTCGGGCGGATGGCGGCCGCCGACGATCACCTCGTATCCGTTCCGCAACAAATGCTCGACGATGAAGCGGCCGACGAAACCGGTGCCGCCGGAGACCAAGACCCGTGTCATCGGCGTACCGGATTGGGGAGAGAAGCGATCTCCGGAATGTCGTCCCCGGTCAGGAAGGCAAACCAGAGGTCGATCAGCGGCCGCAAGGCCTCGGCACGCGGATGGTCCTTTTCCCAGGGCTTTTCATACTGGTAGTGCAGGACGCCGATCGAGCGCCAGTCCCAGAGGTCGGGCATGTTGAACCAGACATATTGCAGCATGTTCATCGTCACCGGCAGGCCGTGCCAATCCGGGAAGAAAGTCTGCAGGAAGGTCTGGTCGGTGCGCGGCCAGAAGGCCTCGGGTGCGTCGAGACGAGCGAGCATCCGTCCGAATGTCGCGAGCG
Organism: Ensifer sp. VA4; assembly: GCF_055710065.1. Classification (NCBI taxonomy): domain Bacteria; kingdom Pseudomonadati; phylum Pseudomonadota; class Alphaproteobacteria; order Hyphomicrobiales; family Rhizobiaceae; genus Ensifer; species Ensifer sp. VA4. Next base: position 144,297 of record NZ_JBVQPO010000008.1, on the reverse strand, counting down.
AAGGCTCGGCGACGAAGACGCCGGAGTTCAGCCGGTGAAAGTCGGCGAGGCTTCCGTAGACGTTCGGCGCGGCGGAGAACTCCGGATAGGAAAACAGCCGGTCGATGTTCCTGAGCACGATCGCGTCGGCGTCGATGAAGACGCAGCGGCGGTACTCGACGAGTTGCCAGAGCCTGAGCTTGCAGAAATTGTCGAGCGGCGAGTGAAAGGCGGGTTTGCGGCCCTTGGTGAAGGGCGCCGTCTCATGCACGTTCCGGCGCTGGTGGCGCTCGTTGAAGGCGTCGGAGAGCGGCAGGAGGTCGGCCTCGACGAGGCGGCAGCCGAACTCGGCCAGCGGCGCCAGCGCGTCGAGCGAGACGCCGCCGGTATGCAGCACCACAATATCGGCCTCGGTGCCGGAGAGGCGCAGCGAGCGCGCCAAAGCGCGGGCCCCGAGCGCATAGTCGGCATTGGTGACCAGCGTCACGAAGGCATGGCCGGCAGAAGGAGGCGAGGAGGGGCGGAGCCCCTCCGAAGGGTCGGTGGATGTCATGAAACGGATTTCAGCCGCTTGCCCTCTGGGTCGTGGTTGATGAGCGGCGCGATGTCCTTGGTCCAGGCGGAGACGGCGGGTACACGCGTGCGGTCGACACGATAAGCGAATTTCTTCGCGACATCGACGATTTCCGAAAGCAGCCCGTCCTGCAGCCGCGTCGGGTTGAGGCCGAGCGCCAGGAACTTCTCATTGTGCACGACGAGTTCGTTCTCGGCCGCTTCCTTGCGCGGGTTGGGCAGCCAGGCGATCTCAGCCCCTGACATAGCGGCGATCATCTCGGCGAGGTCGCGCACCCGGTGGGTCTCGGTCATCTGATTGAAGATCTCGACGCGGCTGCCCCGGGCCGGCGGGTTCTTCAGCGCCAGCTCGATGCAGCGGACCGAATCCTGAATGTGGATGAAGGCGCGCGTCTGGCCGCCGGTGCCGTGCACCGTCAGGGGATAGCCGATCGCCGCCTGGATCAGAAAGCGATTCAAGACGGTGCCATAGTCGCCGTCATAATCGAAGCGGTTGATGAGCTGCGGGTGACGGCTCGTCTGCTCGGTATGGGTGCCCCAGACGATACCCTGGTGCAGGTCGGTGATCCTGAGGCCGTCGTTCTTTGCGTAGAACTGGAACAGCAACTGATCCAGGCACTTGGTCATGTGATAGATCGAGCCGGGATTGGAGGGATAGAGGATCTCCTGGCTGACGGTCTCGCCGCCCATCGTCTCGATGCCGACCGGCAGGTATCCCTCGGGGATCGCCGCGCCGACGGTCGAATAGCCGTAGACGCCCATGGTGCCGAGATGCACCAGATGCGCATCGAGCTCGAGCTCGACCAACGCATTCAAGAGATTGTGCGTGGCGTTGACGTTGTTGTTGACCGTGTAGTTCTTGTGGCGGTCGCTCCTCATGGAATAGGGCGCGGCGCGCTGTTCGGCGAAATGCACGATCGCATCCGGGCGCTGTTCGGCGAGCCAGTTCTTGAGCAGTTCGTAGTCGCGGGCGAGGTCAATCAGATTGAAATGGATGCGGCGGCCGGTTTCGGCGTGCCAGATACGGGTGCGCTCCTGGATCGAGTCCATCGGTGTCAGCGATTGCACGCCGAGCTCCGTATCGATCCAGCGGCGGGAAAGATTGTCGAGGATGTGGACATCGTGGCCGGCATCGGACAGGTGAAGGGCCGTGGGCCAGCCGACGAAACCGTCGCCGCCGAGAATCGCAATCTTCATGCACGCTCTCCTGATCGAGAAGGAAGTCCGTCACGTGATAGGATAGGATTGTGACAACGCTGCAATGCTTGCAAATGGCTTTTTGTTCCTGCACAGGAAACGGGAAATTCTTTCGGAGAAAAGCATGTCCCTGATTTCGCTCGCAGGCGAACTGACCGAACATGGCCATCGGCTGATCCAGCGCGTCTACTACGAAGACACAGATTTTTCCGGCGTCGTCTATCATGCCCGCTACCTGCACTTCATGGAGCGCGCCCGCACCGACTTCCTGCGGCTGCTCGGCGTCGAACAGGCGACGCTCGCGATCGAAGGCGACAGCGAAGGCCTGGTCTTCGTCGTGCATCGCATGGAGATCGACTTCAAGCTGCCTGCCCGCATGGACGACATCCTGACGATTACAACGGTCACGGAGAAGGCCGGTGGCGCCAAGATGGTGCTGCAGCAGGAGATCCGCCGTGGTGAGCAACTGCTGATCGCCGCCAAGGTGATCATCGCCGTCATCAACGGTCAGGGTCGGCCGCGGCGTTTGCCGGAAGCGCTGGCGTACAAGTTCCAACATGCGAAGGAAAGCGTGGGATAACCGGGGCTGCGCCGGGCAGAAGCGGCATAGAGCATCCAGTTTTCAAGTGGAATCACTGAAAGCGGAGAAGATGCTCTCGAATCAAGTGCTGGAGCGTCCTTTGTGCGTTCTAGTCGGTCGCCTTCGCCCCGACCTTGTTCAGGATCTTCTTGGTCAGGGATTGGCGGATGCCGGCAAGATCCTTCCAGGGATCTTCGCCGCTTTCGATCCGGTCGAGAATATCGGCGATGCGGAAACTGTTGGCGGCCTTGAGGCCGGAAAGCTCATCCCAGCTGACCGGCGTGGCGACCGGCCCGCCGGCGCGCGCCCGGGTCGAGTAGGGCGCGATCGCGGTGGCGGCGCGTTCGTTTCTCAGCCAGTCGATGAAGATGCGTCCCTTGCGTTTGGCTTTCGACATGGTGGCGATGAACTTGTCCGGATCGCGTTCGGCGAAACCTTGGGCAAAGGTCTTGGCGAAGGCCTTGGCTTCCGGCCAGGCGGCGCGCGCCGTCAGCGGCACGATGACATGCACGCCCTTGCCGCCGGTAACCATGGGCATCGATTTCAGCCCGATCTCGTCAAGGGCGTCGCGCAGAGCGACGGCGGCCGCCTTCACGGTGTCGAAGTCGACGCTCGGGTCGGGATCGAGGTCGAAGACCAGCCGGTCGGGTGTCTCGAGCTTGTCGAAGCGCGATCCCCAGATGTGGAACTCCAGAGTGCCCATCTGTACCGCGGCGACTAGGCCCTTGGCATCGCGCACATACATGTAGTTTTCGGTCTCGCCGGAACTCTCCTCGACGGGGACTTCCTTGATCTCGTCGGGAAAGCCGTCGCTGGCATGCCTCTGGTAGAAGCACTGCCCCTTGCCGCCCTGCGGGCAGCGCACGAGCGACAAGAGATGCTCGGCCGCGTAGGGCAGCATCCGATCGGCGACGACCGCATAGTAGCGGGAGAGATCCAGTTTGCTGATGCCCTGGCCCTCGAACAGGATGCGGTCTGGGTGGGTGATCCGCACGCCAAGGACGGTTTCGTCCGCTGCGGTCGATCCCCCCTTTGCGTTCGTTGCCTTCGAGGATTCCGCCTGGGACTTGCCTGAGGACTTCGTTGCGGGTTTCGGCGTTTCGAGTGTCACGGCCTTTGCCTCCTTGTCATCCCGCAGCCCCTCAAAGGCGCCGTGGCGGATATGTCCTTCATCGGTAAATTCGGTGAAATCGATCTCTGCGACCATGTCCGGCCTGATCCAGATCGCGTCCCTTGCGATCTCGCGCGGGACGCTCGCGAAGGGACTGGTCGCGCGACGGCGTTTGGCGAAAGCGGCCGAGAGCGTCTCCATGCGTTCCTCGTCGAAACCGGTTCCGACGCGTCCGCGATAGATGAGTTCGCCCTTGTCGTAGGTGCCGACGAGAAGGGAGGCAAAGGCGCGTCCTTTCTTCGTCGACGGCGAGTAGCCGCCAATGACGAATTCCTGGCGCCTTGTGCATTTGATCTTGAGCCAGCTTCGGGTTCGCTGATTGCTGTAGGGTGCCTCCGCCTGTTTGGCGATGATGCCCTCTTGGCCGGCCTTGCAGATGGTCGAGAAGACTTCCGGTCCGTTGCCGCGCACGTGTTCGCTGTATTGAATGGTGCTGGATGGCGGCAGGGATCTGAGCAGCCGCTTCAGTGTCTCCTTCCGCTCGATCAGCGGCAGGCGGCGCAGGTCGCGGCCGTCGAGGTGAAGCAGGTCGAAGGCATAGAAGCGTGTCTCGCCGCCGCCTTTCAGGGCCTTCTGCAGGGCGGAGAACGATGACCCCTCCTTGGACACGGCAACGGCCTCGCCGTCGATAAGCGCAGACGTGCAGTCGAGTTCCGCCAATGCCTTGGAGATTTTTTGGAATTTCTCGGTCCAGTCGAGTCCGGTGCGCGTGTGGCAGATGGCCTTGCCGCCGCCGATGGCTACCACCAGGCGATAACCATCGAACTTGACCTCGTTCAGCCAGGCGTCATCCTCTGGCGCCTCCGAAACCAGCGTTGCCAGTTGTGGCTTCTGAAAAGCAGGTGGCTTGCCCTTGACCGATCTCTTCGGCGGTGTGTCGACCGCGCCCACCCTCAGATTCGCGGCTGTACTTTTGTCGGATGCCCAGACGTGCTTCCTGCGTTCGCCCTTGCCGGCGGCGATCTCATCCATGGTCCGGCCGGTGGTGACGCTCGTCTGATGGTCCTCCAGGAGAGTTTCACCATCGTCGGAGGCGGCGTCATCCCCCTCCTTGATGAGCAGCCAGTTCTCGCGCTTCTCGCCGGAGCGCGGCCGCATGCGGACCAGTGCCCAGCCGCCATGCAGGCGCTGGCCATGAAGTTGAAACGTCAGCTTGCCTTCGCGCAATGCCTTCTCGGGATCGTTTTCCGGTTCCCACCAGCCGGTGTCCCACAACATGACGGTGCCGCCGCCATATTGCTTCTCTGGGATCGTTCCCTCGAAATCGCCATAGGCAAGCGGGTGGTCTTCGGTTCGAACGGCGAGACGCTTGTCCTCCGGGTTGAGGCTAGGCCCGCGGGTCACGGCCCAGCTTTTCAGAACGCCGTCCCATTCCAGTCGGAAATCGTAATGAAGGCGTGTGGCGTCATGCTTCTGCACCAGGAAGCGCCTTTGGTTCGAGCGACTGCGACCGATCTTGCCCTTTGGTTCGCGGGTCTCGCGGAAATCGCGGCGTCTGTTGTATTCGGCCAGGGGATCGTGGTTGGTGGCCATGCTTCACCTCACGCGGATTTGCGCTGGCGAGACGGCGCCGGTTTGGACTTTGCCGGCTTCTTCCCGTCACCTGCTTCAAGGCTCTGCTTCAGCGCCGACATCAGATCGACGACATTGTCGCCGCGGCGTTCGGGACGCTCGTCCTCATCGACGGAAACGCGGTTCGACTTCCCCTTCATCTTGCGCTTGACGAGTTCGGTGAGTGCCGCGGTGTAATTGTCCTTGAATGCGGCGGCGTCGAAGGGCGCGGTTTTGCGATCGATGAGCGCCGTTGCGACGTCCAACAGGTCTTTTTCCGCTTTCTTGCCGGAGATGTCGGAAAACATCGGCTCCGCCTTTCTCAATTCATCGGCATATCTCAGCGTCTCGAGCAGCAGGCCATCGCCGCAGGGCCGGACCGCAACCAGGTATTCGCGGCCGCGCAACGTCAACTGGCCAAGCCCGATCTTCGACGCGGCTCTCAGAGCATCGCGAACCACACGGTAGGCGTCTTCGGCGAGATCGTCGGCAGGCACGACGTAGTAGGGCTTGTCGAAGTAGATCGGCGAGATGTCGCAGGCGCCGACGAACTGCACGAGTTCGAGGGTCTTTTTCGTCTCGAGCTTGATGGAGTCCACTTCCTCCGGCTCGAGCAGCACGTATTTGCCGGGCTCGTACTCGTATCCCTTGACGATATCGTTCGTGTCGACCGGACCAACGCCTTCGACGACCTTTGCGTGGTGCACCGGCTTGCCGGAGGGCTCGTGGATCTGGCGGAAAGCCACCTTTGCGCTGGCGCGGGTGGCGCTGAAGAGCTCGATGGGAATCGACACCAGTGAGAGCCGAAGCTGCCCCTTCCATAGGGCGCGCGCCGCCATCACCGGCCTCCACGCAGGCGCCGAATGCTCGGCGTATCTTCGACTATGGCCGATCGCGACCTGTCCTGGGCCAAAGCCCGCTCGATATGGGCGATGTCCTCGCCGGTGACGACCGGGATCGGGTCGGAAATGATCGCCTGCAGGACATCAGTCGACAGCACGCCATGGGCGAGAGCGTCCTCCAATGCGGCCCGCGTCTCCCGCTCGGCCTTGAGCTCGGCATAAAGGGCAAGGATCAACCGGTCCCGCGGATCAAAATGCGGCGAGGAAGATCGTTTGTCGCGCTGTCGTGTCGTCTGCTGGCCCATGCCGAAGAAACGTGCCCGGCCAAGGTAAGTTCCGGCCGGCAGGTGATACTGCAAAGACACAGTACGGTAACGGTTGTTTAACCATAATGGTGTCTTAATCACTGCATCAGGATTTGTGCAGTGCACGTCATCCTTTGACCAAAATTGACGGCAAGAAGGCAACCTAAAGCTAATTAAGGTCGCGATGGTGCGATCCACGGCGGTGCCGGGCATTCTTGCAAACAGGACGTTTGGGCTACCCGGTCACGAGCATGAGCCGCTCTTGCCGGGTGTTTGGATTCGGGGACTGAAGACGATGGAACAGGTTGGATTGGCCGCTGCGACGCACGACGTGACCCTCTGGTCGCTGTTCATGCAGGCGGGCTTTGTCGTGAAGCTGGTCATGCTGGGGCTGATTTCCGCCTCGGTGTGGACCTGGGCGATCGTTGTCGACAAGACGCTGAACTACGGTCGCGTGCGCCGTCAGCTCGACAACTTCGAGCAGGTGTTCTGGTCCGGCCAGTCGCTGGAAGAGCTCTACCGGACTCTGGCCGACAGGCAGACCGCCGGAATGGGGGCGATCTTCGTTTCCGCCATGCGCGAGTGGAAGAAGAGCTTCGAGCGCGGCGCCCGGTCGCCGATCGGCCTGCAGATGCGTATCGACCGCGCCATGGACGTGACGCTCGCCCGTGAATCGGAATCGCTTGAAGCGCGTCTCGGTTCGCTCGCAACCATCGGTTCGGCCGCACCCTTCATTGGCCTCTTCGGTACGGTCGTCGGTATCATGACTTCGTTCCAGGCGATCGCCGGCTCGAAGTCGACCAACCTCGCGGTCGTGGCGCCCGGTATCGCCGAAGCGCTGCTCGCCACCGCGATCGGCCTGCTCGCCGCTATCCCGGCGGTTATCGCCTACAACAAGTTTTCGGCCGACGCCGGCAAGCTGTCGGCACGCATGGAAGGATTTGCCGACGAGTTCTCGGCCATCCTGTCGCGGCAGATCGACGAGAAGCTGCAGAGCCCGCGCCAGGCCGCGCAATAATCGCCAGAGATACGGAGACCACGCTGATGGGTATGTCGGTTGGCGGAGCCAAGGGTTCGGGCGGCGGACGTCGCCGCCGCGGCGGCAAGAAGGCCGTGATGAGCGAGATCAACGTCACGCCTTTCGTCGACGTCATGCTCGTGCTGTTGATCATCTTCATGGTGGCGGCGCCGATGATGACGGTCGGCGTGCCGATCGACCTGCCGGAAACGCAAGCGAAGGCGCTCAATTCCGATACGCAGCCGATCACCGTCTCGGTCAATCCTTCCGGTGAGATCTACCTGCAGGAAACGCCGATCGCGATCGATGAAGTCGTGCCGAAGCTCGAGGCGATCGCCACCACCGGCTACAACGAGCGCATCTATGTGCGCGGCGACACCAATGCCGACTACGGCACGGTCATGAAGGTCATGGCCCGCATCTCCGCCGCAGGCTTCAAGAATCTCGGCCTCGTCACGCTGCAAGAACAGGAAAAGTGATCGTCCACGATGAAGGGCAGTCTCGCTACATCTGCTGTCCTCCACGCCATGGTCTTGACCTGGGCGCTGGTGTCGCTTGGCAGCCCGGCTGACTTCCAGGTCGCCGACGTCGAGGCTTTGCCTGTCGACATCGTTCCCTATTCGGAAATGACCCAGGTTCAGCAGGGCGACAAGAAGGCGCCGAAGAAGGAGACCTCGTCTCCGGTTCCGACCAAGCGTCCGGAGACGAACCAGCCGGCCGAGAACGTCGGCGACAACGACACCGACCTGAAGACGCCGCCGACGCCGAACGCCAAGCCGTCGAAGAGCGAAGCCCAGGCCTCGCCGCAAAAGAACGAAAAGCCCGAGCCGACGCCCGATCCGGTCGAGCAGGAAATCAAGAAGGTCGAGGAGACCAAGCCTGCTTCCGAACCGGCGACCGAGGTCGCAGCCCTGCCGGAACCGAAGCAGGAAGTGAAGCCGGAGACGAAGCCCGACCCGGCGCCCGCCGAAGAAAAGCCGGCTGAAAACCCGGAAGCCGAAGCGCTGCCCGAAAAGGTGCCGACCCCGGCCGCAAAGCCCAAGGTCGAAAAGCCGGCCCAGAGTGCCAAGACGCCTGAACGCAAGAACGAGGCAACGCCGAAGGAACAGAAGAAGGCGGCGTCCACTGAAGAAAGCAAGTTCGACGCCGACGAGATTGCCGCCCTGCTCAACCGGCAGGACCCGTCCGCCGGTGGCGCCAAGCGCTCTACGCAAGAGGCGGCTCTCGGCGGCAAGAAGACGATCGGTGTGGGCCTCAGCGCCAACGAGATCGACGGCGTGAAGGGTCAGATCCAGGGCAACTGGTCGCTGACACCAGGTCTCACCGGCGTTCAGGAAGTCCGGGTGACGATCAAGGTCCAGCTGGATCCGGCAGGCAACATCGTCGGCACGCCGGAAGTGACGGCAACCGGCGGACCTGAAGGAACGCGTCGCGCTGTCGAAAGCAGCACGCTGCGTGCGCTCCGCCGCTCGTCGCCGCTACAGAACCTGCCACCTGAAAAATATGATGGCGAAAAAGGATGGAATACCCTCGTGCTGAACTTCGACCCCTCGGAATTCGCACTCTGAGCTGCCGGGATTGGAACCCATGCCGGATAGCCAACACACCGCACAAACCCTTCGTATTAAGCTGAAAGGCTTGTCTCAATGATCAAGGTCTCTCTTTTCCGTGCCCTGATGGTGGCCGCGGGCATGTTCGTCGCCTTCGTGGCGGCAACGCCGGCGAACGCCGTCGTCGAAATCAACATCAACAAGGGTAACGTCGAGCCCCTGCCGATCGCGATCACCGACTTCCTTCAGGGCGAGCTCGGTCAGAAGATCTCGGACGTGGTCGCCGCCGACCTGAAGCGGTCGGGTCTGTTCGCGCCGATCAACAAGAGCGCCTTCATCGAAAAGATCAGTAATCCTGACGCCACGCCGCGCTTCGAGGACTGGAAGGTCATCAATGCGCAGGCGCTCGTCACCGGCCGCGTGACGCAGGAAGGCGATGGCAGGCTGAAGGCCGAGTTCCGCCTGTGGGATACGTTCGGTGCCCAGCAGATGACCGGCCAGCAGTTCTTCACCCAGCCGGAAAACTGGCGCCGCGTCGCCCACATCATCGCCGATGCCATCTATGAGCGCGTTACCGGTGAAAAGGGCTATTTCGACACCCGCGTCGTCTATGTCGCCGAAAGCGGCCCGAAGACGGCGCGCAAGCGTCAGCTGGCGATCATGGACCAGGACGGCTTCAATGCCCGTGCGCTCACCAATTCCAACGACATCGTTCTGACCCCGCGCTTCTCGCCGAACCGCCAGGAAGTCACTTACATGTCGTTCGAAAACCAGCAGCCGCGCGTCTATCTGCTGCAGCTCGAAACCGGACAGCGTGAAGTCGTCGGCAACTTCCCCGGCATGACCTTCTCGCCGCGCTTCTCGCCGGATGGCCAGCGCGTCATCATGAGCCTTCAGCAGGACGGTAATGCCAACATCTACACGATGGACCTGCGCTCGCGCACGACGACGCGCCTCACCAACACCGCAGCGATCGACACGGCGCCGTCCTATTCGCCCGACGGCAGCCAGATCGCCTTTGAAAGCGACCGCGGCGGCCGCCAGCAGATCTACGTCATGGGCGCCGACGGCTCCGGCCAGCGCCGCATCTCCTTCGGCGACGGCTCCTACTCGACGCCGGTCTGGTCTCCGCGTGGCGACCTCATCGCCTTCACCAAGCAGTCGGGTGGCAAGTTCTCGATCGGCGTGATGAAGACCGACGGTTCGGGCGAACGCATCCTGACCACGGGCTTCCACAACGAAGGCCCGACCTGGGCGCCGAATGGCCGCGTGCTGATGTTCTTCCGACAGAACGCCGGTGCCGGCGGTCCGCAGCTCTATTCGATCGATCTGAGCGGCTACAACGAGCAGGCGATCCCGACGCAGGGCTTCGCCTCCGACCCGGCCTGGTCGCCGCTGCTCGAGTAGGCTGATCCAATATGCGGCGGGAAAATGTGGCAATGATGCCGCTTTCTCGCCGCAAAGTGCTGGTCTAGCAGGCGCCGAACCGAAATTATCGATTTGTTAACCATAACTGTTGAAAAGCGATTAACCGCTTCCGGTTACAGTCTGGCAACCGTGAATTCAGACACTTCCAAGGAGACCGGCGTATGAGCCGAATTGACACCCCGGCCGCAGGCCGCATGCAGACCATCGCTCGCAACCCGGTCATGATCGCCCTGGTCATGACGCTTGCCATCGCTGGCTGTGCATCGAAGAAGAACCTGCCGAACAACGCCAACGAGCTCGGCCTCGGCGGCGCTGGCGCTGCAACGCCGGGTTCGCAGCAGGACTTCACCGTCAATGTCGGCGACCGCATCTTCTTCGACACCGACTCCACCTCGATCCGTGCCGACGCGCAGCAGACGCTCGCCCGCCAGGCCCAGTGGCTCGCCAAATATCCGAACTACGCGATCACGATCGAAGGCCATGCGGACGAACGCGGCACGCGCGAATACAACCTTGCACTCGGCGCCCGCCGTGCTGCCGCCACCCGCGATTACCTCATCAGCCAGGGTGTTCCGGCGAACCGCATGAAGACGATTTCCTACGGCAAGGAAAAGCCGGTCGCCGTCTGCGACGACATTTCGTGCTGGTCGCAGAACCGTCGTGCAGTCACCGTCCTCGGTGGCGCCGGCATGTAAATCTCACGACCGAGCTTGGCTCGGTCGGGTCGCATGACATGTTCCGGGGAACACAAGCGTGTTCCCGAAATCACGAACTGCTAAAATATAGGGGCGGCTCTCAGCCGCCCTTTGCTTTTTTACCACACTTTGGCCGAACTCCGTTGCTTTTTCAGGGCAATTGGAAAACTGTGCGGCAATCACCCAGTTGACTCGGCGAGATGTATTGCGGGCCCCGAATCAAGGGTGGGACAACCGGTATTCGAACAGGACAAATGAAATGAAGAAATTTGTCGTGGCGGGACTGATCGGTCTGACGGCCCTTGTGGGCCTGGGCCAGACAGCGAACGCCATGCCGCTTTCAGGGCTGCTGGCCCGAACGACTGAAACCCAAACCAGTGCGCAAAACCTGCCCGTGGTGAAGGTGCAGTCGGCCGAGACCGCACGGATTGGCCAGCTTGAGGAACAGATCCGCTCGCTCAACGGGCGTATCGAGGAAATGAGCTTCCAGCTCCTGCAGATGCAGGAGCAGATCCGGAAGTTCCAGGAGGACAACGAATTCCGCTTCCAGGACCTGGAAAGCGGCAAGGCCTCCCCGAAGAAGAGCGGCGCGTTGCAGACGCCGAAGACCAGCGATCAGGCGTCCGTCACCCCCGGGGTGACGGATAGCCAGACAATGGCACCGGCCGGCGGGGGCAATGACATGGCGTCCTCCGGGCTCCCGTCGAGTGGTGACCAGGGTTCCGGCGGCGCGGCGCCGACCACGCTCGGTCAGATCGTCTTCGACCAGAACGGCAATCCGGTTGCTGCCACGACCGATGCTCAACCCGGCTCGAACGCCACACCTCCGGGCGTCGACACCGGTGCCGGACTGCCCGCCGACGATGGTGGCCTCAACAGCAACCCTGGCAGCCAGCAGACGGCCTCGCTCGACAACCCCGGCGATCTCTACCAGTCGGCTTACGGCCATGTTCTTTCCGGCGACTACAGCACGGCGGAGCAGGAATTCGGCGACTATCTGGCGGCGTTTCCGCAGGGCGACAAGGCGGCCGATGCCAGCTTCTGGCTGGGCGAGGCGCAATACTCGCAGGGCAAGTACAGCGACGCGGCCAAGACCTTCCTGAATGCGCACCAGGCCCACGGCAAGTCGCCGAAGGCGCCGGAGATGCTGCTGAAGCTCGGAATGTCGCTCGGTGCGCTCGACAACAAGGAAACCGCCTGCGCGACGCTGCGCGAGGTCAACAAGCGCTACCCGAAGGCTTCGCCGGCGGTAAAGGCAAAGGTGACGAGCGAGCAGAGCCGCTTTGGCTGCTGAGGCCCACCCGCCAATGGCCGTTGTCGAAACGGCGAAACGATTTCTTGCCTCCTTCGATAGACCAGCACGCATCCTCGTGGCCGTCTCCGGCGGGAGCGACTCGAAGGGACTGCTTCTCGCTCTCAAAGAAGCGATCGAGGCAACCAAGCCCACAGAATTTTCCCTGGCCGCCTGCACGGTCGATCATGCGTTGAGGCCGGAATCGGCCGAAGAGGCGCGCGGTGTCGCGTCGTTTTGCGAGAGCCTGGGTGTGCCGCATCTCACCACCCGATGGGACGGGCCGAAGCCCGGAACCGGCATTCAGGCGGCGGCGCGCGCGGCGCGCTACGCATTACTGGCGGGGGCTGCGCAACGCTTCGAAGCATCCTCGATCGTCACCGGCCACACGCTCGACGACCAGCGAGAGACGATCCTGATGCGCGCACGGCGGCGGGAGGGACCCGGTGCCGCGGGCATGGCGGCGGCCACGCTCTATGACCGTCGCATCTGGGTGTTCAGACCCTTCCTCGCGGTCGAACGCAGCGCCATTCGCGCCTTTCTCGAGGCCAGGAATGTCGGCTGGTTCGACGATCCGAGCAACGCGAACCCTCGCTTCGAGCGGGTACGTGCGCGGGCCTCGCTGGCGTCATCGCCAGCGACCGGTGGCGGCGTCTGGGATGCCCGATCGCGGGCGCGATCGTCGGCAGTTGCAGCCGCCCTGCTCGCGCGGCACGTAAGGGTGCATGCGGGGTTGGTCGCGCAAATCCCTCCTGCGATGGCAGATCAAGGCCGGGACATCGACTGGCAACGGGCGCTGCTGACGCTGGCGACCGTCCTCGGCGGCCGCGCACATCTGCCGGCGGCCGGGACTGTCGAGCGGTTGGTGAACGCCCTGGAGCAGGGGACACCGGGCCGGCTGACCGCGGGACGCGTCGTCTTCGATCGGCGCTCGACCGGCCTTTATCTTTATCGGGAGGCGCGCGGCATCGAGGACCTGACCTTGCAGGCAGGGCAAACTGCTGTCTGGGACGGACGTTTCCTGATCCGCAACGATGGCGATGGTCCCCTCATGGTGACGGTGGAAGGCGGCCGCGGACCACAACAGCAGAGACTTATTGCCGCAGGTTTGCCACCGGGCGTTGCGGGTCGAGCGTCGCTGTCGGCGCCACGCATCGTCCGCGACGACGTCAAAAGTGTCGCACCTGTCACAATCGAGCCGAGGATCGGTCTCTACGACACCTTTTTGCCGGGTTTCGACAGGATCATGGCAGACAGGATCGCCGGATTGTTCGGACGCCAGCCTTACCTGCCGCCACCGGTTCACGGTCTATTGACAGAAATGGAATGGTAGACGGCGGTTTGCCTTGGCAATGCGTCGCCAGAACCCTATGTTAGGGAGCAAGACAGCGACCCGGCGAAATGCGTGGGTCGTGACAGGTTCCGGGGAGTTCGATGAACCCTAATTTTCGTAATCTTGCCCTTTGGGCAATCATAGCGCTTCTGCTGATCGCGTTGTTCAGCATGTTCCAGCAGCCGACGGAGCGCACCGGCTCGCGCGAGATTCCGTTCTCGCAATTCCTCAAGGACGTGGATGCGAGCCGTGTCAAGGAAGTCGTGATCACCGGCCCGAAAGTGATCGGCAGCTATTCCGAAAGCGGCGCCACCTTCCAGACCTACGCGCCATCCGTCGATACGGCGCTGACCGAGCGCCTCGAAGCCAAGGACGTGACGGTCACGGTTCGCCCGGAAACCGACGGCTCGTCCGGCTTCCTGAGCTACATCGGTACGCTCCTCCCGATGCTTCTGATCCTCGGCGTCTGGCTGTTCTTCATGCGCCAAATGCAGGGCGGCTCGCGTGGAGCCATGGGCTTCGGCAAGTCCAAGGCCAAGCTGCTGACGGAAGCGCATGGCCGCGTCACCTTTGACGACGTCGCCGGCGTCGACGAAGCCAAGCAGGACCTCGAAGAAATCGTCGAATTCCTGCGCGATCCGCAGAAGTTCCAGCGCCTTGGCGGCCGCATTCCACGCGGCGTGCTGCTCGTCGGCCCTCCCGGTACCGGTAAGACGCTGCTTGCACGCTCCGTTGCCGGCGAAGCCAACGTGCCGTTCTTCACCATCTCCGGTTCCGACTTCGTCGAAATGTTCGTCGGCGTTGGCGCCAGCCGTGTGCGCGACATGTTCGAGCAGGCGAAGAAGAATGCGCCCTGCATCATCTTCATCGACGAAATCGACGCCGTCGGCCGCCATCGTGGCGCCGGTCTCGGCGGCGGCAACGACGAGCGCGAGCAGACGCTCAACCAGTTGCTGGTCGAGATGGACGGCTTCGAAGCCAATGAAGGCATCATCCTGATCGCGGCGACCAACCGTCCCGACGTTCTCGACCCTGCACTGCTGCGTCCAGGCCGCTTCGACCGCCAGGTCGTCGTGCCGAACCCGGATATCAACGGCCGCGAACGCATCCTCAAGGTGCACGTACGCAACGTGCCGCTGGCGCCGAACGTCGACCTCAAGGTGCTCGCACGCGGTACGCCCGGTTTCTCCGGCGCCGATCTCATGAACCTCGTCAACGAGGCGGCGCTGATGGCCGCCCGCCGCAACAAGCGTCTTGTCACCATGCTCGAGTTCGAGGATGCCAAGGACAAGATCATGATGGGTGCGGAGCGTCGCTCCTCGGCCATGACCGAAGCCGAGAAGAAGCTGACGGCCTATCACGAAGCCGGTCACGCGATCCTGGCGCTCAACGTTCCCTCGGCCGATCCGCTGCACAAGGCGACGATCATTCCGCGCGGACGGGCGCTTGGCATGGTCATGCAGTTGCCCGAAGGCGACCGCTACTCGATGAGCTACAAGTGGATGGTCTCGCGCCTTGCCATCATGATGGGCGGACGCGTTGCCGAAGAGCTGACCTTCGGCAAGGAGAACATCACCTCGGGCGCATCGTCGGATATCGAGCAGGCAACGAAGCTTGCCCGTGCGATGGTGACGCAATGGGGCTTCTCCGATCAGCTCGGCCAGGTTTCCTACGGCGAGAACCAGCAGGAAGTCTTCCTTGGCCACTCCGTCGCGCAGCAGAAGAACGTTTCCGAAGCGACGGCTCAGAAGATCGACAACGAAATCCGTCGCCTGATCGACGAGGCCTATGAGACGGCGCGCAGGATCCTGACCGAGAAGAACCACGAATTCGTGGCGCTTGCCGAAGGCCTGCTCGAATACGAAACCCTGACGGGTGATGAGATCAAGGCGCTGATCCGCGGCGAAAAGCCGGCACGCGACCTTGGCGACGACACGCCACCGCATCGTGGCTCGGCCGTTCCTTCAGCAGGTTCCAAGAAGGAGGGCCCGGCGAGCAACAAGGGCGAAGAATCCGAAGGTGGATTCGAGCCGCAGCCGCAATAGCCGGCACGGTCGGCAATGTATCCGAGCCGCCGCTCCTTAAGTGGAACGGCGGCTTTTCGTTGCCTCTCGGCCTCTGGCATTTGGTAACGGGATGTAATGATTTCTGATGTTAGGCTCGCTGCCGCTTGCTGCGCTTTTGTGTCAAAGAAGACACGACGTGTTTGCGATGGCTGCCCTTGAACGGAATGCCGATCGCCAAGCAGACGGCATCCAAGAGATGAATGAGGTTCGGTCAATGAAACCCAGTCGCGCAAAACGCAGACAGGCGGAGCTGGCCAAACCGGCCCTGACCCGGCAGAACGATGGAGTTTTTATGAAGCGAAAGTATTTCGGCACCGACGGTATCCGCGGCCAGTCCAACATGTTTCCGATGACGCCGGATCTGGCGATGCGGGTCGGCATTGCGGTCGGTACGATCTTTCGCAACGGAGCCCACCGTCACCGGGTGGTGATCGGCAAGGATACCCGTCTTTCGGGCTATATGCTCGAAAACGCCATGGTGGCGGGCTTTACGGCTGCAGGTCTCGACGTCTTCCTGCTCGGGCCGATCCCGACGCCGGGCGTCGCCATGCTCACGCGGTCGCTGCGCGCCGATATCGGCGTGATGATCTCCGCCTCGCACAACCCCTTCCAAGACAACGGCATCAAGCTTTTCGGTCCTGACGGCTACAAGCTTTCCGACGATATCGAAGAGAAGATCGAGGCGCTGCTCGATCAGGACCTCTCGGGGCAACTGGCAAAGTCTGAAGACATCGGCCGGGCGAAGCGCGTCGATGGTGACATCTATCGCTATCTGGAGCACGCAAAGCGCACGCTGCCGCGCGACGTCACGCTCCAGGGCCTGCGCATCGCTGTCGACTGCGCCAATGGTGCGGCCTACAAGGTGGCGCCGACGGCGCTTTGGGAGCTGGGCGCGGAAGTCGTCACCATCGGGACGGAACCGAACGGCCTCAACATTAATCTCGATTGCGGCTCCACCCATCCCGTGACGCTGTCGAAAAAGGTCCACGAAGTGCGCGCCGATATCGGCATTGCGCTTGATGGCGATGCCGATCGTGTGCTGATCGTCGATGAGAACGGCACGGTGATTGACGGCGACCAGCTGATGGCGGTGATCGCCGACAGCTGGGCCGAAGACGGCATGCTGCGTGGCGGCGCCGTTGCCGCGACCGTCATGTCCAATCTTGGGCTCGAGCGCTATCTGAAAGGGCGCGGCATCGATCTGCGGCGCACGAAGGTCGGCGACCGTTATGTCGTCGAGCAGATGCGCCAGGATGGCTTGAACGTGGGTGGTGAACAGTCGGGCCACATCGTGCTCTCCGATTTCGGCACGACGGGTGATGGTCTTGTCGCCGCTCTGCAGATCCTTGCGGTCGTCAAGCGTCAGGGCAAGGCGGTGAGCGAGGTGTGCCACCGGTTCGAGCCGGTGCCGCAGGTGCTGAAGAATGTTCGTATTTCTGCCGGCAAGCCACTCGAAGATACGGCGGTACGCCAGGCGATCGCCGATGCGGAGGCAGAGCTTGCGAAGTCCGGCCGCCTGCTGATCCGGCCCTCCGGCACCGAACCGCTGATCCGTGTGATGGCGGAAGGCGACGACCGCGGGCAGGTCGAACGTATTGTCGATGAGCTGGTCAATGTCATCGGCAGCGTCCGCAATGCTGCCTGAAGTATTCAGCGACTGATTTCCCTCCAGGGCCGGTGCGATGCATCGGCCTCTTTTTTGTCCTGCTGTCGGCTACCGTCGCCGAAGGCCAAAGCATCTCACGAGGCCATCCCAGCACCGGATTTTCAAGCGGTGAGCGTTCCTGTCTTTTCAGGGGCGAGCTAGTACATTGTCTTGCCGATTTATTTAGCTGTACCTTAAGGGAACTCGAAGACGGACAGTAATGCGGCACAACAACCGTAAGAATAGGCTGCTTTCTTAACAATCTCGGTAAACGTTTGTAGTTAATCGGAACTTAACCTTTCCTCCTCATTATCCATAACCAACATCGGGATTTGGGCACCGGTTTCATGGTGAACCAAGCAACGGAATGTATTGGAGTGGGCCATGAAGAGAATTTTGAGTGGCGTTGTTGCTATTTTGCTCAGCGGCACGGCAGCTTTTGCTGCGGATGTCTACCAACCGCCTATGGAGCCGGTGCCGGAGCAGCCCGTCGAGGTCATCCAGACCAGCGGCTGGTACCTGCGCGGCGACGTCGGTTACGCCTGGAATCATCTGCGCGGCGCAAATTTCTACCAGGGGGGGCCGAGCGGCTCGATCGCGGATTTCGACTCCGCCGATATCGATGATTCTTGGGTGATCGGCGGCGGTGTCGGTTACCAGTTCAACAATTATCTCCGTGCCGACATCACGGCCGACTACTGGGGCAACGGCGACTTCGTCGGCTCGACCAGCGGCGGCTGCGGGACGGTTGCAGGTCCTTGCGTGTCGCGTGACATAAGCTCGGTCTCGGCCTGGAGCCTGATGGCCAACGCCTATGTCGACATCGGCACCTATGGCGCCTTCACGCCCTACGTCGGTGCCGGTATCGGTGCCACGCGCGTGAGCTGGGACGGACTGCGCAACACCAGCTGCAGTGTCGCCGATCCCACGGCATGCGACCCGACGACCAATCACGGCGGCGAGGATAGCTGGCGCTTCACCTACGCCCTCATGGCCGGTACAGCGATCGACCTGACCTGCAACCTGAAGGCCGATATCGGCTATCGCTTCCGCCAGGTCGATGACGGCGACATGTTCGGTTACGCCAATGGCGGCGGACCGGGTTTCGACGATGGCTTCTACATCCACGAGGCGCGCGCCGGTCTGCGCTACTCCTTCGGCAACACCTGCGAAGTTCCTTACGAGCCGCCGCCGATCGTCTACAAATAATCCGACAGTATCCGACAAGCACCAAGGCCACCTGCGGGTGGCCTTTTTCGTGGCCGCCAATCTTTGCCCGTTTCCTAACGAGTATGGTTAACCGTGGGTTAACCAGTCGCTGCAATAGTTAACGCTGAACGAAGCGGCGACGGCATGGCTCCATCCCGCACGGATAGCAGTGGTGAAAGGGCATGGGCATGGATTGGCGAAACGGGTTCTGCGGAGCCGCTTTTGGTGCCGGCCTGCTGCTACTTTCCGGTTCGGCGCTGGCGGCAGACGAGGATCTTCTGAATGCCCCGGAGATCACCATCGAGAAGGAAGCGGCCGGCACCAGTGCGATTTACCTGCGTGGCGATATCGGCTATGCGCCCTGGCGCGGAGAAGGCGACCCCTATTACCGGACCTTCGATGCGGGAACGCTGACCTATGACAGCGTCTCCTTCGACAATGCCCGTTTTGACAAACCGTTCTCCGGTTCGCTCGGCATCGGCTACCAGCTCACCGATACGTTCCGCGCCGACCTGACGGCCGAATATTTCGAGGGCCGGTTCAGCGGTTCGTCGTCGTCGGCAAGTCCTTGCGCGGGGCAGGGGGCCGGCACGTCCTGTGCTTTATCGACCGGTGCCGGCTATTCGGCTCTTGGGCTAATGGCGAACGCCTATCTGGATTTCGGCACGCTTGCGGGTTTCACGCCCTATGTCGGCGGCGGCATCGGTGCGACACGCCTCAACTGGGACAGCGCAATCGAAAGGGCCACTTGTGTGGCCGGCGGCGGCGCTTGCGTCGGCGGCGCGCCCACTGCGACCGCCTACGAGGGGCGCGACAGTTGGCGATTCACCTACGCGCTGATGGCTGGCGTTTCCTATGATCTCAGCGAACAGCTGAAACTCGATGTCGGTTATCGCTATTCGCATGTCGCCGATGGCGAGATGTTCGGCTTCGGCGCCGAGGCGCTTGTTGGCGCCAGCGGCGACAAGGGCTTCGACGACGGGCTGTCGCGCCACGAAATCCGGGCGGGCTTGCGCTTCTCCTTCTGATCTCTCGAAACCGGTGCGGACGGCGGCGCAAGAAGGGCGTCGCCTTTGACAATCGATCGGCTGGCCTTGCTCAGGCTTTTCAGATGTTGCCTGCGACGCCATAAATTTTCTCGATTGCGACAAAGGCGCTTGACTTCCGGTCCCGGCCACAATATCGACGACGGCGGGACACCCTTCCCCAACGAAGGGCTATCTATCTGGAAGGATAGCACATGGCAAAGCCTGCACAGCCGGACCTCCGTCCGAACAATACCCATTTCTCCTCTGGTCCTTGCTCGAAGCGCCCTGGCTGGACGCTCGATGCTCTCTCCGATGCTCCGCTCGGTCGTTCGCACCGTGCCAAGATCGGCAAGACGAAGCTGAAGCAGGCCATCGATCTTACCCGTGACATTCTCGAAGTGCCGGCCGACTACCGTATCGGTATCGTGCCCGCTTCCGATACCGGCGCCGTCGAAATGGCGCTTTGGTCGCTGCTGGGACAGCGCGGCGTCGATATGCTTGCCTGGGAAAGCTTCGGCGCCGGCTGGGTGACCGATGTGGTCAAGCAGCTGAAGCTTGCCGACGTTCGCAAGTTCGAAGCCGGCTACGGCGAGCTGCCCGATCTTTCCAAGGTCGATTTCGACCGCGACGTGGTCTTCACCTGGAACGGCACGACCTCCGGCGTGCGCGTGCCGAACGCCGATTTCATCCCCGCCGACCGCAAGGGCCTGACGATCTGCGACGCGACCTCGGCCGCCTTCGCGCAGAACCTCGACTTCGCCAAGCTCGACGTCGTCACCTTCTCCTGGCAGAAGGTCCTTGGCGGCGAGGGCGCCCATGGCGTCATCATCCTGTCGCCGCGCGCCGTCGAGCGCCTGCTCACCTACGTGCCGGCCTGGCCGCTGCCGAAGATCTTCCGCATGACCTCGGGCGGCAAGCTGATCGAGGGCATCTTCTCCGGCGAGACGATCAACACGCCGTCGATGCTCTGCGTCGAGGACTATATCGACGCGCTGCTCTGGGCTGAGCAGGTCGGCGGGCTCAAGGGCCTGATGGCCCGCGCCGATGCCAATGCGCAGGTGATCTTCGACTTCATCGCCGCCAATGACTGGATCGCCAACCTGGCGGTCAAGGACGAGACCCGCTCCAACACCTCGGTCTGCCTGAAGATCGTCGACAAGGACGTTTTGGCGCTCGACGCCGACGGTCAGGCCGCCTTCGCCAAGGGCGTGGTTGCGCTCCTCGAGAAGGAAGGCGTCGCCTTCGACATCGGCCACTACCGCGATGCGCCGTCCGGTCTTCGCATCTGGGCCGGCGCTACCATCGAGGCCGCCGACATGAAAGCGCTGATGCCGTGGCTTACCTGGGCCTTCGAGACCCAGAAGGCGACATTGACGCAGGCCGCGGCCTGATCCGGAGCGGGGTGAGGAAAATGTACTCTGCCCGCGTCCCGCACAGATGAAAGTGATCCGCTTCGCTCCCGGGGAGGGGGCGAGGCCGGCTATCCGCATTCCTATTCAGACCTGATCTCTAAGTAAGGAGGCCTCTCATGGCACCTCGCGTTCTCGTATCCGACGAACTGTCGGAAACCGCCGTCCAGATCTTCCGCGACCGCGGCGTCGAAGTCGATTTCCAGCCGAAGCTCGGCAAGGACAAGGACAAGCTCGCCGAAATCATCGGCAACTACGACGGTCTTGCGATCCGCTCGGCCACCAAGGCGACGGAAAAGCTGATCGCGGCTGCGACCAACCTCAAGGTTATCGGCCGCGCCGGCATCGGCGTCGACAACGTCGACATTCCGGCCGCTTCGCGCCGCGGTATCATCGTGATGAACACGCCTTTCGGTAACTCGATCACGACCGCCGAACATGCGATCGCGCTGCTCTTTGCCGTTGCCCGCCAGCTTCCGGCGGCCGATACCTCGACCCAGGCCGGCAAGTGGGAGAAGTCGCGCTTCATGGGCGTCGAGATCACCGGCAAGACGCTCGGCGTCATAGGTGCCGGCAATATCGGCTCGATCGTCTGCTCGCGCGCCATCGGCCTGAAGATGCACGTGCTCGCCTACGACCCGTTCCTCTCCAAGGAGCGCGCCGAGGAAATGGGCGTTACCAAGGTCGAGCTCGATGAGCTGCTCGCGCACGCCGATTTCATCACGCTGCACGTGCCGCTGACCGACAAGACGCGCAACATCCTGAGCGCCGAAGCGATCGCCAAGACGAAGCCGGGCGTGCGCATCATCAACTGCGCCCGCGGCGGTCTGGTCGACGAGAAGGCGCTTGCCGAAGCGATCAAGTCGGGTCATGTCGCCGGCGCCGGCTTCGACGTCTTCGAGGTCGAACCTGCGACGGAAAGCCCCCTCTTCGGCCTGCCGAACGTCGTCTGCACGCCGCATCTCGGCGCTTCGACTACGGAAGCGCAGGAGAATGTCGCCCTGCAGGTGGCCGAGCAGATGTCGGACTACCTGGTCAAGGGTGCCGTCTCCAACGCCATCAACATGCCGTCGATAACCGCCGAAGAAGCGCCGATCCTCAAGCCGTTCATCCGGCTTGCCGACGTTCTCGGCGCCTTCGTCGGCCAGGTCACCGAAAGCGCGATCAAGGAAATCGAGATCCTCTATGACGGCTCGACCGCCGGCATGAACACCAAGGCGCTGACGAGCGCGGTGCTCGCCGGCCTGATCCGGCCGCAGGTCGCCGACGTCAACATGGTTTCGGCGCCGGTCATGATCAAGGAAAAGGGCATCATCCTCTCCGAGGTCAAGCGTGACAAGACCGGCGTCTTCGACGGCTACATCAAGCTGACGGTGACGACGGCGAATCAGACGCGCTCGGTCGCCGGTACCGTGTTCTCCGACGGCAAGCCGCGCTTCATCCAGATCAAGGGCATCAACCTCGATGCGGATGTCGGCAGCCACATGGTCTACATCACCAACACCGACGTTCCCGGCATGATCGGCTTCATCGGCATGACGCTGGGCGATGCCGGCGTCAACATCGCCAACTTCCAGCTCGGCCGCGAGAAGGAAGGCGGCGACGCGATCGCTCTGCTCTATGTCGACGCTGCCGTTTCCGAGACCGTGCTTGACAAGCTGCGCGCCAACAAGGCAATTCGCCAGGCAAAGCCGCTGGTCTTCAACATCGATTGAAACCAGCACGGGAAGCGGCAGCAAGATCCGCCGCTTCGTCGACCCCAATCACGGGACATGTCGAGGACGCACCGGTGACCGCCGGTGCGTTTTCCTGTTTCAGAGCATGTGACGAGAAATGACCGAAATGACGTTCCGCCGGCGCGAGGCAAGCCTGCCTGACCTCGTTTCCGTATCGGAGATCCAGCTTGTGGTTCACCAGGCGTTCCCCGAGGATGATGCCGTGCTTGCCGATCGCATCGCCTTGAGCCCAGCCGGTTGCTTCATGCTGGACGCGGACGGGCAGTCGCGGGGTTACGTGTTGAGCCATCCCTGGCTCAGAGGCGCGCCACCGTCGCTGAATACCATGCTTGGCGAAATTCCTGATGCCGCCGACACCTGGTACATCCACGATCTGGCACTTCTCCCCGAGATGCGTGGCTCCGGAGCAGGGGGCGGAGTTCTTCCGATGCTCGAGGATGTCGCCAAGACAGAAGGGTTCCGGTCGATGTCGCTCGTCTCCGTCAACGGATCCCGCGGGTTTTGGGAAAGACAGGGGTTTGAGGTGCGCATGGACGAGCGGCTGGCGCTGAAGCTCTCAAGCTATGGTGAGGAAGCGCTCTATATGGAGCGGCTTCTCGTCTGATAGATGAAAATGCCTTGGCCCCCGAGGAGAAGGCGATAGGAACATCCTCTGCGACCAAGGCCCGGATCGCCTCCCGACCTCCAGCAATTGCATCGCGCGACCTTTGCCCGGCAGGCGCGAGGGCTCGTCAGTGCGGGCGACCCCTCTCGGCAATGGCGATGCCGCCAAGCACCAGCAGGAGGGCGACAAGATGGAAAAGGCGGAAGGTCTCGCCGATCAGCAACACGGAAAGAAGCGTTCCGAAAACGGGAATCGCATTGATGAAGAGACCCGCCCGGTTGGCGCCGATCATCTCGACGCCGCGAACATAGAGCACCTGTGACATCAGTGACGGGAAGATCGCGGCATAGAGAACGATGATCCAGCCGGTGGTATCCGGCACGATCGCCGTGCCGCTGCTGATTTCCCAGAACAGCAGCGGCACGGCGCTGATGAGTGCGCCGAACGCAGGCGCGGCAATGAAGCTCTGCCAGTGCATGACCGGCTTGTAGCGCAGTGCCACGGTGTAGCCGGCATAGACCACGCAGGCGGCGATCATCAGCGCGTCGCCGAAATTGAACTCGAGCGTCAACAGGCTCGAAATGTCGCCGTGGGCTGCCGTCACCAATACGCCGATCAGGGTAACGGTGAAGCCGATCACCTGGGCGATCGATGCCTTCGTGCGGAACAGCATGAAGTTGAACAGGAAGATCAGCATCGGAATGCCGGCCTGAAGGATGACGGCGTTGATGGCGCTCGTATATTTCAGCGCCGAATAGAGCAGGGCGTTGAAGGTGGTGAAGCCGATCGCGCCATATGCGAGCAGTTGCAGCCAGTGCTTGCGGATCTTGTCCCGGTCGCGACGGATCTGCGGCGTCATCAGCACCAGGATGACGACCAGCGCAAAGACCCAGCGCAGGGTCGTCAGCATCATCGGGCTCACGTGCCCGACCGCCATCTTGCCGGCGACGGAATTGCCGCCCCAGAAAAGTGCGGTGACGCAGAGATAGACATAGGCTCTGGAATTCACGATGCTCGGACCTGTGCGGGGATGGGGACCTGTTGCCGGGATGGCGGGAGAGACGAAGATATAGGCGCTAAATCCCGGCCTTGTCATGCAAAAAGGGCGGAACGCCTTATATAACGGGGTCGCTTTCCGGATGACAACACAGTATAGATGCGCGGGTTTGAGAACAGCGCAGCCTCGTTTGCGCGCCTGCACAGGAAGAGAATTATGACGAATGTCGTAGTGGTCGGCTCCCAATGGGGTGACGAAGGCAAAGGCAAGATTGTGGATTGGCTCTCCGAACGCGCGGATATCGTCGTGCGCTTTCAGGGCGGTCACAATGCCGGCCATACCCTGGTGATCGACGGCGTCAGCTACAAGCTGTCGCTCCTGCCTTCCGGCGTTGTCCGTCCCGGCAAGCTTGCCGTCATCGGCAACGGCGTCGTCATCGACCCGCATGCGCTAATTGCCGAAATCGACAAGCTCAGCAAGCAGGGTATTGCGATCACGCCGGACAATCTGCGCATCGCCGACAACGCCACGCTGATCCTGTCGCTGCACCGCGAGCTTGATGGCATCCGCGAAGATGCGGCCTCCAACAGCGGCACCAAGATCGGCACGACGCGCCGCGGCATCGGCCCGGCCTATGAAGACAAGGTCGGCCGCCGCGCCATCCGCGTCATGGACCTCGCCGACCTCGATACCCTGCCGGCCAAGGTCGACCGCCTGCTGACGCACCACAACGCGCTGCGCCGCGGTCTCGGTGAAGCGGAAATCAGCCACGAGGCGATCATGCAGGAGCTTTCCTCTGTCGCCGCCAAGGTGCTGCCGTTCATGGACACCGTCTGGGTGCTGCTCGACAAGGCCCGCCGCAAGGGCGCGCGCATCCTGTTCGAAGGCGCGCAGGGGACGCTGCTCGACATCGACCACGGCACCTATCCGTTCGTCACCTCGTCGAACACCGTTGCCGGCCAGGCCGCGGCAGGCTCGGGCATGGGCCCGGGTTCGCTCGGCTATATCCTCGGCATCACCAAGGCCTACACGACGCGCGTCGGTGAGGGCCCGTTCCCGACCGAGCTCACCGATGAAATCGGTCAGTTCCTCGGTGAAAAGGGGCATGAATTCGGTACGGTGACGGGGCGCAAGCGCCGCTGCGGCTGGTTCGACGCGGCACTGGTGCGCCAGTCGGTTGCCGCCAATGGCATCACCGGCATCGCGCTCACCAAGCTCGACGTGCTCGATGGTCTCGACGAGCTGAAGATCTGCGTCGGTTATACTCTGGATGGACAGCAGATCGACCACCTGCCGGCAAGCCAGGCGCAGCAAGCTTCGGCAAAGCCAGTCTATATTACACTCGAAGGCTGGAAGGAATCGACGGTCGGCGCACGCAGCTGGGCAGATCTTCCGGCGCAAGCGATCAAATACGTTCGTCAGGTCGAAGAACTGATCGGTGCGCCGGTCGCTCTTCTTTCGACCAGCCCCGAACGGGACGACACAATACTTGTGACGGACCCCTTTGAGGACTAGTGTCGGCGAAATGACATTGCGTCGCGATCGCAAAGACATACCTGGCGTATGAGAAAGTACTAATGGCGGATTTTGTTGCAGTTATTCGCAGGACCGTTGACGGCCTGTCGGAAAACACACCCGAAATGCGGGACAGGGTATACGAGAAGGCGCGCGCGGCCGTGCGCCGCCAGCTCGAAAACATGAACCCGCGTCCGTCGGACGACATGATCAATCGCCAGTTGGCGAAACTCGAAAACGCGATCGCCGAAGTCGACAGCGAATATGCCGAGGCCTTGCCCTCTCTCGAAGAGACGGAAGTGGTGGAGGATGCGTCCGAAACCGTAGCCGTCGAGCAGCCGGTCGAGGAAATCGTTCCCGAGCCTGAAGCGCAGCCCGAACCGGCTGGCGAAAGCGAGCCGGTCGCGGTCGCCGAGGAAGCGGCACCGGAAGCGGACGAACATGGTGCGGCGGTTCAAGAGGAGCCGGCGCAGTATGCCGACCATCCCGCCGAAGCGGCGGAAGTAGCCGCGGCAGAGCCGGCTGCGGAAGAACCAGTGGTCGAAACGACCGATACTCCGATCGACGAGGCGAGCGCCCCCGTCGTCGAAGAGCCGCAGGCAGATGTCCCGGTTTACGAGGCCGCAGAGTATGCGGCACCGGCTGCGGACGAAACGCACGATGTGACTGCACCCCCTCCGCCGGTGGACGAGGAACCTCGCTCGGTCGAAGAGCCGGCATGGGATGCTCCGGCGGCTGCCGCCGAAGAAAAGCCGGCCGCCTCCGAGTGGGATCTGCCGGAATGGGAAACCGCCACTCCGATGGCGACGCACGCTCCTGCGGACCAGCAGGTCGAGGAGGACGAGCAGGCCCATGGGCCCGAGCTCCTCGGCATGCATCCGGTGGAAGAGCCGCAGCAGGATGTGCCGGCGGAGACGCCGAGTGCTGCAGCCGAGCCCCCGAAGGCCGATACCGCGCGCAACTGGTCGTTCGACGATAACGATCCCTTCGCGGCGTTCGAGGAACGGCGCACCGAAAAGAGCGCGGAACCGGAGATTGCCGATTGGTCCTGGCCGATCGAGAAGACCGGACAGGCGGCGGCCGATACTCCCCAGAGCCAGCAAGATCGCGCCGGCACGGCCTGGGACCACATCGACGACCTGCTCGGTTTCGAAAGTGCCGCGACCGCAGCGACGGCGGGTGCAGCAGCATCGACGGCTGCGCGCGAGCCGGAACGTGGCGCCGAGGGACCGGCGCCGGCAGCCTCACGGCCGTCATCTTACCGGGCTACACCGAAGCCGTCGCGCTTCAGCATCAAGCGCCTTGCCATCGCTGCAATCATCTTGCTGGCGCTTGGCGGTGGCGGCTTCGCCTACTGGCAGAATCGGGAAGCGGGCAACGCCTGGCTTTCGAGGATCGTGGCGTCGGTCACTTCGGCCGTTTCAAACATCGGAGGATCGCCGGCAGAAGAGAGCGCTCCGCCGGCAGATGGCCAGGGAGAAGCGACGCAGCAGCAACCGGCACAACACGACGACACGGCGGTCCCGGACAACACCTCGACGAAATTCACCCAGCGCCTGCTTAATGACGGCTCCGAAGTCGACAATGGGCCCGCCACCGCAAGCGGCGAGGGCACCGGCCAGGAAGGCAAGTCCGTGGCGCAGCAGACCGAGGCGAGCAAGCCTTTGGAAACGGCTAGTGCCCAGGGCGGAACGGCCGGTCAAGCGGGCACACCGCCGGCCGGACAGCAGACTGGTGGACAGCCGACGACACCGGAGATTGCGATCGCCAATGGCGAGAAGATGTTCCTCTACGAAGAGCGCCTCGGCCAGTCTTCGCCGACGGCCATTCCGGGAACCGTTGCGTGGTCGGTGAAGGAAGAATCGCCCGGCGGTGACGCCAAGCCCGAACCGGCCGTCCAGGCACAGATCACCATTCCGGACCGGGGCCTCACTGCGTTGATGACGATCAAGCGCAACGCCGACGAGTCGTTGCCGGCAAGTCATGTCATCGAATTCGTCTTCTCGCTGCCGCAGAACTTCGAAGGCGGCGCGATCGACAGCGTGCAGCGCGTTTCGATGAAGCGTACGGAGCAGGATCGGGGTGACGCGTTGATCGCCGTCCCGGCCAAGATCACCGACGACTTCCATATGATCGCGCTCAACGATTCCAAGGACGCGATCGGCAACAACACCGAACTGCTGCGCAGCCGTAGCTGGATCGACATTCCGCTGACCTACAGGAACGGCCGGCGCGCACTGTTGACGCTGGAGAAGGGACCGAGCGGAACGGACGCCTTCAATCAGGCGCTGCGCGCCTGGGCGGCCGCGCCGACAACGGACGCGGCGACCAACAGCCAGTAAGCCCCGAGACACGACAGGACAAAGAAAAACCCGGCAGGAGCGATCCGCCGGGTTTTTCATTTGGCTCATGGGGCTGCCGCGCCACCGTAAGGGACGCGAGGGGCCTTATACGGCGCCTTCGACGACCCGCAAGGCGTTGGCGCGCTCGAGAGCGGCCTTGCGCACGGCGTCCTGGACCTTTTCGAAGGCACGCACCTCGATCTGCCGCACGCGTTCGCGGCTGATGTCGAATTCGGCCGAAAGATCCTCGAGCGTCAGCGGCTCTTCGGTCAGGCGGCGCGCTTCGAAGATGCGGCGCTCGCGGTCGTTCAGCACCTTCATCGCATTGGCGAGCAGCGCCCTGCGGCTTTCGAGCTCGTCCTGCTCGATCAGGATTTCTTCCTGGTTGTCGTGGTCGTCGACAAGCCAATCCTGCCACTGGCCGGCATCGCCCTCACTCGCCTTGATCGGCGCGTTGAGCGACGCGTCACCGGAAAGCCGGCGGTTCATCGAAACCACTTCGTCCTCGCTCACCTTGAGCGTGGTGGCGATTTCTTTGACCTGTTCGGGCTTCAGGTCGCCTTCATCCAGCGCCTGGATCTTGCCCTTGAGGCGACGCAGGTTGAAGAACAGCCGCTTCTGATTGGCGGTCGTGCCCATTTTCACAAGCGACCATGAGCGCAGGATATATTCCTGGATCGCCGCCTTGATCCACCACATCGCGTAGGTCGCGAGCCGGAAGCCGCGATCGGGCTCGAACTTCTTGACGGCCTGCATCAGGCCGACATTGCCTTCGGATACGACTTCACCGATCGGCAGGCCATAGCCGCGATAGCCCATCGCGATCTTGGCGACGAGGCGAAGGTGACTGGTGACCAGCTTGTGCGCCGCGTTGCGGTCGTCATGTTCCTGGTACCGCTTGGCGAGCATGTACTCTTCCTGCGGTTCCAGCATCGGAAATTTGCGGATTTCGTCGAGATAACGATTGAGGCCACCTTCACCAGCGGCAATGGTCGGCAAATTGTTTCGGGCCATAGAAGCACCCCCCTTTAATCGTCTCCGGCTTCCGGTCGGCAAGCCGGGCATGTGGGTCTTCGTCAAGACCCCACGAGCCTAGAAAATAAGTACGGCGAAAGCATGATTCAAGGACTCCGGTTTCACCAAACTGTGACGCCGGGTGACAGGAAGTCACGAACAGAGACTAAGCCTTAGATCGGAATCCTGACAGCAGAATTCAAGGGGCGCGCTCACACTTCGCCGCGCAAAGCCTCGATCAGTTGCTCCATGTCGGCCGGCACAGGCGCTTCGAAATGCATGGTTTCGCCGGTCGTGGGGTGCTCGAACTGCAGCATGAAGGCGTGCAGGGCCTGGCGGTGGAATTGATTGACGACGGCCTTGGCCGCATCCGGCAGCAAATTCGCCTTGGTGCGGAAGGCGGCGCCGTATTCCGGGTCACCGATCAGCGGATGGCCGATATGGGCCATGTGCACGCGGATCTGGTGCGTGCGCCCCGTTTCGAGGTGGCATTCCACGGTTGACGCCAGGCAGGTGCCATCCGGCTTTTCAAGATAGCGCTCGACGACCTCATAATGGGTGATCGCCTCGCGGGCATCGTCGCTGTCCTCGCGCTTGACCGCGCGTTTGGTCCGGTCGCCGGCGCGCCCGAGCGGCGCGTCGATCGTCCCCTTCAACTGCCGCGGGCGCCCCCAGACGACGGCGCGATAGGCGCGTTCGAGCGGACCGGTGCGGCCATGGTCGGCAAACTGCTCCGAGAGATGGCGGTGCGCGGCATCGTTCTTGGCGACGACCATGACGCCGCTCGTCTCCTTGTCGAGGCGATGGACGATGCCCGGGCGCTTGACGCCACCGATGCCCGACAGGCTGCTGCCGCAATGGTGGATCAGCGCGTTGACCAGCGTGCCGGTCCAGTTGCCGGCGCCAGGATGCACGACGAGGCCGGCGGGCTTGCAAAGCACGATCAGGTCGTCGTCCTCGTAGAGCACGTCGAGCGGGATGT
Organism: Ensifer sp. VA4; assembly: GCF_055710065.1. Taxonomy (NCBI): domain Bacteria; kingdom Pseudomonadati; phylum Pseudomonadota; class Alphaproteobacteria; order Hyphomicrobiales; family Rhizobiaceae; genus Ensifer; species Ensifer sp. VA4. The sequence continues at coordinate 114,237 of NZ_JBVQPO010000008.1, read as the reverse complement.
CCTCGCCCTTCGGCTCCGGGTCTTCGGGCTCGGGCAGATCGATCTCGAAGACGTCGCCGGGATGGACCTTCTTCTTCGCTTCCGTCACCGGCTTGCCGTTGATCGACACCGCGCCCTGTTCGATCAGGCTCTTGATCCGGTTGCGGGAGAATTCACCCGAAAGTGCGTCCGTGAGGAAGGAATCAAGGCGCCCCGTGGCATCCTCGCCTGCGGTCAGGACTTTCCTATTGGCCGTCGCTTGTTTAAAGGGGTCGTTCATTCCGTTCCAAATCCGAAAAAAGGCCAGCCATGACCGCAATCGAGCCCGATGACCAGGACGACAAGCCGCTAGATCCGGCCATGGAAAATGTCCGCCGCAAGATGGTGAAGCTTCAGCTCGTCTCGGCCGGCGTCATGTTGGTCATGCTTATGGCCGTCCTTGGGACGATTGTCTACAAGCTGACACGCACGGACGCGAAGGCACCCGTTCAGGCCGCCACTACCGTCGTTCCGAGCGAAGCGCCGGTCAATGCGGTCGCAGCGCTTCCCGCCGGTTTCACGGTGACGAACGTGGCGCTCTCCGGCTCCCAGGTGCTCTTCTACGGCAACCTGCCGGGGTCGGAGCCGCGCGCCATCGTGTTCGACATCGGCGCCGGCCGCATCGTTGCCGACGTCACCGTCAGGACGAACTGACGACATGTCGAATGCCCTTCCGCCCGTCCAGCGCATCGATGACCCCGCCGATCCCCGGATTGCCGGCTTCGTCTCGATCAAGGAGCGCGATCTGACGGGGCGGCAGGGCCGCTTCATCGCCGAAGGCACGGTGGTGCTGCGCATGCTGGCGGCGGCGCAGGAAGCCGGGCGTGGCTTTGCGGCCGAGGCGATCCTGCTGCTCGAAAACCGGCTTTCCGGCGTTCAGGATATTCTCGAACGGTTCCCGCCGTCGGTACCGGTCTATGTGGCGGACGCGCAGGTGTTCGATGCAATCGCCGGCTTCAACATGCATCGGGGCGTGCTTGCGCTCGGCCGCCGCGACGGTGAGCCCGGCCGCGATGCATTGATCGCGTCGCTGCCCGCGTCGAGCCTCGTTCTGGCGGCCTGCGGCATCTCCAACCACGACAACATGGGCGCGCTCTTCCGCAACGCCGCGGCCTTCGGGGTCGATGCCGTGCTGATGGATGAGACGAGCTGCGACCCGATGTACCGCAAGGCGATCCGGGTCTCCGTCGGCTCGGTGCTGACGGTGCCTTTTGCGCGCGAAGGTTCGGTCGCCACCATGCTGGAGCGGCTGCAGCAGGCGGGCTTTGCGATCTGGGGGCTCTCGCCCGCCGGTGACACCGAGCTTGGCGCGATCCCGCCGGCGGCGCGCACGGCACTTCTGATGGGAACCGAAGGGGAGGGGTTGCCACAATCGGTGCTGGCCTCTGTCCACACGGCGCACATCCGCCAGCGCCCGGGCCTCGACAGCCTCAATGTCTCCACCGCCGCGGGCATTGCCCTGCACCAGGTGGCACTGATCAACGGCCGAATCTGACCGCCCGTTCACAGGCTTATGATGACTGCAAGTGGACCGATCCCGTGACCGGGCGACCGGCGCGTGCGCCGACGGCGTCAACGGTCTGCCCGACCAACGGGCTCTATTCGCGCGGCAGCATGTCCTTCGCCCGCTTCGCCAAACTCTCGCGCTTGGCAGTGCCTTGCTCCTGCTCGTCGCCTGCCAACAGGTTGAGGATGGGCGAAGAGGGGCCTTCGTTCGTCGCCGTCAGCGCGACCATGCCGGCGGCAATTGCCGCAACCTCGTCGCGCAGAGCGTCGTCGTGGGCGGCGGATTTCGAATTGGTCAGGCGTTCCGAAAGCGCGGTGGCGCGGTTGCGCAGATCATCGGCGGCGGCAGAGCCCAGCACCTCGCCGGCCGGCTGATCGGACTGGGAGACGGAACCATTGGCGGCCCGTTCGGCGGCCGGACGGCGTTCCTTTCGCAGCGGGAAGGCGATACCGGCGGCGCGCAGGGCCTTGGCGGCATCGCGCATTTCCTGGTTGGTATCCTTCACCTTGGCCTTCAGCCGTTCGATTTCCCCTGCGCGCCGTTCGAGCGCGCTCTCGCGGTCGGCGCTGGTCGCCATCTCGCGCGCAAGCTTGTCTTCCAGACGGTGCAGCCGCGTTTCGTCGCGCGAGAGGCGCAGCTCCATTTCCTTGGCATGGGTCGTCTCGGCCTTGAGATCGCCGCGCAGGGCTTCGCGCTCATCGCGCAGCGTGGTAATCCGGCTTTTCAGATGCTCGACCTCGGTTTCGCGCGCGGCCAGACTGATCTTGAGATTGTCGATCTCGGCGGCATGCTGAGCGAGCTGGATGCCGAGCTTCTGGATCTCGTCGGATTTTCCGGCGTTGTCGCGCTCGACGCTGTCGAGCGTTGCCTTCATCCGTTCCAGGCGCTGTTCGAGCTGTCGAATGGCGGAGCGCATGTCGGCCGCTTCGACGTTCATGTCGGCAAGCTGCGCATGCAGGTCGGCATTCTCGCCGCTGAGGCGCCGCGCCTCTTGCAAACTCTTCTCGTTGGCCAGCATCAGCGACACGCCCTTGTCGCGCTCGCGTTTCAGGGCCTGCTGCGTGCGCGCGTTTTCAGCGGCATAGGCCGCGCGGGCAGCGTCTTTCTGTGCGCGCACCTCCTGCGGGCTGAGCGGCATGGTGGCCTTCAGTCGATCTTCGGCAAAGCGCACGATGCGGCGGTGGATCGCCGGAGCGACCAGCAGGACGATGATGATCGCCGTCAGAAATCCCAGGGCAAAGAGAAGCGCGAATTGGATCACGAGCTGGCCGTTTCAAATCTGTATCGGAACCGCAGCGCCCGCCGGGCCTCGCGGTCCGGCAGGCGCTGCGTATTTCGCTTCCTTGCACTAAACATGACGTTTCGTGCGCTGCAAGTGTCTGGCGCGGGATTTTGCCCGCGCGACCCGACTACAGCGCCGCGCGTCTATTGAGACGCGCAAAGGTCGCTGTCACACTTTAGATCTGCTGCATAAATTTGTCCTTAAATCGATGCCGATTTAAGGGGTTATGCGGTAGGGCCTCAGAAGGGGTTCCAGGTGGGGGTTTGGGTCATCTTGAGGTAGCCGACATTGATGCCGAGCCGTGCGCCGATGCCGGTGCGGATCGGAACGACGACAATCTGCTCGTCGGTCAGAACCGTCATGCCGACGCCAGCGACGACATAGGCCGAACCGGAGACGCCGCCGAAGCGCTTGTAGAGCGCTGGTACGCTCGGCAGATTGTAGACGAGCATCATGGCGCGGCTGCCCTGACCGCCCCAGTCGATGCCGAGCGAGGGGCCTTGCCAGAAGACGCTGTGCTGGCCGGCGTTCTTGGTATTGAGTTCGCCTTCGCCATAGGTAAGGCCGGCGATGAATGCGCCCGAGCCTTCCTGCCCGAGAATGTAACCGTTCGGCAGGCCGTAGCGCTCGAAGGCGCGCTCGACGACTTTCGCCAAGCCTCCTGACGTTTCGCCGAAGAAACCGTGACCGGCATCGACGATTTCCTGCATCGTATATTGGCTGTTGTTCGCAGATTGTGCATGCGCCGTCGTTTGGGCGGCAGCGGCCAGGAACACCGTGGCCAGGAATACACGGCAGGCCTGCTTGGCTGCCTTCATGATCTGATGCATCGTTTCCTCCGTCAGGCGCGAAAGTTGCTCGCTTGCGGGTTTGCAGTGGCCGCCAGTCAGATCACTGCGCGGCCAGTGAAGGGTCTGGACCATTTCCATGCAATTTGAACCGATGGTCTTAACAATCGGTTTACCAAATGTGGTGTCATTATGATCCACTGATGAACGGCTGCGCCGGGCAGCCCGTGGCTTGCGTCTTTTCGCATGAGGCTTTACCGGCGTCACGATGGCGCGTGCCCCCAAGGGCGGGCGGCGGAACCAACAAGGATACACGATGGCAACGAATCCGAACCTGACATTGACGGGACCCGATCTGGCCGCGCTTCTGTGCAGCCGGGTTTGCCATGACATCATCTCGCCGGTCGGCGCCATCAACAACGGCCTGGAACTCCTGGACGAGGGCGGCGCCGACGCCGATGCGATGGACCTGATCCGGACCAGCGCGCTCAACGCATCGGTCCGCCTGAAGTTCGCCCGCCTCGCCTTCGGCGCATCCGGTTCGGTCGGAGCCTCGATCGACACCGGCGAAGCGGAGAAGGCCGCCAAGGATTTTGCGGCGGCCGAAAAGAAGACCGAGGTCAACTGGCACGGCCCGCGCGCGATCATCGCCAAGAACCGGGTCAAGCTGCTCCTGAACCTCTTCCTCATCGCCTACGGCGCGATCCCGCGCGGCGGTTCGATCGACGTGACGCTGGAGAACCCGGAATTCGACGCCGTCTTCACCCTGGTCGCAAAAGGCCGCATGATGCGCGTGCCGCCGAAGCTGACGGAACTGCTGTCCGGCACACCGGAAGAAGCCGTCGACGCGCATTCGATCCAGCCCTACTACACCGTGCTCCTGGGCGAGGAAGCGGGCATGACGATCGAGGTTGCATCGACCGGTGAGGAGATCATCTTCACCACGCGTGTTGCAGCCTGAGGTTTCATTTTCCGACGGCAATCGTTCCATTCCCGACGTGCAAATACAGGCGATCTCGTGCGCTGGCGCGGGATCGCCGCCCGTACGTTCCGTTTCTCGCACATTGCGTCCGTTTCTGGAAAATTTAATCTTTTCAGATGGTTGATGTAGCGAAGAAAGGCAACGTTAAGCAAACTCCGTAACGAATTCTTTCCCAAATTTGTATAGAGTTGTTTCAAGCCTGCGAGTACGCGTATAGGTAAGTTGCGAAGGGAGTTGGATATGCGGCGCTTGATGATTGCCGACGGCTCGGATGTCGTTCGGAAGGTTGGGAAACGTATCCTGTCCGGCATGGGCTTCATGGTCTACGAAGCGTCGAACAGCCTCGAGGCGCTCGTCCGCTGCGAGGCAGAGCTCCCGAACATCCTGATCATCGATGCCGGCTTGGAAGGCGCGCTCGAGCTCATCGGCAACATCCGGCGGCTTCCGAACGGCCCGTCGGTCCGGATCTATTATTGCGTCGTCGAGGCGGATCTGAAGAAGATGATGGCCGGCAAGCGGGCCGGCGCCGACGACTTCCTGCTGAAGCCTTTCGACCGCAAGATCCTGACCAGCGTTTTCGCCAGCCAGTCGATGGCAGCCTGAAATCGTCCCGCTCGCAAGTAGCCTATGAGATGAAGCCGTGGTTCGTGCCGCGGCTTTTTCGTGTTTGCAGCCGGCCGTCATTCCCATTCGTCCCGATCCCGGCTTCGATGCTGCTGACGGCGACGGCATACAGCGCCTCGCGCTCTCCGAGATTCGCTGCTTGCGCTTCAAGCTTTTGCTTTTTCGTCTGGCGTTACCGCAAGACCGCTGGGCGCTTTTGCGCGGCCTACTCTAGAAACAACAAAACCCGCGCGCGGCGGGTTTTGTGAACTTCCGGGCCCGCATCATGCGGGTCGTGCAGGCCCTTTCTCGGGTATCAGGCAGTTTCGGCGTATTCAGCACCATCCGGCTCGCGCAGCACGTAGCCGCGGCCCCAGACGGTTTCGATGTAGTTGGCGCCGCCGGCGGCGTTTGCGAGCTTCTTGCGCAGCTTGCAGATGAAGACGTCGATGATCTTCAGTTCCGGCTCGTCCATGCCGCCATACAGGTGGTTCAGGAACATTTCCTTGGTCAGCGTCGTGCCCTTGCGCAGCGAAAGCAGCTCGAGCATCTGGTATTCCTTGCCGGTCAGGTGGACGCGCTGTCCGCCCACTTCGACCGTCTTGGCATCCAGGTTGACGATCAGCTCGCCCGTGGAAATGACCGACTGGGCGTGACCCTTGGAGCGGCGGACGATGGCGTGAATACGGGCGACCAGCTCATCCTTGTGGAAGGGCTTGGTCATGTAGTCATCAGCGCCGAAGCCCAGGCCGCGGACCTTGTCCTCGATGCCGGCCATGCCCGAGAGAATCAGGATCGGGGTCTTCACCTTGGAAAGACGCAGCGTTCTCAAGACTTCATAGCCGGACATGTCCGGCAGGTTGAGGTCGAGAAGGATGATGTCGTAGTCATAAAGTTTGCCGAGATCGACGCCTTCTTCACCGAGGTCGGTGGTGTAGACGTTGAAACTCTCGGACTTGAGCATCAGCTCAATGCTCTGAGCCGTTGCGCTATCGTCTTCGATTAGTAGAACCCGCATATTCTTCCCCTTTTCCGCCGCCCAAGGTCGTCGTGGCACCCTTACGCGATACGGATCCAGTCGTTGCCTGATTTGGAGGCTGCCACCAAATGGTTAACAAATTCTGATTCCCTCTGGCAAGGTGTATCGAGATTGTTAAATATTTTTAGCAGTCTCCTGATTTCAAACGTGAATCCAGAACGGCCAATCTCATGTGAAACATGAAGAAATGCCGCTATCTGACTCTTCCGACTCGTTAATGCCGGGGCGGTCACATTTCGTGCCTCAGCATTTACGGAGCCTTAAATCATCGCGCCTATGATTAACGATGCCCGTAAACGAAAGGTTACCAGCGGTAGGCTTTTGTTAATATCGCTGAAGATTTTTCGTTTCCGGCCCGTTCGGGCCGGCTTGCGGGCAAATCAGTAACCGGGGTCTCGTTATCCACGGGAGTATTGCGTATGAAAGCACGTGAGAGCCTTGTCCGCCTGAAGGAGTTTCAGGTTCGCGAGAAGCAGCGTCAGCTGAACCAGCTTCAGATGATGATGGCTGAGTTCGAGCGGATGACCAAGGATCTGGAAAATCAGATTATTTTCGAGGAAAAGAAGTCGGGTATCTCCGATCCCCAGCACTTCGCCTATCCCACCTTCGCCAAGGCCGCACGTCAGAGAGCCGACAATCTTCAGGTTTCCATTCGCGAACTGAAGGCGCAGCAGGATGCTGCCGAGCTCGCGCTCGAAGAAGTGCAGGCTGAATACGCGAAGGCGGCGGCCCTCGAAGAGCGGGACACATCGACCCGCCTGCGGGCATAAGCTGCGGCTCTTGCGCCTCGATCGGGCGCAGCCAAGCCGCAAGGCCTTGATCTGACGGACGATTTGACCCCAGGTCGGTTCCGGTCCGGGGGATTCCGTGCGCTGGTCAGGCAGGTAACCCGTTTCGGGGCAGATATTTCCAGCCTTGTCGGATCATGCCGTTGGCATGACCCGATCCGGCACGATCGTGACAAGACGAAGAGACCCGCCCGACGCTTTGGCATTCGGGCGGGTCTTCTCATTTTGAGATCAGGGAGCTTGTTGAGGTCAGGACAGGCGGCAGGCTCTCAGTCTTGTCTCATCCCTGGATGACATCCTGCCATTCGGGATGCCGCATGGCCTGCGCCTTCATGAAGGGACAGAGCGGGATGATCTTCCAGCCACCCTTGCGCGCCTCGTCGATCGCGTGTTTGGCCAGCGCCTGGCCGACACCCTTGCCGCGCAGCGCGTCCGGAACGAGGGTGTGATTGACGATGATCAATTGCGGCGAGGTGCGCGAATAGGTCATTTCCCCGGTATGTCCCTCGACAACGGTCGAGTAGCGGCCGTGCGATCCAGTTTCCTCGTGCGCAATTTCCATGACAGACTTCCTTGGTGAACCGGTTTCTTTGTGCGGAAGCTAACGCAGAAATCCGGAAACCGGAATCCGTCGATCCACTAGCGCCGATACACACACTGTTCGCGAAACGGCACCAATCCGGCTTTCCGCCTCTGCATGTCTCCTTAAATCGACCTCGATTTAAGGACGAAGACATGCAGAAATCAAAGTTCTACAGCGGCCTTTGCGCGTTTGATAAAACGCGCGGCGCTGTGGAGGCCGAAACGACGGCGGCGGCTCCGGGGAACCCGAAGCCGCCGCTCGACCTATGGCCCTGCAATGGGCGAACTAGTGGCGATACTGCTGGATGCGAGTGGTACGCAGGCCGGCAAGACCATGATCGTTGATCGAGGACTGCCAGGACAGGAATTCTTCGACCGTGAGGGTATAGCGTTCGCACGCCTCCTCAAGGCTCAACAGGCCACCGCGCACGGCGGCAACGACCTCTGCCTTGCGGCGGATCACCCAGCGCCGAGTATTGGCCGGCGGCAGATCCGCAATCGTCAGAGGGCTGCCATCGGGGCCGATGACATATTTTACGCGTGGTCGCATCATTTCGGTCATGGGACTCTCTACACAAACTCAAGACCATATGACCGAGACCTTAGCCTGCCACATTTAACATTTACCTAAGCAGCAAGTAACAATTTGCTCATAATTTGAGACACTTCGGCGGGGCATCTCATCGCCGATTATCGCCGATATTCCCCCATCCATTCATGGGGGGCTTGAGCGCTGTCCTCGCGAATTGCTTTGAGAAGAGCCTGGATTATCCCGGAATTGTCATGGGAGCCATGCAATTACCACATTTCACTTTAACTAAAATTTTTGGTAACGAGGCGCCGAAATAAGGATGAGCGACGTATGTGCTCTCCCGCAATCATTCTTGGTGCATCGTCATAATTTTCACAACCGGACGCGTTGCTTGCGCGGTCAGGCCGGTGGCGACGGCTGTATTTTGTTCGTCGGGTGAAGTTCATGCTTCAGGTGATCTGAGGCGTTTTTGTATTCTCTCGACCGGGCGCGGTGGCGCCTGGGGATGTGGTGATCGCAGATGAAGGAATCGAATGAGCCGGCCTTGCTGCGCGAGGCGGACACGGCGGACATTTTTTCGGACGTCGATACGGCGGCCGTCCGGACCGAGTACGAACTTCTGCACCTCATGCGACGGCTGATCGCCCGCTATGGCTTCGGCCATTTCATGATCGCGCGCATGCCGCTGGCCGAGCAGCAGCGTTTTTCCGAGCGGCTGGTGCTCAGCAATTGGCCGTCGGAGCTCGTTCGCCAGTACGACGCCTGCGAAACCTTCCAGTCGAGCGCGCTCGTCGAGCGGCTGCGCTTTACGAAATTGCCGGTGACCGGCGGGCCGGAGCTCCTCGATATCGCTGCGAAGCCGGTGGACGAGGCCATGGTGCGCCGGCTGCTCGCCCATCCGGAGATGGCCCGCCACTTCGCCGTGCTCCTGCATACGAGCACCGGCGATCCCTTCATTGCCATGCTGTCCGGCCGCCGCGAGGCACCCTTCGGCGTCGAATGCGCCACGCTCTATCTGGCGCTGGTCCAGCTCTTCGAATGCCTGGAGCGCACCTTCGACACCGGCAATTCGGCGCGCGAGAAGCTGTCGAGCCGCGAGGTGGAATGCCTGCGCTGGGCGGCCGCCGGCAAGAGCAGCGACGAGATTGCCATTATCCTTGGCATCTCGACCTATACGGTGAGCAGCTACTTCAAGAGCGCGACCCGTAAGCTCGACGCCGTCAACCGCATGCAGGCGATCGCCCGCGCCATGCGGCTGAAGCTGATCTGACGCTGGCATGGCGCGTCTTAAAGACGCGCGGGGTCGCCGGGGCTGACGGCCGGCCTTGCCGCCGGACGGACAAGTTTCTATATGTCGCGGAACTGAAAGTGCTGCGGCGACCTTTGCGCGTCTCATCGGACGCGCGGCGCCGACTGCATGTTTCCTTTAATCGTAGCCGAGTAAAGGACAAAAACATGCAGCAACTCGAAAGTGCTACAGCGACCTTAGCGCGTCTGATCAGACGCGCGGCGCTGTAGAAGCCGAGCGTGCCGCAAGCCGAGAGTTCCTCGGCTAAGCATCGGATGAAGCGTGAAACAGGGCAGGTGAAGGATTACCGCCCGAAGGCCGGATTGGATCCCGTGAACAGTCTTGATTTTGACCGCAAGCCCGAAGATACGCGTGTCGTCGTCGCCATGTCCGGCGGCGTCGACAGTTCCGTGGTCGCCGGCCTGCTCAAACGCGAGGGCTACGACGTCTTAGGCATCACGCTGCAGCTCTATGATCACGGCGCTGCCGTCCATCGCGCCGGTTCCTGCTGCGCCGGCCAGGACATCGACGACGCGCGCCGCGTCTGCGAAACGCTCGGCATTCCGCATTATGTGCTCGATTACGAGGCGCGCTTCCGCGAAACGGTGATCAATCCCTTTGCCGAAAGCTATATCGCCGGTGAAACGCCGATCCCTTGCGTTGCCTGCAACCAGACGGTCAAGTTTGCCGATCTGCTTGCGACCGCCAAGGAGCTCGGTGCCGATGCGCTGGCGACCGGCCATTACATCCGCTCGCGCCCGAGCCCGAACCCGCGCTATGCCGGGCAGCGGGCGCTCTACCGGCCGACCGATGCGGACCGCGACCAGAGCTATTTCCTCTTCGCGACGACGCAGGAGCAGATCGACTATCTGCGCTTTCCCCTGGGGCATCTCTCCAAGGCCGAGACGCGCAAGCTCGCCGAGGAGATGGGCCTCGTCGTCGCCCAGAAGGCCGACAGCCAGGACATCTGTTTCGTGCCGCAGGGCAAGTACAGCGACATCGTCTCGAAGCTGAAGCCGAATGCAGCGCTTTCCGGCGAGATCGTGCATCTCGACGGCCGCGTGCTCGGCACCCATGAGGGCATCCTGCACTATACGATCGGCCAGCGCCGCGGCATCGGCATTGCGACCGGCGAGCCGCTCTATGTCGTTTATCTCGATGCCCGCTCGCGCCGCGTGATCGTCGGCCCCAAGGAAGCGCTGGAAACGCGCCGCGTCTATCTGCGCGACGTCAACTGGCTTGGCGACGAGGAGCTCGAAGCGGCTGCTGCCCGCGGCTTCGACTGTTTCGCCAAGGTGCGCTCCACCCGCCAGCCGGCCCCGGCTATCCTGGCGATGGACGAGGAGGGCATCTATGTGGAGCTCGCCGAGGGCGAAGCCGGCATCGCGCCCGGCCAGGCCTGCGCGCTCTATTCGGGTGTCGGCGAGGATGCGCGCGTCTATGGCGGCGGATTTATTCGCAAATCCGAACGCGAAGCGGGTGCGGAAGCGGCCTTGAAGGCGCTGCTTTCGGCGCCGGCGGCCGCCTGAAGCCCTTGATTTCCGGGCTGTTGTGAAAACTTCACATTTTCCCGGAGACTTGGCTTGACACTGGCCGGAAGCGCGCCTTATAAGCCGCCCGTCCAGTCAAGACGGCTTCCCCTTCGAAGCCCCGACGCGGTACCCGGCGGAGTAGCTCAGTAGGTTAGAGCAGAGGAATCATAATCCTTGTGTCGGGGGTTCGAATCCCTCCTCCGCTACCATTTCTCCAATTGTTTGATTCGGATACCTGGGCACGTTCCTGCCCGAGAACGCATCGGCTAGCCGTCTTCTCATTCTCAGCACCGACGCAGTTCTGCGATATTCGCCAGGTGAAGCGGAAGCGAGTGGTTCCGCACGGGCAGAGATCAAGCTGTGAGAGCCCCCCGTCAACAGGGGCCCTCACTCAATGGCGTGTCGGCTTCAGCGGCAAAGTCAGCGCCGGCCCGCTCTTGACCCCGAACTGCCTTCTGAACTGCCGTGACGCGCTGCCGTCGAAAAGCGATTGCGGCAGCGGCGCGCCGATGGACCATTTGTATTTGGCTTCCGGATCATTGCTCAGGTCTTGGTGTGTCACCGCGCTCAAGGGCAGCACATATTCCGGCTTGCGCAGGCCTCTCTCGGAATTGCCCAGCCACGTCAGGACGATCAGGATTTCGCCGCCGAGTTCGAGGGCATCTAGTGCCAGCTGTTTCCCGCCGACCGATGCGCGGACCGCCTGTTCGTGGAGCTTGAACGCACTGAGCTTCAGTTCGCTTTGCGGATCCGTCATTTCCGGGGCCTTTCTAAAAAGCATTGTCTGGGTTCGAGCGGGGACGCGCTCGGCAGGCGTTCCCTATCACAATGCAAGCGGCCACCGAAATGGAAGGATTGCTTGTCAGCTCCCGCTCCCGCCGCCGCTTCGAGCGGTGGGCCCAAGCGAAGCGGAATACGCCTCAGCGGTGGATCGACGAGGTGATCGCCGAGTAGTCGGGCAGGGTGATATCGGCGATCTCGGCTGCCCGATATTGGGACAGGGCGAAGTGCATGATGGCGATCACGGTGATCGAGAAGACCAGTACGGTGACGTTGACGCCGAAAGCGGTTCTGATCATGTCCGTTGTCCTCCGAGCCCTGCGTTTGTTGACGTGTGTCGGTAAAACCGTGACATGGAGACTATCGTGTGGCGGCAACTTGGCTGTTCCCCGGGGAACATGAGATATGGTTACCGAAAACTTAACCGGCGTTGCATGAAAGGCGCACTTGCCCAAATGGCTTGCGATCTGCGCGCCCTCGAGTAGGGTGTGCGCCTCGTGCCGCACAGGAATCGTGCCCGGACATCTTCGCACCTGGCGCCTCAAGCACTGCTTCGGCTCGAGCCGGAAGCTTTGCAATCCTCGTCGGCGCCTCGCTTTTTTAAAGTGATTGTTTCATGACCATTTCCATTCGCCCGTCCCGTCCTGACGATTTTCCACGCACCTTCGAGATCTGGCGCAGCGCCGTGGTCGCCACGCATGATTTCCTGACGCAGGAAGACTTTGCCGCTATCGAAACGATGGTCCGAGACCAGTATCTGCTGCCGGGTTCTGGATTGCGGCCGATGAAAACGATGAGGCGCTCGGCTTCATGGGCGTGAGCGGGGCACAGATCGACTCGCTCTTCGTCCACGCCGATGCGCGCGGCAGCGGCGTCGGCCGGCGGCTCGTCGAACACGCGATGACGCTGCATCCGGTGCTGACGGTCGATGTCAACGAGCAGAATGCATCGGGTGCCGGGTTCTATCAGCGCCTGGGTTTCGAGACGGTCGGACGCTCACCCGTCGATGATGCAGGGCGGCCCTATCCGTTGCTGCATCTCAGCCGAGGCTGGGCCGGGCGAACAGGGGCCTGATCATGCCGCCGGTTTGTCGATGGTGACCACGAACACGACGGCAGAGGCCGCAGGCTCAATCGTGACGGCGGCGGATCCTTCAAGGATCGCCGTGTCTCCTGCTGCGAGATCGGCTTGTTCCTCTGCCGCTGCCAGGCGCACCGCGCCGCCGTGGCAAAGGATGAGGGTCGCTTCCGCCGTGCCGTCCACTGTCTGCGGATGGTCGGTCGCCAGGCGTCGAACCGTATGGGCGAGCCTGCCGCGCCTTGTCATGACGTTGAGATCGACGACCGGACCGTCCACCAGCGTCGCTGAGGTCGCGACATCCGCAGGGAAGGGGAGTGGGGCCGTTTCTCCGGTCAACACGATAGGCTCGCGCCCGTCAATCGTGAGTCGCATGCCGTTGCCCTGGAGGATCGAGAGCGTGCGGTCGATCCCGGGGAAGCTCGAGAAAGGGCCGTCGCTGGCGACGGTCGCCATGCTCACGCGCCAGTCGAAATCCGAAAGCGAGGCCTTTTCCGGGAAAACAGCGATCTCCACCGTCTCGCCGCCGCCGTTCTTCCACGGCATGCGTTTGTAGGTGCTGGCGCGCAGGATCTTCATGGCATGCTCTCTTCGATGAGTGCGCGCATGCGCGCGAAGTCGCCGTTCAGCGGCCGGTCGTCGGCATAGGTCGGGATCTTCGCGCGGATGCGCTGGTAGAGGCCGTCGGTACGTGCGGCGCGGCCGCGTGGCTGCAGGTCATAGGCTTGGGCTGCGGCGAGCAGTTCGATCGCCAGGATGGTTTCGAGATTGTCGGCGATCGAGAGCGCCTTCCAGGCGGCCGGCGTCGCGTGGGTGAGGATGTCCTCCTGCAACGCCGAGGTGATGCCGCCGTCGAGGCTTGCGGGGGCGGCGAGGCGCCGGTTTTCGGCGGCAAGCGACGCAGCCGTGTACTGCGCGATCATGAAGCCGGAGGAGACGCCGCTGTCGCCGGCGAGAAAGGCCGGCAGGCCGCTCACCAGCGGGTTGACGAGCCGGTCGATGCGGCGCTCCGAGATGGCGGCGACCTCGGCGATGGCGACCGCCAGGCTGTCCATGGCAAGGCCAAGGGCAGCACCCACCGCATGGGCCTGCGAGTGCACTTCCGGCGCCTCGGGCGTGCCGGAGACGGCCGGGTTGTCGGTGAGGCTTGCGAGTTCGCGGTCGATGACTTCGGCGACCTGGGCCAGGGCATCGCGCGCAGCACCGTGGACGTGCGGCACGGCGCGAAGGCTCAGGGGATCCTGTGTTCGCGTGCCGGCGGTCTCGGCCAGCATCGGGCTACCGGCGAGGTAGGCGCGGAGCGATGCCCCGACCGCTTCGAGCCCCTTCGAGCGGCGAAGCGCCAGCGGGACGGCGGCGAAGGCATTGGCCTGGCTGCCGAGGTTTTCATAGGTCATGGCGGCGGCCGCGTCCGCCCAGTCGAAGAGGCGGGCAGCGCGCCAGAGCGCCAGGGCCGCAAGTCCCGTGGCGCAGGGCGTACCATTGACGAGGCTCAGGCCCTCCTTGGCCTCGAGCCGCAGCGGCTTCAGCCCGATCCGAGCAAGCGCCTCGACGCCGCCGATCTTGGCCTCGCCGTCATCGACGGTTCCGTGGCCGATCAGCACGAGGCCGATCGCGGCCGCGTGGGTCAGATAGCCGACCGAGCCGCGCGACGGGATGTCCGGGACGAGATCGGCGTTGAGGAGCGCAAGCAGCGCCTCGACCGTCTCGATGCGCACACCGGAATAGCCGTGGGCGAAGTTGGCGATCTGCGCCGCCATCACCGCGCGAGCCTCGGCGCGGGCGAGCGGCTCGCCGACGCCGCAGGCATGGCTGAGGATGATGTTGCGCGACAGTGCCTGCTGGTTCTCGCGATCGATGACGACGTCGCAGAGCGCGCCGACGCCGGTGTTGATGCCGTAGCCGCGGACGCTGCGCTCGACCAGCGCGTCGACGATCCGGCGGGCATGGACGATGCGCTGCCGTGCGGCATCGGAAAGAGCGAGCGGGGCGCCATTGGCGACCGCCGCGATTTGCCGCCACGTCAGCGGCGCATCGAGGATTATGCTCTCAGCGCTTCTACTTTCACTCATGGGCTTCCGGTCGTCCCTGTCGGCGTTGCACGAACCGGGCGACGTAATCGTTGGCCGGCCGCTCCAGAATATCGTCCGGCGTGCCGACCTGCACCACCTGACCGTCCTTGAGGATGGCGATTTCCGAACCGATGCGCAGCGCCTCGTCGAGATCGTGGGTGATGAAGACGATGGTTTTCGCGAGATTCTGCTGCAGTTGCAGCAACTGGTCCTGCATGTCGGCGCGGATCAGTGGGTCGAGCGCCGAAAAGGCCTCGTCCATCAGGATCACGTCGGTATCGGCGGCGAGCGCACGGGCAAGCCCAACGCGCTGCTTCATGCCGCCGGAGAGCTGGTGCGGGAACTTGGCGTCGTAGCCGGCAAGGCCGACGGTCTCGATCCACTTCATGCCGATCTCGCGGGCTTCGGCCTTGGGCAAGCCGCGCACGCGCTGGCCGTAGACGACGTTCTGCAGCACGGTTCGGTGCGGCATCAAGGCGAAGCTCTGGAACACCATGCTGACGCGGTGCATGCGGAAGGTGCGCAGCGCCTTGGCATCGAGGTCCAAGATGTTGTTGCCGTCGAACGCTACTTCGCCGCTGGTCGGCTCGATGAGCCGGTTGATGTGGCGCACCAGCGTCGATTTGCCGGAGCCGGAAAGCCCCATGATCACGAAGATCTTGCCGGCACCGATCGTCAGGCTGACATTGTTGAGGCCGACGCTGCAGCCGGAGCGGGCGAGGATTTCGGACTTGTTGAGCCCTTCCTTGGCCATGGCGAGCGCGGCCTTCGCGTCCTGTCCAAAGATCTTGTAGACGTTGCGGATCTCGATATCAGCCATTGCGCGGATCCTCCGTCTGGCTCTTGCCGAAGCCTTGTGTGATGCGGTCGAGAACGATCGCGAGAATGACGATGCCGATGCCGGCTTCGAGCCCCTTGCCGACGTCGAGCGTCTGGATGCCGTTCAGCACCTGCTCGCCGAGGCCGCGGGCGCCGATCATCGAGGCGACGACCACCATCGACAGCGCCATCATGATCGTCTGGTTGAGGCCGGCCATGATCGTCGGCGTGGCGAGCGGCAGCTCGACGCCGAAGAGGATCTGGTTGGGGCTGCCGCCGAAGGCGGTCGCCGCTTCCACCACCTCATGGTCGACCTGGCGGATGCCGAGATCGGTGAGGCGGATCAAGGGCGGCACCGCGTAGATGATGGTCGCCAGGATCGCCGGCACCTTGCCGAGGCCGAAGAGCATCAACGCCGGGATCAGGTAGACGAAGCTCGGCATCGTCTGCATGACGTCGAGCACCGGCAGGGTGATGTTGCGCACCATCCGGCTCTTGGCGACAAGAATGCCCATCGGCACGCCGATGACGACCGAGACGATCGTTGCCATCAGCATCAGCGCCAGCGTCTGCATCGTCAGGTCCCAGAGGCCGAGCACGCCGACGAAGAACAGGAGAACGCCGACGACGACCGTCAGACCCCAGCGCTTGGAGCTCTGCCAGGCAAGCGCCATGAAGATGAGGATGACGACCCACCAGGGCAGGCCGCGCAGGATCCATTCGATGAACAGAACGGCTTTCAGGATGACGCCGCTGATCGCCTTGAAGACCCAGCCATAGCCGCTGACCAGCGCCTGGATGAAATCGTTCACCGGCCCGCGAATGGAGAGATTGAGAGTATCCGGAAACATCGGACGGTTCCTTGCTCGGACCGACGGGCGCAGAAAGGCGGCCGACGGCGCTTGCCTCGGGTATTGTGGCCAGTCGCCGGCCCGGGCTCACGCGTCGCGTTGAAAGCGGCGAGGGGCCCGAGCCGGCGATGAGGGGCGATTACTTCAGGCTGGCTTCGATCTTGCCGCGGGCTTCATCGGAAACCCACTTTCCCCAGACGTCGGCCTTGGTCTTCAGGAACTCGGCGGCGGCCGCCGTCGCGTCGACCTTGTTGTCGGCCATGTTGGCGAGGCTGCCGTTGACGGCGTCGAGCGGGAAAGTCGCCTTTTCGAGGATCGCGACGATCTCGGGCGCTTCCTGGGCAAAAGTGCTGTTGACGCCGTAGGAGACGTCCACCGACGGGAAGGCGCAGCCCTGGTCACGCTTGCCGTTGGCGCTCGAAAGCTCCTTCCAGCAGGCTTCGTTGTAGGCCGGTTCTTCGAGCTGGACGAGCTTGAACTTGCCCATGATCGCGGTCGGCGACCAGTAGTAGAAGAGGATCGGCTCGCCCTGGAGATAGGCCGAGGTGATGGCGGAATCGAGCGCGGTGCCGGTGCCCGGGCGGAAGTTCACATAGGTCTCGCCCAGCTTGTAGGCTTCGAGCTTGGCGGAGCTCACGCCCTCGCAGGTCCAACCCGACGGGCAATTGAGGAAGCGGCCCTTGGACGGTTCTTCCGGATCGGCGAAAAGCTCGACGATCTTCGGATCGGAAAGCTGCGACACGCTCTTCAGGTCCGGTGCCTTGGCTTCGAGATTGCGGGAGGCGTCACCCTTGATCACGTATTCCGGCACGAACCAGCCTTCGCTGGCGCCGACGAAGGTCTTGCCGATGGCGACGACCTTCTTTTCCTCGACGGCCTTGTTCCAGACGTCGGAGCGGCCAAGCCATTCCTCGGCGAAGATCTGCACGTCGTTGTTGGCCGTCGCCTGCTCCAGCGTCACGGAGTTGCCGGGGATCGAATCCACCTGGCAGTCGTAGCCCTTGGAAAGGATGGTCTTCATCACTTCGGTGATGAAGGCGCCGCTTTCCCAGTCGATGCCGGCGAAGGTGACGGTCTTGCCGTCGCCGCAATAGGAGGCGCTGGCGCTGCCGGTGGAGGCCGCAAGCACGAGGCCGGTGGCGGCAAGCGTGAGTTTCAGTTTGTTGATCGACATTAAGCTGTTCCCTTTTTTGATTTTGGCTTCGATGACTATTTCAGTTTCATCAGCACCCGCGCGAAGGCGCGGTCGATATCGTCCTCGCGGTCGTGGCGTCCGTTGCGGATCTTCCACTCGCCCGCGACCATGACGTCGCGGACGCTCTCGCCGCCAAGCGCAAAGAGCCAGCGGTCGAGGATCTGGTTGTCGCTGGCGGCGGCGATATAGGGGTTGCTGCCGTCGAGCACGACGAAATCGGCGCGGGCACCGACGGCGATGCCGGCCGTCTTCTGGCCGGCAGCCTGGGCGCCGCCTCTAAGTGCGGCGTCGAAGATGGTCCGGCCGATCGAGGCGCCCGGGCCCGTCGCGAGCCGATTGCGGCGACGATCGCGCAGGCGCTGACCGTATTCGAGCAGGCGCAGTTCCTCGGCGACGCTGGTCGCCACATGGCTGTCGGTGCCGACGCCGAAGATGCCGCCCTCGGCCATGAAGTCGACCGCCGGGAAGATGCCGTCGCCGAGATTGGCTTCGGTGGCAGGGCAGAGGCCGGCGACTGCGCCCGAACGCGCCAGGCGCTGGCGTTCGGTTTCCGTGAGATGGGTCGCGTGGATGGCGCACCAGCGCTGATCAACCGGCATCTCATCGAGCAGCCATTCGACCGGGCGGCGGCCGCTCCAGGCGAGGCTATCGTCGACTTCCTTGGTCTGCTCGGCGACATGGATATGGATCGGGCCGGAAACGGCCGCCGCATCGAGGATGATGCGCATTTCCTCGGGCGTTGCCGCGCGCAGCGAATGGATGGCGTAGCCGAGCATGTTGCCGGCTTCGCGGCAGAGCGGCTCAAGGCGCTGGAGTAGGGCCAAGAAACGATCGGGATCATGCAGGAAGGGTCGCTGACCGGGGTTCGGCGCGACTCCCCCGAAATTGGCGTGCGCATAGAACACCGGCAGATGCGTGAGGCCGATACCGGTGGTGCGGGCGGCGGCGAGAATGCGCAGCGACATTTCCGCCGGATCGGCATAGGGAGTGCCATCGGCCTGATGGTGCAGGTAATGGAATTCGGCAACATGGCCGAAACCGCCCTTCAGCATCTCCATGTAGAGCTTTGCGGCGATCGCCTCGACATCGTCGGGGTTTACCAGCCCGACGGTGCGATACATTTCCTCGCGCCAGGTCCAGAAGCTGTCGTCGCCGCTGCCGGCGACCTCGGCAAGGCCGGCCATGGCACGCTGGAAGGCGTGGGAATGAAGGTTGGCGATTGCCGGGATCAGCGGGCCAGCCGCACGCGCGTCGCCATTGGCGGCGGCGCTGCCGGTTTCGATCGCTGCAATGTGACCCGACGCGTCGAGCGAGATCGCGACGTTCTGGGCCCAGCCGCCGGGCAGGAGCGCCCGTTCTGCAAAGATCCGGTTGACGGGAAAAGTGGCCATGTGCATTTTCCTGTACGTAGTTGTATATGGAACTATAGATATTTTACGCTGGCGCGCAAGCGTGAAATGAACGAAAAGATTCGTGAGCGAATGCGCATGATTTGTTCGGCATTCTGGAAAGGCGGGGCGTGAGTTGATGACGGCACTCAAAAAACGGAACGAAATGGCCGCCTTCGAAGACGGGCCGGTGCCGCGCTACGAGGCGGTCAAGCAGTTCATCCGCAGCCGTATCGAGAGCGGCGAGTGGCCGGCGCATCACCGCATCCCCTCGGAAAACGAGATCGTCGCCGACCTCGGCGTCAGCCGCATGACCGCCAACCGGGCGCTCAGGGAACTCGCGACCGAAGGCGCGATCACGCGGGTGCAGGGCGTCGGCTCCTTCGTCGCCGCGCACAAGGGCAGCACCGCCCTCTTGGAAGTCCGCAACATCGCCGATGAAATCCATGAACGCGGCCACATCCACACGTCGCTGATGACGCTTCTGCAGGAAGAGGTGGCGACGCCCGAAATCGGTTACGCGCTCGGACTTGCAACCGGCGCCCGTGTCTTTCATTCGATCATGGTGCATTCGGAAAACGGCCTGCCGATCCAGATCGAGGACCGTTTCGTCAATCCGGCGGTCTGCTCGCGTTATCTGGAGCAGGATTTCCAGGCGATGACGCCGAATGCCTATCTCACTGCAGTCGCGCCGATCACCCGCACCGAACAGATCGTCGAGGCTGTGTCGCCGCAGCCTTGGGAATGCAAGCTGCTCGGCATCGACCGCAACGAACCCTGCCTGATGATCCGCCGCCGCACCTGGTCGGAGACGGCCAATGTGACGACGGCACGGCTGCTCTATCCCGGCACCCGCTATCGCCTCGAAGGCATGTCGCAATAGATCGGGATGGATGCTTCGGCAGAAAACCGCACATCTTTTCCTCATCCCGCTCTAATCTCGACACTATTCCGGTCGATTCGGAGGATCGACCGCCGTATGGGAGGATGACGAGATATGGTTGAGGACGCGCTGAAGCTTCGCACCGAGCTGCCGAGGCCCGATGTCAGCGCCGAGGAGGCGCGGGCGCTGCTGGCCGAGCACTACGGTCTGTCAGGCACGATCAGCGAACTCGGCAGCCAGCAGGACCGCAACTATCGCATCGATACCGGCGAGCGGCGCTATGTCTTGAAAATCTGCCGTGCGGAATATGGAGCGCTCGAACTCGAGGCCCAGAATGCGGCCTTAGAGCACTTGTCCCAGCGCCTGACTTCGGCGCGTGTTGCGGAAGTGGTGCCTTCGCTCAAGGGCGAGGCGATCGAGAGCGTTACCGTTCGCGACCAGGCCTACCGCATCCGCCTGCTGAATTTTCTCGATGGCGAGCCGCTCACCCGGCGCAAGCATCTCTCGCGTGAAGCCGTTTCCGCGCTCGGAGACCTGGCCGGGCGGCTGGCCGCCGCGCTGCAGGACTTCGAGCATCCCGGGCTTGAACGCGAGCTGCAATGGGACCTGCGCCGCGCCGGTCCCGTCGTGCTCCATCTTCTCGCCGACATGCCGGATCAGCAGCGCAAGAAGCGGATCGCCGAAATTATGGTCGGCGCGATGCGGCGTCTGCAGCCGCTCACGGCGGAACTGCGCGTCCAGGCGATCCATCATGATGTCACCGATGACAATGTGGTGAGCCAGCCGGATGCGGCCGGCCGTCCGATCCCGGATGGCGTCATCGATTTCGGCGATATCCTGAAGGGGTGGCTGGTTGCCGAACTTGCGGTCACCTGCGCCTCGCTGCTCCATCACGCCGATGGCGACCCCTGGTTCATCCTGCCGGCGGTCAAGGCGTTTCATGCGGCGTGCCCGCTGACCGAAGCGGAACTGAAGGCGCTCTGGCCGCTGATCGTCGCCCGCGCCGCCGTGCTCATCGCAAGCTCCGAGCACCAGCTTTCCCGCGAGCCCGACAACGCCTATGTCGAGGGCAATGCCGCGCATGAGCGGGAGATCTTCGATGTTGCGACCTCGGTTCCGCCGGCGGTGATGGAACACGCCATCCTGACGGCGGCGGGGCTTTCCCCCGCGTTGACGCCTGTCACGGGAGAAGGCCTGATCCGGGGGCTCGGGCCGACCGACGTGCGTCCGATCGACCTGTCGATCCTGAGCCCGCTGTTGCCGGAGGAACGCTGGCAGCACCAGGGGCTGCCGATTTCGCTGCTGCAGCACGCCGCCCACGCGATCGGGGTCGCGACCACCCGCTACGGCGAGTACCGGATGACCGAAACGCAACGCAGATCGCCGAAGCCCGACCCGACGCTGGCGCTGCATGTCGACATCTGCCTGGAAGCGGGCCGCGAGATCGTTGCCCCGTTTGCGGGGCGCATCATCCGGCAGGACGGGCTGCTGGTTCTGGACGGAGCCGAGGCGAGCCTTTTCCTTGAAGGCGTCGAAGTCGGTGGCGAAATCGAGGAGACCGTCGCCGCCGGTGACGTGGTCGGTGTCGTCTCGGGTGAGCAGCAGACCTATGGCCTGATCCGCGTGCAGCTTTGCCGCGAGCACGGCCTCGTTCCGCCGCTCTTCGTGATGCCGCATCAGGCGGAGGCGTGGAAGGCCTTGTGCCCGTCGCCGGCCGCCGTCCTCGGCTTCGAATGCGATGCGCCGGAACCGCACAGCGACGCGCTGCTTGCCCGTCGCCGGCAGCA
This sequence comes from Ensifer sp. VA4, assembly GCF_055710065.1. Classification (NCBI taxonomy): domain Bacteria; kingdom Pseudomonadati; phylum Pseudomonadota; class Alphaproteobacteria; order Hyphomicrobiales; family Rhizobiaceae; genus Ensifer; species Ensifer sp. VA4. The sequence goes on along the minus strand of NZ_JBVQPO010000008.1, from coordinate 92,444 downwards.
TTTCGCCAAGCCGCAGAAGAACTACTACCGGCACCCGCCCCAGATCGAGCGCGGCTGGAAGGAATACCTCTTTGACGTCGAGGGCCGCAGCTATCTCGACATGGTCAACAACGTGACGATCCTCGGTCATGGGCATCCGCGACTGGCGTCCGCGGTCGGGCGGCAATGGTCGCTGCTCAACACCAATTCGCGCTTCCACTATGCCTCCGTCGCCGAATTCTCGACGCGGCTGGCGGCGCTTGCGCCAGACGGGCTCGACACGGTGTTCCTGGTCAATAGCGGCTCGGAGGCGAACGATCTGGCGCTCAGGCTTGCCTGGGCCCATTCCGGCGCCCGCAACGTCGTCAGCCTGCTCGAGGCCTATCACGGCTGGACGGTTGCCAGCGACGCAGTCTCCACCTCGATCGCCGACAATCCGCAGGCGCTCGAAACACGACCGGCCTGGGTGCATCCGGTGCAGGCGCCCAACACCTATCGCGGCGAATTCCGTGGTGCCGATACGACCGACAGTTATGTCCGCGCCGTCGTCACGAAGCTTACCGAGCTCGACGCCGCCGGCGAAAAGCTTGCCGGCTTCATCTGCGAACCCGTGTACGGCAATGCCGGCGGCATTCCTTTGCCGAAGGGTTATCTCGACGCGGTCTATGCCATGGTGCGGTCACGCGGCGGCGTCTGCATCGCCGACGAGGTGCAGGTCGGCTATGGTCGTCTCGGCGACTACTTCTGGGGCTTTGAAGAGCAGGGCGTCGTTCCCGATATCATTACCGTCGCCAAGGGCATGGGCAACGGCCATCCGCTCGGCGCCGTCATCACCCGGCGCGAGATTGCCGATGCGCTGGAGAAGGAGGGGTATTTCTTCTCGTCCGCCGGCGGCAGCCCCGTCAGCTCCGTCGTCGGCCAGACCGTGCTCGACATCCTCACGGAAGAGCGGCTTCCGGAGAATGCCCGTGTCGTCGGCGGCCATCTGAAGGCGCGGCTCGAAGCGCTCGGACAACGCTTCCCGCTGATCGGCGCCGTGCACGGCATGGGGCTCTATCTCGGCGTCGAATTCGTGCGCGACCGGGAGACCCTGGTGCCGGCGACAGAGGAGACAGCAGCGATCTGCGATCGCCTGCTCGAACTCGGTGTCATCATGCAGCCGACCGGTGACCATCTGAATGTGCTGAAGATCAAGCCACCGCTCTGCCTCAGCCGGGAGAGCGCCGACTTTTTCGCCGACATGTTGGCGCGGGTGCTGGAGGACGGCTGGTAAAGCCATCGGTGGCACTGCCGCCGAGCCAGGCTACCAGCCGGCGAAATCCGCCAGCACTGTGTCAGAAACACGACCGGCGCCCACATCGTCGAAGGCCTGGTCGAGGATATCGAGTGCCGCGTCGATGTCCTGAACGGTGATCGTCAGCGGCGGCGTCATCTCCAGCACGTTCGAATTCATGCCGACATAGTAGACGACGAGGCCGAGTTCATAGGTGCGGTAGACGAGCTTGGCCGTCTCGCGCGAGGCCGGCGTTCCGCTCTGATGGTCGGTGACGAGCTCGACGCCGCGATGGAAGTCCGTCGCGGCGTTTGTCTTTGTTGAGGTGGCCAACGGGGTCTGTTGTTCCTATTCACCGGGCAGCGGTGCGAAGCAGGCCCAAATTGACACAAACGAAAACGCCGCGGGGAGGGCCGCGGCGTCTCGTTGGCGCTTTTCTCGATCGAGCAATTCCGGATGGCAACCGCTTCACAGTTTTCCTGGAATTGCCCGGAGATCAGCGTGCCTGCGGAGCGTACATCAGGCCGCCCTGGCTCCAGAGTTTGTTGAGGCCGCGCTCGATCTTGAGCGGGCTGTCCTTGCCGAGGTGGCGTTCGAAGACTTCGCCATAGTTGCCGACGGCGGAAACCACTTGGTAGGCCCATTTCGGGTCGAGGCCGAGCGACTTGCCGGCTTCGTTCTCGATGCCGAGGAAACGCTTCTGGGCGGTCGTCCCGCCTTCGAGGAGCTTGGCGGCGTTTTCCTTGGTAATGCCGAGTTCTTCGGCCTCGACCAGCGCGAACAGGGTCCAGCGCACGACCTTGAACCATTGGTCGTCGCCCTGGCGGACGGCCGGTCCGAGCGGCTCCTTGGAGATCACTTCCGGCAGTACGCCAAAACGATTGGGATCGTTGAGCGTCAGCCGCTGGGCGTAAAGCGCCGAGGCATCGGTCGAATAGACGTCGCAGCGCCCGGTGTTGAAGGCCTGGATCGTCTGATCGGCCTTCTCGAAGGCGATCACCTGGTACTGGATGTTGTTGGCGCTGAAATAATCCGCCATGTTCTGCTCGGTCGTCGTGCCGGTTTCTGTGCAGACGGAGGCGCCCGAGAGTTCCTTGACGCTCTTCACGCCAAGGTCGTTGCGCACCATGAAGGCCTGGCCGTCATAGTAGTTAACGCCGACGAAGCTCATGCCGAGGTCGGTGTCGCGCGACAGCGTCCAGGTGGTCTGGCGCGACAGAAGGTCGGCCTCGCCCGATTGCAGCGCGGTGAAGCGCTCCTTGGTCGAGAGCGGCACGTATTTCACCTTGTCGGCATTGCCGAGTGCCGCGGCGGCCACCGCGCGGCAGAAGTCGATGTCGAAGCCGCCCCACTCGCCCTTGTCGTTGGGCGCGGAAAAGCCGAGCACGCCCTGGCTGACGCCGCAGCGAAGCTCGCCGCGTTCCTTGATGACGTCGAGCATGCCGGCATTGGCGGCGGTACCGGCGAGGAATGCCGCACTCGCCAGCGCTAGAACTCCAAGTTTCATTGTCCTGTTCTCCTCTTTTTCATGTTTTAAGGCATGCGTCTTCGCTGCCGGGATGCGTCCACATCCCGGCCAATCTGTTTTGTTTTGCCGCTGTTGGCCCGACCTTAGCCGAGCGTTTTCGATACGTCCGCGAAGGTCTCTTCGAGCACGGCGATCAGATGATCGGCATCACGCTTCGAGAAGATCATCGGTGGGCGCATTTTCAGAACGTTGTCATGCGGGCCTTCGGTGCCCATCAGCACGCCGCGGCGGCGTGCGCCGTTGGAGACGGCCCGGGCGAATTCGGTCGCCGGCGCCTTCGTCTTGCGGTCGGTGACGAGCTCGATGCCGAGGAACAGGCCCATGCCGCGCACGTCGCCGATCACCTCGTAGCGGGCCTGCATGGCGCGGAAGGCATCGATCAGGTAGTTGCCAATCGTAAGCGCGTTGCCGCGCAGGTCCTGGCCCTCGATCACGTCGAGCACGGCGAGACCGACGGCGCAGGAGACCGGGTTGCCGCCGAAGGTGTTGAAATATTCCATGCCGTTGTTGAAGCTGTCGGTCACCTCACGGGTCGTGACGACGGCTGCGAGCGGATGGCCGTCGCCGATCGGCTTGCCCATGGTGACGATATCGGGCACGACCCCTTGCGTCTCGAAGGCCCACCAGTGGCTGCCGACGCGGCCGAAGCCGACTTGCACCTCGTCGGCGATGCAGACGCCGCCGGCCTCGCGCACCAGCCGATAGACTTCCTTCAGGTAACCTTCCGGCAGGAACACCTGGCCTGCCACGCTCGGGATCGATTCCGCAATGAAGAAGCCGGGGCCCTCACCCTTGGCCTTCATCGCTTCGATCAATTCGGCGACGCTTTCGGCAAAGCGCTTGCCGTGTTCCTCGGCCGGCCAGTCCGCCGGTGCATGATAGCTGTCCGGAATGGTTGCCACATGGATGTGCGGCTTCTGTCCCTTGCCGCCCTTGCGGCGGAATTTGTAGGGGCTGATGTCGATCAGCTCCTGGGTCGTGCCGTGATAGGACCAGTCGAGCGTGATCGCATTCTCGCGGCCGGTATGGGCGCGCATCAGTCTGAGAGCCAGGCCGTTTGCCTCGGAGCCGCTGTTGACGAAGCCGGCAACCGTCAATTCCTTCGGCAGCGTTGCCGTCAGCCGTTCGGCATAGGCGACGATGTTGTCGTGCAGATAGCGGGTGTTGGTGTTGAGGATGGCCGCCTGCTTGGCCATCGCCTCGACCACCGCCGGATGGGCGTGGCCGATATGGCAGACATTGTTGAAGCAGTCGAGATAGGCGCGGCCGCTATCGTCGATCAGCCAGACGCCTTCGCCGCGCACGAACTTGATCGGCTTGTCGTAGGAGATCGAGAGGTTCGGCAGCAGCAGTTCATTGCGCCGCTTGATGATCTCCTCGTGCGAGCGGCCTTTCTTCTCGTAGAATTCGTCGGCAATGCCGGCGAAGGTACGCGCATCCGGGAACAGCTCGGCCCAGACGTCGAGAAACTGCGGCTCGCCGACGCCGAGGATTTCGGTCGCGGTCAGGCTGGTGTCGGTCGAAAGCTGCAGATGCAGATGCGGCGCCCAGCCGCCGTTTTCCTTCGGCGCTCCCATCTCGCCGACGAGTGCGCCCTCCTCCAGCCTGTCGCCGGCCTTGATGCGTCCCGTGGCCTCATGCGCCATGTGGCCCCAAAGCGTGACGAAGGGCGGGCAGCCCTCCGGCTCGTGGCGAAGCGCGATCAGGCAACCGTAGCCGAGCGGGTCTTTCTCGATCTCGACGCTGACGACCGTTGCGGCAAGCGGGGTATAGAGCTTGGTGCCGGCGGCCATGAACAGGTCGAGGCCGAGATGGCGGGTGCGGCGGCTGTGGTCGATGAAGCGCGAGACGAACATCTCGCCGGCATAGACGGTGCGCTCTTCGCCGAAGGGGCCGATGCCGAGCTCGACGCCGTGCTCACGGCAATAATCCTCCCAGATCGCCTGGGCCTCATCCGGCTGTTCGCCTGATGATTTCACCGTCATCGGATGCGTCGGGTCGCCGTAGGGAACCAGGGCTGCGGGATAGGTTGCGGCCGGCCGTTCGAGCAGCGGCTTCAGCGTCTTGCGGTTCTCGCGGATCCAGGACGCGATTGCCCGCGCGCCGGGGACGGCCTCGAAGCCGCAGGCCTTGCGCAGGATGGCGGTGGCGAAACGAGGGTTCATCCGGTCGAGCTTGCGCAACAGCGTCCAGGCCGGCCGCTCGCTGATCGCGAGATAGGGATTGTCGTCGGTGTGGGCCCGGCGCGAGGCCGAGATGGTCACGGAGGTGACAAGGCGCATGGCGATGAGATCGAAGAGCAGGTCGACCTCGTCTTGCCTCAGCGGATATTCCGCATGGAAGCCGCGGGCGATCGCGGCTGCCGCGCCGATCGGATCGGGATGGTCGAGCCCGGCATAGGCGGCGGCGATCGCCACTTCGGCGATGATGGGCGCGTGCAGCGCATCGCCGAAATCGATCAGGCCGGAGATGGTGTCGTGGTCGGCCTTGTCGACGAGCACGTTCCAGTCGTTGGCGTCATTGTGGATGACGGCGGCGCGAAGGGTGGCGAGCCGCGGCGCGACGGATTTTTCGAAGCGGGCAAGGAAGCGCTCGAGCAAGGCGCGGTCCTCGGCGGCGGTGACGTGATGCAGCCGATCCGCCGAGCGGCCGGCGTGGCGGATATCCCAGTCGAGATCCCGCAGCGCGCCCGGATGCATGAAGCCTTTGAGCGAAGCATCGAAGCGGCCGAGTATCTGCCCGAGCGATTGCAGCGCCGCCTCGCTGCGGCCGGTTTCGGCGAGCGGCAGGCCTTCGACCCAGCTCACCAGCCGCAAGCGGTGCGTGACGCCGCGCGCGCTCGTGGTCGAAGCGAGGCTCGAGCCCGACAGCGTCGGGCGGATATGCGGCACCGGCAGGTCGGCGGCGTGTGCGCCGACGTGCTTCAGCAGTGCCGTCTGGAAGTCGCTTTCGACTTCGGGTTCGGCACCGTTGATGATTTTCAGGATATAGATGCCGCCACCTTCAGCCTCGACCTTGAAGTTCTGGTCGCGTTCGCTGGCAAGCAACGACAGCGCGCCGGTCAGGCCATAGTGCTCCTTCAGCAGCGCCGCGGCGGCTTCGGTCGAAAAGTCAGGTGTCGTCTTCAGCATATCGTTCATGGGGACCCTCATCTGTGAGCGAGAGTTACATGAGCGGCCCAGCGATGCATCCGGCAATATGCCGGTTGCACCGGCACTATGTTTATAATAACCGTCATCTTGTCGGCGGGTCCCGGAGGAGCAGAGATGCAGGACATAGATGCGATCGACCGCACGATCCTCAGCATTCTGTCGCAGGAGGCGCGCATCCCGATGAAGTCGCTGGCGGGCCGGATCGGCCTCTCCCGAAGTGCGACGACGGAGCGGGTCAGTCGGCTGGAAAAAGCCGGCGTCATTCGCGGCTATCGCGCCGATATCGGGCAACTGGAGGAGGGCACGATCCAGGCCTTCCTGCTGGTGACCTTGAAACGCACACCGTCGATCGGCGTGCTCGACCGGCTGGCCGGCTTTTCCGCCGTCCGCAAGGTCTCCTCGGTCAGCGGCCAGCTCGATCTCGTCGTCGAGGTGGAGGTCGGGTCGATCAACGCCCTCAACGAACTGCGCAACGAAGTGGCGACGATGGACAATGTCGAGGACCTGACGACATCGATCGTGCTCCGGCGGGATATCGAGCGGAGCTGATACCCCGGGGGATATCGGGCGGACCTGATACCCGGGGGATATCGAACAGAGCTGATATGCCAAAGGGGTACCGGAGACGCCCGATACTCCAGAGGATATCGAGAGACCTTAGCCTTCGCTCAGCATTTCCGCTTCGCCGCCCAGGCGTTCGAGCAGTGACCGGCGCACGCGGCCGATGTCGCGCATCGGCGGTTCGCCGAAATGGCGGGCATATTCGCGGCTGAACTGGGACTGGCTTTCATAGCCAACCTGATGGCCGGCATCGCCCGCGTCCAACTGCTCCTCCAGCATCAACCGCCGCGCTTCCTGCAGCCGGAGCTGCTTCTGGTATTGCAGTGGGCTCATGGCGGTGATCGCCTTGAAGTGGTGGTGCAGCGACGAGACGCTCATCGAAACGCGGTTGGCGAGGTCGTCGATCCTGAGCGGGCGCGAATAATGCTCCTTGAGCCAGGCCACGGCGCGGCCCACCTGATGCGGCTGGCTGTCGGCCGTCGCCATCTGCCGCAGGCGGTGGCCGTGCGGACCGGTCAGGAGGCGATAGAGGATTTCCTGCTCGATCAGCGGCAGCAGGGCCGGTCTGTCTTCCGGTCGCTCAAGCAGGCGCAGCAGTCGCAGCGCTGCGTCTTCGAGATCGGCGGTGATCTTGCTCACCGTCATGCCGCGGGCCGAGGCGGCGGGCTGCGGCAGTTGCGGCAAGGATGCGAGCAGCGCCTGGATCTTGCCGGGATCGAGCGTCAAGGCCATGCTGAGATAAGGCTCCTCCGCCGAGGCCTCGCAGACCTGGGAGAGAACCGGCAGGTCGATCGAGGTCAGCAGATAGTCCGAGGCACCGTAGATCAATGTCTCCTCGCCGAGCACCACGCGCTTCGCGCCTTGCACGATGATGGCCAGGCTTGGCCGATAGGCAGAGCAATTGACCGGAGCGTCGCCGCCATGGCGATGAAGGGTCAGCCCGGAAATCTCGGTCATGTGGTCGCCGTCTCGCTCGGCGAACCGGGCAATGACATCGATCATCTGGTGGCGGGTGGTCTGTCGCGTGACTGTCATAATCTATGGCCTTTCCAGATGCTTAGCGTTGTCTGAGGTGCTGCTCAGATAAGGCTGTCGTGCGACTTCTCCAGTGGCCTTATCGCAAACTCGGAGGATCGTGCAAAAACTTTGCAGGATCGCTCTAACGCCCTTGCCGTCAGCGCGCCCATATTCAGCGGTGCGTCAGGCCGGCTCCCTCCGGCCTGCACCCTCTCCCAAAATGAAGGATAGACTGATGGCCATTGCAAGAGGATATGCGGCGACGGATGCGTCGAAGCCGCTTACGCCCTTCACCTTCGAGCGCCGCGAGCCGCGCGACGACGATGTGGTGATCGAGATCAAATATTGCGGCGTCTGCCATTCCGACATCCACCAGGCCCGCAACGAATGGGGCAATTCGGTATTCCCGATGGTTCCGGGCCACGAGATCGTCGGCATCGTGACGGCGGTCGGTTCCAAGGTCACCAAGTTCAAAGTCGGTGACCGCGCCGGCGTCGGCTGCTTCGTCGATTCCTGCACCACCTGCGCCACGCGCGACGTGGATCTGGAACATTACATGCCGGGTTTGATCGTCACCTATAACGGTGTCGAAGCCGACGGCAAGACGCCGACCCAGGGCGGCTATTCCGACAGCATCGTCGTCAAGGAAGGCTATGTGTTGTCGATCCCGGAGAACCTGCCGCTCGATGCCGCAGCACCCTTGCTCTGCGCCGGCATCACGCTTTACTCGCCGCTGCGTCACTGGAAGGCCGGCCCGGGCAAGAAGGTCGCAATCGTCGGCATGGGCGGCCTCGGCCATATGGGCGTCAAGCTGGCGCACGCGATGGGGGCGGATGTGACCGTTCTTAGCCAAACCCTTTCCAAGAAGGAAGACGGGCTGAAGCTCGGCGCCGACCACTACTACGCCACCAACGACCCCGAGACCTTCAAGGCGCTGGCTGGCACCTTCGATCTGATCATCTGCACCGTCGCTGCCGAGATCGACTGGAACGCCTACGTCAACCTCCTGAAGGTGGACGGCGACTTCGTGCTGGTCGGCATTCCGGAAAACGCGGTGCCGGTGCACGCCTTCTCGCTGGTGCCGGCGCGCCGCAGCATTTCCGGCTCGATGATCGGTTCGATCAAGGAAACCCAGGAGATGCTCGACTTCTGCGGCGAGCACGGCATCGTCTCGGAAATCGAAACGATCCGCATCCAGCAGATCAACGAAGCCTATGAGCGGGTCATCAAGAGCGACGTGCGCTATCGTTTCGTGATCGACATGGCATCGCTGGCAGAGTAATAAGGCGATGGCGCGGTGGATCTCCTAGGCGTGCCGTGCCATTCGGGACGGGGGTGGGGCATCATACCCCCTCTGCCCTGCCGGGCATCTCCCCCAAAAGGGGGGAGATCGACCCGGGGCGATGCCCGGTTCCACACTTGAGCCGAGTGGCGGTTCATGGGTCCGCTGAATGCGGTCGGGGCAGAGCGGTGCTCCATCTGATCTCCCCCCTTGTGGGGGAGATGCCCGGCAGGGCAGAGGGGGGGTGCCTCTCGGTGAATCCGCTCACACCAACGGCAGCGGCCCGTCATTCTTGATCTCTTCCATCACCGCATAGGTGCGGGTCTCCTTGACGCCCGGCAGCGTCCAGAGCACCTGGCCGAGGAAGTTGCGGTAGGCAGCCATGTCCTCAAACCTCGTCTTCACGAGATAATCGAAGCCGCCCGCCACCATGTGGCATTCGAGCACGGCCGGCGCCTGTTTGATGGCGGCGGCGAACTGGTCGAAGACATCGGGCGTCGTCTTGTCGAGCATGACCTCGATGAAGACGAGCAGCCCGAAGCCAAGCTTTTGCGGGTCGAGCCTTGCGCCGAAGCCCGAGACGTATCCCTCCTTCAAGAGCCGGCGCAGGCGCTCGCTGGTCGCCGTCGGCGACAGGCCGATGCGATCGGCAAGCTCCAGATTGGTGATGCGGCCATCGGCCTGGAGGATGTTGAGAATTCTACGGTCAATCTTGTCGATCTGATGCATGGTGCCTCCCGCCGATGCCTCAGGCGCCAAGTCGCGTTTCTGCGAGCTTCACCCAATAGGAGATGCCGTGCGGGATCGCCTCGTCATTGAAGTCGTAGGCGGGGTGATGCAGTCCGGCAGTCTCGCCGTTGCCCATGAACACGAAGGCGCCGGGGCGGGCGAGCAGCATGTAGGAGAAATCCTCGCCGCCCATCATCGGGTCGAGCGAAGGCTTGACGTTGCCCTCGCCGGCGATCTCGGCCGCGGCCTTCAAGGCATATCCGGTCTCTTCCGCATGATTCACGGTCACCGGATAGTTGCGGTCGTACTGTACGGTGACGGTCGCGCCATAGAGGCCGGCGACACCCTCGGCGATCGTGCGGATTCGGCTCTCGCCGACATCGCGCACCTCAGGCACGAGCGTGCGTACCGTGCCGCCGAGCACGGCCTCTTCCGGGATGACGTTGTGGGCAAAGCCGGCATTGAACTTGGTGACCGAGACGACGACCGAGGCGAGCGGATCGACGGTGCGCGACGCGATCGTCTGCAGTGCGGTGACGATCTGCGTGCCGACGACGATCGGGTCGATCGTCTTGTGCGGCTGGGCCGCATGGCCGCCGCGGCCCTTGATGGTGATGGTGAACTCGTCGGTCGAAGCCATGATCGGCCCGACACGGCTGCCGAAATGACCGATCGGCATGCCCGGCATGTTGTGCATGCCGTAGACTTCCTCGATCGCGAAGCGCTCCATCATGCCGTCCTTGACCATCTCGTTGCCGCCGCCACCGCCTTCTTCGGCGGGCTGGAAGATGACGGCGACATTGCCGGCGAAGTTGCGGGTCTCGGCGAGATATTTGGCCGCTCCGAGAAGCATGGCCGTATGGCCGTCATGGCCGCAGGCATGCATCTTGCCTGAAGCCTGCGATGCCCAGGCCTTGCCGCTCGTCTCGGTGATCGGCAGCGCATCCATGTCGGCGCGAAGGCCGATGGTGCGGCCCGCGCCGAGCCCGCCGCGGATCAGGCCGACGACGCCGGTACGGCCGAGTCCCGTCACGACTTCGTCAACGCCGAATTCCTTCAGTTTCTTTTCGACGAAGGATGCCGTATTTTCGACCGCAAACAGGAGCTCCGGGTTCCTGTGCAGGTGGCGCCGCCATTCGGTGACTTCGTTCTGGAGCTCGGCGGCACGGTTGAGTATCGGCATCGGTTCGTCCTGTCGGTCTGTTCGATTACTTAGTGTATCTGCGTCTCTGTGGTGGATTGGCAGGGCTGCCCATGAATGGGCTTTGCCATCTCCTCGCCATATAGGCTAAATAGCCGGACGAGACGAGGCAACAGCGGAATTTCGAGGTTCTATCGTGGTGACAGCAGGATTTTTCACGCGTGGCAAGATGAAGGCGCTGGGAGTGACGGCGGCGGCTTGCGCGACGCTTCTTGCGGCGCTGCCGGCTGCGGCCAATCCGAGGCTCGTCGTCGACGTCAATTCGCTGAAGGTCTACGAGCACCAGGACATCTTCCAGAAATGGTATCCGGCGTCGCTGACCAAGCTGATGACGGCCTATACGACCTTCCGCGCGATCAAGACGGGACAGCTTACGCTCGAAAGTCCGGTCGTCATGACCAAGAACGCGGCGTCCGAGCCGCCGAGCAAGATGTTCTACAAGCCCGGCCAGGCGATGACGCTCGACAGCGCGCTGAAGATGATGCTGGTCAAATCCGCAAACGACGTCGCCGTGGCAATCGCCGAGACGGTCGGCGGTTCGGAGCCCGCCTTCATCGAGCGGATGAATGCCGAAGCGCGCCGCATCGGCATGACCTCTTCGAACTTCATCAACGCCAACGGTTTGCCCGGCCCCGGCCAGTACACCACGGCGCGTGACCTTGCCGTGCTGGCGATCACGCTCAAGCGCGAGTTCCCGCAATACGCCTCCTATTTCTCGCTGGAAGGTTTCACGACCGGCAAGAAGGACTATGCGAACTACAACATGCTGATCGGCCGCTTCGAAGGGGCCGATGGCATGAAGACCGGCTTCATCTGCGCGTCCGGCTTCAACCAGGTCTCGTCTGCCACCCGTGACGGGCGCAGCGTCGTTTCGGTCGTGCTCGGGGAGAGCAGCCTCGGCGCGCGCGCCGACGAATCCGCGCGGCTCATGCAGATGGCGCTGACGACGAGCGGCAACGGCAAGCCATCGCTGGTGCAAATCCCGCCCTATGGCGAGACGCGCGACACGGTGGCCGATGTCAGCAAGCAGATCTGCTCGAAGGCAGCGGCCAAGGTTCGCAGCGAAGGCCGCGACGAGGCCGGCCGCCAGAAGCTGCTCTCGCCCTATATCCATGAAATCAACCGGCCGCTGAAGCTCGCCTTCGCCGGCCTTATCGCCGGCGGCGGCGAAAAGGCACCGAAGGTTGCCGGCGATCCGGTCGGCCAGGGCGATGTCACCAATGTGCCGATCCCCGTGCCGCGGCCGACTTTCTGATCGGAGTTCATGATGGTTAGTCCTATGCCGGCGGTGCCGGTCTCGATCCTCACCGGCTTTCTCGGTGCGGGCAAGACGACGTTGCTCAACCGGCTGCTGAAGGATCCCGATCTCTCCGACACGGCGGTCATCATCAACGAGTTCGGCGACGTTTCGATCGACCACCTGCTGGTGGAAGCGTCGAGCGACGGCGTCATCGAGCTTTCCGACGGCTGCCTCTGCTGCACCGTGCGCGGCGAACTGGTCGACACGCTCGCCGATCTCATGGACCGGATGCAGACCGGGAAGATCAAGCCGCTGAAGCGCGTCGTCATCGAAACGACCGGGCTTGCCGATCCGGCGCCGGTGCTGCAATCGGTGATCGGCAATCCAATCATCGCGCAGAATTTCCGCCTGGACGGTGTCGTCACCGTCGTTGATGCCGTCAACGGTTTGCAGACGATCGCCAATCACGAGGAAGCCCTGAAGCAGGTCGCGGTCGCTGACCGCATCGTCATCAGCAAGACCGGTCTCGCCGACGCGTCTGAGCGCGACGCGCTGACAGTCCGGATCCGGGCGTTCAATCCGCGCGCGCCGCTGATCGACGGCGATAGTGACGAGGCGGGACGCTCGGCTCTATTCGCCTGTGGCCTCTATGACCCGTCCTCGAAGATTGCCGATGTCGGCCGCTGGCTGCAGGATGAAGCTCACCACGATGACGGCCACCATCATGATCACCACGATCATGGCGACCACCATCATGACCATGACCACGATCACAATCATGACCACGAACATCACCACCATCATCATGATGTGAACCGGCATGGCGGCGACATCCGTTCGTTCAGCATCGTGCATGACCGGCCGATCGAGCCGATGGCGCTCGACATGTTCATCGACCTGCTGCGTTCGGCACATGGTGAGAAGTTGCTGAGGATGAAGGCGATCGTTGCTGTTGCCGACAGGCCGAACCGGCCGCTGGTGCTGCACGGCGTGCAGAACGTCTTCCACGCGCCGGAACGGCTGGCCGCGTGGCCGGACCCAAACGACCGGCGCACGCGCATGGTGCTGATCACCAAGGGCCTGACGGAAGACTTCGTGCGCGACTTGTTTGACGCCTTTACCGGAAAGCCGCGCATCGACCGGCCGGACGCCCAGGCGCTCTCCGACAATCCGCTCGCCGTTCCCGGTATGCGGTTCTAGCCAACGGAGCTGGACGGACGCGGCCTCTCAGCCGCCCTTGCGGATGAGGAACCGGTGGCCGCCTTCGGCGGACGCCGCCTCTTCGAGCTTGTGGCCGTCCTCCTTGCAGAAGTGCGGGATATCGATCACCGCCAGAGGATCTGTGGTCTCGATCTCCAGAAGCGCGCCCGGGGCGAGCGCGGCCATGCGCTTGCGCGTCTTCAAAACGGGAAGGGGGCATTTAAGCCCCCTGAGGTCGTAGACGATCTTGGTTTCGTTCGGCATCAATTGCCCCAGATCTTCCAGAAAGGGCGCTTCTTCGGCGGCTCTTCGGTGAGGACAGGCGTTTGCGCCACCGTATCGGGGGCCGGTGCCGTGGCAACGGCCGCGGTCTGCTGTGGCGCAGCGATGGTCGCCGCGGCCCGCGCCTGCTTCTCGGCCTTTGCCGGCTCCTGAGCCTGTGGCGAGACGGCGGCCTGCTGTTCCGGCGTGATGACGACCGGAGCGGGCATCTGAAGCTCAGGCTCACTCTTGGAGAACAGGCTCCAGAAGGATTTCTTGGGCTGCTCGACGGCCGCCTGCATCACCGGCTGCGGAATGGGGTTGGCGGCCGGAACCGGCACGTGCTTTCCGCCGTCGGTCGCTTTTTCGAGTTCCTTCTTCTGGATCTCGACGGCCTGCTTCGTCTCTTCCGCTTCCTTCTGTTCGGCGAGTTTCTTCTCGAGATCGCTCGCCTTCATCAGCTTGCCGGCATCGAGGGAATTACCGGTCGGCGCATAGGCGAGTTCGCGGCCGACGCGCTGCTTGGCGACGATCGCCTTGCGCTCGGCTTCGCTCGGCTCGTACCAGACCATGCCGTCATACTTCTTGAGGGCCTTGTCGTAGTCGCTCTGATAGCTCTTCTCGAAGCTCGCCATCGCCACTTGCAGCGCCGGCGGGGTCGACATGGCCGGGCACTGGCCGCTCGGGTTGAACGGGCCGGTGGCTTGCTGGTTGAAGACGTACTTCCTTTCGCAGACGTTGATTTCCGGCGGGCGCTTGGTGATTTCGAACTGGTCGTAACCGACCTTCAGCATTTTCCAGAAGTCGATATTCGGATTATTGCGATGGCGCGCCATGTTTTCCGCCGTCATGCGGAAGGGGAAGGCCTGGAGCTGAACGCTTTCCTGGCCGCCCTTGAAGGAATCCCGGGCGAGCGCGAAGATCTCGATAATCTGTTCGTCGGTCATCGAGTAGCACCCCGCCGACGAGCAGGCGCCGTGGATCATCAGATGCGTGCCCTGACGGCCGTTCGCCTTGTCGTAGGCGTTGGGATAGCCGGTGTTGATCGCCAGATAGTACTTCGAATTGGGGTTCAGCTGATGCGGGAAGAGCGGGTAGAAGCCTTCCGGCGCCTGACGATCGCCTTCCTTCACCTTTGGCCCCAGTTTGCCGGACCAGGCGCAGATCTTGTAGCTCTTCAGAAGCTGGAAGCGGTTGGCGGTATTGGCCTTCCAGACCTCGAGCGTGCCTTCCTCCTTGAAGATGCGCAGCGCGATCGGGGCCTGCTTCTGCATCCCGAGTTCGGTCATCTTTTGGACCAGGGGTCCGGAAACCTGGTACTCGGTCTTGTTCTTCACGGACTTGAGGTCGACCGATGTCGTCGTGTCCAGCGTTTCATTGGTGCAGCCGGCAAGCGCGGCGACAATGGCGGCGGAGGCTACAAGGTTTCTGAAACGCATCAGCAGAGGCCCGTTCAAACCCAAACTCGACTACTTAAATCGATGCCGATTTAAGGAATTACGCAGGAGAGCCCAAGTCCGCGAGGGAGGGGCCCTTCAGAGAATCACTAAGCGATTATACTTCACGAATTCTTAACCCTGCAGGGTGCCCCTGCCGATGCGCTGTTCATGACCTCATGAATATGGCCAAGATTTGGCCACACTCCGCTTTGCGGTTGCGAAATCCGCTCCCGCAATCGCGAACCATCGGGGCGAGATGGGATGGGGGCGCGTGGGATTTCCGCCCGCATCCGGCTCCAGCTTAGAGATTGCGGCCGATATTGAGGTATTTCTGTCGGCGATCCGTGCGCAATTGGTCGCCGTTGCGTCCGGAAAGCTCCTTCAGCGCGTCGGCGATCACGGTTCCGGTGCGGCTGATGACCGCGTTCGGGTCGCGGTGGGCGCCGCCGACCGGCTCCGGAATGATGCCGTCGATGACGCCGAGTGCCTTCAGGTCTTCGGAGGTGATCTTCATGTTGCTGGCAGCTTCCTTGGCGCGGGTCGAATCGCGCCAGAGGATCGAGGCAGCGCCTTCCGGCGAGATGACGCTGTAGATCGCATGCTCCAGCATGTAGACGCGGTTGCCGGTGGCGATCGCGATGGCGCCGCCGGAGCCGCCTTCGCCGATGACGACGGTGACGATCGGCACGCGAACGTTGAGGCACATCTCGGTGGAGCGGGCGATGGCTTCCGCCTGGCCGCGTTCCTCGGCGCCGACGCCCGGATAGGCGCCTGCGGTGTCGACCAGCGTGATCAGCGGCAGGGAGAAGCGATCGGCCATTTCCATGACGCGGATCGCCTTGCGATAGCCTTCAGGACGGGGGCTGCCGAAGTTGTGCTTGATGCGTGACTTCGTGTCGTTGCCCTTCTCCTGGCCGAGAACGGCCACCGGCATGCCGCGAAAGCGTGCAAGGCCGGCCTGGATGGCGTCGTCGTTGGCGAAGTTGCGGTCGCCGGCAAGCGGCGTGAACTCGGTGAAGAGCTCGGCGGCATAATCCAGGAAGTGCGGGCGCTGAGGGTGACGGGCGACCTGGGTCTTCTGCCACGGCGTCAGCTTGGAATAGATCTCGACCATCGCGTCGCGGACGCGCGTCTCCAGCCGTTCGATCTCATCCGAAGTGTTCACGCTCTCGTCTTCGCCGGCGAGCTTCTTCAATTCGAGAATCTTGCCTTCGAGGTCCGAGATGGGTTTTTCGAAATCGAGATAGTTGTGCATGAGATGCGTTTCCGATCATTTTGCGACAAGGATATGCGGGCCGAAACCAGCTTCCCGGCGGTCCTAATCCTGTTTTTTCGCCTGTTTGGCAAGAGGGTGATGGTTTTGCACGAGGTTGTGCAGCCGTTCTTCCAGCACATGCGTATAGATTTGTGTCGTTGAAATGTCCGAATGTCCGAGCAGTTCCTGCACGGCGCGAAGGTCCGCGCCATTGGCAAGCAGGTGGCTGGCGAAGGCATGCCGGAGCACGTGCGGGGAAATCGTGGCGACCCTTATGCCGGCACGTGCGGCAAGCGATTTCAGATCGCGCGCAAAGACTTGGCGCGGCAGGAAGCCCTGCTTGCCGGAAGACGGGAAGAGCCACGGACTTTCGCGACTGCCCGGGTCTTCCTTGGCCATCTCCTCGGCGAGCGCCTCTCCATAGGCCCGCATTGCCCGGATCGCGGCCTGCGAAAGCGGTACGAGCCGCTCCTTGTTGCCCTTGCCGCGGATGACCAGGAAGCGGCCGTTCTGCGCCAGCACGCTTGCCGGCAGCGAGACCAGTTCGCTGACACGCATGCCGGTGGCGTAGAGCAGTTCGATCAGCGCATGCATGCGCAACCGGGCAAGACGCTCGGTCCCGCCTGTCGCGGCTTCCGTCTCCGCTTGGCCAATCAGCCGCGAGACGTCGTCGACGCTCAGCGTCTTCGGCAGACTGCGCCCCTTCTTCGGGGCGTCGAGAATTCCGGTCGGATCGTCGCCGCGCATACCTTCGGCGTATAGGAACTTGTAGAATTGCCGGAGCGCCGAGAGACGTCGTGCCTGCGACGAGGGCTTGAAGCCCTGGCTCGAGAGATGGGCGAGATAGGTACGAAGATCGTCCGGTGTCGCCCCTGTCAGCCCGGTTCCGAGCGTGCGCAGGTGCGAGGAGGCGTCCTCCAGGTCGCGCTCATAGGATTGCAGCGTGTTGACCGCAGCGCCTCGCTCGGCGCTCATCATTTCGAGGAAGGCCTCGACATGGGCTGCGGAAAGGTCGCTCATTGGGGCTTGTTCACCCGCTCGGACGGTATTTTCACGGTCACGTCCCGCTCCACCGGCTCGACGAAGGTGACGAGGGAGACCATCGTGCCGTAGACTATTCCGGCGATAACGGCACAGAAGAACAGGAACCGGAATAGGGTCGGCATTTCAATCTCCTCTGCATGTGCCCTTCGATGCAGCGAACGCAAGGATACCCATGCAGGCGTTCAAACGGCCAGTGCGGTTCACGCGTCCGAAGGAACACGCGGCGCCGTGGCGGGTGCCAGACCTATATGAACGCCGCTTCGGCCGAGTTCAAGAACCGTGAGCGGACGCGCGCGACGACTTGACGCTACACCCCGATTTGTCGATACCGAAAGGGAATGGGGAATAAGAAGTCCAATGAACGACCTGATCGAACCGGTTTCCGCAACGCTTGCCGAGCGGGCGAAGCTTGCACTCGGTAAACGCAATCTCGTGTTCATCGGCCTGATGGGTGCCGGCAAGTCGGCAATCGGACGGTTGACCGCCCAGGCACTCGGCATTCCCTTCGTCGATTCCGACCACGAGATCGAACGCGTCTCGCGCATGACGATCAGCGATCTCTTCGCCCGCTATGGCGAAGAGGAGTTCCGTGCGCTGGAAACGCGGGTGTTGAAGCGCCTGCTCAGGACTGGACCGCGCGTCGTCTCGACCGGCGGCGGCGCCTATATCAACGAGCGCTCGCGCCGACAGATCAAGAAGGGCGGCCTGACGGTCTGGCTCAACGCCGAACTCGAGGTGCTCTGGGAACGGGTCAACAAGCGCGATACCCGGCCGCTCCTGAAGACGGAAAATCCGAAGCAGACGCTCGAAAACCTGATGAACGCGCGCTACCCGATCTACGCCGAAGCCGACCTGATCGTGTTGTCGCGCGATGTGAAGAAAGAGACGATGGTGGAAGACGTTCTCGCTGCCGTCATCGAACACCAGGACAAGAAAAGTCATGAATAGCCATGCGATGCCCGCTGCCGAACGCCAGGTCCGTGTCGACCTCGGCGATCGTTCCTATGATATCCTGATCGGCCCCGGGCTGATTGCGGCCGCTGGCGAGCAGATCGCAGCCCGCCTCAAGGGGCGGAAGATGGCCGTGATCACCGACGAGAACGTCGCGCCTCGCTATCTCGAGCCGCTGATGGCGAGCTTGAAGGGGCGTGACATCGATGCGGTGTCGCTCGTGCTGCCCGCCGGCGAGAAGACCAAGAGTTTCGAGCACTTGATCCCGGTTTGCGAAACCGTGCTCGGCGCCCGGATCGAGCGCAATGATGCGGTGATCGCGCTCGGCGGCGGCGTCATCGGCGATCTTACCGGCTTTGCCGCCGGCATCGTGCGCCGCGGTTCGCGCTTCGTTCAGATCCCGACTTCGCTCCTGGCACAGGTCGATTCCTCCGTCGGCGGCAAGACCGGCATCAATTCTCCGCACGGCAAGAATCTGATCGGTGTCTTCCATCAGCCGGACCTGGTGCTTGCCGATACGGACGTGCTCGACACGCTGAGCCCGCGCGAGTTTCGCGCCGGCTATGCCGAGGTCGCGAAGTACGGGCTGATCGACAAGCCGGACTTCTTCGCCTGGCTGGAGAAGAACTGGCAGGCGGTCTTTGCCGGCGGCGCGGCGCGTATCGAGGCGATCGCGGTGAGCTGCCAGGCCAAGGCAGACGTTGTTGCCGCGGACGAGCGCGAGAACGGCTTGCGAGCGCTGCTCAATCTCGGCCACACCTTCGGCCATGCGCTTGAGGCGGCGACCGAATATGACAGCGCGCGGCTCGTGCACGGCGAGGGCGTTTCGATCGGCATGGTGCTGGCGCATCAGTTCTCGGCGCGCATGAACCTTGCGAGCCCCGACGACGCGACGCGCGTGGAGGCACATCTGAAAACCGTGGGTCTGCCGACCCGCATGTCGGAAATCCCCGGTACGCTACCGCCGGCCGAGCGGCTGATGGACGCGATCGCCCAGGACAAGAAGGTCAAGGGCGGCAAGCTCACCTTCATCCTGACGCGCGGCATCGGACAATCCTTTGTCGCCGATGACGTTCCGGCATCGGAGGTCCTGAGCTTCCTGAGGGAAAAGCATCCGCAATGAGCGGCGAAGCCTTTATAGCTTTTCTGGCGGAATACTGGCTGTCGATCCTCTCGGTCTTCTGCCTGCTCGTGCTCTCGGCGTTCTTCTCCGGCTCGGAGACGGCGCTGACGGCCGCTTCGCGCTCGCGCATGCATACGCTGGAGAACAATGGCGAGGAGCGCGCCGGCATCGTCAACCGCCTGATCGAACGCCGGGACCGATTGATTGGCACCCTGCTGATCGGCAACAATCTCGTCAACATTCTGGCTTCGTCGCTGACGACGAGCCTGTTGATCGGTCTTTTCGGCGATTCCGGCGTGGCACTCGCGACGCTTGCCATGACCGTGCTGCTCGTCATCTTCTCGGAAGTGCTGCCGAAGAGCTGGGCGATTGCCTCTCCTGATCGCTTCGCGCTGGCCGTCGCGCCCTTGGTTCGCCCCTTCGTCGTGATCGTCGGGCCCGTTTCCAGCCTCGTCAACGGGATCGTCCGGCGCATCCTCCACCTCTTCGGCGTCAACCTCGCCGCTGATATGTCGATGCTTTCGGCGCATGAAGAACTGCGCGGTGCGGTGGACTTCCTGCACCGGGAGGGCTCGGTGATCAAGGCCGACCGCGACCGGCTGGGCGGGGTGCTCGACCTCGGCGAACTCGAAGTCTCCGACATCATGATCCACCGCACCAACATGCGGGCGATCAACGCCGACGAATCGCCTGAGACCTGCGTTCGCGACATCCTCGAAAGTCCGTTCACGCGGCTGCCGCTCTGGCGCGGCTCTACCGACAACATCATCGGCGTCGTGCATTCGAAGGACCTTCTGCGGGCGCTTGCCGAGCCCAATGTCGAGCCGGAAAACCTCGATATCGTCAGGATCGCGCAGAAGCCCTGGTTCGTGCCCGACACGACCAATCTCAAGGACCAGCTCAACGCCTTCCTGCGTCGCAAGCTGCACCTGGCGATCGTCGTCGATGAGTATGGCCAGGTTCAGGGCCTGGTGACGCTGGAAGACATTCTGGAGGAGATCGTAGGCGACATTGCCGATGAGCACGACCTCGATATCCAGGGCGTCAGGCAGGAGGCCGATGGCTCGATCGTCGTCGACGGATCAGTGCCGATCCGCGATCTCAACCGTGCGCTCGACTGGTCCTTGCCGGATGAGGAGGCGACCACGGTTGCCGGCCTGGTGATCCACGAGTCCAAGAGCATTCCGGAAGAGCGCCAGGCCTTCACCTTCCACGGCAAGCGCTTCATCGTGATGAAGCGCGTGAGAAACCGGATCACCAAGCTGCGCATCCGACCGGCGGAAGACGGTGCCGCTCCGACGGGCTGAATGATAGCGGATCGCTACCAGCGGGTCGTTTCGCCGGGTGCCGCCGGCTCGACCGCAAGGGCGTGCAGGCCGGCATCGAGTTCCGGCTTCAGAAGGTCGTTGATCGCGCGGTGGCGGGCGACGCGGCTCATGCCGGTAAAGGCGCTCGAAACGATACGCACGCGCAGGTGGGTTTCGCCGCCGCCATCGAAACCGGGCTGATGGCCGGCATGCATGTGGCTCTCGTTGATGACCGCCAGTCTCTCGGGGTGGAAGGCCTCGATCAGCTTCTTTTCGATCGTGTCGGTGAGTGACATTCTTCCGTCCCATTTCCTTGATTGTTTGGCGCCCCCCTCGCGGGTCTGTCGAACCTGGCAGTCGCAGGCCTGGCGGCGCAAAATGCCCGCACAAAGCCAGCAACATTCTGCTTTGTCAATTCTTGTTGTGGCCCCTGCCAAACCCCATAATGAGCGCCATGAGACTCGATTCAAAATACTTCGATCGTATCCGCACCCGGCGCAAGGTCGAGCCGCGGGCCGAGCCGGCTGCGCCCGTCTGCCAGTGGGACGGCTGTGATCAGAAAGGCGTGCATCGGGCGCCCGTCGGCCGCAATGCCGAGGGGCAATACTTCATGTTCTGCTTCGAACATGTGAAGGAGTACAACAAGGGGTACAATTACTTCTCCGGCCTGTCCGACAGCGAGGTTGCGCGCTACCAGAAGGAAGCGGTGACCGGTCACCGGCCGACCTGGACCGTCGGTGTCAACAAGAACGCCAGGAACGGTCCGGCTCAATCGCAGATGCGATCCGGCACCGCCGGCGCCCAGGCGCGCATGCGCGATCCCTTCGGCTTCGTCAGCGAGGCGCGGGCGCGTTCCGGTCGCCCGGAGCCGCGCCAGCGCAAGTTAAAGACGCTCGAGGCGAAAGCCTTCGAAACGCTCGGTCTCGGTGCGTCGGCGACCGCCGCGGATATCAAGGCCGCCTACAAGGATCTCGTCAAGAAGCATCACCCCGATGCCAATGGCGGAGATAGAGGATCGGAAGAGCGTTTTCGCGCCGTTATTCAAGCCTACCAATTGTTAAAACAGGCTGGTTTCTGCTAACAACGCGGATTATTACAGAAGCACTTTTGCAGGCGAATGCGCGGGTGCCTTCCGGTGGCCGCTCTGGAGACATGATGAGCAAGATTGACCTCGATATTTCCAACCTCCCCGACACGACGATCTCGGTCCGGGAGGTTTTCGGCATTGATACGGATTTGCGCGTTCCTGCCTATTCGAAGGGCGACGCTTATGTGCCGGACCTCGATCCGGACTACCTCTTCGACCGCGAAACGACGCTCGCCATTCTCGCAGGCTTCGCCCACAACCGACGCGTGATGGTGTCGGGCTATCACGGTACCGGCAAGTCCACCCATATCGAGCAGGTCGCCGCCCGCCTCAACTGGCCGTGCGTGCGCGTCAACCTCGACAGCCATGTCAGCCGTATCGACCTCGTCGGCAAGGACGCGATCGTCGTCAAGGACGGTCTGCAGGTCACCGAATTCAAGGACGGCATCCTGCCCTGGGCCTACCAGCACAATGTCGCGCTGGTCTTCGACGAATACGATGCCGGCCGCCCGGACGTGATGTTCGTCATTCAGCGCGTTCTGGAATCTTCCGGCCGCCTGACGCTGCTCGACCAGAGCCGCGTCATCCGCCCGCACCCGGCCTTCCGCCTGTTCGCGACCGCCAACACGGTCGGTCTCGGCGACACGACCGGTCTCTACCACGGCACGCAGCAGATCAACCAGGCGCAGATGGACCGCTGGTCGATCGTGACGACGCTGAACTACCTGCCGCATGACAAGGAAGTCGACATCGTCGCTGCCAAGGTGAAGGGCTTCACCGCCGACAAGGGCCGTGAAACCGTGTCGAAGATGGTCCGCGTTGCCGACCTCACGCGCGCTGCCTTCATCAACGGCGATCTTTCGACCGTCATGAGCCCGCGTACGGTCATCACCTGGGCCGAGAACGCCCATATCTTCGGCGACATCGCCTTTGCCTTCCGCGTAACCTTCCTCAACAAGTGCGACGAGTTGGAACGGGCGCTGGTCGCCGAGCACTATCAGCGCGCCTTCGGCATCGAGCTGAAGGAAAGCGCTGCCAACATCGTGCTCGAAGCCACTGCCTGATCCTTGGTCTGCCTTCCCCTCGGGGAGGGCGGACTGTGACGCTGTGGCAAACGCGATGATGCCCTACAGCGCCGCGCGTCTTGTCAGACGCGCAAAGATCGCGGTAGCAGTTTGAATTGCTGCATGTTGTGTCCTTTGATTGGCAACGATCAAAGGAACCATGCATCAGCGGGGCATCATCGCCGCTGGCTGAAGAAGGAACTGTCGTGAGCTCGAACTCGAAGGCAAAGCCAACCACGCGCGAGAACGCTGCGGAACCGTTCAAGCGGGCGCTTTCCGGCTGCATCCGATCGATCGCGGGCGATGCCGAGGTGGAGGTCGCTTTCGCCAACGAGCGGCCGGGCATGACCGGCGAGCGCATTCGCCTGCCGGAACTTTCCAAGCGCCCGACGCTTCAGGAGCTTTCCGTGACCCGCGGTCTCGGTGACAGCATGGCGCTGCGCAAGGCCTGTCACGATGCGCGCATCCACGCGACGATGTCGCCGCAGGGGGCGGATGCCCGCGCGATCTTCGACGCGGTGGAACAGGCTCGCGTCGAGGCGATCGGTGCGTTGCGCATGGCGGGTGTCGCCAAGAACCTCAACGTCATGCTCGAGGAGAAATACGCCAAGGCGAATTTCGCGGCGATCGAGCGGCAGGCCGACGCGCCGCTCGGTGAAGCCGTGGCGCTTCTGGTGCGCGAAAAGCTGACCGGCGAGAAGCCGCCTGCGTCTGCCGGCAAGGTGCTCGACCTCTGGCGCGAGTTCATCGAGGGCAAGGCTGCCGGCGACATCAAGAACCTGTCGTCGACGATCAACGACCAGCAGGCTTTCGCCCGGGTCGTCCGCGACATGCTGACCTCGATGGAGGTCGCCGAGAAATACGGTGACGACGACGTCGAACCGGACGAACAGGAAAGCGAGACCGACGAAGACCAGCCGCGCAGCCAGGAGCAGGACGAGAACGCCAGCGACGAGGAAGCCGGCGACGACGCTGCCCCCGCCGATGAAAACCAGGCTGCCGAAGAGCAGATGGAAGAAGGCGAGATGGACGGCGCGGAGATCTCCGACGACGATCTCCAGGACGAAGGCGACGAGGACAGCGAGACGCCGGGCGAGGTCAAGCGCCCGAACCAGCCCTTTGCCGACTTCAACGAGAAGGTCGACTACGCCGTCTTCACCCGCGAATTCGATGAGACCATTGCCTCGGAAGAGCTTTGCGACGAAGCCGAGCTAGATCGCTTGCGCGCCTTCCTCGACAAGCAGCTCTCTCATCTCCAGGGCGCAGTCGGGCGCCTCGCCAACCGGCTGCAACGCCGGCTGATGGCGCAGCAGAACCGCTCCTGGGAGTTCGACCTCGAAGAGGGCTACCTCGACACGGCGCGCTTGCAGCGCATCGTCATCGACCCGATGCAGCCGCTCTCGTTCAAGCGCGAGAAGGATACCAACTTCCGCGACACGGTGGTGACGCTGCTGATCGACAATTCCGGCTCGATGCGCGGCCGCCCGATCACCGTTGCTGCGACCTGCGCCGACATTCTGGCGCGCACGCTTGAGC
This sequence comes from Ensifer sp. VA4, assembly GCF_055710065.1. NCBI lineage: Bacteria > Pseudomonadati > Pseudomonadota > Alphaproteobacteria > Hyphomicrobiales > Rhizobiaceae > Ensifer > Ensifer sp. VA4. The sequence continues at coordinate 68,215 of NZ_JBVQPO010000008.1, read as the reverse complement.
GTTGCGGCGTGAAGGTCGAGATCCTCGGCTTTACCACCAAGGCGTGGAAGGGCGGGCAATCGCGCGAGAAGTGGCTCGCCGGTGGCAAGCCGCAGTCGCCGGGCCGGCTGAATGACCTGCGCCACATCATCTACAAGTCCGCCGATGCGCCCTGGCGCCGCGCGCGCCGCAACCTCGGCCTGATGATGCGCGAGGGCCTGCTCAAGGAGAACATCGACGGCGAGGCGCTGATGTGGGCGCATGAGCGGTTGATGGCGCGCCGCGAACAGCGCCGCATCCTGATGATGATCTCCGACGGTGCGCCGGTCGACGACTCGACGCTTTCGGTCAACCCCGGAAACTATCTGGAGCGGCACCTGCGCGCGGTGATCGAGCAGATCGAAACCCGCTCGCCGGTAGGACTGCTGGCGATCGGCATCGGCCACGACGTGACGCGCTACTATCGCCGCGCCGTGACGATCGTCGACGCCGACGAACTCGCCGGCGCCATGACCGAGCAACTGGCCGCACTCTTCGAGGACGAAAGCCAGCGCCGCGGCTCGTCGCGTCATCGCCGCACGGGATAATCCTGTCGTTCGGAGGTGGCTTTGCCGCTTCCGAACGCCACTCGGCCGCTGCACGTTACGGCTCTCAGCCGAAGTCAATTTACGGACAAAGTTTTACGGTCTACCAAGCTGCTGCGATGATCTCAGTGCGCCGTGGTGGGCGCCCCTCGTGGTCGTGCTCCGTTTCATTCCCGATGCTTTCCCCCTGAAGGTACTCTCCCCATGCTTTGCCGCGGACTTCTAGCCCTCCTGCTTCTGGCGTCGACCGGCTCGGCATGGGCCGCCTCGAACAGCGAAACTTTGCCGATCCGCAGCCACCAGATCAAGAGTTTTGCGGTTGGATCGAGCGACACCCGGTTCGGTGCTCTGGAGTTCGTCGGCGGGTTGGAAATGACATCGCCGAATTCCCTGTTCGGCGCCGTCTCGGCGATCCGTTTTCGACCTGATGGTACCTCGTTCATCGCGATCATGGACACCGGCCATTGGCTCGAAGGCGCCGTGACCCGCGATGTGGACGGCCGGCTTTCCGGTCTCATGGATCTCATCGCCACGCCGATGGCCGATCGAAACGGTGACGTCGGCCTGGCGAAGTGGAAGGTGGATTCCGAAGGATTGGCGCTCCGGTCGGGCCAGGTGGTCGTCAGCTACGAGCAGGGGCACCGCATCGACATCTACCCGGACCCGGGTTTCGCGGCTTCGACGCCGATCGGCAGCCTGGCGTTGCCGTTTCCGATCAAGGAGCTGCGCAACAATGGCGGCATCGAAACGATCGCGGTCGCGCCAAAGAACAGCCCTCTGGCCGGTGCGACGATCGCTGTTGCCGAGCGCAGCGTCGACAAGGCGGACAATCTGCTGGCGGGCATCCTCGACGGGCCAAAGCGTGGCGCGTTTAGCGTCGTGCGCAAGGATCCCTATGCGGTGACGGATGGGGCGTTCCTGCCGAACGGCGACCTGTTGCTCCTGGAGCGGCGCTTCTCTTTCGGTTCGGGTCTCGGAATGCAGATCCGTCGTATCGCCGGGGATACGATCAAGCCCGGCGCCGTGGTCGATGGCGAGGTCATCTTCGAAGCCGACATGCGCTACCAGATCGACAATATGGAAGGGCTCGACGTCGTCGCCCGACCGGACGGCGAGGTCCGGGTAATCGTCGTTTCGGACGACAACCATTCGATACTCGAGCGCAACCTGATGCTCGAGTTCCGCCTCACGTCGCCTCTGACGCAATAAAGCAATTCCAGAAGAGTGCGGAGCGGGTTGCCGTTGCGCAATAGCTGGCCGCGGAAATGGAAAAGGCCGCTGACATCGGGCCATGCAACCGGCGTCGGCGGCTCGAGTCTTATTGTCGGATCTAACCTTTTGAAATTACGCAATTCCGGACGGAATACCGTTTCACGCTTTTCCTGGAATTGCTCTAGAGCATCCCACTTTCAAGTGGAATCACTTGAAAGCGGAAAGATGCTCTAGAAACAAAGTGCTAGAGCGACCTTAGTGCGTTCATCTGAACGCACGGCGCTCTAGGCGGCGGCCCTTTCGGCCACCGGCATCGGCTTGATGACGCTCATCAGTGCGCCGTAGGGCAGCAGCATGACAAGACCGCAAAGGATCTTGACGCTCAGATCGCCGATCGCCCAGGAAATCCAGCGCGGTGCCTCGGCTGCGAGCATGCCGAGCAGGGGCGCGGTCTCCAGCGCGAAGCTGTCGTTCGGGCCGAAGAACACGAAGAATGGCGCAAAGGCGAAGGAGAAGAACATCGCGGTGTCGAGCGCCGAGCCGATCAGCGAGCCGGCCAGCGGCGCATGCCACCAGCTCTGGCGGCGCAGGCGGTTGAACACCGAGATGTCGAGAAGCTGACCGAACAGGAAGGCAGAGCCCGAGGCAATGGCGATCCGCGGCGTGGCGGCGACGAAGGAGAGCAGGATGGCGACGATGAAGCCGGCGACCACCACGCGGCGCGCGAGGCGCGGCCCGAACTGCCGGTTCGTGAGGTCCGTCACCAGGAAAGCGAAGGGATAGCTGAAAGCGCCCCAGGTGAGGAGATCGCCGAGCTGCATGCCGGCAATCGAGCCCGGCAGCGGAAACTGAACGAGAATATTCGAGGCGACGACCACGAGGGTCATCAGCGCGACATAAATGAAGAACGTACGGTTGATCAGCATTTTTTTATCCTGGGAGATGCCACCAGCTAGAGGAGCGGAAGCCGGGCAAGGTATCCGGCCGATGAGGCAAAAGACGCGCACGAGAAAAAGGCTTGCCGGATGAACCCGCAAGCCTTTTTAAACGCGTGTCAAAGACAGTGCGCTGGCGCCGATCAGGCGGCTTCAGCAACCTTCTTGACGATCTGGCGGCGCAGCAGGCGAGCACGCATGCTCAGCTCGTTCTCGTCCGACTTCAGCAGGAAGGCGTCGAGGCCGCCACGGTGTTCGACCGAGCGGAGAGCTGCAGCGGAAACGCGCAGACGGTAGCGCTGGCCGAGAGCATCGGAAATCAGCGTGACGTTGCACAGGTTCGGCAGGAACCGGCGCTTGGTCTTGTTGTTGGCGTGGCTTACATTGTTGCCCGACTGGACGCCCTTGCCGGTCAATTCGCAACTACGGGACATGGTACACCTATTCTCTTTATCGCCGCCGGACAATGCGGTAGCGGGCCCAGAGCCCAGGCCGCGTTCCTAGGCCATTATTGGAAAGTCGCGGTTCTATAGTCAGAGACGGCCCGCCCGTCAAGCCAAACCTCTTGCATTCTCGGAAAACCGGCGGTTTTTCCCAACCGTTCCTCGGATTTGAGGCCTGGCTCGTGTTGGAATAATGCCTTGCAGGACCCATTCCAAGCGGTTTTGCTATGCGCTACTTCTGTCATGAGGACGTGTGGCTGCCGCGAGGCCGGCCCCACGACCGGCTGCAGCGAGCTGGGCGTAGAAAAGCCGTAAAGAGCCTGCATTTCAGGGTATTGCGGCGAAATTCAAGTAATGGATTTTTCAGGGCATGAAGTTGCGAAATGGCTTTTGCGTGGCGGCGCTGCTGTCCGCGGTCTCGTTTTCCACAGCATCGTCGGCCGCCGATGTCGAACATCTGACGGATTACAGCATCTCGCTCGCTGGTTTGCCGGTTGCGCGCGCCTCCTTCCATACCGAACTTCAGAAGAATCGCTACACGATATCGGGAACGCTGAAGTCCGCGGGGCTGCTCGATATCCTCAGCCGGACTTCGGGCCAGACCCAGGTTTCGGGCGTTGTCGACAAGGATCACCTGCGGGCGTCGCAATATTCGATGTCCTATCGCAGCGGCTCGAAGGGCCGGGCGATCAGCGTCACCTATCGCAACGGTAATGTCGTGCATGCGAGCATGACGCCGAAGCGCACGCCCTTGCCGAAGAACTGGGTGCCCGTCACCTCGCGCGACATGCGCAACGTGCTCGATCCGCTTTCCGGTCTCATCATTCCCGCCGACGCGCGTGTCTGCCCGAACACGCTGCCGATCTTCGACGGCGAGTCGCGGCTCGACATCAAGCTTTCGCCGAAGGGGACCAAGCCTTTCAAGACGAAGGGTTTTGAAGGCGAGGTGATCGTCTGCGGCATCCGCTTTGTCCCGAAGGCCGGCTACAAGAAGGGCCGCGAGGATGTCGAGTACCTGCGTCGTCTGCAGACGATGGAGATCTGGTTCGCCAAGGCGCAAGCCGTAAATGTCTATGCTCCCGTCTATGTTCGCATCCCCACCAAGCTTGGGCCTGTCACGGTCGCGGCGACGCGATTTGGTGGTTGACGCGCGGCCCTATGCAACTAAAAGGTTAAACACCACGAAACACCGTGATTTTATCGGCGCAGGTTTCCGTGAGAGAAGCCGTGCGAGGGGACGACTATGAAATTCAAGGCAACGCTGATCGGCTTTTCCGCCATTCTGATGTGGTCGCTGCTCGCGCTGTTCACGGCAGCATCCGGCAAGATGCCGCCATTCCAGCTTTCGGCGATCTGCTTCCTGATCGGCAGTCTGCCGGGCCTGGTGGTGCTGGCGATGAGGCCGGAGCGCATGGCGCTGCTCAAGCAGCCGGCCAAGGTCTGGATCACCGGCATTGCCGGCCTGTTCGGCTATCACTTTCTCTATTTTACGGCACTGCGCAACGCGCCGGCGGTGGAGGCGGGGCTGATCGCCTATCTCTGGCCGCTGCTGATCGTCGTCGGCTCGGCGCTGCTGCCGGGGGAACGTTTGCGCTGGTATCATCTCGCCGGCGCACTCGCCGGCCTCGTGGGAACGATCCTGATCGTCGCGCGCAATGGCGTTGCCTTCGACGACGCCTATCTCATGGGCTACGGCGCCGCCTTCCTCTGCGCCTTCACCTGGTCCGGCTATTCGCTCATCACCCGCCGCTTCGAGGCAGTCTCGACGGACGTTGTCACTGTTTTTTGTCTTGCGACCTCGATCCTGTCCTTCGTCTGCCACCTGGCGCTTGAAACGACCGTCTGGCCGGCGACCACTTTCGAGTGGCTGGCGGTTGCCGGACTCGGGTTGCTGCCGGTCGGTGCTGCCTTTTACGCCTGGGACTTCGGTGTGAAGAACGGCAACATCCAGCTTCTCGGTGTCTCGAGTTATGCAGCGCCGGTACTCTCGACGCTGATCCTGATCCTGTTCGGCTTTGCCGAGCCGTCCTGGCGCATTGGGCTCGCCTGCCTGTTCGTCACCGGCGGCGCGGTGCTTGCGGCGAAGGATATGATCTTCCGCAAGCGTGCCATGGTGGCGCAGCCGGCGGAGTAATCGGGACCGTTATCGTTTCGGCGGCTGCCAATCGGGAGCCGCCATTTCGAAGGCGGCGAAATCGAATGCCGGCGCGACCGTGCAGCCGACCAGCGTCCAGTCCCCCAGCGAAGCAGCGGACTGCCACCAATCGGCGGGGACCACGCCCTGCGGGCGCTCACCGTTCAGGATGTCGGACCCGAGCCGCAGCGTCTCGACAGGCTTTCCATCCTCGGCGATGCTCAGTTCGAGTGGCGCACCGGCGTGATAGTGCCAGATCTCGACCGCGTCGCGGACGCGATGCCAGTGCGAGCGTTCGCCACGTTCCAGCAGATAATAGATCGCCGTCGAGTGACCGCGTGGGCCACCTGCGGTGTCGCGGAAAGTCTCGATGTACCAGCCGCCCTCCGGGTGACGCACCAGACCGAGCGCCTTGATGATCTCCGCCGCCGATTGCGCCCCAGCCACTAGAAATTATCCTTCCGCCTGCGGATTTCGGCGAAGACTGCGGCATCGCTGGCGTTCTGCATGCCGAGATGGGCGCGGATGCCGGGATCAGCGGCACGCAGGAACGGGTTCGTGCGTTTCTCAAGGCCAATCGTCGTCGGCGCCGTAAAGCCGCCATCACAGCGCGTTTCCTCGATCTCGGCGGCGCGTGCCTTGAGCTCGGAATTTTCTGGGTCGATCGTGACCGCGAAGTGGGCATTGGAAAGCGTGTATTCGTGGCCGAAGTAGACCATCGTGTCGTCTGGCAATGCGGCGAGCCGGCTGAGAGACTGCCACATGGTCTCCGGCGTTCCCTCGAAAAGGCGTCCGCAGCCGAGCGCAAACAGCGTGTCGGCGGCAAAGAGCAGTTTATCCTCGGTGAAATGGAAGCAGATATGACCGGCCGTGTGGCCGGGCGTCTCGATCACCTCGACGGAACGGCCAGCAAAATCGAAATGCTCGCCATGGCGCACCGCCTTGTCGAGACCCGGGATTTTCGAGGCTTCATTGAGCGGACCGATGATCGTGACGCCGAAGCGCTTCTTCAGCGCATCATTGGCCGCGACGTGGTCGCCGTGGTGATGTGTCGTCAGGATATGCGTGAGCTTCCAGCCGCGCCGCTCCAGCGCATCCAGGATGGGTTGCTCTTCCGGCGCGTCGATCGAGGCGGTCATGCCGCTTTCGGGATCATGGACGAGCACACCGAAATTGTCGGTGCGGCAGAGGAAGAGGTCGAGTTCGAGCGCGGCCATGGCACGTCCTCCGGTCAGGAGAGAGGGAATGCTGCCGAATGTAGCGAGGCTTGCCTTGAAGTCTACCGCTTCGCAGCTAACATGTTGCGAATGCACACCGATATCGTCGACCTGCGCGAATTCTATCACTCCGAGCTCGGCCGGATGGCGGAGCAGTCCGTCACCATGGCGCTTTCGTCCGTCTGGGCGCGCCTGCCGGACGAGCGGCTGGTCGGCCTCGGCTATGCCGTTCCCTATCTCGAGCGGTTCCGCAAGGATACCGAGCGCACCTTCGCCTTCATGCCGGCGGGGCAGGGGGCGGTGAACTGGCCGGTTGCCGAGCATTCCTCGACGGCGCTGGTGTTCGATGAGGAATTGCCGCTGCCCGACGCCTCGATCGACCGGGTGCTGATGGTGCATTCGCTGGAATTCGCCGAAAGCCCGCGAGAGACGATGAAGGAGATCTGGCGGGTGCTCGCGCCAGGCGGCCGCCTGGTCATCGTCGTGCCGAACCGGCGCGGCGTCTGGGCGCGCATGGAACACACGCCCTTCGGCTCCGGCCGCCCCTATTCGCGCGGGCAATTGACGGCGCTGCTGCGCGAGACCAACTTCACGCCCGGTGCCACGGCGGATGCGTTGTTCTTCCCACCGTCGAAGCTCAGGGCGATCCTGCGGCTGCGCCGGGGCTTCGAGCGGCTCGGCCGCTCGCTCTGGCCGGTCTTCTCCGGTGTCATCGTGGTCGAGGCGCAGAAGCGGCTTTACCAGGGATTGCCGGTCGCCGCACGTGCATCGCGCCGGGTCTTCGTGCCTGTTCTGGCGCCGCAGGGCGTACCGAGCACGCGCGCTCGGCCGTACCCCACCCGCTAACCTGCGTGGGAACCGCGGCAGACCCTCGACAAAAGCCGCTTGCGCCGCTAATGCCTTGACCTCTTTTCCTGCCTGCAGCGCCCTGCGCCTCCCAAGGTGCGCAGCGGTCGCTGTGGCACTTTGACGGCCATAGAAAGCTGACCCAATGAGCCTTGCTTCGAAGAGCCCCGAGCCGCGTTCCGGCATCCTGGATATTGCCGCCTATGTGCCGGGCAAGGAGCATGCGCCGGGTGTCGCCAAGGTGCATAAACTTTCGTCGAACGAGACGCCGCTCGGCGCCAGCCCGAAGGCAATCGAAGCCTTCCAGGCGGCCGCCTTCAACCTGGAACGTTATCCGGACGGCCAGGCGCGGGCGCTTCGCGAGGCGATCGGCGCCGTGCACGGCCTCAACCCGGCAAACATCATGTGCGGCAACGGCTCGGACGAACTGCTCGGACTTCTCTGCCACACCTATCTCGGGTCCGGCGACGAAGGCATCATCACCGAGCATGGCTTCCTCGTCTACAAGATCCAGATCCTGGCTTCGGGCGCGACGCCCGTTACCGTCAAGGAGAAGGATGCGCGCGTCGACGTCGACGCGATCCTTTCGGCGGTGACCGAGCGGACGAAGGTCGTCTTTCTCGCCAATCCCGCCAACCCGACCGGCACCTACATTCCGGTCGACGAAGTTCGCCGGCTGCACGCGGGCCTGCCCGAGGGCGTGCTGCTGGTGCTTGATGCGGCCTACGCCGAATATGTGCGCCGCAACGACTATGCCGCCGGCCTGGAGCTCGTCTCGGCCAGCCGCAATGTGGTGATGACCCGCACCTTCTCGAAGATCTACGGTCTCGCGGGCTTGCGCATCGGCTGGATGTATGCGCCGCCGGAGGTGATCGATGCGGTCGACCGCGTTCGCGGGCCCTTCAACCTCAGTGCTCCGGCCATTGCAGCGGGCGCTGCGGCGATCCGTGATCAGGCTTTCGTGGCAACGGCGATCGATCACAATCTCACCTGGCTTGCGCGTGTCAGCGAAGCGCTCGAGGCGATCGGCCTGCGCGTCACGCCTTCGGTCACCAACTTCGTGCTGATCCACTTTCCGGAGGAAGCCGGCAAGCGGGCCGAGGAAGCCGATGTTTTCCTGACCGGCCGCGGCTATATCCTGCGGGCGGTCGGCAGCTACGGTTTCCCCAATGCACTGCGCATGACCATCGGCTCGCAAGAAGCCAACGAAGGCGTCATCGCGGCGCTGACCGAATTCATGGGACGGAAATAATGGCTCAGCAGTTTGAAACGATCGCCCTCATCGGGATTGGTCTCATCGGCTCGTCAATCGCGCGTGAAATCCGCGAAAAACAGCTCGCCGGTACGCTCGTCGTTTCCACGCGCAGCGAGGCGACGCTGAAGCGCACGCAGGAGCTCGGGCTCGGCGATCGCTATACGCTGTCGGCGGCCGACGCCGTTCGCGATGCTGACCTCGTCATCGTCTCGGTGCCTGTCGGCGCATCCGGCGCCGTTGCCGCCGAGATCGCGGCGCATCTGAAACCCGGCGCGATCGTCACCGATGTCGGCTCGACCAAGGGCTCGGTGATCGCGCAGATGACGCCGCATCTGCCGGAAACCGTTCATTTCGTGCCGGGGCATCCGATCGCCGGCACCGAGCATTCCGGGCCGGATGCCGGCTTCGTCGGCCTCTTCCGCGGCCGCTGGTGCATCCTGACGCCGCCGGAAGGCGCTGATGGGGAAGCTGTCGCGCGGCTCCGGCGTTTCTGGGAAACGCTCGGCTCGATGGTCGAGGAGATGGATGCCGAGCATCACGACAAGGTGCTGGCGATCGTTTCGCACCTGCCGCACATCATCGCCTACAACATCGTCGGTACCGCCGATGACCTGGAGACGGTAACCGAATCCGAAGTCATCAAGTATTCCGCCTCGGGTTTCCGCGATTTCACCCGTCTCGCGGCATCCGATCCCACCATGTGGCGTGACGTCTGTCTGCACAACAAGGATGCGATCCTGGAGATGCTGGCGCGGTTTTCGGAGGATCTCGCCTATCTGCAGCGGGCGATCCGCTGGGGCGACGGCGAGAAGCTCTTCGACCTCTTCACCCGCACCCGCGCCATCCGCCGCTCGATCATCCAGGCGGGCCAGGATACGGCGATGCCGGACTTCGGCCGGCATGCCATGGACCAGAAATAACTTGAGCAGGTCGAGGAAGACCGTGAAGCGGCCTTCCTCGCGGAGTTGCGTTTCTCGGCGTCTTAGAGTGTCGGCAGGACGCCGATCGGGATGAAGGCGAGAAACGCGGTGCCGTCGCGCACGTTGAGTTTCACCGTCGCTTCGTCCTTGCCGTTGGCGAGCGCTTTCAGCATGTTGGCGGTGTTGTCGACGAGGTTGGCATCGTCGGGGATCAGCTCGACCAGATTGGCCCGCCAGGCCTCGATGTTCGTCATCGTCAGCGAGAACTCGCCGGAGATCAGTCCCTGGTCGTTGACCGAGAAGGGACCGGAAAGCTTGGCGTTCATCCCGGAGCCGAGATCGAGGTTGAGCTGCCTGAGTTCGCCCTTGCTGCCGCGAAACATTTGCGGCGTCGGCGTGGCCGTCATCCAGGCCGCCTTGTCGGTGAAAGTGAGGTCCGCGGCGACGGTGGCCGGCGGCGCGTAGCTCGGGCCTTCCTCCGGACGAAGATCGAGCTTGTCGACGCTCAGGGCCGCATCGAGGTCCGCGCCGTTCTGGCGCAGATGCAGTTCGCCGTGGCTGGCGCCGAAGCCAAGTCCGTCGCCCGAGAGCGGCAGCCGCACCCGGCCGGTGAGATTGTCATAGGTGAGCGAGGTGCGGTCGACGCCGGACAAGGTCGCGCGCACGCTTGCATGCAGCAGGGTCCAGTCGGCGGAGACGTTGAGGCCGGGCGAGGCCCGGATTTCGGCCGGGCCATCAAGCTCGATCACGGCATGGCCGGGCTGGTAGACCTGGGCGGCCGTCCGCAGCGCTCCGAAGGAGGCCGACGTGCCGTGACGGGTATCGTCGAGATGGACCTTGTCGCAGAAGAGGCCGATGCGAAAGGGAAAGCCGCGCACGTCCATGTTCGTGCATTCGCCGCCGAGGCCGGCTGCCTGCCCGTCGGCGAGACGGGTCGTGAGACGCTTCTCGATCTGATCGGCGGCGAGAAACCATCCGGCCGAATAGATGCCGGCGACAAGCACGATGCCTGCGGTCAGCCAGCGGAACTTCCGGCTGACCGGCGAGGGATTGGAAACTGCGGTTGCCGACATGGGCGCGGATACCTCACTTTAGGTCACGATGATCTTGGGTCGGCTCGACCCAAGCCATAAGCGTGATCGCTTCTAACAAGCTAGAGCGGGATGTGGGCGGAAAACCGCAAACACCTTTCCTCATCCCACTCTAAACCGGATTGCGGCTGCCTTTCGGGTGGCGCCGCCGATCCGCAAAACTATTCTTTCGTTCGGGTGCACGAGGACGAGCTTGTCTCTTTCGTGCCGAGATGCTGTGCCGTAGAAACCGACATGGCTGACCATTCCAACGGGCCGATCATGATTCGGTGGCGAGAGCAGACAGCGCGGGTTGAATGACAGTGGATATGGACGAATTTTGGGTCTTTGGCTACGGGTCGCTGATGTGGAACCCGGGCTTTGCCTTCGAGGAGAAGCTGACGGCGCGCGCCTTCGGCTATCGCCGCTCACTCTGCGTGCATTCCTGGGTTCATCGGGGCACCGAGCAGCGGCCGGGACTGGTGCTCGGACTCGACCGTGGCGGCTCCTGCATCGGCACGGCATTCCGCGTCGAGCGCGGGCAGCAGGCTGACGTCGTCGACTATCTGCGCGAGCGGGAACTGGTGACGCATGTCTACAAGGAGCGCATGATGCCGGTGCTGCTTGCCGACGGGCGGCGCGTGCCGGCGCTTGCCTACGTCATCGACCGCGACCACGTACAATATGCGGGCACGCTCACAGCCTCGCAGGCCGCCGATATCGTCGCGGTTTCGATCGGAAAATCCGGTCCGAACAGCGAGTATGTGTTCAATACGCTCGCCCATCTGCGAGAAATGGGTATCCGCGATCACTGGTTGGAAGAGGTGGTCGAATTGCTCCAGCAGACGCCACGGCGCGCGCGCGCCTGATGCTCAGGCGCGGCCTGCCGCCTTCAGTTCCTTCAGCCGTTGTTCGGCTGTCGGCGGCAGCGGCAAATGCGGATTGTTCTTCACCGTTTCGACGAGCAGTTCGTCGCTGGCCTTCTCCGTGACTTCCACCAGCTTGGCAAGGAATGCATCCGGATCCATGCCTGCCTCGACCGGTGGCAGGATGCGGACCTTGAAATGGCCGGGAAAGCGCAGGAACTTGCGGCGCGGCCAAAAGAGGCCGGGATGCATGGCGACCGGCACGACCGGCACGTTCAGATCGCGATAGAGACGGGCGATGCCATATTTGTATTCCGGCGGCGCCCCCGGTGGGCGGCGCGTGCCTTCCGGGTAGATGATGAGTTCGCGGCCGGTTGCCATCTCCTGCTTGGTGCGATCCATGACGCTGGTCATGGCCCTGCCGCGTGCGGCCCGGTTCACCGGAACCATGCGCTGCTTGAGAATGTACCAGCCGAACAGCGGGATCCAGGTGAGCTCGCGCTTCAGGATGTAGAAAGGATCGTCGAGCCAGGGAAGCAGCGCATAGGCATCCCAGAAGGACTGGTGCTTGGGGGCGAAGATGTAGGGGACATCAGGGAGATTCTCCAAGCCTTCGATCTCGAAGGTCGTCCCGACCATCTTCTCGAGCAGCCAGTGATTGCTGCGCACCCAGTTCTTGGGAACGAACCAGGCCTTCTTGCGCGGCAGCAGGAAATAGATCGGCGTCAGCACGATCATCTGCACGATCAGATTGGCGTAGAACACCATGTTGAAAAGGATCGAACGCAAGACGATCATCAGGCACGCTCTCGTAGGCGGGTTCTCACGGGGCTCGGCGTCAGGCCGATGGATGGCTGCCTACACGAATACGTGCCGAAGGAAAACTGCCCTTCCTCACTTTAGGCCGGCGACGTCCCCGATGGTCTCTATTCTTCGGCCGGCGTGGCGCGGGAGGGATCGGTGCGCAGACCGCTCGTCGGCCGGGCGCCGGCGAAATCGCGAATCGAAGCGATCGTATATTTCCCGAACTCCAGGAGGATCGATTTCAATACCATCGGGTTGCGCAGCCAGTTCGTCGTCTTGAGATCCGAGTTGACGACCGGGTAGGGGATGAACTCCGTCTCCGGGCGGGTGCGCCGAAGCTCCAGCAGGCTGCGCGGCATATGGTAATTGTTGGTGACGACGAGCACGCTCGTATAGCCGCGATCGCGGATCCATTGCGCCGTTTCCGTGGCGTTGCCGATCGTATCGATCGCCTCATGGCCGATGTCGACGCAGCATTTGAAAAGATCGGCGGAACTCTGGGTGTTGCGCCGGATCTGGCTGCCGGTGGTCGTCGGGTGAACACCGGAGATCAGCAGGCGCCTGCCGGCGCCACCCTTCAAGAGATCGACCGCCTGATCGATGCGCTGGAAGCCGCCGGTCAGGACGACGATCGCATCCGCCTTGGGATGCACGGGCGGCTGCAGCGATGCGACGGTGTCGGCAAAATTCAGGAAGGCGGCAATCAGGAGCGCGAGCGGCAGCAGCAGGACAAAGAAGGTTCGCCGGAGAATTTTGCGCAAGAGGCTGCGGGGCCGCCGGCGATCGTCGGCTCTCCCCTGCCATTTGCCTCCTCCGGTCATCCCGTTCCCGCGTAACTCTCGCGCCATCATGATTCTCTTTCACATAGCCGCAGATTGCGGCAAGGAATAGATCGAGGCGCAGCGAAACATCGGGCCGGTCAGCTTTGGTAGAGGTCCGTGCGGCCGGGGTCCGAACGGATGAGATCGATCTCGTAGATCGTGCGCATGACGGTCAAGCGCGCGGTCACTGTCGTCAGGATGGCGATGACGACGATGATTGCGGCGATGCCGAGGTAGCCGCCATAGCCAATGGTGAAAGTGCCGAAGAGCGCGGTTGCCTGGTCGGTCTGCGGTGTTGCCAATGTCTGCGATTGCCAGAAGCCGGCAAGCGCGAAGGACAGCGCGGCCAAGAGGCCGCCGGTGCCGGCACCCTTGAGACTGATCCTCAAGAAATGCTTCTGGAACTCGGAGGCGACGAAACCGGCCTCGGCACCGACGAAATGCAGCACCTCGACGATGTGGCGGTTGCCGGAAAGTGCGCCGCGGGTGGCGAAGATCACGGTCAGCACCATGGCCGAGAAGACGAGCGCCAGCACGCCGGTGCCGATCATTGCCGTGGTGTTGGCCATGGCCACGAGCCGGTCGACCCAGGTGCGGTGGTCGTCGAGGAAGGCCTGCGGAATCGTCTCCGTCAGCGCCTTGCGCATGGCGGCGAAATCGGGCGGATTGTTTTCGTCGATGGTGATGATGATCAGCCTCGGCACCGGCAGCTCGTCGAGATCGAGGCCTTCGCCGAGCCAGGGCTCCAGGAGGCGCGCCGTGGCGGCGCGATCGACGATCTGGCCGTCCGTCGTACCGCTGAAGGTCAAGGCCAGGTCACGGGCGTCGGCAAGCGCCTTGTCCATGTCCAGGCTGTCGTCCGGCTTTATCTGGATGGTGATCTCGCGGGAAATCTGCGACTGCCAGCTCTGGGCCGTTGCCCGGACCATGCTGACGCCGCCGAGCGTCAGGCAGGCAAGAAACGACATGATGGCGATGACGCACATCAGCGCATGGCCGGAGACATTGGTCGAAGGCACGATCGGCCCGGTCGGCCGCACGCGCATTTCCGTCCGGCGCGGCGGCTGTTCCGGCGGCTGCTCGGCTGCGCTGTTCTGGCGTTTCGTGCGGCTGTCACTCATAGATGTCGAGCCGCCCCTGCGAAAGGATCATGCGCCGCGCTTCCACCTGATCCATCAGTGACAGATCATGGGTGGCGATCACCACGGCGGTGCCGAGCCGGTTCAGTTCGAGGAAGAGATTGAGGAGGCGCCTGGCCATTGGCGGATCGACGTTGCCGGTCGGCTCGTCGGCAAGCAGGATCTCCGGCCGGTCGATCAGCGCCCGGGCGATCGCCGCGCGCTGTTTCTCGCCGCCTGAAAGGACCGGCGGCAGGACATTGATGCGTTCGCCGAGGCCGACCCATTTCAAGAGTTCCAGCACGTCGGCGCGATAGCTCGATTCCTCCTTGCCGCGGACGCGCAGCGGCAGAGCGACATTCTCATAAGTGGTGAGGTGGTCGAGCAGGCGAAAATCCTGGAAGACGATGCCGACGCGACGGCGCAGCATCGGGAATTCCTCGCGCGGGATCGACGAAATGTTGCGGTCGAACATCCGGATCAGGCCGCGCGTCGGCTGCAGCGAGAGGAAGAGCAGTTTCAAGAGGGTGGTCTTGCCGGCGCCCGACGGGCCGGTCAGGAACTGGAACGACCGGCGCGGAATGTCGAAGGTCAGGTCCCGGAGGATTTCCGGTCCCATACCATAACGCAGTCCGACGTTCTCAAAGTGAATCAAGCGGCAGCCCAGTCTCTCTCACGGCCCTGCAACCGATGGCCGGTTCCGGTCCTCCGCGCATAGGACGACCAGCCTCGAAAGGCAAAACCGCCAGCGGAATCATGGTTAAGCAGCGGTTAATTTTTCATGAAAAGGCGCCCCTTTCGCGACGTCTTTCCGAAACATTAACCATTCCGGTTTACGTGTCGGAAAGATTTGATGCAATGCCTAGATTCTTGCAGGCCAAGGGTCAGCGTTGCCCGATGGTTTCGCAGTCGAGGCGGTAGGTCGCGTGGGCCGCACCGTCTCCCTGTGGGACAGGAGGAACTGGTCATGCATGCATTCCGGACCAAAACCGCCGGCGCCTCGGCGGACTTCCTGCCGCCCGAACGGGGCGGACGTGAGGGAGCCGCAATGCCGCGACGCGTCGACTATGTCGATGCCGAGTTCGAGGTGATTGCGGCCTCTTCGCGCCGAGCGCCCTATCCGGTGTTCAATGACAAGGTCAGGATCGGAAATCGGAAACGGCCGAGCTTGACGGTCGTGGCCCACGAAACGTCGCCTGCCGGCCGGCTGCTGAGCCTCGCCGAAGCGCGGCTTCGCGACATGCCAATGCGCCGCTTCGCCGGCTTGGTCGCCGGTTTCGCGCTTGCATCCTTTCTGGTGATCGTCGGTTTCGCGGGTGACGGGCAGGCCGATGTCCAGCCGCTCACGATATCAGGGGTGACGAGTTCACTGGATTATTCCGGCGGCATGCGCGTGCTCTCCGTCTACGGCTCCATCGACAACCGCTCGGATGCCGAACAACGCTTGCCGCTCGTCGTGGTGGGGGTGGCAGCCAACGGCCGCCAGGTTACGACGACGCGGGTGATGCCCGAAGGCACGGCGATCGCGGCGGGCGAGAGCCGTCATTTCATGACGCGGCTGCCCTATGCAGGTGGAAAAATGCCCGATGTGACGGTTTCCTTCGCTGAAAACGGTGTTTCGGCCCGCTGATTGTGCTAAGCGGCGCGGATGGGAAGGCTTAGGTCTTCCGGATGAAACGCTGGAGAAGCCTTGATGCCCGTTGTTCGCGGTAAGAAAATCGAACCTCTCTACACGGCCGAAACGATTGCAGCGCGCAACAGCGAGCTGGCCGGGATGATCGTCAACGGTCCGCACAAGGATCTGCTGGTGATCGCGGTGCTCAAGGGATCGTTCATCTTCGCCGCCGATCTGATCCGCGCCATGCATTCGGCCGGTCTTGCGCCGGAAGTCGAGTTCATCACACTGTCGAGCTACGGCACCGGCACGGTCTCGCAGGGCGTCAAGATCACCAAGGATATCGACAGCGACGTGCATGGACGCGACGTGCTCTTGATCGACGACATTCTCGAATCCGGCCGGACGCTGCGTTTCGCCAAGGAGCTGATGTACGAGCGCGGCGCCCGCAACGTGACGATCGCCGTGCTGCTCGACAAGCGGGTCAAGCGCAAGGTCGAGCTCGAGGCCGATTATGTCGGTTTCGAGTGCCCCGATCACTTCGTTGTCGGCTATGGCATGGATGTCGCCTATGCCTTCCGCGAGCTGCCTTTTGTCGGCGTCGTCACCGGCGACGCCGAGTAAGGTGTGTCAAAACGGCACGCCGATCCTGAAATCCGGTCGCTCAGCGTTTACCGAACACAAACGAAAAACTGATTGGTTGGGGATGCGCCGCGTGGTGATTCCCTATCGGATTCGCGGTGCTGCAGCGCCGTCGTGTCCCGTCGATGACTGACGCCCGCTGTAACCTTTTGGATCAGGTGCGGGCGCCGGCGTGAGAGCCGCGCCTTGGAAACGCGGAGGCCATGATGGCGAAGATCCTGATTACCGAGGACGAGGATGCGTTGCGTTCCTTCGTCGCGCGGGCATTGAAGCTCGACGGCCATGAGACGGTCGAGGCGGGCGACGGTGCCGACGGCCTTGCGCGCCTCCAGACCGAGGCTTTCGATCTCCTGCTTTCCGATATCCGCATGCCGGTCATGGATGGCATCGAGCTGACGCATCAAGCGTCGGCCGCCTTTCCGGCAATGAAGATCCTGCTGATGACCGGCTATGCCGAGCAGCGCGAGCGGGCCGACGATCTCGCCGACAAGATCGTCGACGTCATCTCCAAGCCCTTTTCCCTTCCCGATATCCGCAAGGCCGTTGCGCTTGCGCTGGCCGCCTGACGAAGCCCAATCCGGCGACTGAGTGCTATCCCGCTTGCGGGGCCCAGCGCCGCGTTCCGCTCGCAGCGCAGTGCATGTCGCGCTAAAGTGCGCAGCCGTTTTGCGCGAGAATGGCTGAAGGGGCAGCAGCGAATCCTTAGCTCAATTGGCGGCAAACCGGCTTACGGGCCTCACTGCATGTCTAGCAGTCGCTCGAGATATTGGCGTTCCACTTCCGGCGACAGGTTATCCCCGAGCCGGCGGCGGATTTCTTCGAGGATCTGACGGGCGCGTTGCGTGTCGAATTCCTCGGGCACCTTCACGTGGTCGCCAAATTCCGGACCCCGGTTGTTCTGGGGGCGGCCGAGCGGATCGCGTCCGTTCTGGCCGAATTGCGGAACGCCCATGCCGGGGCCCTGACCCTGGCTCTGCATCTGGTTCATCATGTCCTGGGCGCCCTGGCGTAGGGCCTGCAGCGCGCGACCCTGGTTGCCGACCGCCTGTTCGCCCTGGCCCTTGCCGAGCGCGCCGGAAGCGCCGTCCATTTCCCGCCGGGCTTCGCCGAAGCCCTTGCCCGGCTTGATGCCCATGCTTTCAAGGCTCCTGTTAAGTTCGCCGAGCTGCTTGCCGAGCTCATCCTGCTGCTGCTTCAACTGCTTCAGTGCATCCTTCAACTGTTCGGCGGTCATGTCGTCGAGCGGATTGGGCTGTCCGTTTGGATCGCTGCGCTGTCCCGGGTCCTGCGGCATCTCCTGGCCGAAGAGCTCGTTGTCCTCACCCTGCAAGGGGTCGCCGCGTTGCATGCGGTCGCGCTGCGCCTGATCGAGCTTGAACGTCTCATCCATAAGCTGCTGCTGCTGCTGCATCAGTTTGCCGAGCTTGTCCATCTGCTGGCGCATGGCGTCGTTCTGCTCGCCCATCTGCTGCTGACCGCGGCCGGCCTGCAGGTTGTTCATCATGCGCTGCAGCTCCGACAGCATCTGGCGTGCCTGATCGCGAGCGCCGGAGCGCGCCAGGTTCTCGATCTGGTTCATCATCTTTTCGAGATCCTGCTGGCGCAGGATGTTGTTCGGGTTCATTTTTCCGGCCATGCGCGGGTCTTTCGCCGCCTGCTGGGCGAGAGCCTGCATGTATTCCTGCATGGCCTGGCGCAGCTCCTGCATCAGCTTGGCAATTTCCTGATCGGACGCGTTGCGCTCCAGGGCGTCCGAGAGCGCCTGCTGCGCGTCACGCAGGCGCCGTTCGGCGAGCGACAGGTCGCCGTCTTCGATACCGAGCGCAATCTCCCAGAGGTATCCGGCGGCGTCGCGCAGCATGTCGTCGTTGTAGGCAAGCGCCATGCGTGTCCGCGCCGACTTCAGCAGTAGGAAATGCGTGAGGTTGGGGATCCAGTCCTCGGCAAGGGAGGCTACGGCGTCGTTGAGGTCGATGGCGCGTGGCAGGTCGTTGGCATCGAGCGCGAAGACCTGGCGCTGTTCCGCCACGGCGCCGGCGAGCGGCTGGATGAACTGGCGGGCAGGCAGGATCATGTCCTGCGGCGGGCTGCGGCCCTCCTGGCCAGCGGCGTCGCGGGCGACGAGGCTGATCCGCACGCGCTTGCCCGCAAGCGGGTGTTCGCTGAGGTTTCGGCTGGTCGTGCCCTTGGCCTCGCGCGCGTTGCGGCGTGGCAGGTCGAGCCGGTATTCGGGCAGCGGATAGAGCGGATGGGCCCCCTCCGCGGCTTCGTCGAGCGGCTTGATCTCGGCCCAGGCCTGGGCGATGCCGTAGTCATCTGTCGCCGCGAAGGTGATTTCCAGCGCCGCATTGACGGTGGGACGCGGTATGCCGTCGAAGGAGATCTGCGGCACACCGTCCGGGATGATCTTGAAAGCCCAGCGCCGCTCCCCGACGACGAGCTCGCCGTCCTTGACGACCTTGTAGACATGGTTGCGCACGGCATTCGGGTTGCGGGCAGGCTCCGGCGCAGCCATTTCTGCGACCTTCGGTCCGGCTCCGCCTACCTTCGGCTTGGGCTTCGTTTCCTCGGCTTTCTCGCCGGCCGCCGGAATGGCGATTGCCTTGGCCGCGCCACTTTCGGCAAAGCGGACGACCTGGTCCGGTCCTGCCCCGGTGACCCGGACGGTCAGGTCGCTGAATTGCGGGATGGTGATGGCTCCGCCGTCCTCTGCCGCAGGTGCGGCCTGCGGCTTGCCGGTGAGGAAGATCGGGGCGCGGCCGGTATAGGCCGGCGGCGTCACCCAGGCATCGATGCGGATGTCAGCCGTTTCGACCGAAGCCTGCGGCAGGCGCAGCGCGTCGCTCAGCAGGCCGGCGCGGTTGGAATAGGAATAGGCAAAGGCGATACAGGCGAGAAGCACCGGCACGGCGCGCAGGGCAAAAGGGTCGTGCCGGGCGATGTCAGGACGCGGAAGCCCCGTATCCAGCGCACCGATCATTCGTGCCATGCGGGCCTGGTGCTCGCGCCAAAGCGCTTCGCCCAGGGGATTGTCGGTTGCCGGCCGGTCGTCCTGGACGCGGATTGCCTGATGGGGCAGGGCGTTGCGCTCTTCCAGCATGCGGTCGGCATCGGCATTTCCAGGCAAGCGGATCCGCGCCAGCGGCACCAGGGATGCGAGGAAGCCGATGGCGAAGACAAAGAGCGTCAGGGCATGCAGCCAGAACGGCGCCACGCGGAAGAAGCCGAGCCAGGCGAAGGCGAGAAACAGAAGAACGATGGAACCGGGCAGGAGGATGCGCGGCAGAAGCTGTTCGGCGACCAGCACCGAGCGCGCCAGCCATCTCTTCAGTGCCAGGGTTCTCGAAAACGGCTTCGGTTGTGGCGTTTCATCCTGCCGGAATTGCGTCATCCGCCCAAGTTTCCTTTCGGTCGCCCATCAACGCTCGTGGCTGACCCAATATAGTAAAGCGAGATGCGGCTGGAAACGGCACGCAGCGTCGCTTAGCCCGCTGGCCTTCAGGATACCATCGTTTGTGGCGAAGACGAGGGCGCAAACAGAATCGTGATCGCCCGGGTGGCGACCACAATTTGTCGTCGTTGGTGCGGGGTGCCTCAGGCGAGCCAGTCCGGAACCGAATCGAGGCCGATCAGGGCATCGTAATCCTGGCGCGGGCGAACCACGTGGAAGCGGTCGCCCTTGACCAGAACTTCGGGGATCAGCAGACGGGAATTGTAGGTGCTGGCCTGGACGGCGCCGTAGGCACCGGCCGAACTGATCGCGAAGAGATCGCCGGGCTTCGGCATCGCCATTTCGCGATCGAGCGCCAGATAATCGCCGGTTTCGCAGACCGGCCCGACGACGTCGGCGCGGATGCGCGGGGCATTGGCGGCGGAGATGCGAACAGGGCGGATCTCGTGATAGGCCTCGTAAAGCGTCGGGCGGATGAGGTCGTTCATCGCACCGTCGACGATGACGAAGGTCTTGTCGCCGCCATCCTTCACGTAGATGACCTCCGTCACGAGGATGCCGGCATTGCCGACGATCAGCCGACCCGGTTCGGTGACGATCTTGCAGCCGAGCGACTGCAACTGGCTCTTGACGATTTCGGCGTAGGCATCCGGCAGCGGCGGAGGGTTGTTGTCGTCCTTGTAGGGAATGCCCAAGCCCCCGCCGATGTCGACGTGGTCGATCGAATGGCCGTCGGAGCGCAGCGTATCGACCAGTTCACGCAGCAGCTTGAAGGCGTCGTCGAAGGGCTGCAGCTCGGTGATCTGGCTGCCGATATGCATGTCGATGCCGGTCACCTCAATGCCGGGCAGGGTGGCGGCGTGGGCATAGACGGCGCGGGCGCGCTCCCAGGAAATGCCGAACTTGTTTTCCTTCTTGCCCGTGGAAATCTTGGCGTGGGTCTTGGCGTCGACGTCCGGATTGATGCGGAAGGAGACGTGGGCGCGCTTGCCGGCCCGCACGGCACGCTGGTTCAGCACCTCGAGTTCCGGCTCGGACTCGACGTTGAAGCAATAGATGCCAGCGTCCAGTGCCAGATCCATCTCCTGCGGCGTCTTGCCGACGCCGGAGAACATGATCCGGCTTGCGGGAATGCCGGCGGCAAGCGCGCGGCGGAGTTCGCCACCCGAGACGACGTCGACGCCGGCGCCGAGGTGACCGAGCGTCTTCAGCACTGCCTGGTTCGAATTGGCCTTCATGGCGTAGCAGACCATCGCGTCCACGTCGGCGAAGGCCTTGGAAAAGACCGTATAGTGGCGCTCGAGTGTGGCTGTCGAATAGCAATAGAAGGGTGTGCCGACGGCGCGCGCGATGTCGGTGACCGGCACGTCTTCGGCGTAGAGGATTCCGTCGCGGTACTGGAAGTGGTTCACGGGCTGCAGCTCGGCTTTGAGCAATTCCAGGGAAGTATGATGCGATCTTCCGTCCGGAATTGCGTAATTTCAACTAGAGGAGGGGATCGAGCAGGAAAGGACGTTCGTCGGGTTTTTCCTTCTGCTCCACGGTTCCGGCGGGCGTCTTGGTGTTGATCGGCGCCGTCGAACCGGGGCGGTCGAGATCACCCTTGCGTCCGCAACCGACAAGAACCAGCCCGGGGATCGCCAGCAGGAGCGCAAGCCGGGCCGCCTTCGTGAATGTCATCGTGATTTTCCTTCGCGGGACTGATGCTGGTGCGATGTCTTATCGATTTTTCCGGCGCTTGTGCACCCTGAATTTGCGGGCGGAAACCGCCCGCACCTTCGTCCGTCCCTAGTTGCGGGCGCGCCACCAGGCGATCTGCTTGCGAACCTCGTTGGGGGCCGTGCCGCCGAAAGAGGTACGGCTGGCAACCGAGGCCTCGACGGTCAGCACGTCGAAGACCTTCTCGGTGATGTCGGCATGGATCGACTGCAGGTCGGCAAGCGAAAGATCCGCCAGATCGCAGGCCTTCTGTTCGGCCAGCGCGACGGCACGGCCGGTGACGTGGTGGGCGTCACGGAAGGGCAGTCCCGCCTCGCGCACCAGCCAGTCGGCAAGATCGGTCGCGGTCGAATAGCCGGAGCCGGCGGCCGCCTTCATGCGGTCGGTGCGAACAGTCATGTCACGCACCATGCCGGTCATGGCGGCAATCGCCAGTTCGAGGCTTTCGGCGGCGTCGAAGACCTGTTCCTTGTCTTCCTGCATGTCCTTGGAATAGGCGAGCGGCAGGCCCTTCATGACCGTCAGCAGCGCGATCAGCGAACCGTTGATGCGGCCAGTCTTGGCGCGCACCAGTTCCGCGGCGTCGGGGTTCTTCTTCTGCGGCATGATCGAGGAGCCGGTCGAAAACGCATCCGACAGGCGGATGAAGCCGAATTGCGGCGTCGACCAGATGACGATCTCTTCGGCGAGACGCGACAGGTGCGTGGCGGCAATCGATGCCATCGACAGGAATTCGAGCGCGAAGTCGCGGTCGGAGACGGTGTCGATCGAGTTGCGGGTGGGGCCGGCGAAGCCGAGCGCCTTGGCCGTCATGTGCCGGTCGATCGGGAAACCGGTGCCGGCCAGTGCCGCCGCGCCAATCGGGCTTTCGTCCATATGCTCGATAGCGTGGCGCACGCGCGAGCGGTCGCGGCCGAACATTTCGACATAGGCCATGCAATGGTGGCCGAAGGTGACGGGCTGGGCCGTCTGCAGGTGGGTGAAGCCGGGCATGACGGTGTCGGCATGTTCCTCGGCGCGGTCGAGGAAGGCGGCGATCAGCGCCGTCAGCGCCTTCTCGGTCTTCTGCAACTCTTCCTTGACCCAGAGGCGGAAGTCGAGCGCCACCTGGTCGTTGCGCGAACGGGCGGTGTGCAGGCGGCCGGCCGAGGGGCCGATCAGCGTTGCCAGCCGCGCTTCGATGTTCATATGGATGTCTTCGAGGCGGCGCGAGAACTCGAACTGACCGCTTTCGATTTCTGACAGGATCGTGTTGAGGCCGTGAACGATCTTGTCTTTGTCTTCAGCCGAAATGATGCCTTGATGCGCCAGCATGGTCGCATGCGCTATTGAGCCGCGGATATCCTGGGCATAGAGCTTCTTGTCGAAGCCGATCGAGGCATTTATCTCCTCCATGATCGCGTCCGGACCCGAGGCAAAGCGACCGCCCCACATCTGGTTGGAGGATTTCGTCTCGGAATTGCCGTCAGTCATGAAGAATGCCCGCCTTGGAGAATGAGATGCCCGACCAGAAGAAATCCCCCCCGGCCGTGAAACTGTTCGCGCTCGCCGCCCTGTTCGGCGTGATCATCGGTGCGGCAGCGGTATACGTGAAGGAGACGGGGTCTGGCAATGGCGCGCAGACCGAAACGGCCAGTGCCAGCTGCCCGCTGACATCAGCCAAGGTCGCATCACTGACGCCGCTGATGAAGGGGCAGGTGGCCGCCATGGCGCCGGCGTCGTCACCGCGGCCGATCGCGCTCGACTTCAACGGCCCCGACGGCAAGCCGACGAGCGTCTCGGCTTTCGCCGGCAAGACCCTGCTCGTCAATCTGTGGGCCACCTGGTGCGTGCCCTGCCGCGAGGAAATGCCGGCGCTGAATGCGCTGCAGAAGTCGCTCGGCAGCGACAAGTTCGAAGTGGTGGCGATCAATATCGACGTCGGCGACGACGAGAAGCCGAAGGCGTTTCTCGACGAGACCGCCGTGCATGAGCTTGCCTATTACCGCGATGCGTCTATGGGCGTGTTCAACAACATGAAGAAGGAAGGTCTCGCCTTCGGCTTGCCGGCAACGCTGCTGCTCGACGACAAGGGCTGCCTCATCGGCTCGATGAATGGCCCGGCCGCCTGGGACAGCGACGACGCCAAGGCGCTGATCAGCGCGGCGATTGCCCCGGCTGCCGGCAGCTGAGCGGGATCAGAACTCACCCAAAGAAAAACCCGGCGGTGCGCCGGGTTCTTTTGTCAGTTGCTGATGGCATTACCGGGTCGGAACCGGGACATCGCCACGATAGTCGTAGAAGCCGCGGCCAGACTTGCGGCCGAGCCAACCGGCTTCGACATATTTCACCAGAAGCGGGCAGGGGCGATACTTCGAATCCGCCAGGCCGTCATAGAGCACCTGCATGATCGACAGGCAGGTATCGAGGCCGATGAAGTCGGCAAGCTGCAGCGGGCCCATCGGATGGTTGGCGCCAAGCTTCATGGCCGTGTCGATGGCCTCGACGCTGCCGACGCCTTCGTAAAGCGTATAGATCGCCTCGTTGATCATCGGCAGCAGGATGCGGTTGACGATGAAGGCCGGGAAATCTTCGGCGACCGTTACGGTCTTGTCGAGCGTCGCGACGAATTCCTTGGCGGTCTTGAAGGTCTGCTCGTCAGTGGCGATGCCGCGCACGAGCTCGACGAGCTTCATCACCGGAACCGGGTTCATGAAGTGGATGCCCATGAAATGCTCGGGGCGATCGGTGGCCGAGGCCAGGCGGGTGATCGACAGGGAAGAGGTGTTGGTCGCCAAAATCGCTTCCGGCTTCAGGATCGGACAAACCTGGCCGTAGATCTTGCGCTTGATCGTTTCGTCTTCGGTGACGGCTTCGATCACGAGGTCGGCCTGCGACAGGTCGTTGATGTCGGAGGAACCCTTGATCAACGCAAGCGCCGCCTTGCGCGCCTCGTCGGTCATCTTGCCGGAGGATACCTGGCGGGCGAGATTGCCGTTGATGGTGGCAAGGCCCGCTTCGATCCGTTCAGCGGCAAGATCGTAGATCTGCACCTTGTATCCGGCGATTGCCGAAACATGCGCAATGCCGCAGCCCATTTGCCCGGCACCAATAACTCCGACCGTCTTGATCATTGCGGCGAACATCCATCTTCAAGTGGGCGGCCAGGCCGCCTCAGACACGCAAACCGGGCCGGTTTGGCCGGCCCGGTAGATTGTTAATGCCAAGTCCACGCTTTTGCCAGCCCTTTTCATGGGCGGCGGCGGGCGGATCTTGCCGTGGGTTACAGGGCCTTCTGCAACTCCGGCAGGGCGTCGAAGAGATCGGCGACGAGGCCGTAGTCGGCGACCTGGAAGATCGGCGCCTCCTCGTCCTTGTTGATCGCGACGATCACCTTGGAGTCCTTCATGCCGGCGAGATGCTGGATCGCCCCGGAGATGCCGCAGGCGATGTAGAGATCGGGTGCGACCACCTTGCCGGTCTGGCCGACCTGCCAGTCGTTCGGAGCATAACCGGCATCGACGGCGGCGCGCGA
This sequence comes from Ensifer sp. VA4, assembly GCF_055710065.1. Lineage (NCBI taxonomy): Bacteria > Pseudomonadati > Pseudomonadota > Alphaproteobacteria > Hyphomicrobiales > Rhizobiaceae > Ensifer > Ensifer sp. VA4. Next base: position 43,070 of record NZ_JBVQPO010000008.1, on the reverse strand, counting down.
AGCACCGACGGCGGCACCGAGCTTGTCGGCCACCGGCAGGATCACTTCCTGGAACTTCTCCGAGGAGCCGAGCGCGCGACCGCCGGAGATGATGATCTTTGCCGAGGTCAGTTCCGGGCGGTCGGACGACGACAGCGCGTCGGCGACGAACGAGGAGACGCCCGGGTTGGCAGCCGCCGAAACAGTTTCGATCGCAGCCGAACCGTCTTCGGCAGCGGAGGCGAAGGCGGCGGTACGCACGGTGATGACGCGCTTGGCTTCCGTCGTCTGCACCGTCTGGATGGCGTTGCCGGCATAGATCGGGCGCTTGAAGGTGTCGGCGGAGACGACCTCGATGATTTCCGAGACCTGGCTGACGTCGAGCAGGGCGGCAACGCGCGGCATGACGTTCTTGCCGACCGAGGTCGCGGCGGCAACGATCGTGTCGTAACTGCCGGCGAGCGAGACGATCAGCGCTGCTAAGGGCTCGGCGAGGTTGTTGGCAAGCGAGGCGTCGTCGGCGACGAGCACCTTCGAGACGCCGGCAAGCTTGGCGGCCTGTTCGGCCGCCGTCTTGGCGCCGGCACCAGCAACCAGCACATGCACGTCGCCACCGATCTTGGTGGCAGCGGTCAGCGCCTTGGCGGTCTGGTCGGAAAGGTGGTTGCTGTCGTGGTCAGCCAGAAGAAGAATGGCCATGATTTAATCTCCCTTTGCTGAACTTAGAGCACGCCGGCTTCGGTCTTGAGCTTCTCGACGAGCTCGGCGACCGACTTGACCTTGATGCCGGCCTTGCGGCCCGACGGCTCCTCGGTCTTCAGCACCTTGAGGCGGGCGGCGGTGTCGACGCCGAAGTCGGCCGGGGTCTTCTTGTCGAGCGGCTTCTTCTTCGCCTTCATGATGTTCGGCAGCGAGGCGTAGCGCGGCTCGTTGAGGCGCAGGTCGGTGGTGACCACCGCCGGCAGCTTGATGTCGATCGTCTGCAGGCCGCCGTCGACTTCGCGCGTCACGGTTGCCTTGCCGTCGCCGATCTCGACCTTGGAGGCAAAGGTGCCCTGGGCCCAGCCGAGCAAGGCCGACAACATCTGGCCGGTCTGGTTCGAGTCGTCGTCGATTGCCTGCTTGCCGACGATGATCAGGCCCGGCTGTTCGGCCTCGGCCACACCCTTGACGATCTTGGCGACGGCGAGCGGCTCGACCTGGTCTTCGGTCTCGACGAGGATGGCGCGGTCGGCGCCCATGGCGAGCGCGGTGCGGAGCGTCTCTTCGGCCTTGGCCGGACCGACGGAAACGACGATAACTTCACTCGCCTTGCCGGCTTCCTTCAGCCTGAGCGCCTCTTCGACCGAGATTTCGTCGAAGGGGTTCATCGACATCTTCACGTTCGCAAGCTCGACGCCCGAACCGTCTGCCTTCACGCGGATCTTGACGTTGTAGTCAACCACCCGCTTCACCGTCACAAGTATTTTCATGGATTCTTCCCTCCAAGAGCTTTCGCAGGAAAATGCGCCTTAACGGAGCCGCCTGATTGTCGGTTGGCGACATCGATACGCGTTTTTTCTCCAATTACAATCGCTGTGCATGGCGCTAAATCGATATAACCCCGAGAATTGGAATGACGTTTACGTACACGTAAGACTGACAAATGGCAAGCGGCCTCCAGGGCCGGTTGTCTGCAGGCCGTCAAGGCAGGGCCAGTGGCAGGCAAGTCCTTGAAATGGCGCCCAATCCGCGTCGAATGCGTGGGAGAGGCGAGGGCGTGCTCAGGTCTGGCGTCCCCAGGGCATCGGCGGTTTTGTCGCATCCGCAGGCAGTTCCTGTCCGGCCGCAACCGGCTCCGCCTTGTGCCGGACGGCGCGCGGCGTGACGATGGTGCGGTCGAAAAGCGGCACGTCGCGGCGTCGCAAAATGACCACCAGGACGAGGCCGGCGACAATGCCGCCGACATGGGCGCTCCACGAAACGCCGCTGCCGGGATCGACGACCAGCATGAAGAACTGCTGGCCGATCCAGAAGGCCAGCGGAATGGCGGCTGGCAGGGGAAGCGGGATGCGGAAGAACACCAGAACCCAGACCCGCACCTTCGGATGCAGAAGGAAATAGGCGGCAACGACGCCGGAGATCGCGCCGGAGGCGCCAATCAGCGGTACTTCGGAGGCCGGGTCGAAGAGCCCATGGGCGAGCGCCCCTGCGGCGGCGCAGAGGAGATAGAAGAGCAGAAAGCGGAAATGCCCGAGCGCATCCTCGACATTGTCGCCGAACACCCAGAGAAACAGCATGTTCATCGCCAGATGCATGACGTCGCCATGCAGGAAGGAATAGGTGACGAAGGTGAAGCCGTCGGGAACGATGACCAGCGAGGGGTCGAGTTGGGCATAGTCGAAGGTGAGCGCCGGGATATAGCCGAAACCGAGGATGGCCGCGTTGGCGAACTCTTCCGAGGCGATCGGCCCGGTGATCAGCCAGACGGCGATGTTGATGGCGATCAGGCTGATCGTGACATACTGGACCTTGATGTGCTTCAGGGCGTTCGTATCGTGAAGCGGTATGAACATGCGGTCTCCCCGAAGCGCGGATCATGCCAAGGTTCCCCGCGGGGAACTTTATGGAAGCGGACGTTATCTGTTTTTTCCGGGAACCCAAAGGACGTCGGCTTGGCCTCTGTCATTTGCCGAGCGCGCCGCGACAAACAGGAAATCGGAGAGCCGGTTGATGTAGGCGATCGCTTCGGCGCTGACGATCTCGCTTTCGACATTGGCGAGCGCCACCATCTGCCGCTCGGCCCGCCGCGCCACGGTGCGGGCGACATGCAGCGCAGCGGAAGCGGGGCTGCCGGCCGGAAGCACGAATGAACGCAAGGGTTCGAGTTCGGCATTCAGCTGGTCGATTTCGGTCTCGAGCCAGGTCACCTGTGCTGCCACGATGCGAAGCGGCTCATATTGCGGCGGCTCTCCCGTATCCGGCGTCGCCAGATCTGCGCCGAGATCGAAGAGGTCGTTCTGGATCCGCATCAGCGCGTCGTCGAGCGCCGGCATATCGGCCGTGTGCTGTCGCGCCAGGCCGACGAAGGCGTTGGTCTCGTCCACCGCGCCATAGGCATCGACCCGCAGGTCGCTCTTGAGGCGGCGCGGACCTGCAACAAGCCCGGTGGTGCCATTGTCACCCGTCCGGGTGTAGATCTTGTTGAGCTTCACCATCTATCGTCACGATCCTCAGCAATTCCAGGAAAGGTGTGAAACGGCTTTCCGTCCGGAATTGCGTCTCTAGGTCGAGCAATTCCAGGAAAGGTGTGAAACGGCTTTCCGTCCGGAATTGCGTCATCTAGGTCGGGCGACCGCCGCCGGTGAGCCACAGCGTCACCATGATCAGGACGATCGCGATCGCCTGCAACAGTACACGTGCCTGCATCAGCTTGTTGGAGGTGTTGCCGCTGCCGCCCTTCGCCATGTTCAGGAGACCACGGATCAGAACGATCACGACCAAGCCCATGATGAACAGGGTCAGGCCGGTAAAGAAGCTGGACATCGAACTCTTCCTTGCAATTCTACTTCAGCCAAGTCGGCCGATGATGCGATAAAACAATGCAGCCGGCAGGAGTTTTTTCAGAAGCGCGCCCTGCCTGGCGGGCCTTGTTACAATATAGTGCGGTTTGGGTTTCTTTGCTGCCAGCGCGTGCTTCAAAACCGCATAAACCGCATCCGGGCCGAGCTTGCCGGGGGCGGGTTTGCTCTCGCCCCGGAGGCGCCGCATCTGTCGTTCGTATTCAACGCGGTGCACCGAATTCTTGAGGTCGATGAAGCGTTCGATATAGGCGATCGCGTTGGTCGTGAATTTGGAGGCGATCGGCCCGGGCTCGATGAGGCTCACCTCGATGCCGCTGCCGGCAAGTTCCATCTTGAGGGTGAGCGACAGCCCCTCGATTGCAAACTTGGAGGCGTTGTAGGCGCCGCGCCAGCGATAGGGCACGATGCCGAGGATGGAGGAGCATTGCACGATGCGGCCGCTGCCACGCGCCCGCATGGCCGGGATCACCCGCCGCGTCAGGTCATGCCAGCCGATGACGTTGGTTTCGAACTGGAGCCGAAGCGCTTCGGTCGGCAGATCCTCGACCGCACCCGCCTGGCCATAGGCGCCATTGTTGAACAGCGCGTCGATCCGTCCGCCGGAAAGCGCGAGCACCGTGTCGGCCAGGGCGGCGATGGTTTCCGGCTTGGTATAGTCCATCAGGAAGGTTTCGATGCCTTCGGCCTCAAGAGACTGGCGGTCTTCTTCCCGACGCACGGTGGCAAAGACCCGCCAGCCATCGGCATGGAGCGCGCGCGCGCAATAGGCGCCGATCCCGGACGAACATCCGGTGACAATGATTGTGGGGCGATCAGTCATCCGATCGATTCCTGTAGAAATCCTGCCTCCGTTTCCCATATTCATCGGCGGGATACAATTGAATTGCGCAAGCCGGAACCCGCCAGCGTTGTCGCCATTGCGATCGTGTCAAGCCAAGGAAACGGTACCGGACGGCGGCGCCGGAGTGTGCGGTCTCGGGCCCTTTAGGATTGGAATGGAATGCCAGCGTTCATACGCATCACCTGGAAAGTCGTGTTCGATGCGCTCTGGCATTTCAGCCTTGATGACGGTTGGGCGATGGCGAGCCACGTGGCTCTGTCGTCGCTGCTTGCCGTCTTTCCCTTTCTGATCTTCGGCACCGCACTTGGCAGCTTTCTCGGCGCCGATCAGTTCGCCGAAACGGCCGTGCACCTGATATTCGACGCCTGGCCCGAATCCATCGCCAAGCCTGTCGCCGACGAGATCGTACGGGTGTTGACGATCCCGCGCGGTGGACTTTTGACCGTTTCCGTTCTAGCCGCGGCCTATTTCGCCTCCAACGGCGTGGAGGCGCTGCGCGTCTCGCTGAACCGCGCCTACCGCGTGAGTGAAAGCCGCTACTGGTACGTGACCCGGCTCGCGAGCCTTGGCTTCGTGCTCGCCGGCGTGCTGATCCTGGCGGCGCTCAGCATCCTCCTGGTCGCAGTGCCGCTGGCGGTGCGTTACGCCGGAGAATGGTGGCCCTGGTTCGGCGGCGTCCTGGCAACCGTCGACAACTGGAGCCTGCCGCTCGCTCTGGTCGTCTTGACCGGTGGACTTCTGGTGTCGCATCTCTGGCTGCCCGACGGCCACCGCAAGGTGGTCGACGTGCTCCCCGGCATTGTGCTTACGCTCATCTGCTGGACGATCGGCGCCTACGCCTTCGCTTCCTATCTCGCGACCTTCGCCACCTATGTCTCGACCTATGCGGGCCTAGCGTCGATCATGATCGTGCTCGTGTTCCTCTACATGATCGCGGCCATCTTCATCATCGGCGCCGAGATCAATGCCGCGATCCTGAAATACCGGGTCAAGCGCATGGTGCGGCGGAGCTTTCAGTTCCGCAATGGAAACGAGGCCGTTCGCGAAGAACAGGATTTAGACGATTAACGCCCGGACCTCTTCCGGAGTGCGGCCGGCGGCGCGGAAAGCCGCAATGCCGGTATCCTGGTTACTCTTGGACAGTTTGCGGCCATCCGGTCCGAGGATCAGCCGGTGGTGGTGATAAAGCGGCTGCGGCAGGTCCAGAAGCCGCTGCAGCAGCCGGTGCACGGAAGTCGCATGATAGAGATCGCGGCCGCGCACGACATGGGTGATGCCCTGCAGCGCATCATCGACGACGACGGACAGATGGTAGCTCGACGGTGCATCGGAGCGCGACAGGATGACGTCGCCCCAGGCGGCGGGGTCGGCCAGGATGACGCCGGCTTCGCCCATTGGCCCGGCGCCACTCTCGTCCCAGGTGAGAGGGATTCCCCCGAGGAGGCTGATCGCCTTCTGCATGTCGAGCCGCCAGGCATAGGCTCTGCCGCTTGCGAGCAAGGCTGCTCGCTCGCTTGCTGAATAGATGCGTTCGCGACCGGGATAGAGCGGTGTGCCGTCCGGATCGCGCGGCCAGGTCCGGCCGTCGGCCTCGGCCTCGGCGACGGCCGCCTTGATCTCGCCGCGGGTCATGACCGAAGGGTAGACCACGCCGAGCTCGTTCAGCCGTTCGAGCGCTGACGCATAGGCATCGAGGTGGTCCGACTGGCGGCGCACGGGGCGCTCCCAGTTAAGGCCGAGCCAGGCGAGATCCCTGGAGATGGCGACCTCGAATTCCGGGCGGCAACGGGTCTGGTCGATATCCTCGATGCGCAGCAGGAAGCGGCCGTTCGTGGCCTTCGCCATGTCGTGGTTCAGCACCGCGGAAAGCGCATGGCCGAGGTGAAGCAGGCCGTTCGGGCTGGGGGCAAAGCGGAAAACGGGTGGCGTGTCTGGCATCCTTTTCCTTTGCCATGGAAGGGGTATAAAAATCATCCGCTTTGTGGAGGCGTCATGCGGATCATCCGGACACATGAGGATATCGAAGCCGGGCTTTCCGGTCTGGTGATGCTGGATGCGCGCCTGGAGCACGTGGTCGCCAAGGCCGGGCCGGTGCCGCTCCGGCGAACCGATCCCGGCTATCGCGGCCTTGCCAGCATCATCGTGTCGCAGATGGTCTCGAAGGCGAGTGCCGCGGCGATCTGGCGGCGGATGGAGGAGAGGCTCGGCGAGGTCACGGCATCAGGGGTGATTTCGCTCAGCGACGAGGACTGCCGCGCAATCGGTCTTTCACGCGCCAAGGCGGATGCGCTGCGTCGTGTCGCCGATGTGGTGGTCGGAGGCGAGATCGATCTCGATGCGATCTGCGACGCCGAAGCGACCGAGGCGATCCGGGATCTGACGGCGATCAAGGGCGTGGGACGCTGGACTGCGGAGGTCTATCTCTTGTTTTGCGCCGGCCACCCGGACGTCTTCCCCTCCGGCGACGTCGCGCTGCAGAACGCGATCGGCCACGGCCTCGGTCTCGAATTGCGCCCGACCGCACGCGAAATTGATTCGCTCGCCGCCTCCTGGTCGCCCTGGCGCAGCGTCGCCGCGCGGCTCTTCTGGGCCTATTACGCACAGGAAATGCGCCGCGATGCTGTTCCTGTGACACCTTGAAGGAAAAAGCGAATCCAGCGAGCGCATTTTTCTTTCCGGCTTCACAATCCTGTTGCAACGGGCCTAATATAGAAGGTGCAGATGCCGAATCGATCAGGAGAATACGCTTGACGATTGCAGTCTCACCACAGGCCTTACCAGCGCTCGTCTTGAACGCTGACTATCGGCCGCTGAGTTACTACCCCTTGTCGCTTTGGTCCTGGCAGGACGCGATCAAGGCAGTCTTCCTTGACCGTGTAAACATCCTTGCCGAGTACGAACATTCGGTGTCGTCTCCGAGTTTCTCGATGCGACTGCCGAGCGTTGTTTGCCTCAAGAGCTACGTGCAGCCCTCGCGCCACCCGGCCTTCACCCGGTTCAACGTGTTCCTGCGCGATAAATTCGAATGCCAGTATTGCGGTTCGCCCGACGATCTCACCTTCGATCACGTGGTGCCCCGCGCTCACGGCGGCCAGACGACATGGGACAACGTCGTCGCAGCCTGCTCTCCCTGCAATCTGCGCAAGGGCAGCAAGCTGCCGAAGCAGGCCGGCATGTTCCCGCACCAGAGGCCCTACCAGCCGACGGTACAGGACCTGCACAACAACGGCCGGCTCTTTCCGCCGAACCATCTGCATGAAAGCTGGATGGACTATCTCTACTGGGACGTCGAACTGCAGCCCTGACGCTGTTCGTGCCTTCTTGCCGGATCAAGCCCGGAAGCGGGAGCAGGGCAGGTGCGTGCGTTCGCCAACCCCTCGTCGGGTTGTCACGCGATGGTGTCCGTTTTCCTGGAGCGATCCGGGATCAGCGCGCCCTTGCAGCGCCGCGAAGCGCGATCGCTGCGAGGATCAGGCTGGCGATCACGTTCCATCCGGCGAAGGAAAGGCCGAACACCCGCAATGCGGCTTCCGTGCAGGACGGGGCATGCTTCGAATCGAGATCGCCGAGCAGGTCGCCGACATTGGACGACACGCCCTGCGCCGTCGTGGCGCAGGTGGATGGCCCTTCCCAGAAATGCCATTCGGCGCCGGCGTGATAGGCGCCCATGCCGGCACCGAGGAGCATCAGGATGCCGACGACGCCGAGCAGCGTGCGCGTCAGCCACACGGGCAGTTTCAGCGCGCTGGTGATGATGGCGAGGATGCCGATCGGAATGCCCCAGTAATAGGGGTCGCGCTGCAGCAGGCAGAGCGCGCAGGGGATATAGCCGCCAATATGCTCGAAGCCGAGCGCCCCGCCGACGGTTGCCGCCATGCCGAGGGTCACGACAATGGCGATCAGCAGATGTTGGCGGGATTGGGTGGCGGCGTCGATCATCTATACCTCGGGGGCGGCAGGCCTATGGAACCGGCACCTGCCGCAGTGCAAACTGGATGGCGTCTTCTTAGGCAGGATCGCGCGCGCTGTAAATCGTGGGTGGCCGCGACAGGTCCGCACGCTTTCGTGATTGTCCGCGTGGCATCTTGAAAATGATGGTTGACCATCGCGAAATCCTTCGTGTAAATCCGAGCCGCTGATATCGCATTTCCCTGAGCCCCATTGGCGGAATTGGTAGACGCGCTCGACTCAAAATCGAGTTCCGAAAGGAGTGCTGGTTCGACCCCGGCATGGGGCACCACCACAATACACTTTCTTCACATCCCATCGTCGGTCCCACATGCCTGACCGCCACCGCGGTCATTGAACAGACGCTGACGAAGGTGTTAGGTGCGCTGCAGCACAAATCTATCATGGCAGCGTCATGTTACCGAAAATCGAGACCTACGACGAACTCTACCGCGCCTTCCGCTGGCAGATCCCGGAAAAGTTCAATATCGGCGTCGCGGTCAGCGACGCCTGGGCCGCACGCGAGCCGGAGCGCGTCTGTCTTCAGCATTTCGACCCCGATGGCGCCCATCGGGCACTGACCTATGGCGCGTTCGCCCGGCAATCTTCCGCCTTTGCAAAAGGGCTCTCAGGCGAGGGCATTGCGCCCGGCGAGCGGGTCGCGATCCTTTTGCCGCAGGGCTTTGAAGCGGCGATCGCCCACGCGGGGATCTATAAGCTCGGCGCCATCGCGCTGCCGCTGGCACTTCTCTTCGGTGTCGAGGCGCTCGAATACCGGCTGCGTGACGCCGGTGTTTCGGCTGTCGTCACCAACAACTTTGGCTTCGAGCGCGTGGCCGCAATCCGGGATCGGTTGCCGGAGCTGCGTCTGGTCGTGCTGGCGGAAGATCAGCCGCAGCCGGGTACGATCGCCTTTTCTTCGCTTGCCTCGCGTGATCCCGTTGGCTTCGTGCCGGCGGATACCGGCCCGGACGATCCGGCTTTGATGATCTACACCTCGGGCACCACGGGGCCGCCGAAGGGCGCGCTGCACGGGCACCGGGTGCTGCTCGGCCATCTGCCGGGATTCGAGTTTCATCATCACTTCCTGCCGCAGCCTGGCGACCGGATGTGGACGCCGGCGGACTGGGCCTGGGCAGGAGGGCTGCTCAACGCACTGTTGCCGTCGCTGCTGCATGGCGTGCCCGTCGTGTCGTCGCCGGCGCAGAAGTTCGACCCCCATACGGCGTTTCGTATCTTGGAAGAGATGGACGTGCGCAACGCCTTCATCCCGCCGACGGCGCTCCGGCTGATGAAGGCAGTGGAGAGGCCGCGCGAGCGCTACCGGCTCAATCTCCGGACCATCGGTTCGGCGGGGGAATCCCTCGGTCGCGAAACCTACGAATGGGCAAAGGCAGCGCTCGGCCTCGACGTGAGCGAGTTCTACGGCCAGACCGAGTGCAACATCGTCATCTCTTCGGCCGCCGATCTCGGCGTCGTCAAGCCTGGATCGATGGGCAAGGCGGCACCCGGCCACCGGGTGGCGATCATCGACGGCGAGGGTCACGAACTGCCGCCCGGCAGTGTCGGCCAGGTGGCGGTGAAGCGGCCGGATCCGGTGATGTTCCTCGGCTATTGGGGGAACGATGAGGCGACCGAGAAGAAGTTCATCGGCGACTGGATGACGACGGGCGACCAGGGCGTGATGGACGAGGAGGGGTATTTCACCTTCTTCGGCCGCGATGACGACGTCATCACCTCGTCGGGTTACCGCATCGGTCCCGGCGAAATCGAGGATTGCCTTGCCGGTCACCCGGATGTGCAGCTGGCCGCTGCTGTCGGCAAACCCGATCCCGTCCGCACGGAGATCGTCAAGGCCTTTGTCGTCCTGCGGCCCGGCGTCGATGGTGACGAGCGGGTCGCGGCGTCCATTCGCGAGTGGGTGAAAACCCGGCTGTCGATGCACGAGTATCCGCGCGAAATCACCTTCGTCGACAGCTTGCCGCTGACGACCTCGGGCAAGGTTATCAGACGGTTCCTGCGTGAACGGGCAGCAGCGGAGGCGCGCGGCGACTGAGGCCGCGGCCGGCCGCGCGGCTTAGCCGGAACGGCTCTCAATTTAGCGCCCGGCCAGTGCCTTGATCTTGTCGCGCAGCATGCGCGCCATGTTGCGGGTGTTGCGGTAGAGGTGGAGCTGGGCCGCGACCTGGCGCACTTCGCGGTCACGGGTCTGCTCAAGGCCGATGACCAGCGTGCCCATCTCCTCGCGCTCCTGCCAGAAGCGGCTCATGACCGGGTGATCCGGCACGGCGCAGGAATCGGAGCGGGCGATGTTGGCATCGTCGAGATGCCATTCCGTCAGCTCGGCCAGCAGCAGCTTGCCCGGGGAGAACTTGGCATAGCGTTCGTCATAGGCCGTCTTCCAGGTATAGGCCTCGCCCGACATCAGGAACACCACCATGGATGCGATCGCCCGGCCATCGAGGTCGAGCGTGTGGATGCGCACGCTGTCGCCATCGGCAAGATTGGTGATCGCTTCGCGGGCAAAGGCCGCACGGAACCGGTCGAGCACCATGGCGCTGCGCCCCTTTCCCTTCCATCCGGACGCTTCGAGCGCCAGGAATTCCTCCATGCGCAGGCGGATCTCGGCGGGTTGGCGGGCGACGGAATAGTTCAGCGCGCCCTGTTTTTCCAGGTTGTTCCACTGCCGCCGCAACTCGCGGAAATGCGCCGGGCTGATGGCGTTGCGCAGATAGGTCGGCCCGTCGAGCAGGCTTTCGAGCATGGGGCGGCTGTGGGTATCCGTTACCGTCAGCGGCAGGTTGCGGCCGATGGCGACGGCGCGGGTGAGGCGGGCCACCTTGCCGTTGAGGCGCATGTCGGGAAGGACGAGCACCGAGGGCAAGCCGCCGGAGGGGGCGGCAAAGGCCTCGAACAGATTGTCGAGGGTCTCTGCCGCATCCTCTGCGTCAAGCAGCGGGACGCCGAGCGGACCGAAAGGGTTCGACCACGCGCGAATGATCGGCGCGCCGATCGAGAAGCCCGGCTTCTCGATCGAAAACGGCATCAGAAACCGCAGCCGGCTGCGGCGTTCATCGTTGTCACGCATGATCGCAAGGCGGATCACCCGGTCTTCGAGACGGGGCATTGCGGGGGCAAGAAAGCGCCCGGTGAAGAAAACGTTCGGTTCCAGGGCCCGGTTCGACAGGAAGTCGAGTTCGCGCTGCAGATCGTAGCCGGCCTTCGCCGGGTAGATGGCGAGATGGCGTCCAGGACGGCCGACTTCGATCATATGTTCCGCGGTCGGGCCTGCATCGCCAGGTTGCGCCAGACCGCCAAGGACTCGGGCGGCCCGGCTGTTTGCATCGCTCGGAAGATTGGTATTGCCGATCATGGATGGACAGTCCCGTTGTTATCATTGCCGGCCCGCACGCTCGCAAAGGCGAAGAGCGCGAAGCCAAAGGTATGCCGGACGGCGATATGCAGCAACATCGCCTCGACGAACATTGCACCTGCGGTTGCAAGGGCGGCGCCGGTCAGTCCGAGGAGAGGGATGAGGCTGAGATTGAGTGCGATGTTGGCGACCAGCGCGCCGGCGTAAAGGATCACGCAGAGCGTCTGCTGGCCCGCCATGGTCAGAAGCGTTTCCGCCGGCCCGACGAAGGCCTTGGCGAGAATGCCGCCGAAGAGGATCATCATCAAAGGCATGCCGGTGACGAAGGCAGGCCCGAAGAGCGAGAGCAGGAACGGGCCTGCGAGCAGGACCAGCGCGCCGACCAGCAGCGACGGCCAGAAGGCCCAACGCGCGCTTTCGATCGCGATACCCGCGAGCTGCCTGCGGTCACGGGCCATGGCGTTCGAAACGCGGGGGCCGGCCGCCGCCTTGACGGCGAACATGACGAAGTGCACCAGCGCCATGGTCTTGGCGGCGGCGAAATAGATCGCAACGTCATCGGGATCGAGATAGAGGCCGACGATCACGACGTCGGAATTGGTCAGCAGAAAGCCGAAACCATCGACCAGGAAGATGGGGATCGAAACCCGGAGCCAGCGGCCAAGCTCGATCCGCCGGGGCCCTTCCACGTAGCGTGAGCGGAGACGATAGGTCAGCACGAGGAACTGCGAGACGGTGGTGACATAGGCGGCGGCCATGGCCGCGACCATGGCGGTTTGCGCCGTGTGCTGCGCGCCCGCCGAGACCGCCAGCACCATGAAGGCGAGGACCAGCAGCGGGCGAATGATGAAGGTGGGGCTCATGGCGGAGAGCGCCCAGCCATGGGCCCGCGACGTTCCGTCCATGACGTCGCCAAGGGCGATCATGGGTAGGGTGAAGAGGCCGAGATGGAGCGGCACGAGATAATAGGCCTCGATGTGCTCTGAAAAGAGCCAGATGCCGAGCAAGCCGACGACGGCGACCGCGGTGGCGGAGGTGAGGGCGAAAACACGCACTGTCGTCGTCACGCCGCGGATTTCGTCGAGCGCGGCAGTCGCCTGATATTCCGGCAGGAAGCGGATCACGACGGAATGGAAGCCGACGCAGGAGAGGCTGCCGAACAGGATCACCAGGACCCAGACGAAGACGAAGATGCCGTATTCGAACTCGCCCATCATCCGGGCCAGGATGATCTGCGACAGGAAAGCGATGGCTGCGCTGAGGATGCGAACCGTGAAGGCGACGAGCGCCATGCGGCGAGCCGTGTTCTTCAGGTCGGAGCCGCTCAAGATGGCAACAACCGCGCCGATCATCGCGGACAAGCGGTGTTTCATCGCCGACGGCAGCATTCGTCCGGCCGTTTGACATACCGCCATGAACACGAGAACACCCTGAGATTACGCAATACAGGGTTTCACTACTGCCAGAACAGCGTTAACAAACGGTTCAGTGCGGTTGTATTGGCGAGACAAGGCCATGCCGATAAGCGATGGTGAGCGAGAACGGATGATGCGGGCGAAATCGATCGGCCCACGCATGATCGGCTATCTCGAGGAGATCGGCATCGAGCGGCTTTCTGATCTGAAAACGGCCGATGCCGAAGAGCTCGCCTTCCGCATCAACACAACGCTCGGCCGCCGCCACATCAATCGCACGGGCATTCACGCGCTCGAAAACCTGATCGCCTACGCCAAGTCGTTCGATCGGTAAGGGCTTTCAGATCGGCTGTTTGCGCTTGAGTTTCTGATAGCCGCTGCCCGCCTCTGCGCCTTGGGACGCGGTAACCGGAAACGAAAATGCCGCCGAAGGCGGCATTTCCTGCAAAGGGCATGGGCGCGAAACCCAAGCTATCCCTTGTCTCGCTTATGCCTCGTAGACGCCGTGGCAGTGCTTGTACTTCTTGCCGGAACCGCAGGGGCAAAGTTCGTTGCGCGAGACCTTGCCCCAAGTCGACGGATCCTTCGCATCGCGTTGCACGGGAGCGGGGGCCAGAAGCGTTCCAGCGCCGCCACCGAAATCGTCTTCGCCGGTCAGCGGATCGATATGGTGGCCATGCATGACCGGCGGTGCCGGCTGCGGCGCTTCGGCTGCTTCGCGCACCAGTTCGACGCGCATGAGTTGTGCGGTTACCGCCTGGCGCAGGTTGCCGAGCAGGGCCTGGAACAGTTCGAAGGCCTCGGACTTGTATTCCTGCAGCGGATCGCGCTGTGCGTAGCCGCGGAAGCCGATGACCGAGCGCAGGTGGTCGAGGTTGACGATATGCTCGCGCCAGAGATGGTCGAGCGTCTGCAGCACGACCGAGCGTTCGACATATTGCATGATCTCGAGGCCGAAGCGTTCGGCGCGATCTGCCGCTTCCTTCTCGGCAGCGGCGGTGACGCGTTCGAGAATATCGGCCTCGTCGATGCCCTCCTCGGCAGCCCATTCAACGACCGGCAGGTCGAGATTGAGGTATTGCTGAACGTCGGCCTTCAGGCCCTCGACGTCCCACTGCTCGGCGTAGGCGCGCTCTGGGATGCGCTTGCTGACCATGTCCTCGATGACTTCGGTGCGCATATCGGTCACGGTTTCCGTGACGTTTTCGGCATCCATCAGCTCAATGCGCTGCTCGAAGATCACCTTGCGCTGATCGTTGAGAACGTCGTCGTATTTCAGGAGGTTCTTGCGGATGTCGAAGTTGCGCGCTTCGACCTTCTTCTGGGCGCGCTCGAGCGCCTTGTTGATCCAGGGATGGACGATCGCTTCGCCTTCCTTGAGGCCGAGCTTCTGCAGCATGCTGTCCATGCGGTCAGAGCCGAAGATGCGCATCAGGTCGTCCTGGAGCGACAGATAGAACTTCGAACGGCCCGGGTCGCCCTGACGACCGGAACGGCCGCGAAGCTGGTTGTCGATGCGGCGGCTCTCGTGACGCTCGGTCGCGAGAACGTAGAGGCCGCCGGCAGCAAGCGCCTGCTCCTTCAGCTTCTGCACTTCGGCGCGGATCGCTTCGATGCGCTGGTCGCGCTCCGGACCCGGCTCGACGTCGGCAAGCTCCTGCTGGATGCGCATGTCGACGTTGCCGCCGAGCTGGATGTCGGTACCGCGACCAGCCATGTTGGTGGCGATCGTCACCGCGCCCGGAACACCGGCCTGCGCGACGATAAAGGCTTCCTGCTCGTGGTAGCGTGCGTTCAGCACCTGGAACTTGCCGAAGCCGGACTTCTTGAGGAGATCGGCAAGCTGTTCGGATTTTTCGATCGAGGTCGTGCCGACCAGCATCGGCTGGCCGCGCTCGTGTGCCGACTTGATCTCGTCGATGATGGCTTTCAGCTTTTCGCCCTGGGTACGATAGACCTCGTCGTCCTCGTCGATACGCTTGATCGGCAGGTTGGTCGGCACTTCTACCACTTCGAGGCCGTAGATGTTGCCGAACTCTTCCGCTTCGGTCGCCGCCGTACCGGTCATGCCTGCAAGCTTGGAATACATGCGGAAATAGTTCTGGAAGGTGATCGAGGCGAGCGTCTGGTTCTCTGGCTGGATCTGCACCTTTTCCTTGGCTTCGAGCGCCTGGTGCTGGCCTTCGGAATAGCGCCGTCCCGGCATCATGCGGCCGGTGAACTCGTCGATGATGACGATCTCGCCGTTGCGGACGATGTAGTCCTTGTCGCGGGTGAAGAGCTTGTGGGCCTTCAACGCGTTGTTGACGTGATGGACGATCGCGACGTTTTCGATGTCGTAGAGCGTTTCACCCTTCAGGAGACCCGCCTGACGCAGCAGGTTCTCGAGCTTCTCCGTGCCTTCTTCCGAGAAGTTGGCGGAGCGCTGCTTCTCGTCGATTTCGTAGTCCTCGGGCGAAAGCAGCGGGATGAAATCGTTGATCGTGTTGTAGAGATCGGAGCGGTCGTCGAGCGGACCGGAGATGATCAGCGGCGTGCGGGCTTCGTCGACCAGGATCGAGTCCACCTCGTCGACGATGGCGAAGAAGTGACCGCGCTGGACCATCTGTCCGCGTTCGTACTTCATGTTGTCGCGCAGATAGTCGAAGCCGAGTTCGTTATTGGTCGCATAGGTGATGTCGCAGGCGTAGGCGTCGCGGCGCTGCTCGTCGGTCAGGCCGTGGACGATGACGCCGGTCGTCATGCCGAGGAAGCCGTAGATGCGGCCCATGGTGCCGGCGTCGCGCTGGGCGAGGTAGTCGTTGACAGTGACGACGTGTACGCCCTTGCCGGCAAGTGCATTGAGGTAGACGGGGAGGGTCGCGACGAGGGTCTTGCCTTCACCGGTCTTCATTTCGGCGATCGCGCGTTCGTGCAGGATCATGCCGCCGATGAGCTGGACGTCAAACGGGCGCAGGCCGAGGACGCGGCGAGCGGCTTCGCGCACGACCGCAAAGGCCGGTACCAGGAGATCGTCGAGCGTCTTGCCCTCTTCCAGCTGCTTGCGGAATTGCACCGTCTTGGCTGCGAGCGCCTCATCCGACAAAGCCTTCGTTTCGGCTTCAAGAGCGTTGATGGCATCCACCCGACCCTGGTAGCCGCGGACGCGGCGATCATTGGCGGAACCAAACAACTTGCGGGCTAGGCCGCCGAGACTGACCATACGGATGGTCCTTTCTTTTTTGTTGCCTGGGGTCCCATGGCCGCGCCGCAAAAACCGCGCAATGCCGCGAAACGCCCGGAAACTGTTCTGGACGCGAGGTTGCGTGACAGATAAGAGGGGGGTCGAATTATGTCAACGCACTTGCGCTGCCGGACGGCTACAGAACCGCCACATTCTGGTGGTGTGCAGCCGCTACGAGCCGGACGCAATCGCGCGGAAGGCCAAAGTGAAAGGTTAGTGAGCATGTCCAAGTTGAAAACCCTGGCTGCTGCGGCACTGGTTGCGGCAATGGCCGCTCATGGTGGCGCGCGGGCGGAGGACGCCGATCCGGTGATCGCCAAGGTTGGCGGCGAGGAAGTGCATCAGTCGGAGCTCAATCTCGCACTGGGCGGCCTTGACCCGCAGCTTCAGCAGATGCCGGAAGAGCAGAAGCGCGCCGCCGCGCTGTCGGCGATCATCGACGTCAAGCTCCTGTCGAAGACGGCCGAAAAGGAAGGTCTGCAGGATGATGCGACCTTCAAGCAGCGCGTCGCCTACCTGACCGCGCGCGAACTGCACAACGCCTACTTCAAGAAGCACGTGGTCGACGCGATCACCAAGGAAGAGGTGAAGGCGCGCTACGACAAGGAGGTCGCGGCCATCCCGGTACAGGAAGAGGTGAAGGCTCGCCATATCCTGGTCAAGACCGAGGACGAGGCCAAGGAAATCATCAAGGAACTCGACGCCGGCAAGAGCTTCGTCGAGCTGGCCAAGGCGAAGTCTTCCGATCCGAACAAGGACGATGGCGGCGATCTCGGCTACTTCACCCAGGGCCGCATGGTGCCGGAATTCGAAACGGCTGCCTTCGCCCTCGAAAAGGGCGCCTACACCAAGACCCCGGTCAAGACGCAGTTCGGCTTCCACGTGATCCTGGTCGAAGACAAGCGCCCGCAGGCTCCGCCGACGCTGGAGCAGGTCGAGCCGCAGGTTCGTCAGCTCGTCATGCGTGACAAATACGTTGAGCTGCTTGCTGCCGCCAAGAAGGATGCAAGCGTCGAGATTTCCGATCCCGCTCTGAAGAAGGCCTATGACGAGGCCAACAAGGCGCAGGGAACTCAGGAAGCCAAGTAATTCGATCGGCCGGTCCTGCCATTGGCGGGGCCTGCCATCACCGCTTTTTGCTGATGCCCGGCGGTGAAAACCGTTCGGGCATTTGTCGCAAGATGGATCGGGAGCGGGTTCGGTTGTAAGCCGCTCCAGATCTTTGTTCTTACGCATTTCCTGACGGAAGGCCGCTGCGCAGCTTTCCTGGAAATGCTTTGGCCCCAACACGTCACAGCAGGTTTCCCATGTCCGGCTCAGTCTCCCCGCTTGCTCCGAAAACCTTCGCCGAAATGCCGTCCGTACGCGGTGTCCGCATGGCTACCGCTGCCGCCGGCATCAAGTACAAGAACCGCACCGACGTGCTGATGATGGTGTTCGACAAGCCGGCCGCCGCCGCCGGCGTTTTCACCCGCTCCAAATGCCCGTCCGCTCCGGTCGATTTCTGCCGCCAGAACCTTGCCGGCGGCGTCGCCCGCGCCGTCGTCGTCAACTCCGGCAACGCCAATGCCTTCACCGGCAAGAAGGGACGCGAGGCGACGGAACTGACCGCGAAGTCGGCGGCGAAGGCTGTCGGCTGCAAGGAAAGCGAAGTGTTCCTCGCTTCCACGGGCGTCATCGGTGAGCCGCTTGATGCAACCAAGTTCGCCGGCGTGCTCGACGATTTGGCTGTTGCCGGCAAGGAAGATTTCTGGTTCGAAGCCGCCAAGGCGATCATGACGACGGACACCTATCCGAAGGTCGCGACCCGCACGGCCGAGATCGGCGGGGTCAAGGTCACGATCAACGGTATTGCCAAGGGTGCAGGCATGATCGCGCCCGACATGGCGACGATGCTCTCCTTCGTGGTGACCGACGCAGACATTGCCCCGGCAGCGCTGCAGGCTCTGCTTTCGGCCGGCGTCGGCCCGACCTTCAACTCGGTCACCGTCGACAGCGACACGTCGACCTCCGACACGCTGATGCTCTTTGCGACGGGTGCGGCGGCAGTCGATGGGCAACCCGCAATCGCCGACGCGGCCGATCCGCGCCTCGATGCCTTCCGCCTGGCGCTGAACGACCTGCTGCGCGACCTGGCGCTTCAGGTTGTGCGTGATGGCGAAGGCGCGCGCAAGATGGTCGAAGTCACGGTCGAAGGCGCTGAGAACGACGCGGCGGCCAAGCGCATCGCGCTCTCCATCGCCAACTCGCCGCTCGTCAAGACCGCCGTCGCCGGCGAGGACGCCAATTGGGGGCGCGTGGTCATGGCTGTCGGCAAGTCCGGTGAGATGGCCGAACGCGATCGGCTGGCGATTTGGTTCGGCGATGTGCGCGTGGCCGTCGAAGGCGAGCGTGATCCCACCTATTCGGAAGCGGCAGCCACTGCCGTCATGAAGGCCGAGGACATCGCCATCCGCGTCGACATCGGCCTCGGGTCCGGCCGCGCTACGGTCTATACCTGCGACCTGACGAAGGAATATGTCGAGATCAACGGCGACTACCGGAGCTGAGGTTCCGGTCCAGCCTGACTATAGCGCCGCGCGTCTCACCAGACGCGCAAAGGTCGCTGTAGAACTTTGATTTTCTACATGCCTCCTTAAATCGTGGTCGATTTGAGGAGGCATGCAGTAGGGGTAACAAGATGACATCGAGTGATACCCGGCCGGCGGGCAACGTCGCGGCCGAAGGTGGGGAAGCGGTAATGGTTGATCTCCCGAGCGTGCGCCGTCTCGAAGCCGTGGGCTTCCGGGCTTGGCCGGCAGCGTCAGTGCAATATGACGGCAGCTGGCTGATCCGGCTCAATGCTGGGCATGATTCCAAGCGTCTCAACTCCGTCAACCCGCTCGATCCATCCGACTGTCGCGACATCCCGGCGCGCCTTGAAAAGGCGGCCAGGCGTTTTGCCGACTACGGTCGATCCCTGACCGTGCGCCAGACGCCGCTGACCCCGCCGCAACTCGTTGCCCATATGGATGCGGAAGGCTGGACGGCATTCAGTCGCAGCCTGGTGATGACGACCGATCTTGCCGAGCGTGAATTCGGCGGCGGCATCGACCATCTGCCGATCAAGGACACCGGCCGCTTCGTCGATGCCTGTATCGGTATCGCCAAGGGCGATCCGAAGAGAAAGGCCGCGCTCGCCGAGATCATCAGTGCGATCAAGCCGGAAAGCGGCCTCTTCCTGTTCGAAGATGCCGAGACCGGGCCTACCGCCGTGGCTCTCGTCGTTCAGGACAACGATCTCGCCGGCATCATGCAGTTTGCCGTGGACGCACGGGTCCGCGGGCGCGGCGTCGGCAAGGCGATGCTCGACGTCTGCTTGCGTTGGGCGCGGCTGCGCGGCGCCAGGAAAGCCTGGCTGCAGGTCGAGGCGGAGAACAGCGCGGCGCTGGCACTCTATCGTGGCGCCGGTTTCTCCGAAGTCTACAGCTACATCTACAGAGCGCCTGGGGCTTGAGGTCATGGACGTCAACGGAAAGAAGATCGTGCTCGTTGCCGCCTGTGCTCTGGTCGATGCCGACGGCCGTATCCTGCTGGCGCAGCGGCCGGAAGGCAAATCGCTGGCCGGTCTATGGGAGTTTCCGGGCGGCAAGGTCGAGGCCGGCGAGACGCCCGAGGAAACCCTGATCCGTGAATTGGACGAGGAACTCGGCATCCGCACCAAGGTCGCCTGTCTCGCGCCGCTGACCTTCGCCAGTCACACCTATGAGGACTTCCATTTGCTGATGCCGCTCTATATCTGCCGGCGTTACGAAGGGGTGGCGACGGGGAGGGAAGGCCAGGCGATCAAATGGGTGCGGCCGAAGGCCTTGCGCGACTATCCGATGCCGCCGGCGGATGAGCCGTTGATACCGTTTCTTATGGATTTGCTCTGAACCTACCCGAAATCTGATCGATTATTAATCGATCGTTTATCTCCCTCGCGCAAAGATAGCCCAATTCATTTTTTCGGTACGCATTGTTGGTGAACAGCGTATTGATTTCAGGCAGTACGGTGGAACCAAGCTTGGGAAGGGCGCTTGCGTTCGCCGTGCTTTGTGCGTTTGTGAGGCTGGGATGGTGGACGACGATTTCTGGAGCACGGTTCAGGAAAAGGATCTGATGAACAATCAGTCCCGCCGGACGGGTGTGCTCAATCTGTCCCTGCTGTTTGGAACGGCAGTGATCGCGCTGACGCTGATCCTCACGCCGATGCTGTCTTCAAAGAACGACAGGCGCATCATGGCGAACACGCCCGTCGACTACGACAACATTTCCACCGGCTCCATCCCTTCGAGCGGGACTACCAAGCGCTACACGGTACGGCGCAGCGTGCTGCAGGAAATGCCTGGGGCGGTCTGCATCATCGATGCGGACGGCCGCAAGAGCGGGTGCTGACCTAACGCCATCCGGGTTTTCCGGTGCGTTTCGGAACACGAACCAGACTGGGGACGCATGGAAAAGCTGAGACGCCTCTTTCGCGACGCAAGCGCTGCCACCGCGGTCGAGTATGGCCTCATCGCTGCCATCATCTCCGTCAGCCTGCTTCTTGGTCTCGAACAGGTCCGCGACGCGCTCACCGCCGTCCTCAACCTGCTGGCGACGACATTCCAGAACGCACAGGTCTGAAGACCTCGCCGGAACGAACGCCGCCGTCGTCCGTCAGAGCGGCTGCTCCTTCGTGCCGAGTGCAGTCGAAAGCCGCTGCTTCGCCGAGCCTGGTTTCAACGGCTTCTGCTGGCTTTCATGCGGTGCCCAGCCGGACAGGTAGATGATCGAGAATGTCGCGCGAACGCGGCCGTCCGGGTCGGAGAAACGTTCGGCATAGATTTCCGCGGCCCGCAGGAAGAAGCGCCGCGAGACGGGCACGCGGCTTCGTGCCGTGAGTGGACTGGTCATGCCCATGGCGCGCAAGTCGCGGATCAGGGCAAACAGCGAATCGTAACGCACCGTGTAGGTTTCTGTGTCGGCGACCGGCAGCGCGAAACCGGCGCGTTGCAGCAGGGCGCCGATATCACGGACGTCGGCGAAGGGAATGACTCGCGGACTGGCGCCGCCCGTCAACTCCGCCTCGGCGGCCAGAAGCGCCTCGCGCAGTTCCTGCAGCGTGCCGCTGCCGGGGATGGCGGCGAGAAAGAGCCCGTCGGGTTGCAGCGCCCGACGAACCTGGATGAAGGCGCCCGGCGTGTCATTGGTCAGGTGCAGGGACAGCGGCGAAACCACCAGGTTGAAGCTCTCCGCTTTGCCCGGAACCTCTTCGAGCGAGGCGATCGTTACCGGTGCCTGGTCGGAGCCAAAACGCGCATCCGTTTCCACGCGCTCAACGGCACCGATCTTGCCGGTTGCCATGAGGTTCCGCGCCGTTTGCCCGGTATAGCCGTGCAGTTCCAGCGCGCGGTCGAAGTGACGTTCGACCACGCTGACCCGTTCGGCGAGTTCCTGTGCGACGATATCGAGAAGGAAGCCGGCTTTCGGATCGGCGTTTCTGAGCGCTCTTGCCCGATGTGCCTCAACGAGGCTCTGGTCAAAGATTTTTTCCACGATACTGTCTCCGCAAGCTCGCCAGCAAAGAGACCTTCGGAGGTTCAAAGTCAACAGCATGGCATGGGAGAGACCGCGGTTTCCGGAGGAGGGGTGGGGGCGCGTTCTGCGGGGGCTCGTCTTCGGGGTCGTCGATCTCGTTTATCCGCCAGTCTGCTGCGGCTGCGGCCGAATGGTTGGCAATCATCGCGCGGTTTGCGCGCCTTGCTGGTCGACCCTGCCGCTGATCGAGCGCCCCTATTGTGATGTTCTCGGGACACCGTTTTCGGTCGACCATGGGCCGGGCTCGGTTTCGCCGGAAGCCATTGCCAATCCGCCCGCATTCGATCGTCTGCGGTCGGTCGCAATCCATGAGGGCATCGCCCGCGATCTGGTGCATGGGCTGAAGTATCGCGACCGCACCGATCTCGCGCCGATGATGGCGGAGTGGATGATCCGGGCGAGCGATGGTGCGGTGGCCTCGGCCGACGCGATCGTTCCGGTGCCATTGCATGCCTTTCGGCTCTGGAGGCGCAGGTTCAACCAATCGGCGGAACTGGCACGGGCCATAGCGCGGCTCTCCGGCAGGCCTTACCAGGCCGATGTGCTCATGCGTATCCGACGCACGAGCCGGCAGGTGGGTCTTGCCCGGCAGGCCCGTGAAGACAATGTGCGCGGCGCCTTCGCGGTCTCGGAAAGCGGCAAAGCGGGTCTCCGTGGGAAAAGCGTCGTTCTCGTAGACGATGTATATACGACCGGTGCAACCGTCTCGGCAGCGACCCGCGCTCTGAAACGGGCGGGAGCCGGGCCGGTCACGGTTTTGACCTTTGCAAGAGCCATATCCGGTCCTATATGACAATCAGTTGTCCGGCACGGTTGCCGGCGAAGGAGCGAACCAGGATCATGGCTTCAGTGGTCATTTATACGCGTCAGTTCTGCGGTTATTGTTCGGCCGCCAAGAAACTACTGGAAACCAAGGGCGTGTCCTTCCTCGAACACGACGCTACCTATGATCCGACGGTTCGGCAGGTGATGATCGAGAAGGCGCACGGCGGCACGACGTTCCCGCAGATCTTCATCAACGACATCCATGTCGGCGGCTGTGACGACCTGCACGCGCTGGAACGAGCCGGCAAGCTCGACGCCATGCTTGCCGCCTGACGCGCCTGACGACCCGATGTTTTGCAAGTCGCTAGAGCGAGAGCGTCTGTTCGCTCTGCAGCGGCGTGCGCCAGGAGTTAAAGCAAGATGACCTTCAAGGCCGCAGCCATTCAGATGTGTTCCGGCGTCGATCCGCGCAAGAATGCGGAGACGATGGTGCGACTGGTGCGCGAGGCGGCTGCCCAGGGCGCGACCTATGTCCAGACGCCGGAAATGACCGGCGCGCTCCAGCGAGACCGGGCGGCTCTGCGCGCGGTCCTGAAGGACGAGGCAAACGACATCATTGCCAGCGAAGCCGCGAAGCTTGCCGGTAAACTGGGCATCTATCTCCATGTCGGCTCGACGCCGATCGCGCTTGCCGACGGCAAGATCGCCAATCGCGGCCTGCTGTTCGGGCCGGACGGCAGGAAGATCTGCGACTACGACAAGATCCATATGTTCGACGTCGACCTCGACAACGGCGAAAGCTGGCGGGAAAGCGCCGCCTATCAGCCCGGCAACACGGCACGGATTGCCGATCTCGACTTCGGCAAGCTTGGTTTCACCATCTGCTACGACGTGCGCTTCCCGGAGCTTTTTCGGCAGCAGGCGGTGGCTGGCGCCGAGATCATGTCGGTGCCCGCCGCCTTCACACGCCAGACCGGCGAGGCACATTGGGAAATCCTGCTTCGTGCCCGTGCAATCGAGAACGGCCTCTTCGTCATCGCTGCCGCGCAAGGGGGCACGCATGAGGACGGGCGCGAGACCTTCGGCCACTCGATGATCATCGATCCCTGGGGCAGGGTGCTTGCTTCGGCCGGCTCGACCGGTGAGGCGATCGTGCTTGCCGAAATCGATGTCGCCTCCGTGCATTCGGCACGCGCCAAGATACCGAATTTGAAGAACGCCCGCAGTTTCGTCCTCGACGAAGTGGCGCCAACCGGGAAAGGAGGCGTCGCCGCTTGATCCGCTATGCGCTTTCCTGTGACAATGGCCATTCCTTCGAGGGGTGGTTCTCGTCGAGTGACGATTTCGACCGCCAGGTCGGCCGCAAACTGGTTTCCTGTCCCTCTTGCAATTCAACGTCCGTTGCCAAGCAGTTGATGGCGCCGTCGGTCGCGACTGCGCGCAAGAAGGAGGCAACGCGGGCGGTGATCATGGACCAGGCGCAGAAGGAAACGATCGCCAAGATCCGCGAATTGGTAAAGACCGTGCGCGAGAACGCCGAGGATGTCGGCGAGCGCTTTCCCGAGGAGGCGCGCAAGATCCACTATGGCGAAGCGGAGGAACGCGGACTGATCGGCAAGGCGACGGCGGAAGAGGCCGTGGAGCTTCTCGAAGAAGGAATTGCGGTCGCGCCGCTGCCGATCTTGCCGGACGAGGCCAACTGACGCGCGATCCAACGCCTGACCGATGCTGCAAACTTGGCCGACGGCTCTTTAAAAACAACGTCTTGCTTCCCATTTCGCGGTTTCGCAATGGGAGATTTTCAGTCAATGACATTGTCCGAGCTACGCATTTCCACCGATCGGCTCGTCATCAGGCCATTCGCGCCCAACGATTTTCCCGCCTTCTTCGCCTATCATCGGCTGCCGGAAGTCTATCGCTACCTCTATGCCGAGCCGTTGGACGAAGTGGCGGCGCGGACGAAGTTCGTCAAGGCGTCGAAGCCGCGCCTCGACGAAGACGGAGATGTCGCAGTCTTTGCCGTCGAGCGGCAGGAGGATGGCGCCCTGATCGGCGAGGTGCTGCTGAAGCTCGCAAGCCGGACGGCGGAGCAGGCGGAGACCGGCTACATCTTCAACCCCGCCTTTGCCGGCAAGGGCTACGCGACCGAGGCGATGCGGGCCGTGCTCGATCTCGGTTTTTCGACGCTGCACTTTCACCGGATCTTCGCTCGGCTCGATGCGCTCAACAAAGGTTCCGTCGGTGTCGTGGAACGTCTCGGCATGCGCCGGGAGGCGCATCTGATCGAGAACGACCGGTTCAACGGTAGCTGGGGCGACGAATTCGTCTATGCGCTGCTGAGGCGTGAATGGCAGGAGCGTCGGCAGGCCGGCTGAACCCGCCGGCAGCGTTTACAGCGGGCGCTTGGCGACGATCATGTAGTTGACGTCCATATCCTTGGACAGGTTCCACTGATTGGCGAGCGGATTGAAGAAGACGCCGGTGCGCTCGGTGACTTCGAGCCCGTTGGCCACAAGCGGCTTTTCCAGTTCTTCCGGGCGCACCAGCTTTTCGTACTGGTGCGTGCCGCGCGGCAGCCAGCGCAACACGTTCTCGGCCGCGAAAATGGCAAGTGCCGCTGCCTTCATCGTGCGATTGATGGTGGCGACGAACATCAGGCCGCCAGGGCGAACCATATGGGCGCAGGTGGTCATGAAGAAATCGACGTCTGCAACGTGCTCGACCACTTCCATGTTGAGCACGATGTCGAAGCTCTCGCCGGCTTCGGCGAGCGCTTCCGCGGTCACGGCGCGATAGTCGACCGCGACGCCGCTTCCGGCTGCGTGCGTCTTGGCGATACCGATGTTCTTCTCAGAGGCATCGGCACCGAGGACGTCGGCGCCCATGCGCGCCATTGGCTCCGACAGAAGACCGCCGCCGCAGCCGATATCGAGCAGCCGCAGACCTTTCAGCGGTTGCGGGCCCCTGGGATCGCGGCCGAAATGCTCGGCCACCTTGTCGCGGATATAGGCGAGGCGAACGGGGTTGAACTTGTGCAGTGGCCTGAACTTGCCGGTGGGATCCCACCACTCCGCGGCCATGGCGGAAAACCGGTCCACCTCGCTCTGGTCGATCGTCGTGCGTGCGGTCTCGCTCATGTCGCCGTCTCCTTGCATCTTCCCTGGTGAAGTCGGACGATCAGGCAGGGAAGTCAAGAGCCGGCGATGGGCCAGATGAGCGCAGACCAAGCGGGAGCGATGCTCTGCCCCCTACAGCGCGTCCGCCTCCGGTTGGTAGTGCAGGATGACTACTCCCGATTTCAGCGAGCGTGTGTCGGTCAGTTTCAGCTTCGTCCGCTTCAGGCCCGGCTTGAACAGGGGCACGCCGCTACCCAGAAGCACCGGATTGATGCCGAGACGATACTCGTCGACAAGGCCCTTCTCGATCAACCCTGCTGCGAAATCCGCACTGCCGAATACGAAGATCGTGCCGCCATCGAGTTGCTTCAGTCGCTCGACTTCCTTGGCGGCGTCGCCGGTCACGAGCGTTGTCCTGTGCCAATCGGCGGATGTCAACGTGCGCGAGAAGACGAACTTCTCGACGCCATTCATGAAGGTGGCGATGTCGCCTTCGGCGGATGGCCAATAGGCGGCCATCATTTCATAGGTTACGCGGCCGAAAAGCAAAGTGTCCGCTTCGAGCTGCGTTTCGCCGATATAGGCGGCGAGTTCGTCCTCGAAGACGAACCAACTGATGTCATGCCCCGGCGCCTCGAAGAAGCCGTCGACGCTGACCATGTCCCACATGATGACCTTGCGCATTGTCTTTCTCCCGTTGCAGTGCGTGTGTTCGGAGGAGACTGACAAAACTGATATTATATTACAAGTGGTTTTATAATTGCATCAGATTGGTTCGCGCCGAAGCACGTCGCCGTGCTAGTTTTGTCGAATCTGCGATGCAGGGGAATTCAGATGTCGCTGGACAGAATCGGCTGGGCAGTCGAGGTCGTTGCGCGCAGCCTTCGATGGATCGTCGAGGCGCGGCTGACGTATGTCTTCGAAGGTGGCGAGGTTGCCTGCGTGATCGCTTGTCCGCCTTCCTAGCCACGATGAGGAACATGACGCCCGCCCTTCGCGGGCGTCACTAATGCGATGAGTGCGGCTTCGCTGACCGCGGTCGCTACCCGAGCTCGCTCGCCGCAGCGGAGGCGAAGAAGTCCTCCGGGTCCTCGACTTCGACGAGACGCCGCTTCTCGATCAGCCAAAAGCGATTGCCGACATTGCGGACGAAGCTGCGATCGTGGGACACCAGCAGGCAGCTCGTCTCGTGCTTGAGCAACTCGGCCTCGAGCGCCTCCTGGCCCTCGATGTCCAGATGGTTGGTCGGCTCGTCGAGCAGGTAGAAATTCGGCTCCTTCAAGCGCAGGACCAGCATGGCGAGGCGTGCCTTCTGGCCTCCGGAGAGCCGGCCGATCGCCTTTTCCTGCATGTCGATGCCGACGCCGGCACCGACGAGCAGGGTGCGTGCCCTTTGATCGCCGAGAGAAAAGCGGCGTGAGAGTGCGGCAAGTGGCGTCTCGTCGTCGGACAATCCCGCAAGCGCCTGGTCGCTATAGCCGAGCACGAGCGAGGGCGTCGCCTTCAGGCTTTCCGGTGCACGCCCGGGCTCCTCGATCGCAGCGCGGATGAGGTTGACGAGCCGCGTCTTGCCGGTGCCGTTTTCGCCGAGCAGGACGATGCGGTCGCCTTGGCAAATCCAGCGTTTGCCGGTGCGAAAGAGAGGGGTTCCGTCCGGCGTTTCGACGGCGACATCGTCGAGCGTCACCAGGATCTTGGCGTGGGTGCCGCGGTTGGCGAGCCGGATCGCGCCGGCGGAACGCTCCTGATGCGCAGGCTTCGCTGCGTCCTCCAGCCGCTCGGCCCGCTGCTTCAACTGCTTCGTCTTCACGGTCAGCAGGTCGCTGCCGGAATTGATGCCGATATTGTTGAGCTTGGCGGCCTGGCAGCGGAGTTGCTGTGCCACCTTCATGTCGCGCTGGTAGCGCCGCTCCTCGGAGGCATCGACCTCGTCGAGCGCTACGCGCGAGCGTGAGTAGGGAAGCGCGAAGATCGGCGACTGCTCGGGCCTCAAGAACAGCGTGCGGTTGGTGGTCGCATCCAGGAAGGCGCGGTCGTGGCTGGCGACCAGCACCGGCACGTCCCGCGGCAGGGCGTTCAGCCAGGCTTCGAGCCGGGCGATCTTGGCGAGGTCCAGGTGATTGGTCGGCTCGTCCAGCAGCAGCGCATCCGGATCGGTGACCCAGACGCGGGCGAGAAGTGCCAGCCGCTGCCAGCCGCCGCTCAATTCCGAGACAGAGCGTCGGCGCAGAGCCTCCGGCACGTCGAGGGAGTCGAGCACGATGTCGACGCGCCAGCTTTCGTTCTCCGCTTGATCGGCCGGAAGGGCAGAGAGAACGGCTTCGTGGAAGGAGAGAGGCATGAGCGAAGCAGGCACGTTCTGCTCGACGTGGCCGATGGTCAGGCCCCGCGAACGCGTGATTTCGCCGGCAGTCGGGTCGAAGGTGCCGGCGATCGATTTCAAAAGGGTCGACTTGCCGCGGCCGTTCGCGGCGACGATGCCAATCCGATCACCTGCGGCGACGGAGAGATTGAGGTTGGAGAAAAGCGGTGCACTCAGGCTGACGCCGAGGTTGCGGATATTGATCAAGGCCATGGTCGTTCTCTGGACTGCGCGAGCGACGGTGAGACATCCGTGGGCGGCAAGCTCATGCCGTGGCTGGCGGATGGTCGAGCCCGCGACAGCAAGGTTGCTGCACTCGGGCAGTCACTCGGTAATGGAAGACGATGCAGGCGTTCGAACCGATAAGGTTCCGCACTGCATCACTCTGGGCAGACCAGGGATAGGTTCGCGAGATTGCGAAGTATGTCCGGTCAGCCCTGCAAACGCATCTGCAGGGCTTGGACGGGGCCACGCTGGCGGTGGTGCCGGAAGAATGTAATCACGCGCAGCCCCCTTTCTCGAATTCGAGTTGCGAGTGCACGTTTAGCATCGGCGCCGGTAATTTTCAACGCGGCATTGCAGGCTTCCGCGGCACGGATATTTCCGTCACGCCGTCCCTATGGCAATATTGTTGCGAAACGGACCTGTCCGAGCCGGCGGCGAGGCTCGAATCTGTGTCCGCTTGCCATTGCGTGCGGCCCCCTGATCCGCTAAGAGACGCCGCGACTTTCCGCTCCCCGAAGCGGTGACTGCCGATGTCCGAGAAGTCTCCCAAGCTTTTTGACCGTCGGGCGCCGGCGGGGGCTTTCCTGTCACGCGCGCCTCGCGCGCGCAAAATTGGGTACCGGTAGAGGCACATGGCACGCATCGTGATGAAATTCGGCGGAACCTCCGTCGCTGATTTGGACCGCATCAACAATGTCGCCCGCCATGTGAAACGCGAGGTCGATGCCGGCCATGAAGTCGCCGTCGTCGTTTCCGCCATGTCCGGCAAGACCAACGAGCTGGTCGGCTGGGTGCAGAACATGCCGAAGGCCACCGGCGCCAACTCGCCCTTCTACGACGCGCGCGAATACGACGCGATCGTTGCTTCCGGCGAACAGGTGACCTCGGGTCTTCTTGCAATCGCGCTGCAGTCGATGGGCATCAACGCCCGCTCCTGGCAGGGCTGGCAGATCCCGATCCGCACCGACAACGCCCATGGCGCTGCACGCATCCTCGACATCGAGGGTGCCGAAATCATCCGCCGCATGGGCGAGGGCCAGGTGGCGGTCGTCGCCGGCTTCCAGGGCCTCGGCCCGGACAATCGCGTCGCCACGCTCGGCCGCGGTGGCTCCGATACCTCGGCGGTGGCGATCGCCGCTGCGGTCAAGGCCGACCGCTGCGACATCTATACTGACGTCGATGGCGTCTACACGACCGACCCGCGCATCGAGCCGAAGGCGCGGCGGCTGAAAAAGATCGCGTTCGAGGAAATGCTGGAAATGGCATCGCTCGGCGCCAAGGTGCTGCAGGTGCGCTCGGTCGAGCTCGCCATGGTGCACAAGGTCCGCACCTTCGTGCGTTCGTCTTTCGAAGATCCCGATGCGCCGGGCATGGGTGACCTTCTCAACCCGCCCGGTACGCTGATTTGTGATGAGGATGAGATCGTGGAACAGGAAGTCGTAACCGGCATTGCCTATGCCAAGGATGAAGCCCAGATTTCGCTGCGCCGTCTCGCCGACCGGCCGGGCGTCTCCGCCGCGATCTTCGGACCGCTCGCCGAAGCCCATATCAACGTCGACATGATCGTCCAGAACATTTCCGAGGACGGCTCGAAGACCGACATGACCTTCACGGTTCCGTCGGGCGACGTCGACAAGGCGCTGAAGGTGCTCGGCGACAACAAGGAAAAGATCGGCTACGACGTCGTTCAGTCCGAGGCCGGCCTCGTCAAGGTGTCGGTCATCGGCATCGGCATGCGCAGCCACGCCGGTGTCGCTGCTTCGGCCTTCCGCGCACTCGCCGAGAAGGGCATCAACATCAAGGCGATCACCACCTCCGAGATCAAGATTTCGATCCTGATCGACGGTCCTTATGCGGAATTGGCGGTTCGCACTTTGCATTCCGCTTACGGTCTCGATAAGAGTTAATCGACAGGCGACTGATTTGGGATTCGCGGCGGTTTACGCCGCGCGTCCGGCTGCCGCCGTCTACTCTATTTCGGAGACCCTACGCGATGAGAGACCTTTCCGCAGGTCCGCGCGTTCTCCTCAAGCGGTTGCGCGAGCTTATGGCGGAACCGCTGGAGCCGCAGGAGCGCCTTGACCGTATTGTGCGCCAGATCGCGCAGAACATGGTTGCGGAAGTGTGTTCGGTCTACGTCCTGCGTTCCGACGGCGTGCTCGAACTCTACGCGACGGAAGGTCTGAACAAGGCCGCCGTCCACCTGGCGCAGTTGAAGATGGGGCAGGGCCTCGTCGGCACCATTGCCGCCTCTGCGCGGCCTCTCAATCTTTCCGACGCCCAGTCGCACCCGGCCTTCACCTACCTGCCGGAGACCGGCGAAGAGATCTACCATTCCTTCCTTGGCGTGCCGATCCTGCGCACGGGCCGTGCGCTTGGGGTTCTCGTCGTCCAGAACAAGGCGATGCGCAACTACCGCGAGGACGAGGTTGAGGCGCTCGAGACGACCGCGATGGTTCTCGCGGAGATGGTGGCGACGGGTGAACTGAAGAAGATCACCAAGCCGGGTCTCGAACTCGACCTCTCGCGCCCGGTCTCGATCGAGGGCAACAGCTACGGCGAAGGCATCGGCCTCGGCTATGTCGTGCTGCATGAGCCGAGGATCGTCGTCACGAACCTCCTCAATGAGGATACCGAGCAGGAACTGCAGCGGCTCGCCGAGGCGTTGGGGTCGCTGCGCATTTCGATCGACGACATGTTGTCGCGCCGCGACGTGTCGATGGAGGGCGAGCACCGGGCGGTGCTCGAAACCTACCGCATGTTCGCGCATGACCGGGGCTGGGTGCGCAAGCTCGAGGAGGCGATCCGCAACGGCCTGACGGCGGAAGCGGCGGTCGAGCGCGTCCAGAGCGAAACCAAGGCGCGGATGATCCGGTTGACGGACCCGTATCTGCGCGAGCGCATGCATGATTTCGACGATCTCGCCAACCGCTTGCTGCGCCAGCTTTCCGGCTATGGCGCCAAGCTCTCGGCCAGCGACTTCCCGACCGACGCCGTGATCGTCGCCCGTGCCATGGGTGCAGCCGAACTGCTCGACTATCCGCGTGAAAACGTACGCGGCCTGGTGCTCGAAGAGGGCGCCGTCACCAGCCATGTGGTGATCGTCGCCCGTGCTATGGGCATTCCGGTGGTGGGGCAGGCGACGGGGGCTGTCGCACTTGCGGAAAACCGCGATGCGATCATCATCGACGGCGACGATGCCAAGGTGCACTTGCGGCCGCTCGCCGACCTGCAGCGCGCCTATGAGGAAAAGGTTCGCTTCCGGGCGCGGCGCCAGGCGCAGTTCCGGGCGCTGAAGGATGTCGAGCCGCTGACCAAGGACGGCAAGCGCATCACGCTGCAGATGAATGCCGGTCTGCTCGTCGACCTGCCGCATCTGAACGAGGCGGGTGCCGAGGGCATCGGCCTGTTCCGCACCGAACTCCAGTTCATGATCGCCTCGACGATGCCGAAGGCGGAAGAACAGGAAGCATTTTATCGCAATGTGCTGAAACAGACGGGCGGCAAGCCCGTGACCTTCCGCACCCTCGACATCGGCGGCGACAAGGTCGTTCCCTATTTCCGCGCGGCGGAAGAGGAAAACCCGGCGCTCGGTTGGCGGGCGATCCGACTGTCGCTGGACCGGCCGGGTCTTCTGCGGACCCAGCTTCGCGCGATGCTCCGCGCTGCGGCCGGTGCCGAGCTCAAGCTGATGTTGCCGATGGTCACCGAGGTTTCCGAGCTCAGGATTGCGCGCGACCTCTTGCAGAAGGAAATCGAGCGGCAGTCGAAGCTTGGTGAACAATTGCCGCGCAAGCTGCAGTTCGGCGCCATGCTGGAGGTGCCGGCGCTGCTGTGGCAGCTCGACGAACTGATGACTGAAGTGGATTTCGTCTCGGTCGGCTCCAACGATCTCTTCCAGTTCGCGATGGCGGTCGACCGCGGCAACGCCCGCGTATCCGATCGTTTCGACGTGTTGGGACGGCCGTTCCTCAGGATCCTGCGCGACATCGTGCGCGCCGGCGACCGGCACGATACCCCGGTGACGCTCTGCGGCGAGATGGCGAGCAAGCCGCTCTCAGCCATGGCGTTGCTGGGCTTAGGCTTCCGTTCGGTGTCGATGTCGCCGACGGCGGTAGGGCCGGTCAAGGCGATGCTGCTGGCGCTCGACGCCGGCAAGCTTGCTGCCGCGCTGAACGCGGCGCTGGACGACACGCACGACCAGACGCCTATTCGCCAGATGCTGGTGGATTTCGCCGCGGAAAACGGCATTCCGGTTTAGACTGATATGACGCGTCGTGACCCTCGTCCGGACCCGATCCGGGCGAGGGGAGACGCATTTGGAGTGAGACTTGGCAAAGCTTCCCGTTGAAAAGATGCGCGAACTGGAACGGCGGTTCGGTGAGATCGAGGCCCGCATGTCTGCCGGCCCGGCTGCGGACGTTTATGTCAAGCTTGCCTCGGAGTATTCCGAGCTGCAGCCGGTCGTGACGAAGATCCGCGCCTATGAGAAGGCGACGGCCGAGCTTGCCGACATCACCGCCATGCTCGCCGACAAGTCGACCGACCGGGAGATGCGTGATCTCGCCGAAATGGAAAAGCCCGAGGTCGAAGCGACGATCGAGACGCTGGAGCAGGAAATCCAGATCCTGCTTCTGCCGAAGGATGCGGCCGACGAGAAGAGTGCGATCCTCGAAATCCGCGCCGGCACCGGCGGATCGGAAGCGGCGCTCTTTGCCGGTGATCTCTTTCGCATGTACGAGCGTTATGCGGCCGCCAAAGGCTGGCGCGTCGAGGTGCTTTCGGCGAGCGACGGCGAAGCCGGCGGCTACAAGGAAATCATTGCGACGGTTTCCGGGCGCGGCGTGTTCTCGCGGCTGAAATTCGAATCCGGCGTGCACCGGGTGCAGCGTGTGCCGGAGACCGAGGCGAGCGGCCGCATTCATACCTCGGCCGCCACTGTCGCCGTGCTGCCTGAGGCCGAAGACATCGACATCGAGATCCGCCCCGAGGATATCCGCATCGACACGATGCGCTCGTCGGGCGCCGGCGGTCAGCACGTCAACACGACGGACTCGGCCGTGCGCATCACCCACCTTCCGACCGGGCTCGTCGTCACCAGTTCGGAAAAGTCGCAGCACCAGAACCGGGCAAAGGCTATGCAGGTCCTGCGCTCGCGCCTCTACGACCTGGAGCGCCAGCGCGCCGACAGCGAACGTTCGGCCGACCGCAAGAGCCAGGTGGGCTCGGGCGACCGCTCCGAGCGCATCCGCACCTACAATTTCCCGCAGGGCCGGCTGACCGATCACCGCATCAACCTGACGCTCTACAAGCTCGACCGGATGATGATGGGTGAGATCGACGAGGTCGTCGATGCGCTGCTCGCCGATTATCAGGCGAGCCAGTTGGCGCAGCTCGGCGAACAGCGGGGCTGAGCCATGACCGAAACGCTTGCAAGCCTCGCCGCCGAAAGCCGCGATCGCCTGCAGGCGGGCGGCATCGAGCATGCGGCGCTCGATGCACGGCATCTGATCTCCGGCCTGCTCGACCTGTCGCTGAGCGCGGTCGTGTCGCGGGGCGGGGAACCCGTGTCAGAGGCGGATGCCGCAAGGATCCGGGCGGCCGTGGCGCGGCGACTGGCACGCGAACCGGTCTACCGCATTCTTGGCGAACGCGAATTTTTCGGCCTGCCGCTGAAGCTTTCGAAGGAAACGCTGGAGCCGCGCCCGGATACCGAGACGCTCGTCGATCGCATGATCCCCTACCTGCGCGAGGTGGTGGCGCGAAAGGGGAGTTGCGCCCTTCTTGATCTCGGCACCGGTACCGGAGCGATTTGTATCGCGCTGCTGTCCCAGGTTCTTGAAGCAAGGGGCACGGCTACCGATATATCGCAGGACGCACTGGCAACGGCGACGGCGAATGCAGCCGCTCTCGGTCTTGCCGATCGGTTCCGACCGCTTCTCAGCAACTGGTACGAAAAGGTGGACGGACGCTACGACGTGATCGTCTCAAATCCGCCGTATATCCGGTCCAGTGTCGTTCGTGAGCTTGAGCCGGAGGTGAGACTTCACGACCCGGCCGCAGCGCTTGATGGCGGAGCAGACGGGCTTGATGCCTATCGCGCCATCGCTTTTCAGGCCGGTCATCATCTTGAGACAAACGGCGTGATAGGCTTGGAAATCGGTTTCGACCAGAAAGAGGCGGTGACGGCGCTGTTTAACGCCGAAAATTTCCGTCTGCGTGAAGAGGCGAAGGATTTCGGCGGTAACGACCGCGTCCTGATCTTCGAACGCGACATCAACCGTTGAAAAAATGCTGCACTGACGCATCTTCTTTCTTGCTCAGGCAAAGAAAGGGCTTGGAATCCCAGAGGAAGCGGGCTAGTTTGCCCGCGCACTGGGCAGAAGGTCATGGACCTAAGATTCGTTCCGGTATGACCTGGCCACGGGGATTGCTCTCAAGAAAGAGTTGCTAGGGTTCAACAAGTGCCTTGTGCGGGTACCTGTTAATTTGACGTCAGTCGGCGCCGAAGCCGCCGTTGTGCGAGCGCAGCGGTGCGTGTTCTGTCGGGCGTGAACGGATCCGGCCGGAAGACGAAACCACATGATCATCATTATCAAGAGAATTCGGGTGAATGTACTATGAGGCCAGGACAGCAAAACAAGCGCGGCCGCGGGCGGAATAACAACAATAACAACAACGGAAACAACAACAATCACAACCGCAAGGGCTCGAACCCGCTGACGCGGACCTACGACAGCTCCGGCCCGGATGTGAAGATTCGCGGTACTGCCCAGCACATCGCCGAGAAGTACGCAGCGCTTGCGCGCGATGTCCAGAGTTCCGGCGACCGGGTGATGGCAGAAAACTACCTGCAGCACGCCGAACACTACAACCGCATCATTGCTGCCGCACAGGCGCAGATGCAGGACCGGTTCCAGCGCGAGGACCGTCAGGATTTCCGCGGCCACGATGCATCCGAGCAGGACCAGGACGATCTGGATCAGGTCTATATCGACGACATGCCGGCCCCGGTTGCCGTGCCTGCAGCAGCACCTGCCGCCGAGCCGCAGCCCGTCGTTATCGACGGTACGGGTCCGCAGCCGGTAATCGAGGGTACGCCGGCGGAAGTGGCGATGGAAGAGGAAGCCCCGGCCGCCTCCGGCCGCGCTGCGTCGCGCCGCCGCAATACGCCGCGTCCGCGCCGTCCGCGCCGCAACGCGCAGGAAGGTGCTGCCGACGACGCCCAGCCTTCGGGCGATGCCGCCTCCGAAGCGCCGGTGCTTGCCGCTTCCGAGTAAGCGAGCCTGACAACGACTTTGCCCATTCAGGGGCATGCCAAAAACCCGGCTTTGCATGGCCGGGTTTTTCTTTGCCTACAGCGCCGCGCGTCTTATCGGACGCGCAAAGGTCGCTGTAGCACTTTGAAGTGCTGCATGTTTTTGTCCTTTAATCGGCTACGATTAAAGGAGACATGCAGTAGCCGTTGGCGATCAATGGTCGACGCTGTCGACGATCAATGCCGCAAGATTGGCACTGGCGGCTGTTTCGTTGGTCCGGCCTCGGATCAGTTCGCGGCCGATCGCCTCCGCAGCCCCCGCGATACCGGTGCAGCGCAGACGCAAATCACCGGCGGAGATCTTCGCGAAGGGGCCGAGTGCCGCCTCGATCATGGCGACATAGTCGTCGGCCTGTTGCTGCTGCGTCGCGATCATGTCCGCATTGCCGCGCAGCGCTGCGGAAATCGCCTGCCATTCCTCACCACTGTCGACGGCACAGTCGATGTAGACCGAACTGATGATGTCGGCGACCGCACCGAGCTGTTTCGGTGCCCCGGCGAGCGCGGTCCGCAGCTTGGTCGCGTGGCGATCCTCGATTTCCTGGGACAGCGCGATCAGCAATCCCTCGCGCGTACCGAAATGTTCATAGGCGATCGGCTTGCTGACGCCGGCACGCTCGGCGAGGTGGCCGAGCGTCAGGGCATCGGCTCCGCATTCGCGCAGGATCGCCTTGGCGGTCTCGATCAATTGCGCACGCCGTTCGGGTTTGGCGAGCTTTCGACTTTTCGTCGGGGCCATCGATCGCAATCCTCTTTTCGCGTCGCCACGTCTCTTGAAAGCCGTGCTCGGCAACTTATCTACCAATAGTAACTTACTAAAGGTAAGTTCGATAACCAACCGGGCACTTTTCGTTTAGGAGATAGGAAGATGTCGAGCAAGTTTCTGCCTGTTTTGATGATCGGCGGTTCAGGAGTCGTCGGATCGCAGGCTGCGAAGATCATCCGTCGGCTACAGCCCACGTTGCCGGTCGCCGTCGGCGGCCGCGATCTCGGCAAGGCAGAGGCCGTCGCGCGGGAGGTGGGAAACGCCGTCGGTGTAAGCATCGATCTGGAACGGCCGGATCTCGGCCTTGGCGACGAGCCGCGCTTTAGCGCCGTCGTCATCTTCCTCAAGGACGAGAAACTGAGCTCCATGCGCTACGCCCAGCGCCACGGGATCCCCTATATCAGCCTGTCCAGCGGCACGTTCGAGGTGGGGCCGGAGATGGCGCAATATATCCACGCGCCGGACAAGGCGCCGATCCTGCTCGCCAGCCATTGGCTCGCCGGGGCCGCGGTCTTTCCGATCCTCGAATTTGCGAAAGCCTATGCGGCGATCGACCGGATCCGCATCGGGGTCCTGCTCGACGAACAGGACATGGGCGGTCCGGCCGCGCTCGCCGACTACAATCGCATTACCGGCTTTGCGCCGGCGGCTTTGACGGTCAAGGATGGCAGGCTCCACTGGGCCGGTGGCGAGGATTCCAAGGCACGCTATGTCAGTGTCGACGGTGTCGAACTCGATGCGGTTGCCTATTCGCCTTTCGACGTCATGGCGCTTGCGGCCCGGACGAATGCCGCCAACATCCGGCTGGACCTCGCCTATAGCGAATCCGCAAGCAGGCGTCGCGGCGAGCCGTTTTCGACCGAAATCGTGATCGAGATGGCGGGGCGGGGGAGGGACGGTCAGCCACTCGATCATCGCCATGAGATCGTGCAGCCGGAGGGCCAGGCACCGCTGACCGCCCTCGGCATTGCGCTCGCCGTGGAACGCTTGCTCGGCCTTGAAGGGGGCGACGCGTCGGCCCCCGGTCTCTATCTCCCGGAGGTTCTGATCGACCCGGCCTACTATGTGCGGCGCATGAAGGAGTTCGGCGCGTCCTTCACCGAACGGTCGATGAGCGCGGCTTAGCGAAGCCGCGGAGTTTCTCGCTTTCTCAATGGGCAAATGCGGCCGCGGGGAAATCGT
This sequence comes from Ensifer sp. VA4, assembly GCF_055710065.1. Lineage (NCBI taxonomy): Bacteria > Pseudomonadati > Pseudomonadota > Alphaproteobacteria > Hyphomicrobiales > Rhizobiaceae > Ensifer > Ensifer sp. VA4. The sequence goes on along the minus strand of NZ_JBVQPO010000008.1, from coordinate 5,393 downwards.
CAGACGGCCGCATTTTTCGGTTGCAGATTTCCGTCCACGGACCATGGCCGGCTCTTTAATTTCCAAAATCGGTGCCCCATATTCGCTTCGGATGCGTTGATCCGGCGCAAGGCGGGGATCGCTCTACACTCACAAGCTTGCCGAATGCGGGAGCTTGATCCTGAAACACCGACGGGTGCCACGAGATGGGCCTGCCGGGCTATGGAGGTAAAGTATGAACATTGAAAAATATTCAGAGCGCGTGCGCGGTTTTCTGCAATCGGCGCAGACCTATGCGCTGGCGCAAGGACATCAGCAGTTCACGCCCGAGCATGTGCTGAAAGTGCTGCTCGACGACGATCAGGGCATGGCCGCCTCGCTGATCGAGCGCGCCGGGGGCGACGCCCGCGAGGCGCGTGCCGGCAATGATGCGGCACTTGCCAAGCTTCCCAAAGTTTCCGGCGGCAATGGTTCCGTTTACCTGTCGCAGCCGCTCGCCCGGGTTTTCTCGAGCGCCGAAGAGGCCGCGAAGAAGGCCGGTGATAGTTTCGTCACCGTCGAGCGGTTGCTGCTGGCGCTTGCGATCGAAAGCTCGGCCGCAACCTCCGGCATTCTTGCCAAGGCCGGCGTGACCCCGACCAAGCTCAATCAGGTGATCAACGACATCCGCAAGGGCCGCACCGCCGATAGCGCCAATGCCGAGCAGGGGTTCGACAGCCTCAAGAAATATGCGCGCGACCTGACGGCAGACGCGCGCGAAGGCAAGCTTGACCCCGTCATCGGCCGTGACGACGAGATCCGTCGTACCATCCAGGTGCTGTCGCGCCGCACCAAGAACAACCCTGTGCTGATCGGCGAGCCCGGCGTCGGCAAGACTGCGATCGCCGAGGGGCTGGCGCTCCGCATCGTCAATGGTGATGTGCCGGAAAGCCTCAAGGACAAGCGGCTGATGGCGCTCGACATGGGTGCGCTGATTGCCGGCGCGAAGTTCCGCGGCGAGTTCGAGGAGCGGCTGAAGGCTGTTCTCAACGAGGTGCAGTCCGAAAACGGCGAGATCATCCTGTTCATCGACGAGATGCATACGCTGGTCGGTGCCGGTAAGGCGGACGGGGCGATGGATGCCTCCAACCTCCTGAAGCCGGCGCTTGCGCGCGGCGAGCTGCATTGCGTCGGCGCCACCACGCTCGACGAATACCGCAAGCACGTCGAGAAGGATGCTGCCCTTGCCCGCCGGTTCCAGCCGGTCATGATCGAGGAGCCGACGGTCGAGGACACGATCTCGATCCTGCGCGGCCTGAAGGAGAAGTACGAGCAGCACCACAAGGTCCGGATCTCGGATTCGGCCCTGGTTGCCGCCGCGACGCTTTCCAACCGCTACATCACCGACCGGTTCCTGCCGGACAAGGCGATCGACCTGATGGACGAGGCGGCGTCGCGCCTGCGCATGCAGGTGGACTCCAAGCCGGAAGAACTCGACGAGCTCGACCGGCGCGTCATTCAGCTGAAGATCGAGCGTGAGGCCCTGAAGAAGGAAACCGATGCGTCATCGAAGGATCGGCTGGAGAAGCTCGAGCTCGACCTCGCTTCGCTCGAAGAGCAGGCATCGGCGCTGACGGCTCGCTGGCAGGCGGAGAAGCAGAAGCTCGGTCGCGCCGCTGACCTCAAGAAGCAGCTTGACGAAGCCCGCAACGAACTGGCGATCGTCCAGCGCAAGGGTGAGTTCCAGCGTGCCGGCGAACTGACCTACGGTGTCATCCCGAAGCTCGAGAAGGAGCTTGCGGATGCCGAAAGCCAGGAAAACGCCAATGCCAATCCTATGGTGCAGGAGGTCGTGACCCCCGACAACATCGCGCATGTGGTCTCGCGCTGGACCGGTATTCCGGTCGACAAGATGCTGGAAGGCGAACGCGACAAGCTGCTCAGGATGGAAGACGAACTGGCGAAGTGGGTCGTCGGCCAGGGTGACGCCGTGCAGGCGGTCTCCCGCGCCGTCCGGCGTTCGCGCGCCGGGCTTCAGGATCCGAACCGGCCGATCGGCTCGTTCATCTTCCTTGGCCCGACCGGCGTCGGTAAGACGGAGCTCACCAAGGCGCTTGCCCGGTTCCTCTTCGACGATGAAACCGCGCTGATGCGTATCGACATGTCGGAATACATGGAGAAGCACTCCGTGGCCCGCCTGATCGGCGCACCTCCCGGCTATGTCGGCTACGAGGAAGGCGGAGCTCTGACTGAATCCGTTCGCCGCCGGCCCTACCAGGTCGTGCTGTTCGACGAGATCGAGAAGGCGCATCCGGATGTCTTCAACGTGCTGCTGCAGGTGCTTGACGACGGCCGCCTGACCGATGGTCAGGGTCGCACGGTCGACTTCAAGAACACGATGATCATCATGACCTCGAACCTCGGGGCCGAATATCTGACCGGTCTCGGCGAGAACGAAGACAGCGATGTGGTTCGCGACCAGGTGATGGAGGTGGTGAAGGCCGCCTTCCGTCCGGAATTCCTGAACCGCGTGGACGAGATCATCCTGTTCCACCGGTTGCGCCGCTCGGAAATGGGCGCGATCGTCGATATCCAGCTCGAAAGGCTGCGCAAGCTGCTCGCCGAGCGCAAGATCACGCTGGAACTCGAGGACGATGCTCGCGCGTTCCTGGCCGACAAGGGCTACGACCCGGCCTATGGCGCACGTCCGCTGAAGCGGGCGATCCAGAAATACGTGCAGGATCCGCTCGCCGAGAAGATGCTGCAGGGCGAGTTCCCGGATGGTTCGACCGTGAAGGTGCTCGCCGGTTCCGACCGCCTCAACTTCAAGCGCGGTGCGACGACGGACAAGGAAGCCGCCTGACAAGACATCAAAGACAGGGGCCGTCCTTCGGGGCGGCCTTCTCATTTGTGCCAGATTTTTGAAGAGGGGAGGGACGCCCCGAGCATGTCGCGCAAAGTGCGCAACGGTTTGTGCGAACGACATGCGAAATATCAAGAACCTAAGGCGCAAGAGCGAGTCTGAAAGATCGCGACCCCGCTTTAGTTGCTTGCGACTTCAGCGCCGGCGCCGTCCTTGTTCAGCAACTCGTCGATGCGGTCGCGTTCCTTCTCGAACTTCGCCAGCGCGTCGCCGGAAAGCGACTTGCCGCCGGGGAGGCGGATGCGCAGCGGATCGACCTTGTTGCCGTTGACGATCAACTCGTAATGCAGGTGCGGACCGGTCGAAAGACCCGTCGTGCCGACCCAGCCGATGACCTGGCCCTGGACGACCTTGCTGCCTACCTTGACGTTCTTGGCGATCGCGCTCTGGTGGTTGTAGGAGGATACGTAGCCGTTGGCGTGGCGGATCAGCGTCTGGTTGCCATAGCCGCCCGAATCCCAGCCGGCCTTCTCCACGACACCATTGCCGGCGGCGATGATCGGCGTGCCGCGCGGAGCGGCCCAGTCGACGCCGGTATGCATGCGCGAGAAGCCGAGGATCGGATGGCGGCGCATGCCGAAGCCGGAGCGGAAATGGCCGTTCGGCACAGGATTGCGCAGCAGGAACTGGCGGATACTTTTGCCTTCGGTGTCGAAGTAGTCGATCGAATTGTCTTCCGGGTCCTGGAATCGGTAGAAGGCCGTGACCGCATCGCCGAACTTGGCGCGGACATAGAGAAGCTCGGAATCTTCCGTCGCCATGCCGCGTTCGTCGGTCACGGAGAAGAAGGCTTCAAGCGAGTCCGTCGGCTTCAGCTGCGCCTGGAAATCGACGTTGCTGGCGAGCAGCTTGACGACGAGGCCGACCATGTCGGCGCTCATGCCATAGGAAAGGGCGGCGCGGTAGATGCCGTCATAGACCCGCGGCAAATCGTGGCCGCTGGTCATGACGGGTGCGCCGTTGTCATCGAAGGCGGTGGCGACCGCGTCGAGTTTCGGCGGTTCCGCACCCGGAACGAAGCGCCCCTTGTCGTCGACCGCCATCGTCAGCACATGGCGATTGCGCGAATAGATGGTGGCGCGCACGATGCGAGCCTCTTCGCCCTTCTGCGCTTCGCCGTTCTGAATGATGCCGATGCGCAGAACGTCGCCTTCGTTGAGTTCCGTCGCCCCGAGCGCGTCGCCGATATAGCCGGCGGCGTCTTCGGCCTGTGCCTTGGCATAGCCGGCATTGATCATGACCGTCGCAATATCGGTCTGGCGTCTGACCGGAATGATGTCGTCGGCGTATTCGGTGCTTTCCTCGTCGATGGTCTCGTAGGCGGCGTCGCTCTTGTTCTGCTCGACGATGCGGGCGGTCAGGCCCTGAAGCAGGTCAAGCCCGTCGCTTTCGGAAGCGAAGCGCTGCGGGTCGACATAATAGAGCGAAGCGACCTGCGTACTGCCCTCGGTCAGGACAGAACCATTGGTGCGGACATTTTCCTCGACCTCCTCGAGCGACATCGAGCTGTCGAAGGCAACGCCGCCATGCAGCGGGAAATCGACGGTCTTCAGCGCCACTTCGGAATCGACATTCGAGCCATAGAGCGTACCGGTGCGGGCGACCGGGGATTCCTCGTCCGCCTCGTCGGTGGAGAAGATCGCCAGCGGATCGAAGTCCGGGTAGCTTTCCGAGGGTTGATGGTTGGCGGCGAGCGCCATCTTGACGTGAACGAAGGGCTGCTTGCGCACCACTTCCTTCTCGCCGTCATGAGTCATGGTGGAGACTTCCATGACCGTCTTGTCGGCCGGCTTGGCGACGAGCTTCGGCGAAAGGATGCGGCCACCGCGCACGGCATGCGCCTGTTCGTCGCCATTCGGCGCGGCGTCGAGCGCCGCATAGGCTTCGGCGGGGATCGCAAGCTGCTGCCGCCCGTCGAGGGCGGCAAAAAGCGCAACGCCCATGAGAAGACTTGAGGTGATGCCAGTGAGAAAGGTACCGGAAAGCCAGCGTAGGGAGATCTCGCGCCTGTCGGGCGCGCGACGGCCATGCGCAAGGATCGGCGGCTGGTCGCCGAGCGACCTGACCATGTTCTTGTCGGTGTTCATGCCGAGCTGAGGGTCCCCGATTTCTCTAAACCGTATTCTTGCCTGCGATACGTTGCGCGAAGATGTGCATCTTTCGCGTAACGGAGTCAAATCGCGGGGGAGGGGAGGGGGCCGATATCCCAGTTATCCCAAGCCTGCCCGCGCGAGAACATCCGCGACGCATCGTCGATTTCGCTTAGATCGGCGGATTGTGAAAAAGTGAGGGCCAAAATGTGTCTCCACAGGCCGAAGAGGGGAGGGAAAACTTTTTGGGGGGCTCAAAGTCCTGCGTTTCCGGGCTTTGTCAGAAATCTGTCATTTTTTTTGAAAATGTCTGTTGACGTGTGAGAGGGGGTGGGTCTATAAGCCCGATCACTGACGAGGGCGGCGGCGCTGCTGGCGACGACGACCTTCGCTCTAGAGTTTCCTGGGTTGGCTGAGGCTGA
>NZ_JBVQPO010000007.1:0-361522 GCF_055710065.1 Ensifer sp. VA4 | reverse complement strand
GCATGAAGCATGCCGCCCCGAAAGGGCCGTGACACCACGAAATCCAACGCAAAATCGGAGGCAAAAACCGCCAACAGCCATTAGGCCGCGCCGCCGATCACCAATTCAGCGGTAATTCGAGGCCTCCGATTATAGCGGGCGGCCGACACCCATGCCTGCACTCGGCGGAGCTGCGGCGCAACCGCTCCGCTTCCTCGATTATCTAATCTACCATCCGATCCGCGCCGTTCTACTGCACGGAGCTGGCGTTGCCGTGAATGTTCCCGCTCCGGAGCGGTTCGCCATCCATAAGCTGATCGTCGCCAGTCGTCGCCTCACCGACAAGGACGGCACAGCGAAGAGCCGCAAGGACCTAGCTCAATCTGTCGCCATAATGGAGGCAATGATCGAGACGCGGCGAACGGAAGACCTCGCCGAAGCCTTCATGGAAGCATACGATCGTGGTCCAGCTTGGAAGGATGCCATTCGTAAGAGCGTGGGCCAGCTCGAAGATGATGTCCGTGCGCGCATCCAATCGTCACTCGGCGCGAGTATCCGAATGTTGAAAGGGGATCCCGCGAAATACGATTGCCGATAGCGTCCGGAAGAACCGTTGCCGTAGCGGTCCTACCGACTGATGGACTGGCTCTGTCGCTAACTTGGCGAACGATTTCCTACGTGATCGCATTCGTTTGATTGCAAAAGCGAACGCGACTGGCGCGCAGCCTTGGCAGCCCACACATGTAATTGCGTCGCAAGAGTTAAATTAGTGCTGCATCAGCACGCCGCCCGGCGACAGGTATGAGACCAGCGGATCCTCGAAGGCACTGCTCGCCGACGACACGGCGTCGATGAACAGCGAGAACAGCGCGGTCTGCGAGGTGATGTCGAGCTTGGCGTAGAGGTTGCGCCGATGCAGCTTGACGGTCGCCGGTGATATGCCAAGCTTTTCAGCGGCACCCTTGACCGAATATCCGCGAAGGATCATCTGAGCGACCTGGCATTCGCGATCAGTGAGCAGGCTGCGGCCAAAGTTCCGGATTGCCTGCGCCAAGGCGCTCTGCAGCGGCGAGCCGTCATCGCCGAGGCTTTCGGGCCTGAGGTCGCGATAGTGCCGAAGCACGGCCATGCTGAGCAGCGGCGCTGCACTCTGCAGAAAATCCTGGTCTTCTCCGCTGAAGGCCGCGTGCGAATGGCGCCGCGCCAGCGAGATCGCGATCTTCGTGTCGGCATCGATGCCGATGAAGAAATTGAATTCGTCGTGCAGGCCCGAGTGGCGGTAGTAGTCGCGATAATATTGCGACCGGTCGAAGGACGGATCGATCTGCCTCAGGCGGTAAAGACCATCGTCGCCATTGTCGAGCGCCAGCCGGTAGAACGGGTCGAGCCGATACGGGCCCTGCAGATAGGCGCGGATATCGGACAAGCCCTTGTCCGTACGCCAATCGTTGAACAGGATCTTCGGCGCCGTGTTTCGCCGATACAAGAGCATCAGACCTGCATCGATCGCAACGTGTCGCTTCAGCGACTGCGCCAGACGATCCTGGAAATCCGAACGCCCAACCCCCTCCATCAGGGATAGCGCCAGATCCCCCACACCGGGTGCCCGCTGCGTCGCCGTGCAGACTTTGATGATCGTATCGTCGTTCATGTTGTTCTCCTCCAAGCGCAGACTAGGCGAAGGTTGGGCTCGTCGCAAGCAACTGACCTTTACTATGTGATTTCCAAAACTATCGTTTGGCCGGGCAAAACAACAGCAATCGCCGCCAAAGCCCGGCAAGGCAAGGCCTGTAGCCCGGTGGCGGGGCGCCGTTTGCACCGGCAACCTAGCCCTTTGGCGTATACCTAAGGTCATTCCAACCACTTAGAAAAACAGGACAAGCCGCGCAGTAAGAACGTCGACTTGCAAAGCAATGCGCGACGGCCGAGACGACATTGATCTCTGGCACCGCGTCGTATTGCGAAGATTTTAAGCAACGAAACCTTGAGGGGCGGCCGATCACCTTACCGCTCGTCTTTTTCTGAACTGGAGTGAACATGTCGAAGGTCATCAAACTCGGGCGCAACGGTGTCGGCCTGCGCGAGCTTGAAAAATGCAGCGTCGTGCCCCCGGAGGCGATCCTTTCCGGTTTTGCGGACGAGCTCGGCGACATTCATTTCGAATGCCCCGGCAAGGCGGTCGTGATCGGCACCTGGCAGTCGACACCCTATGCGGAAATGCTGTCCTATCCTGAGGGATGCGAATATAGCTTCATTCTGTCGGGCAAGGTCGCGATCACCAACCCGGACGGTTCCGTCGAGACTTTCGAAGCGGGCGAAAGCTACGTCCTGCCTGCAGGCGTCGAGGTGCGTTTCGAAGTGCTCGAGACGATGCGCAAGGTCTACGTCCTCTACACGGCACCAGCCGCGAAGTGATGTGAGGCGCCCCTATGACCGAGGTAAGTAGCAAAGCCCTTGCAGATGTGAAGATGACGCCGTTCTGGCTCGATCGGTCGGATGCGCCCGAGCCGCGAGAGCGGCTGACGCTCCATCTGAAGGCGGATCTGCTCGTCGTTGGCGGCGGCTTTACCGGATTGTGGGGCGCCATCCAGGCTAAGCAACGCCAGCCCGAAATCGACGTCGTGCTGATCGAGAAGGGCTCGGTCGCCAATGGCGCTTCGGGCCGGCCGGGCGGCGTCGTCTCGACGTCCGTGATGCACGGGCTTTCGAATGCCGTGCGCATCTTTCCCAAGGATATCGCCGCGCTCGAAAAGCTCGGCCAGGAGAACATGCACGGTTTCCTGCAGACGCTTGAGGAACATCAGATCGACTGCCACGCCGAGTGGGGCGGCGAACTGACGGTCGCGGTCGACGACGCGCATGTCGAGGCGCTGCACGAGGAGCACGAACTCCACCTCAAATATGGCCACCAGGCCGTCTTCCTCGATCAGAGTGCGGTGCGCGCCGAGATCAACTCGCCGCGCTACAAGGCGGGCGTTTGGTCGAAGCATATCTGCGGCACGGTGCATCCGGCACTGCTTGCCTTCGGGCTGAAGCGCGTTGCGCTCACCCTCGGCGTTCAGATCTTCGAGAACACCGAGCTCACCGGCCTAGAGGACCTCGGCGACCGGATGAAGGCCACGACGTCCTCAGGAGGCGTGACGGCACCGAAGATTCTTCTCGCCACCAATGCCTTTGCCTCCGGCCACAAGAAGATCAAGCACCGCGTCGTCACCGTTCGCGACCGGGTCCTGGCGACGGAACCCCTATCGGCAGAACGCATGGCGTCGATCGGCTGGAGCCACCGGCAGGGCGTCTATGACACTCGCACGCAGATGAACTACATGCGGCTCACCAAGGACAACCGCATCATCTTTGGCGGACGCCTCGCCTACGCTTTCGCCGGTGATCCCTTCCCTTCCGTCGACCAGGAACTCGAAACCTACGAGCCCCTGGCATCCGCCTTCTTCGACACCTTCCCGCAGCTCGAAGGTGCGCGCTTCACCCATGCCTGGAGCGGACCGATCGATCTCAGCACCCGCATGGCGATGCATTTCCAGCGGTATTACGGCGAGAAGGTCGTCTATGCCGGCGGCTATTCCGGCTTCGGCGTCTCGGCCTCCCGCTTCGGCGCGCGCATCGCGCTCGATATCCTCGACGGTTCGAAGACTCCGGAGAGCCGGCTCGATTTCGCCACCAGCCTGCCGAATGCGATCCCGCCGGAGCCGTTCCGCTGGCTCGGCGCGCAGGTCACCATGTATGCGCTCGATACGGCCGACAAGTCCGGCGGTTGGCGCAAGCCCTGGCTGAAGATGGTCTCCGCCATGGGTTTCCCACTGAGCTGACGTTCTTTTCGGCAAGAGCATTGAACAGAGGCGAAGCCGGCATTCCGGCTCCGCCTTTATTCGCGCGCCGTTACCGGCTAGGTCGAAGTTGCGGCTATCGCCCGGCCCGCAGGCGCGACGCGCTTCGCCCGGACTGCGACACGCCAAATTCGCTGATGAGCAATTTCACGAAAAACGGGACCAGGCCCGACTTTGCGCGCGACTTGTCGAAAGCGGCCTGGAACGGCGCCTTGTAGCTGAAGAGATCCGGACGGATCGGCCGTAGCAACCCTTCGCTGACATAACGGCTGGCGAAGTGATCGGGCAGATAGCCGAGGTAGCGGCCGGAGAGGATCAGCCGCGCTTCGGCCTCCATGTCGCTGACGGTTGCGCGCGGATTGGCAATCGCGAAAATCTTGAGGTCGCGGGCATTCCAATAGGAGCGGCCGATCAGATTGTAGGAGCGGATGTCGTCGATCTCGATCTCGCTGTCATCACGGGAATAAAGCGGATGCTCGGCGCCGCAATAAAAGCGCTGGGTCTCCTCGTAGAGGTCGATATATTCCAGCCCCAGCGTCGTGCGCGGAAAACTGGCGATCGCGATGTGAAGCTCGCCCGTTATCACGTCCCGCAGGAGTTCGTGCGGCGGCCGTGTGACGATCGAAAACGCCACTTCCGGCGCTTCGTCCGTCATACGGGCAAAGACGCGGTTGAGGCGGGAGGACGGATCGGAGAGCGTGTTGTCGATGAGGCCGATGCAGAGCGTGCCATTCAACTGGTGCTGCAATCCCTTCATGCGGATATCGAACTGGTCGATCGAGCCGAAGAGGCGCTTGGCTTCCTCGTAGACGGCACGCCCCTCCTCCGTGAGACGAAAGCCGGACCGGCCGCGCTGGCAAAGGGTGAGGCCCAGCCGGCCCTCCAGAGCCGAGATATGGTTGGAGATCGTCGACAGCGAGAGGTTGAGCTCTCCCTGCGCGGCCGCGAAGCCACCCGCCTCGACGATCGTGACGTAGATGCGCAGCAGCCTCACGTCCAACGAGTCCAGTGCCATTACAACGCGCCCTTACCTTGATAAAAGTCTAAGTGAAGCGCGATTATTATGCATATTCAGGCACTAAGCCAGGGCAGGCTGCGACGATCCTGGCAACAGCCCACCAAACTTCAGATGAGCACCGAACAGCTCCGAAAACCGGTAACGGCAAAGCCCGCACGCCAAGTCGGCTGGCGCCACAGGCGCCGGCCGAAAATAATCAGACGACCCGAAAGCGCGATCGCCTTGGCCCACAAGGCGACCGGCAATAATGGTGAGCTCTCTTCCAGATTTACGGCTGACGATAGACCTCGTTTCCGGCGAGGTAGGTCGCCTCGACCTTGCGTTCCCGAATGGAACGATCAAGCGGATCCGGCAGCGTGCCGTCGATCACGACGAAATCCGCCCACTTGCCGACGCTGATCGAGCCGATCTGGTCGCCCCAAGGGGTCATGTCGGCACCTGCTTGCGTCAAGCCGTGCAGCGCCTGATCGAAGCTCACCGCCTGCTCCGGATACCAGGGTCCATCACCAAGACCGAACGGGCTTTCGCGGAAGACGGCGTCGTTGATCTGCGTCAGCGGGCTCAAAGGCGAGGTCGGCCAGTCCGAGCCGAACACCAGCGGCACGCCGGCATCGAGCATCGAATGCCAGACATAGGCCCGCGGCTCGCGTTCGGTACCGATGCGTTCGGTGATGTATTTGCCGATCGTGCCGGTTGCGTGGTTCGGCTGCATCGAGGCAACGACGCCGAGTTCCTTGAAGCGCTGAATGTCCTTGGTTTCGACCACCTCGATATGTTCGATGCGGTTCGGTTGCGGCCGCGGAACGGACGCCTTCGCAAACGCATCCAGCACGAGACTGACGCCGCCGTCGCCGATCGCATGCACCGCCGTTGGGAAGCCGTTTTCGTTGGAAGCCTTGATCGCGGCGGCGAGCTGCTCCTTGGTTTCGAAAGGCTTGCCCTTCCAGCCGTGCTGGTCGGAGTAGTCCTCATGCATATAGGCCGTGCGGGTCGAGAGCACGCCGTCGATCACCGACTTGGTGTAGCCGAGCTTGAGCAGCGGTCCCTTCGTCTCCTGTTCGCCGGAATCCGCGGCGACCTTATCGACCTCGTTGCGGTCCTTCACGGCGGCGGCGATCTTCTTCGGGTCGCCCTCGAAGAAGCCGTACCAGACGCGAAGCGGCATCTTCTTTTCGGCGAGGATCGCCGCATAATCATGCACGGCGGCAAGGTCGGACATGTCGTTGACGCCGGTGATCCCCAGGCTGTTGGCGAACTTCATCGTCTGCAGCAGTGCCTCGCGCCGTTCGCTGTCGCTCGCGACCGGGCGGTGCTTTTCGACAAGATCACCGGCCTTTTCGAGCAGGATACCACTCGGTTCGCCCTTGTCGTTCAGCAGCACCTGCCCGCCCTCTTCGACTTTCGACGTTGCCGTCACGCCGCCAACTTCGAGTGCCTTGGAGTTGACCCACACGGAATGGAAATCGATGTCGCGCAGGACGACGACGCGATCCGGCACCACGGCGTCGAGATCCTCCTTGGTCGGCAGCTTGCCTTCGCCGAGCGTGTAGTCCCATCCGCCGCCCATCAGCCAGACGCCCTTGGGCAGGCGCTGATCGGCTTCCTTGATCTTTTCGAGCCAGGTCTTCTTGTCCGGGATGTAGGAAAGGTCAACGCCGGTCACCATGTCCATGCCGGATGTCAGATGGGTATGGCCGTCGATGAAGCCCGGCGTGACGGTCTTGCCGCCGGCATCGATCACCTTGGTCCCGGCATCGGCGAGCGTCTTGATCTCGTCATTGCTGCCGATCGCGGTGAACTTGCCGTTCTCGACGGCAAAGGCCTGCGCCTTGGCCTTGCTTTCATCGACCGTGCGCACGTCGCCATTCAGCACGATCAGATCGGGCGCCGCCCAAACCGGCTGGGTTGCGCAAACCATGATCGCCAGGGCCGAGGCCGCGCTCAGCGCCCGGGTTACTGCTGCCAATGTCATGAAATCCTCCTCCCGCGACTGCATCCCTCCAAGCCCCGGCGAGCCGCGCGACACCGGCGTTAAGGGATGATGCTGCAAGTCGGGAACGCAGCGATATACTCCCTCGGGCTAGGTTTGCATAAAGCCGCAGTGTCGTTTGGAGGATGACGTTGCCGCCAGCCGTTGCCGGCAGCCGCACCACGTCCCAACCACCCTGCGGCGAACCCTCATCGCCGCAGGAGAGGAAGACGAATGTGAGGGAAGCTTCCGGCTGACGCCATGGCTTCCCTTAAGTGAGGCCGATCCGACTCAGCTAAAGAGCGCCTTCAGTCGCGGCCAGAGGCCGATGGCTGAGCGAACCCGCCGGGCCGCATAGGCGGCACGTACCGAGCTGCCGAAATTGCAGTCGCAGACGATGTCGTGCAATTGGTGGTCCGATATTTCGAAGAACCGTTTTGCTTCGCCATAGCTGTCATCGGCAAGGCCCGCGAGCCGCAATTGCGGATCCTCGAATGCAACGGTCATGGGGGAACCGTTGACCTGCATGGCCTGCCGAACGGCAGCGGTCGCACGTTCGGTACCGGAAAGCGTGCCCAGCCGGCGGTCGGGATTGCTTTCCAAAAGTTCGGCCCAACGTTGAAGCCGTTCCGTTCTCGTCATCACGGGATCGGGACGGATTTCGGCGAGCGCTTGCAATTGTTCAATCGATTGATGCTTCATAGTCGTCTCTCCTGGTCCGAAGATGCGACCTCGGTGCGCGCCCCTCCACACGGAGATCGCCGCTTCACCAACTCGCCAGCAGGAACCACAGTTCCCTCCTCGATAAAAAAAAGACAGCTGACGGGTACCGTCGCGCGAAAACTGGCCCGGCCTCCAACTATCACTGGCGAAGATACCCGTATTCTCGGTCCGAGCAGGCAAACTCACGCGACCGCGTACCGGAAAGCGGGGACCCGATTTCCGTTCCGGTCGCCCTTGGCAAAGGGTATTCTTTCCGTCAACCGATCGGGAACGATTTTGCCGGATCCGCATCAAACGTTGGTTTGGAGGTGGATGATGAAGGATGTTCTCTTGCAAATGCCACGGCTCTCGCCTCAGGCCGATCCATTGACGGACCACGATCTCGTCCAGCGCGCGCTCGCCAATGATCCCGAGGCGTTCCGCACCATCATGCGTCGGCACAATCAACGGCTCTTCCGCATCGCGCGTTCGGTCGTGCGCAACGACAGCATCGCCGAGGATGTGGTGCAGGAGGCCTATCTTCGCGCCTTCGAGCACCTTGAAACTTTCCGTGGCGACGCCAGTCTCACCACCTGGCTCCATCGTGTGGTTCTCAATGAGGCGCTCGGACGCTTGCGCAAGTCGTCCACGCGCCATGAGGTTCCCCTGGCAACCGAACAGGCGAGCGCCGACATCGTGCCGTTTCCAAACGCGGCAGCTTCGGACGATCCGGAGCGAGCCCTCGCCCAGCGGCAAATCCTGCGTCTGGTGGAAGAAGCGACGGACGCCTTGCCGGAAGCGTTTCGCCTGGTCTTCACCGCTCGCGTCATAGAAGCCATGAGCGTCGAGGAAACCGCCGCTCTGCTTGACATCAAGCCGGAGACAGTCAGAAGCCGCCTGCACCGGGCCCGCCAGCTCCTGCGCCAACATATCGACCGCAAGATCGGCCCCGTGCTGATGAATGCCTTTCCCTTTGCCGGTCGCCGCTGCGAACGGCTGACGGCAGCCGTCATGAGCCGGCTCGGGCTCGTCAGATAAAATTTCGGGAACCTTCGTCGATGGCGCACATCCAATGGGTGTCATCCACAGAAACCGGCGGCAACGCGCCGCCGGAGAGGAGTTCCCGATGTATGCCCGCCTGACCTCAGCCCTCGCCCTCGCCTGCCTCATCAGTGGCGCCAGCCTTGCGGCGGGGAGCAAGATCACCGATCCCCAGATTGCTCATATCGCCTACACCGCCGGCGTCATCGACATCGAGGCCGCCAAGCAGGCCCTGAAGATTTCGAAGGACAAGGAGGTGCTCGCCTTCGCCAACGACATGCTGCGCGACCACGAGGTCGTGAACAAACAGGCGCTCGATCTCGTGAAGAAACTGAAGGTGAAGCCCGAGGACAATGACACCAGCCGCTCACTGACGAAGGCAGCCACGCAGGAGCGCGAAAAGCTGGCGAAGCTGAGCGGCGCCGACTTCGACAAGGCCTATGTCGCCAACGAGGTCGCCTACCACAAGCAGGTCAACGGCGCGCTCGAAACCCTGCTGATCCCGTCTGCGAAGAATGCCGACCTGAAGGATCTGCTGGAGACCGGCCTCAAGCTGTTTCAGGGCCACCAGCAACATGCCGAACACGTCGCGGCCATGATGAAGTAGGCCGATCATGATCTCGAAGCTGAGGCTTGGTGCCATTGGCGCTCTGGCCCTGATGCTGGCCGGATCGCCGGCGCGGGCCGGGACCATCCGGGTCACGATTGAAAAGCTCGTCTTTTCGCCCGCCGAGATCAGCGCCGCTGTGGGCGACGTGATCGAGTGGCAGAACAAGGACGTCATGGCGCATACGGCAACGGCCAAGGGTGATTTCGACATCGTGATACCGCCCGGAAAAACGGCGGCACTTACCGTCACCAAGGCCGGCACCTTCGCCTATTTCTGCCGCTTTCACCCGAACATGAAGGCGCGTCTGCAAGTGCGATAAAACCGGAAGGACCCTGTTCCGTAGAGGGGCAGGGTCCCACTCCGTTCACGGCGAAGTCACCGATCGCCGTCTGTATCCAAAATCGGAATCGTGTCATGAAGCGGTCGGTTTCATTCGACAGGCGGCACGACCATGAAGAAGATCGGTTTTCTTTCCTTCGGACACTGGACCCCTTCGCCCCAGTCACAAACGCGATCGGCGGCCGACGCATTGCTGCAGTCGATCGATCTCGCCGTTGCGGCCGAGGAATTGGGCGCGGATGGCGCCTATTTCCGTGTCCATCATTTCGCCCGCCAGCTCGCCTCGCCGTTCCCGCTCCTGGCCGCAATCGGGGCCAAGACCAGCCGGATCGAGATCGGCACCGCCGTTATCGACATGCGCTACGAGAATCCGCTGTACATGGCCGAGGACGCCGGTTCGGCCGACCTCATCGCCGGCGGACGCCTGCAGCTCGGCATCAGCCGCGGCTCGCCGGAACAGGTGATCGATGGCTGGCGCCATTTCGGCTACCAGCCAGCCGAAGGCGAAACCGAAAGCGACATGGCAAGACGGCACGCGGAAGTGCTGCTCGACATTCTGCGCGGCGAAGGATTCGCGGCGCCCAACCCACGGCCGATGTTTCCCAACCCTCCTGGCCTGCTGCGCGTCGAACCCCACTCCGATGGTCTGAGAGACCGCATCTGGTGGGGCGCCAGCTCGAATGCTACCGCCGTCTGGGCCGCCAAGCTCGGCATGAATCTGCAAAGTTCGACGCTGAAGGACGATGAGACCGGCCAGCCTTTCCATGTCCAGCAGGCCGACCAGATCCGAGCCTACAGGGAGGCGTGGAAAGCCGCCGGCCATACGCGCAAGCCGCGCGTCTCGGTCAGCCGCAGTATCTTCGCGCTGGTAGACGAGCGCGACCGCGCCTATTTCGGGCATGGCAATCAGCACGAGGACAAGATCGGCTTCATCGACGACAAGACGCGGGCGATCTTCGGGCGCAGCTACGCCGCCGAACCGGACGTTCTCATCGAGCAACTGGCGAAGGACGAAGCGATCGCTGAAGCAGACACGCTGCTCCTGACCGTGCCGAACCAGCTCGGCGTCGACTACAACGCCCATGTAATCGAGGCGATCCTGAAGCACGTCGCGCCGGCGCTCGGCTGGCGCTGAGACCTGGCTCGGCGAACGCTGGCAGGGATGTCGCCATGAAGCTCGGTTGCCGTCGATCGCACCCATAAGCACTCCCTCATAGACATTTCTGGCCGACGTCCTACAATTCCGTGCACCCCATTCTGCGGAAGCACGCGACATGGCTGAAGAACGCGCTCAACGGCGTCTCGCTGCTATCGTGGCTGCCGATGTCGTCGGTTACAGCCGCCTCGTCGAACTGGACGAAGGCGGCACGCTTGCAGCTTTGAAAGAACGCCGCAAGCAGATCCTCGATCCCCTTGTCCGCGAGCACAACGGCCGCATCGTCAAGACGATGGGCGATGGCGTGCTGGTGGAGTTTGCCAGTGCCGTGAATGCGGTCAGCTGCGCGATCGACATTCAGAAGGGCATGGCAATGGCCAATCAGGGGCTTGCCGATGATCGCCGAATTCTCCTGCGCATCGGCATCAATCTCGGCGATGTCGTCGTCGAAAGCGGCGATCTCTATGGAGACGGCGTCATTGTCGCCGCGCGGCTTCAGACCATGGCCGGCCCCGGCGAAATCTATGTCTCCGGCAACATATACGACCAGGTGAGGCGGCGCCTCTTTTGCGATTTCGACGCGCTTGGCCCCCACGCGATCAAGAACATCATCGAGCCGGTTTCTCTCTATCGGATCGGCACGACGACCTTGAGCCAGGCCAGCAGCGCCAGGGCCTCCCTGCCGTTGCCCATCAAGCCGTCTATCGCCGTCCTCCCCTTCACCAATATGAGCAACGAGCCGGAGCAAGAGGTCTTCGTCGATGGCCTGACCGAAGACCTGATCACCGACCTTTCCAGGGCCGGCGGGCTGTTCGTCATCGCCAGCAACTCGGTTTTTGCCTACAAGGGCCGGCATGAGGATGTGCGCCGCATCGCGCGGGAACTCGGCGTTCGCTACGTTCTGGAAGGCAGCGCCCGACGGGCGGCGGACCGAGTTCGCATCAACGCCCAACTGATCGATGCCCTGCAGGGCGATCACCTGTGGGCGGAGAGGTTTGACCGCAGCCTGGAGGATATGTTCGCCGTTCAGGACGAGGTGACGAGCAGGATCGTCGAAGCCCTTGTCGGGCGTCTCACCGACGCGCCGGCCCGCAACCGCCCATCGAACCTGAAAGCCTACGACTATTGCGTGCGCGCACGCTCGCTCGGTCTGCAGACCGCAGGGGCAGCAAGAGAGGCGATCTTTCTTCTCGAGCGGGCACTCGCTCTCGATCCGGACTATGCGGAGGCGCATCGACTGCTGGCGCTGAACCTCTGGCTAAGCTGGGAGTTCTGGGACCAGCCGATCGATCCCTATCGGCAGCGCTCCGTCGACGAAGCGCAAAGGGCGGTCGCGCTCGATCCCAACGACGCCGGGAACCGCTGGGTCCTCGGCATCATTCTCGGCCACGAGCGCCGTTGGGAAGAATCCGACGCCGAGTTCGACCTGGCCCTGACACTTGATCCTAACCATGCCGATGCCTGGGCGATGCGCTCCGACCTCATCGTCCTCTGTGGCCGACCGGCACAGGCCATCGAGCATGTTCACAAGGCGCTACGCCTCAACCCGCATCCACCGGGCTGGTACTATTGGATGCTTGGTCAGGCTCAATATGGCATGCGGGATTACGAGGCCGCGGTCCAAACCTTGCGCCACCCTGCAACCTATCGGGCGACATCACGCCGCCTGCTCGCTGCCAGTCTGGCGCGGCTTGGTCGCCTGGACGAGGCACGAACCGAAGCGCAATTGTTCCTGATGAACAATCCAAACTTCACGATCACCCAATGGGCCACCTCTCAACCGTTCCGGGACGAGAAGATGCGGCAGCACTTCGTGGAAGGCTACCGCCTGCTCAACCTACCCGAATAGGCCGCGCCGCGATGAGGTGCGTCAACGGAACGACGCGTGAGATCTGTCCCACGCGTTGCCTCCAGGCACTGTCGGTTGGATCCGCAGTATCAGACTCAAGGAACCTGTGGCGGATGCGCGACACCGAGATAGTAGTCGCCCTCGTGGGGACCCTGGTACTCACCCGTGTAGCGCTGGCGGGCATCGCCCAAAGTCCTCGCCGGCGGACGATAGACGTAAACCGGCGCTGGAGCCACATAGATGCTGCCTGTCGGCATCGGATCGACGTAGACCGCCCCTGGCGCCGGCGCCACATAGACAGGCGCAGGCGCGGGCTCGACATAATACATCACCCTGTTCTGGGTACCAGGCGGATTGTGCGGGTCGATGCCCGTATAAAAGCCGTTGGCCAGCACCGGACCCGCTGCCCCAAGGGCAAAGACGATCGCGGCGAATGACATCCTCTTGGAAATTCTCATAGCGTTGCTCCTGTCTCGGCTCGGCATCCGGCCCCGCACGAGAGGCCCAGCAGGCTGCGCCTCCTGTCGGATGCGGCCTTGAAGAGGGTAACGCTTGATCGCTGCAACCGTTCCGCCAAAGCCTCAATGCAGACCGAAGAGGTGGAGCAGTCCTTCGCGATGACGGACGAATTCGGGTGCGCTGCGATCGCGGGGTCGCGGCAAGCCGATCTCGATCAGCCTGGGCTCACCACCCTTCTCGCGCGGCAAGATCAGGATACGATCGGCGAGATAGATCGCCTCCTCGAGGTCGTGCGTGACGAGAACGGTCGTTACGTCCTCGTCACGCCAGATCCGCGCCAGTTCCTGCTGCATGCTGATCTTGGTCATCGCGTCGAGCGCGCCGAGCGGCTCGTCGAGCAGGAGGATTTCAGGCTGGACCGCGAGCGCGCGCGCAATGCCGACACGCTGCGCCATGCCGCCGGACAGTTGCCGGGGATAGGCCCCTTCGAACTGTTGCAGGCCGACGAGTTGGACGTAGCGCCGTGCCCGCTCCCTCGCCGCGCCGCGGAAAAGCCCCTGCGTCTCCAGCCCAAAGCCGACATTGTCGAGCACGGTCAACCAGGGCAAAAGCCGCGGCTCCTGGAATATCACCGCACGGTCGGTGCCGACGCCTCTCGTCCGCTTACCGTCGATCAGAACCTCTCCGGCATCCGGATCCTCGAGCCCCGCCAGTACCCGCAGCAGGGTCGTCTTGCCCGAGCCGCTGGCACCGACAATGGCAAGTGTCTCACCGGACCGGATATTGAGGTTGATATCCCTAAGGACAGGCAGTGGCGTCCCGTTCAGGCGATAGGATTTGGAGAGGTGGCGGATCGCCACCTCTCCACGACGAAGGTTCTGGGAAGCGCTCATAGCCGTTCCTCAGTTGCTGACCGGAGCGTCGACGGCGAAGAGCACATCCTTGGGCGCCAGTTGGCCTTCCTTGAGCTTGCCTTCACGCACCAGGACGTCGATCCAGAACTGGACGTCGCGCTCGACGGGCAGGCCGCCCGCTCGCACCCCGTAACCGCGGAAATACTGGGCGATCTCAGGGTTTTCGCCGCGCGCCTGCAAAGCCTTTGCCAGGATCACCTTGGTTTCCTCCGGATGTTCGCGCGCGTAATCCAGCGCACGGGCCGACTGAAGAACGAAAGTCTTTGCGGCCTCGGGATGCGCCTTGACGAAATCCCGGCGCAGCACCACGAAGCCGCCGGCAATTTCCCCCAGCACGTCGGTGTCGTCGAAGATCGCCCGCAGGCCGCCGTTCTTGCGCGCTGCGCCCTCGAAGGTCGTCTGCCAATAGCCGAAAGCGGAAATGTCCACCTGGCCGGAACGCAGCACCTGCTCGAGCTGCGGACCAGGCACGACCACCTGGTTGGCGGCGTCCGTCGGCAGGCCAACCGAATGCAAGGCTTCGCGGATCGTATAGTCGAGATGCGCCCCGAGCGTGTTGACCGCAATGCTCTTGCCGGCGATGTCCTTGATGCTCTTGATGGGACTGTCTTCCAGGACGTAGAAGATCGACTGAACCTCGTCATTGATGCCGTTTGACGGGTAAGCGGCGACGAAATCGTTGCCGCTGACGATCGAGTTCAGCACGGCGGACGTTGCGGCACTGCCGATCTCGACGTCGCCCGAAGCAAGGGCGATCAGCGAGGCCGGACCGCCGGTGGCGTAGCCGATGTTCTCGATCGTGATCCCGGTGCCATCGAAGTAGCCGAGTTCCTGAGCGAGCTCGTGCGCCGACAGGCCGCCCTGGCTGGCAAGATAGCGCAGCTTCACTGCGTCGACGGCCGCCGCCGGTGCAGCAAGGCCGAGGGTGAGTGCGGCAGACAGAAGAAGATTGCGGGGGTGGAAAGTCATCGCGTTGTCCTTTCGAAAGAGAAAATGGGAGGTGACGATCAGGCGTTGGGTTGCGACCAGCGGCAGAGGTTGCGCTGGGCGAGAACGAGCAGCGCGTTGGCGGCGAGCCCGAGCAGGGCGAGCAGCAGGATCGCCGCGAACATCAGCGGGATTTGGAAGTTGTATTGGGCGTTCATGACCTGGAAGCCGATGCCCTTATTCGCGCCAATCATCTCGGCCGCGATCAAGAGCAGAAGCGCCGTGGTGGCCGAGAGACGCAGGCCGACGAAGATCGCCGGCACCGAGGCCGGCAGCACCACGCGACGGAAGACGGTGAGCGGCCCGGCACCGTAGGTCCGCGCCATCTCGACAAGTTTGTTGTCGACCTCTTTGACGCCGCCGATCGTGGAAAGAAGGATCGGAAACAACGTGGCCCAGAAAATCACGAATACCTTGGAGGTCTCGCCGAGGCCGAGCATCAGGATGAAGACCGGGTAGAGCGCCAGGGCTGAAGTCTGGCGGAAGAGCTGCAGGATGGGGTCGAGCGCCTGCTCGACGAAGCGAACCTGCCCCATGAACAGCCCGAGCGGGATACCGATGGCAACTGCGGCCGCAAAGGCGATGCCCGATCGCTGCAAACTGATGGCGATATCGTCCAGCAGCGCGCCGCTGGCAAGACCGCTCCAGAGCGCGGACAGGATCACGTCGAGGGGCGGAAAGACCGCTGGGTTGACCCAGCCGACGGTGCTTGAGAGTTGCCAGAAAGCGAGAAAACCGAGCACCAAGCCATAGCGTGCGACGATAAAGCCAATCAAGGCGCGCCAGCGCGAGGCAATCGCCGGGATCGCAGTGGAGTGCCCCTCAGCGCGGCCGAGCCCAAAGCCTGCCGCAAGCGACGTGTTGACGTGTTCGTAGGACATGATCGCACCTCACTCTGCTGCCTGGACGGCCGTCCGCGCGGCTGCCCATCGGTTCACGGGAACGGGCAGGCCGAGATTTTCCCGGAGCGTCCTGCCCTCGTAGGCGGTGCGGAAAAGGCCACGGCGCTGCAGTTCCGGGATCACCAGCTCGACGAAATCGTCGAGGGCCGTCGGGAACCAGGGCGGCAGGATATTGAAGCCATCGGCCGCTTCGTTTTCGAACCACTCCTGCAGGGTGTCGGCGACCTGCTCCGCGGTTCCGACGATCGTATAGTGGCCGCGCGCCGAAGCGATCCATTGATAGAGCTGGCGGATGCTGAAGTTGTTTTCGTCGGCGATCTGGCGGATCAGCGCCTGCCGGCTCTTCATGCCCTCGGTCGGCGGTGCCGGCGGCAATGGCCCATCGAGATCGTAGCCGTGCAGATCGAGCGTGCCGCCGGTCAGGCCATTGAGCAGGCCGATGCCATCCTCCTCGACGATGAGCGAAGTGAGGCGATCGTATTTCTCGCGCGCTTCGGCCTCCGTCCTGCCAACGAAGGGAGAGACGCCAGGCATGACCAGAATGTGGTCCGGGTTGCGGCCGAGTCCCCGGGCGCGGGCCTTGATGTCACGGTAGAATTCCTGCGCTGTCTCGATGTGCTGGTGGGCAGTGAAGATCACCTCCGCCGTTGCGGCTGCCAGCCCGCGGCCGTCATCGGACTGGCCTGCCTGTACGATCACGGGGTGGCCCTGAGGAGAGCGCGAGATGTTGAGCGGGCCGCGCACCTTGAAATGTTCGCCGCAATGGTCGGTGTCGTGCAGCTTCGTCGGATCGAAGAAGATGCCGGTTTCCTTGTCGCGAATGAAGGCGTCGTCCTCGAAGCTGTCCCAGAGTTTCCTGACCACCTCGACATGCTCGGCGGCGCGCCGATAGCGCTCGGCATGCGGAAGCTGGGTATCGCGATTGAAATTCTGCGCCGTTGGGTCGCCGGTTGTCGTCACCACGTTCCATCCGGCGCGACCGCCGGAGATCAGGTCGAGCGAGGCGAACTTGCGCGCCGTGGTGTAGGGCTCTTCATAGGTCGTCGACGAGGTGGCGATGAAGCCGAGGTGAGTGGTCAGCGGCGCAAGTGCCGAGAACAGGGTCACGGGCTCGAAGCCCGCCACCCGGGCGTTGCCGCCTTCACGCGCACCGCCGAAACCGATCGCCAGCCCATCGGCCAGAAAATAGGCGTCGAACAGGCCACGTTCTGCCGTCAGCGCCAGTTGCTTGTGAAACTCGAAACTGGTCGCCCCGTCGGCTGCTGGTCGGGGTGGCGCCAGGCGGCGATATGTTGTCCGCCGCCGGGAAGAAATGCTCCAAGCCGGATCTTGCGTGTCATCTCAGTCCTCTCCTCTTCTCGCTGCAAATGCGTGGGCGCGGCGCGGATGAAGGACCGTCTAAAGCCAGACCCAGGATCTCGGGCACGCCATACAGACAAGTTACATTATCCATAATATTTATAGAGAAAGAGAATTTCTCTTGCGCCGGAAGCAAGTGAAATGATTTTCGACACAGAGGCAGAAAGCAGGATCAGCCGCCGTAGGCCCGGGACTGAATGCGCGTCAAAAGAAGTCAGTCACAGCGTGACCTTGCTGCGCGCGGGCAGCCCAAGGAGCCGAGGAATTAGCTCAACGCGCCGCTGCACATGCTGCTTGGGCGCGGCTATCGTTTCTATTCGGGCCTCGGCTGTGCACTTGGGCAACCCAAGGGAATTTTGCCGGAGAAATTATTCCACTCTGAGTGGTTTCCGCGCCAAAGAGTTTCTTACCCGGAACCGGACACTCGACTATTTTTCGAGCACTTGCGGCGGCCTTTGCCCAAAATTTCGGCCGCCGCCATCCAATGAGAGTGCAAGACGTGTCGCAAGCAACCACCAAATCCTCACCGCAGCCGATTTACGCCTCCTTCGGTTTCCAAGTCCTGGCCGCCATGATCATCGGCCTCCTGCTCGGCCTGATCGCCCGCAACATGGGCGCAGACGCCGCCGGCAATGCCAATTGGCTGACCGTTACCCTCCAGACGGTCGGCTCGATCTTCGTCCAGCTCCTGCGCGCGCTCGTGCCGCCGCTCGTCTTCACCGCGATCGTCGCCTCGATCGCCAATCTCGCGACGCTGCAGAACGCCGCAAAACTCGTCTGGCAGACGCTGCTCTGGTTCGCGATCACCTCGCTGATCGCCGTTGTCATCGGCATCGCACTCGGCCTGATCCTGCAGCCGGGCATCGGCTCGGCCGTGTCGCAGGAAGCCGCCAAGGCCCCCTCCTACTCCGGCTCCTGGCTTGATTTCCTGAAGGGTCTCGTGCCTGCCAACGTGCTCGGCCTCGAAGCCAGCACCAAGATCACCGAAGGCAGCGCCAGCACCTCGCTCAATTTCAACGTGCTGCAGATCCTCGTCGTCTCCATCGCCGTTGGTGCGGCTGCGCTGAAGGTCGGTGACGCCGCCAAGCCGTTCCTCGCCTTCAACCAGTCGCTGCTGGCCGTCGTCCGCAAGATCCTCTGGTGGGTCATCCGCCTGACGCCGATTGGCACGATCGGCCTGCTCGGCCGCGCCGTTGCGCAATATGGCTGGGAAACGCTGGCGCAGCTTGGCTGGTATGCCGCCGCCATCTATATCGGCCTCGCGATCGTGCTCTTCGTCGTCTATCCGGCGCTGCTCGTCGGCCATGGCCTGAAGCCCTCGCGCTTCTTTTCCGGCGCCTGGCCGGCCATCCAGCTCGCCTTCGTCTCGCGCTCCTCTGTCGGCACTCTGCCCGTCACCGAGACCGTGACCGAAAAGAGCCTCGGCGTGCCGCGCGAATACGCCGCGTTCGCCGTGCCGCTCGGCGCAACCACCAAGATGGACGGCTGCGCCGCGATCTATCCGGCAATCTCGGCGATCTTCATCGCGCAGTTCTTCGGCCTGCCGCTCGGGATCCGGGAATATGTGCTGATCGTCTTCGTCTCGGTGCTCGGCTCGGCAGCTACGGCCGGTCTGACCGGCGCGACCGTCATGCTGACATTGACCCTTTCGACGCTCGGCCTGCCGCTCGAAGGCGTCGGGTTGCTGCTCGCCATCGACCCGATCCTCGACATGGGCCGTACGGCGGTCAATGTCGCCGGCCAGGCGCTGGTGCCGACGATCGTCTCCAAACGCGAAGGCATTCTCGACGAGACCGTCTACAACGGCGACAAGTCCGTCGACGACCTCGAGCCGCTCGCGGCGGCCGCCCGCGCGGCCTAACGCTCCTACAGCGCCGCGCGTCTTTTCAGACGCGCAAAGGTCGCTGTATGACTTTAATTTGCTGCATCTCTCCTTAAGTCGAGGTCGATGCAAGGAGACATGCAGTAGGGGAACATGCGGGCCACGACACCCGCATGTGCCCGTCGACGAGGCGCACGGCCACCATCAAGTCAAGTGGATGGCCCTGCGACACGCCCATGGCGGCGGCCTGCAAATCCCTCTGCTGAACAAGGAGAGCTTGCACAAGCAAGCCAAGAGGCGGATCTTTTGCCGAGACTTATCGAATGTCTGGCCGGATCACGTGCGCTGGCCTGCGCTTTGCTCAAGCACTGCTGCCGGCGTCCTGCGTCGTCCGGCTCTGAAGAGGACCGGCGATGTCTCTCACCGAATTCCATCTTGTCACCCAATGGCCCATCGATGCCCCGGTGGAGGATGTGTGGCGGGAGCTGAGCACGCCGGAGGCCTGGCCCGAATGGTGGCCATCGGTCAAGCGGGTTTCCCTCCTGCGTGAGGGAGATGAACACGGCGTCGGTGCGGTTCGCCGCCTGGAATGGGTGACGGCCTTGCCCTATGAACTGGCCTTTGACATGGAGACCGTGAAGGTTGAACCGCTGTCGCTCATCGAAGGCAGGGCTTCGGGAGAGTTGGAGGGGGTCGGCCGTTGGACGCTGCAGAGCGACGGTTCCCGCTGCCGCGTGCGCTACGACTGGATGGTCAAGATCACCAAACCCTGGATGATCAGGCTTTCATTCATTCTAAAGCCGGTTTTCCGTTGGAACCATGGGATCGTCATGGAGCGTGGCCGGCGCGGTCTTGTGCGCCGCCTGGCCGACAGCGACTGACAAAAAGAGCCCCGCTCGATGGCGGGGCAGTCGCGCATCCCCAGCTTACAAGGATGCGAGGGAACTGTGGATTCGGCGGTGGTCACATCCAGACTGGCAGCTGCGAGGCGCCGCTCTTTGGGAGCAACGCATGGGCGGGCCCTTCCCGGCTCTATGCGGCCGACACCTCCTGCTGAAGGAGAGCCGATCGCTTGCCGCGATGAAGATCCCCAGCGAAGGTGCAGGCCGCCGTGTGACCCGGCGAAAGCACGCGGGATGGCGGCAGCGCCTTGGCACAGTCGTCGACGGCAAGAGGGCAGCGCGTTCGGAACCGGCAGCCCGACGGCGGATTGGTCGGGCTTGGCACCTCCCCGATCATCAGTGGTCCCCTGCGGTTCTTCTCGATCCGCGGATCCACCTCGGGCGCCGAAGCCAGCAGCATCTGCGAATAGGGGTGGCTCGGATGGTCGTAAAGCTCCTGGGACGGGCCATGCTCGACGATCTTGCCGAGATACATGACGTAGACCCGCGAGGCCGCCTGCCGCACCAGCGCGAGATCATGGGCAATGAACAGACATGCAACGCCGAGATCCTTCTGCAGCCGCAAAAAGAGGTTCATCACTTGCGCCCGGATCGAAAGATCGAGGGCGCTCACGGGCTCGTCGCAGATCAGCACCCGCGGGTTCACGGCGAGCGATCTCGCAATCGCCACACGCTGGCGCTGACCACCCGAAAGCTCGCGCGTATGACGGTCGCTGACCGCGGACGCGAGGCCCACCTGATCCAGGAGCTCCTTCGTACGACGATTGCGCTCCTCCGGCGACCGGGTGCCGGCGATCACCAGTGCTTCGTCGATCGTCTCGCCCACCGTCTGACGATCATTGAGCGACGAATAGGGATCCTGAAAGACGTATTGCAGCGCCCGGCGGCTGTCACGCAGGGCAGCTCCGGAGAGGGCGCTGAGATCGACGCCATCGAGCAGAACGCGGCCGCTGCTTGCCTTCTCGAGCCCGACGATGGTGCGCCCGAGGGTCGATTTACCACAGCCGGATTCACCGACAAGGCCAACGATCTCACCCGGGTAGAGCTCGATCGAGACGTCGTCGACGGCATGGACATATTTGTCCCGCTGAACGCTCTTGAAGCGCGTCTGCAGGTTTTCGACTTTGAGAACGGGTGCTTGTGTCATGCGGCAGCCTTTCCTTGATTGACGACGGGGCAAGCCACGAGAACGGCGCTGTCGTCCGACCGGACCAGCGGCGGGCGGCTGTTGCCGCATGCCGGGACGGCCAGTTCGCAGCGCGGCTGAAGGGCACAGCCCTTGATCGGCGCACCGAGCGTCGGCGGGATGCCGGGAAGCCCGCGGAACTCCGAACCGATCGGATCCTCCCGTCTCGGTATCGCGTTGATCAGGCCCCTTGTGTAGGGATGGCGCGGGCTCACCAGAACCTTGTCCACCGGACCGCATTCCGCGGCGCGCGCCGCATACATGACGACGATGTTGTCGGCAGCGCCTGCCACCACGCCCATGTCGTGGGTAATCAGCACCATCGCCATATTCAGCCGGCGCTGCACGTCTTTCAGCAATCGCAGGATCTGCGCCTGAACCGTGACGTCGAGTGCGGTCGTCGGCTCGTCGGCGATCAGCAGCTTCGGTTCGCCGGCAAGCGCAATGGCAATAACGATGCGTTGCCGCAAGCCGCCGGAGAGCTCATGCGGATATTGCCGGAGCCGTGCCATGGGATCGGATATGCCGACGAGCTTCACGAGTTCCAACGCACGCGCTTCCGCGGCGCTGGGCGTCATGTCGAGATGCAGTTCGGCCATCTCGGCGATCTGTCGCCCGATCCGACGCACCGGGTTGAGGGCGCTCATCGGGTCCTGGAAGATGAAGCCGACGGATTTCCCGCGCAGTTTCTGGATCTCGGCCTCGGGCAAGCCGATCAACTCGCGGCCCTCGAGCTTGACGGAGCCGGAGAGCATCGTCGTCACGCCTGTTGGCATCAGGCCGAGCGGTGCGAAGTTCATCACCGTCTTGCCGCTGCCGCTTTCGCCGACGATGGCGAGACATTCGCCTTGGCGGACCGAATAGCTGACGTCGTCGACGGGGCGGAGCGCCGATTTCGCAGTCAGCAAGTTGACCGTCAGATTGCTGACGTTCAGGAGAGGTTCGTCATGCATCGGAATTCTCCTTGCTCCAGCTTGCGACCTCGGCACGACGGATTGCCAGCATGCGCCGGGTGAGCGGTTTCGGAATGCGGTTGAGCGCGATGGATTCTCCAAGCGTGTTGAAGCCGATGACTGCGGCCGTGAGGGCGAGGCCCGGCAGCAGAACCTGGCGCGGGTCGGACTCGAGATAGGGCAGCGCATCAACGAGCATCTGACCCCATTCCGGCGTTGGCGGCTGGATGCCGAGGCCGAGGAAACTCAGCGTCGCGACCGCGAGTGCGGCGGTGCCGGCATCCGCCGTCGCATAGACCAT
This sequence comes from Ensifer sp. VA4, assembly GCF_055710065.1. Taxonomy (NCBI): domain Bacteria; kingdom Pseudomonadati; phylum Pseudomonadota; class Alphaproteobacteria; order Hyphomicrobiales; family Rhizobiaceae; genus Ensifer; species Ensifer sp. VA4. The sequence goes on along the minus strand of NZ_JBVQPO010000007.1, from coordinate 339,232 downwards.
CACCGAGCCGATCGTGCCGGGCAGAAGGTGGCCGAAATAGATGCGCCAGGGGCTGGCGCCCAGTACCCGCAAGGCTTCGATATGCGGCTTGCTCATGATGCTGACCGCGACCGCGCGGCTGATGCGGCCGCTCATCGGCCACCAGGCGAGCGCCAGTGCCAGCACCATCGTCCAGTATCCAGGGCCGACAATGCCGATCACCGCCAGCGAGATGATCAGGCTCGGCACGGACAGGCCGACATCGACGACGCGCATAAGGAGGTCGTCGACCCAGCCGCGATGATAACCGGCGATCGTTCCGAGGAGGATGCCGATGGTCATGGCGGCGCCGAGAACGGAACCGACGCTGACGAGCGAGGTGTTTGCGGCGATGATCAAGCGGCTGAAGGTATCGCGTCCGAGGTGATCGGTTCCGAGCCAGTGCGCAGCGGACGGGCCAAGTCCAGCCTCCAGCAGGTTTTGGGTGCTCGGATCCTGGGGTGCAAGCCAGGGCGCGAAGGTTCCGAGAGCAAAGAAGAGGCCGATGGTGATCAGCGCCGCGCGCGGCATCTTGTTCAATCGGGCCAGAATGGGATTGAGCATGTTCATGGTCAGCTCCATTGGCGGCGGATGCGCGGATCGGTCAGCAGGACTGCCAGATCGACGATCAGGTTCACCACGATGAAGAAAGTGAGGAAGATGAGCAGGCACGCCTGCACCACCATGAAATCGCGGAAGCGTACGCCGGCGAGGAAGTAGTCCCCCACGCCCTGCCAGGCAAACAACGGCTCGACGATGATGGCCGTCGCGGTCATCAAGCCGACCTGGGTACCGAGCGCGTTGATGAAAATCGGCGTGATGTTGGGCAACGCTTCACGGAATAATATGGCGGTGCGACCGAGCCCCTTGCTCTTTGCGGTCAGAACGAAGGGGCTCACCATCGCCTCTTCCAGGCCCACCCGCACGACGCGACTGAGAACGGCCGCTGGCAAGACTGCGATGGTGAGCCAAGGCAGGATCCAGCTCTTCGGACCGTCGAAACCGAACGATGGCAGGAGCTGGAAGGTGACGGAAAAGGCGTAGATCATCAGCGCGCCGACGAAGAACGTGGGTGTGGACGCGCCAAGGAGTGCCAGACCGCGCGAGACGCGGTCCGGCAATCTGTAGGGCCAGAAGGCACCGAGGAATCCCAGAGCCAGGCTGATGAGGGTGGCGATCACGGCCGAACCCGCAATCAGCGTTCCGGTCACGAGCATCCGGTTTGCGAGATCCGCACTGACGTCCTGACCGGTTCTATAGGAGATGCCGAAATCTCCGCGAACAGCGTCACCAAGCCAATCCACGTAGCGCATCAGCAGTGGCTTGTTCAGTCCTATCTCTTCCTCAACCTGTTCAACATAACCAGGCGTGGCGACGGCTCCCCGCAGTTCGGCAATCAGGACGGCAACATTGCCGGGTGCCGACACGACGAGTGTGAAGCAAACCAGGGACGCCATGAACAAAAGGACGAGGGAATGCTTCAGCCGCTTGCTGATGAAGTGGATCAAGGCACCCTCCCGCTATTCGGCCAATACGATGTTTTCGTAGGGCATGTCGTATTCGGTGACCGGACTGCCAAAGCCCTGGACGCGCTTGGAATGCGCCCAGATGCTCGGCACGTATACCAGCGGCGCAATGGCGTCGTTGTCCCTGAGCCAGTCAAAGACCTTCTGAATGGTCGGCTGGATCTGATCCCCGGTCGCGGCCATCGCCGCATTGATCAACGGATCGAGATTGGTCGGATCGGTGACCAGCTTGCCCTCGACATCGTTCTTGAAAGTCGACAGGCACAAACCCACGATCGAGCCGAACGGATCGTAAGGCGCGCCATAGGTCAGGAAGAAGCCGAGGTCGTACTTCTGCTCCAGCATGTCGGTGTGCTTGGAGGCATGGTCGACCGACCGGATCACCAGGTCGATGCCGATCTCCTTCATCTCTGACTGGATGACTTCGGCGATCACGCGCGATCCCGGCACCGCATCCGGGCTGACGACCAGTTCGAGCGTCAGCGGTTTGCCGTTCTTCGATCGGATGGGGCTTCCCATCCAGCCGGCCTTTTCGAGCAGGGCCGATGCGGCCGCGACGTCGCGCACGGGCGCATCATGTTGCGTCCCGGCATAGGGCAGAGCCTCGGAGAACATGTTGCCGGCGGGCCTGGCGTAGCCGTGGTAGAGCACCTTGGAGATCGCCGCGCGGTCGATGCCGATGCTGACGGCCTTGCGCACCTGCGGGTCCTTGAGCGCCTCGGCACGGTCGGGGTTGAACGCCATCACAAGCGTGACATTGCCCGGATCGACGACGACGTTGAAGCCGGCTGACGCGAGTTGCTTGCCCTCCTCCGGGGTCAAAGGCGCGATCCAGAAACCGCCGATGAGGTCGATCTCCCCGGCACGCAACGCCGCAACCCGCGACCGCGCATCGGGGATGACCTTGGCCTCGAGACGCTCATAGGTCGGCTTGTCGCCCCAATAGCCGTCATAGTGTTCGAAGACGCTCTGGGTGTCATCGGCGCTGATCTGGACCCACGGTCCCGTTCCGACCGGATCCTTGAACTTGCCGTCGGCGCCAACCGATTTGGGCGAAAGGAAGCGCGTCGGCCGCGTGTAGGAAAGCTCCTGCATCAGCGCGAGGACCGGCTCCTTGAAATGCAGGGTGATGTGATAATCGTCGATGACCTCCAGCGACTGGAAGTGCTTGGAGCAATTCATCCAGCTGAACTGGTCGAGACCCATCCAGCGCTCGAGGTTCCACTTGCACGCGGCGGCATCGAACTTGGTGCCGTCCTGGAACGTCACACCCTGGCGCAACGTCAGGTGCAACGTCTTGCCGCCGTCCTCGATCTCCCAGTCCGTCGCCAGGCACGGCTCGATCTGGCCGCCCTTGCCGTATTTCACGAGCGGCTCGAACATCAGATCCTGGATCGCCCAGATGGCGTAGTGGCTCTGCGGATCGAGATTGCCGGCGGGCTTGGCGATGGCGACCCGGAGCGTGCCGGCCGCCCCCTGAGCATAGGCGATTTTCGACAAGGCACTCTGTGCGATGGCCAAGCCGACAGCGCCGGCCGCCCCTTGCAGGAACGTACGTCTCTTCACTGACATGGATTTTCTCCTCCTTTTTGGCGCTCCTCGCGCCGTCGACACAATCGGCCTCCACACCGTTTTGTATAGACAAAAATGACTGTCTCATGTATGCAATCTTGCGTCAATATCGTATTTTATGTTGTAGGCATTCTGAACATAGAGTGAAAATCCGCCGACGCCGAGACGCTGCCGTGACTGCGAAAGGCGCCAATTCTCCGCGCCCACGAGGGCAAAACATCGGCTTCATCGCCGGCATGAGCGGCCAAAATCGGCCTAGATAGGCAACATTACCGGAATTTTCCGAGATAGAATTGCATACAATACGAGGAAGTTCGCCTCATTCCCCGGTGAAATTGCGCGCGTTTGGACGGAACAGGGCAGACTGCTGCCTCAACTGCCGCGACAAGCTATTACTTGAAATATCCTCTCCAGGAGGATAGGTCGCAAGAAATGACCGAGCACAGACACGACACCCACCCCGAGATCGTCAAACGGCTGAAGCGCGCCGAAGGCCATCTGAAGAGCGTCATCGCCATGATCGAGAGCGGCCGGCCCTGCCTCGACATCACCCAACAGCTCCACGCGGTGGAAAGGGCGATCAGCCAGGCGAAGCGGACCCTGATCCAGGATCATCTGGATCACTGCCTCGATGAGACCATCGGGACGCTGCCGCGCGACCAGCGCCAGTCCATCGACCAGTTCAAGGCGATCACAAAGTATCTCTGAACGGCCAAGCCCGCCTTGACCGCCACCGAGTGAGCGAGCCCAAACATCATGCTGCAGATCCTTGCAAACCCGACTTATCGTCATCTGTTTCTGGCGCAGGTGATTGCGCTGATCGGAACTGGTCTCGCGACAGTCGCACTCGGGCTTCTCGCCTACGATCTGGCCGGCGCCGAGGCCGGAGCCGTGCTCGGCACCGCGCTCGCGATCAAGATGATCGCCTATGTTGGCGTGGCACCTGTCGCCGCCGCCTTCGCCGAACGGCTTCCGCGCCGTGCCATGCTCGTCTGCCTCGATCTGGTGCGCGCCGCCGTTGCGCTCCTCCTGCCGTTCGTGACGGAAATCTGGCAGGTCTATGTGCTGATTTTCGTGCTTCAGTCAGCCTCGGCCGCCTTTACCCCGACGTTCCAGGCGACCATTCCGGACGTGCTGCCGGATGAAAAGGAATACACGCGCGCCCTGTCGCTCTCGCGGCTTGCCTATGACCTGGAAAGCGTCGCAAGCCCGATGCTGGCGGCCGCGCTGCTCAGTCTGATCGACTTCCACAGCCTGTTTTCCGGCACGGTCATCGGCTTCCTCGCTTCGGCCGCCTTCGTCGTCTCGGTCGTCCTGCCGAGTCCGAAGGCCCCGGAACGCCGAGGCATCTACGACCGGACGACCCGTGGCCTGCGCATCTATCTGGCAACGCCGCGGCTTCGGGGACTGCTGGCGCTGAACCTCGCAGTCTCGGCGGCGGGGTCGATGGTCATTGTCAACACCGTGGTTCTGGTCCAGGCAGAATTCGGCCTCACACAGCGCGCCACCGCCCTGGCGCTTGCCGCCTTCGGCGGCGGCTCAATGATTGCGGCGCTGCTGCTGCCCCGCCTCCTCGACAGGACTGCGGACCGCCTCGCCATGTTTTCAGGGGCGGCGATCCTTCCCATTGGCCTGTTCATCGGCGCCTTTGTCCCAAGTTTCGTTTGGCTGGTGCCGCTGTGGCTCGTGATCGGTCTTGGCTATTCGCTGACACAGACGCCGTCCGGCCGGCTGCTGCGCCGCTCGTCACGTCCGGAGGACAGGCCGGCGCTCTTTGCCGCGCAGTTCGCCCTGTCGCATGCCTGCTGGTTGATCACCTATCCGCTTGCCGGATGGCTTGGCGCGACGGCCGGTCTGCCGGCAACCTTTGCAACACTGGGAGTGATCGCCGCGGCCGCCATCGTCGCGGCGGCACGACTTTGGCCCGCGCATGACCCGGACGAGATCGAACACGTCCACCATGACCTCGAGGAGAGCCATCCCCACATCGCGGGCGCCGTGCGCGTCGACAGCGGGCACAAACACGTCCATGTCTTCGTGATCGACAGCCATCATCCCGATTGGCCGGCCGAGCGATGAGCGACCTTGGCGTCCACGCCGGGCTGTTCCTGATGGCGCTTGCAACTGCCACGATCCTGCCCGTGCAGGCAGAAGAGACGCTGGATTGGAGCGTACACAATATTGGTATCAACGGTTTGGCAAGCGGTCGCTGCTTCTCTGTTCGATGATCACAGGCGATCCGTTGACCAGCGCGGCCGGCGACATGAAAGACCCACTAACGCATTTTGTGCTGCTGGTGACGGTCGCCAAGGTGACACGGTGTCCAGCCGTGGCGACCATTACTGTGAACTGGGCATAGGCATTGCTGCAATCGATCGTAGACATCCAGCGTGACATCTATCTCGCCTTTGCGGAGCATATCAAAATGTTCGCGAACGGTGATGGTTGGGCGGCTTTCCTGGCCTTCCTGCCGATGGGGATCGTGTTTGGCGCGGTGCACGCGATGACCCCGGGCCACAGCAAGGCTGTGCTTGCCACCTACCTGACCGGAGCCTCGGCGGGCATGCGGCGCGGGCTGGTGGTCTCCCTGGCACTCTCTGCCACGCATGTGTCGATGGCCGTGATCATAGCCTTGTTCTCGCTGCCGCTGGTCTCCGTCATGCTTGGCAGCGCCGGGTCCGCACCGCTGCTCGAGAATGCGAGCCGCGGCCTGCTCGGCCTCATCGGAGCCTGGATGCTGTGGAATGCCCTCTTCCGTCCGCCGCATGTCCACGGCGAGGGGGAAGGTGTCGCCGTCGGCTTCATGGCCGGCCTGATCCCCTGCCCCCTCACACTGTTCGTCATGACCTTCGCCATGTCGCGCGGCGTGCCCGAGGCCGGGATCATGTTCGCGCTCGTCATGATGACCGGAGTAGCGCTCACGCTCTCCAGCGTGGCGCTCGCGACCGTCTTCTTCCGGACGCGAATGGAGAAACTGCTGGCGACCCGGCAAGCTCTGCTGATCCGAGCCTCAAAGGTTCTCGAGGCCTTCACCGGTCTGATCCTGATGGCCATCGCCGTGCGAGAGATCTTTATGCGCTGACGATTACGTCAGCATTCCTCCGGCGGCTTCAGCCTCCGGAACTGCATCAGCAACATGAGATCGTAAACAATCTTCAACATCCCGCAGATGAGCAGCGGCCATGCTCGGGACGAAGCGGCGAAGAGAGCGCCCGCCAGGACGGGGCTCACCGAGGCGGCGAGACTACGTGGCACTGACGTAAAGCTTGCAGCTGCGGCCCGCTCTGTCTCGGTGACGACGGCCATCACGTAGGACGAGCGCGTCGGCACGTCCATCTGCGACAATGCCGCCCGGACGAGCAGAAAGCCAAGCGCAAGCGACAATGTCGGCGCAAGCGCCGCCAGCACCAGGGCGATACTGGACGGTATATGTGTGAACACCATGGTGTTGATCAGCCCGATGCGCCGCGACAGCCATGCGGCCACAGGGAACGAGAATGCCGACAGCACGCCCGACCAGAAGAAAAAAACACCCGCCTGTGGAAGCGACAAGCCAAATCGCTCGAAAAGCCAAAGGGCGAGCAGCGATTGGACGACAAAGCCGCCCGCAAAGGCATCGAGACTGAACAGCGCCGCCAGCTTGAAAACGATATGGCGCGATGGACCCAGGGCAGCGGTCGTGCTCGCGGCTTGTACCGGACGGCGCGGGATGCGCGCGTAGAGCAGACCACCAAACAGCCCCAGAAAAGCATAAAAGACGAACATGGCCCTGATACCGCCAAGCCGGCCGAGCCCGAGCGGGGTCAAAAGATCCGGTACTGCTGCAGCAAGTCCACCAACGGCTCCGGCGATTGCGCCCACGAGACTGTAGCGCGCGAACATGCTGGTGCGTTCACGCTCCATGACTTCGCGCGTGAGCACGGCGTGCTCCAAGGGCACGAACACGCTGACACTGCCGGCCGAGGGGTTGATCGTGCCAGCGAACGCGATGACCAGCAGAAGCGCGTAATCGTGGACCACGGCAAAGACCACGCCCGTTGCGATCATCAAGCTGGCGCCAGCCAGCAGAAGGTGGCGGTGATCATGCCGGGCCCCGAGGAAGCCGACACAGATCGTCAGCAGCGCGGAACCGAGAAGCGACGCGGTGGCGATGACGCCGACCTCCAGGGGCGTAAATCCGAGCGCGAGCAGATAGACCGGCAACAGCACGGCCACGAAGCCGTCGCCCATGTCGCGCAAGGCACGCGCTGCGAAGAGGAATGTTACCGGATGAATCCGCAGCACCAATCGGGGTCTCGCAATATTTGGTCGCTTGCATCAGCGTCATGGCCTTCGCCGGTCGCCGCCTGAAGCCGCGATATGATGCGGAGCGGAGTGTCGGTTGTCACTACTGCATGTCTCCCTGAATCGACCTCGACTTGAGGACGAAGGCATGCGGAAAATCGAAGTTCTACGGTGACCCTTGCACGTCCGATAAGACGCGCAGCGCTGTACTTATTCCAAAGCAGCACCGCTCCCGGCAAAGGACAGGATCGCCGCGTCGGCGATCTCTGCAAAGCGGGCGCTCGGCCCTTCGGCGCCGCTGCATTGCTGAGCGGCGCGCGCGCCCTCGATCAAAAGCAGCAGAGTATCGCAAAGCAGTTCCGCCTCGGCGATGCCGGCCCTGCGGCAGAGCCCCACGACACGGTCACGCTGCGCATCCTTGAACATCCGGATGACCGAGCGCCCGGGATGATCCTCGTCCGTAAGCTGGACGGCGGCGCTCATCATTTCGCAGTGGCAATTGTCATCACCGAGATGCTCGGCAATCCGCAGGACCCAGGCCCTGAGCTGTTCCAATCCGTCGCCGGGATGCGCGTCTTCCAGTTCGCGCCAGAAATCGTCCATCTCCATGCCCGCGTGGCGAAGGCATTCGACGATCAACTCGTCTTTCGAACTGAAGTGGCGGTAGAGTGTCATCTTGTTGCTGCCGGCGGCATCGGCGATCGCATCGACGCCGGTCCCGCGAATGCCGTGCCGGCGGAAGAGATCACGCGCAGCCGCGACGATACGATCGCGCGGCGAACGACGTGATGGTTTGCAGGTGTCCGTTGTCATCGCGTTGGCCCGGCGTGGTCGGCCCGGAAAATCTGGCCCCTTGACGCCCTGGCATTGGTCGATAACATGCAGCGATGTTACCGACCAGTAACATTTTCGCCAGCGCGGCACGTCGAGGAATGGCCGCTTGCCGCAAAGGCCCTTTCAGATACGGCGGTAACCGCAAAAAATTCTAGCGCAGTGTCGGCGGGCGCGGTCGTCAGGCGTCTTTTAGCCTGAGCGCACGCCGCGGAGACATTTGAAGTTCGATAACGCTCGTGATTTGGGTCGATCCGGCCCATCATGATCTCGTGCTGGAGCCTGACAATGCGCATGCTGGATGGGCTTAAGGCTGGAAAATACGTCTCTGACCTGACGGTCTGCGTGGCAGGCGTGCGCGTGACCGGTTTCAAAACGTTCCGACTTGCCGCCCGAAGGGCTGGCGGCGCCCCAAAAGGATCGATCCTGCCATGATCGACTTCTTCATTCACCGGCCGATCTTCGCATCGGCGATCGCGATCATCATGACGCTCGCCGGCGGTATCTGCTATTTCCTGCTGCCGATTTCGCAGTTTCCCGACGTGACGCCGCCGCAGATCGTCGTCGCCGCCAATTATCCGGGTGCCAGCGCCCAGGTGGTTGCCGACACGGTGACGACGCCGCTCGAACAGCAGATCAACGGCGTGCCGGGCATGCTCTACATGACCTCGACGAGTTCGAACGACGGCTCGTCGCGGATCATCATCTCTTTCGAAGTGGGCTACCCGATCGACGTCGCGGCGCTCGACGTGCAGAACCGCGTCTCGCAGGCAGCCTCCTCGCTTCCCGCGCTCGTCAACCAGACCGGCGTCACCATCGCCAAGCAGATCCCCAATTTCACCGTTCTGGTGAGCCTGGATTCGCCGGACAATTCGGTCGACTTCGCCTCGGTCAGTAACTACGCCTATCTGCAGATCCTCGATCCGCTGAAACGCCTGCCTGGCATCGGCGACGTCCAGCTCTTTGGTGAGCGCCGTTATTCGATGCGCGTCTGGCTCGATCCCGACCGCATGGCCAATCTCGGCATCACTGCCGTCGACGTCCAGAACGTCATCGCCGAGCAGAACATCCAGGTCGCGGGCGGCAAGATCGGGCAGTCGCCGGCGCCAGCCGGAACGCCCTTCGAAATGCAGATCAATGCGCTTGGCCGGTTGAGTGATCCCTCGCAATTCGGCGATATCGTGCTGCGGGCCGACCAGACGACCGGGGCGACGACCAGGTTGCGCGACGTGGCGCGCATCGAACTCGGGGCACTGCTCTATTCGTCGTCCGTCACCTTCAACGGCAAGGAGAGCGTGGTGCTTGCCGTGTTCCAGGCGCCGGGCTCCAACGCGCTCGACCTGCAGAGCCGCGTGCAGGCGAAAATGGACGAGCTTTCGCAGCGCTTCCCAACAGGCATCGCCTACCACATGTTCTACGACACCACGCGGTTCGTCTCGGCGGCGATGAAAGATGTCGTCTTCACGCTGCTCGAGGCGCTTGCACTCGTCGTTTTCGTCGTCTTCCTCTTCCTGCAGAACCTGCGCACCACGATCATCCCGACGATCGCCATTCCGGTCTCGCTGATCGCGACGCTCGTCGTCATGTATCTGCTGGGCTTCTCGCTGAACATGCTGAGCCTGCTCGGCATGGTGCTCGCCATCGGCCTCGTGGTCGACGATGCGATCGTCGTCGTCGAGAACGTCGAAAGGCAGTTGGAGTCCGGCCTGCCGCCACTTGCCGCCACGCGCAAGGCCATGCAGGAGGTCACGGGCCCGATCATCGCGACGACGGCGGTGCTTCTCGCCGTCTTTGTGCCGGTCGCCTTCATTCCGGGCGTTGCCGGTAGCCTTTACAACCAGTTTGCCCTGACGGTCGCGATTTCGGTTGCTTTCTCTGCCTTCAATTCGCTGACCCTCAGCCCGGCGTTGAGCGCCGCCTTTCTGCGCTATCGCGGCGAGCCGCGCTTTGCCCCCTTCCGCTGGTTCAACACCGGCTTCCATGCGCTGTCGCACGGCTATGCGCGCAGCGTCGCCGGGCTCGTGCGCTGGCACTGGGCGCTGTTTGCCCTCTTCCTGCTGGCGATCGGCTCCACCTACGCGTTGTGGCAGCGCACCCCCTCGACCTTCCTGCCGGTCGAGGACCAGGGCTATTTCTTTGTGGTCATCCAGCTTCCGGATGGCGCCTCGCTCGAACGCACCGAGGCCGTCGCGCGCCGATCCGAGGAAATCCTTCGCGGCACCGCAGGCGTCGATTTCGTCGGTTCCGTCGTCGGCTTCAATTTCCTGTCCTTCGCCGCCCAGTCGAACTCCGCCGTGCAATTCGCCGTGCTGAAACCATGGGACGAGCGGCCACCGGAACAGGGCGCCTCGGCGCTGCGCGAGGCCGTGCAGCCGCAGCTTCTGCAGATCCCGGATGCGCTCGTGCTTGCCTTCGATCCGCCGTCGATCCAGGGGCTGGGCGCTACGGGCGGTTTCGAATTCCAGGTGGAGGATCTGGGCGGACGCAGCGCCCAAGCGCTGAACGACGCAACGCAGGCGCTGATTGCCGAGGCGCGCAAGCAGCCGGAGATCAATCCCTACCAGCTCTTCACCACGTTCAGCACGTCGAGCCCGCAGTTCGACTATGACCTCGACCGCGACAAGGCAAAGCTCCTCGGGCTCACGCTGCCCGACATCTTCAACACGCTGCAGATCTATTTCGGTTCGCTCTATGTCAACGACTTCAACCTCTTCGGCCGCACCTTCCGCGTGACGCTGCAGGCCGACCAGGGCGCCCGGGCCTCGGCCACGGATCTTTCGCGCCTCTATGTGCGCAACGCCCGGGGTGAAATGGTGCCGCTCAACACGCTCGGGACCTTCAGGCCGACGGTCGGTCCCGAGACCGTCACCCACTACAACAACTACCCGTCGGCGCTGATCAACGGTGCGGCAGCGCCCGGCTTCAGCTCGAGCCAGGCAGTGGCGGCAATGGAGCGCGTGGCCCGTACGACGCTGCCGCGGGACTACACATTCGAGTGGACCGGCATTACCTATCAGGAGATCCGGGCAGGCTCGATCGCCGCACTCGTCTTTGCGCTCGCGCTCGTCTTCTGCTTCCTGATCCTGGCCGCCCAGTATGAAAGCTGGTCGATGCCCTTCATGGTGCTGCTTTCGGTGCCGCTCGCGCTTCTGGGTGCGCTTTCGGCGCTGTGGCTGCGTGGAATGCAGATCGATGTCTATTCGCAGATCGGTTTCGTGATGCTGGTGGGACTTGCTGCCAAGAACGCCATTCTGATCGTCGAATTCGCCCGTCGCCGGCGCGAGGAAGGGCTCGACGTGGTCGCCGCGGCGGCGGAAGCGGCACGCCTGCGCCTGCGGCCGATCCTGATGACGGCCTTCGCCTTCATCCTCGGCGTGCTGCCGCTGATGTACGCCAGAGGCGCGGGGGCCGCCAGCCGCCAGTCGATCGGCACCACGGTCTTCGGCGGCATGCTGGTGGCGACCATTCTCACACTCATTTTCGTCCCGGTCTTCTACGCGGTCATCGAGCAATGGCGGGAGGGGGTCTCGTCCAAACCGGTGGGTGCGAGCCAAGAGCCGGAGGCGGCGGAATAGGAATTGGAGCCTGACATGCGTGGTTCGAAACTGGTCCTTGCCGCAGCGGTCGTGAGCGCCTCCCTCGCCGCGGCCTATCACTACAAGAACGGGGGCTTTGAGCTCAAAGGCGGCGATGCTGGCGCTGCGGTGGGACCGCCGCAGCAGGCGATGCCCGTTCCCGTCGCGGCGGTCGTCAAGAAGACGGTCCCGATCTACCTCGACTATTCGGCGCGCACCGAGGCGATCCGCAACGTGACGCTTCGCGCCAAGGTCACCGGCTATATCGAGTCACAGGCGGTGCCTGACGGTTCGGATGTGAAGCAGGGCGACCTTCTCTACCGGATCGACGCCCGCGACTATCGCGCTGAACTCGATCAGGCCAAGGCCCAGGTCGAGCGCGATGAGGCATCGCTTGCCTACCTTCGTTCCAATCTCACGCGCGGCAATGAACTCGCGACCACCGGCTATCTCGACAGAGACAGTTTCGACCAGCGCCAGAGTGCCGTGCACCAGGCAGAAGCGGCGCTTGCCATGTCGCGGGCAGCGGTCCGCACCGCCGAGATCAACCTCGACTATACCGAGATCCACGCTCCCTTCGCCGGCCGCCTGGGCCGCAACCAGGCGCCGGAGGGCACGCTGGTCAGCAACACGACCGGAACGCCGCTCAACAACCTGGTGCAGCTTTCGCCGATCTACGTCTCGTTCAACCCGAGCGAGTCCGAGCTCGCCGACATCCAGAGGGCGCGGGCGAAAGGCAAGGTGGAGGCCGAAGTGCTTCTGCCAGGCGATACCGAGCCGCGTTATCGCGGCGACCTCAGCTTCATCAACAATACGGTCGAGGGCAATACCGGGACGGTCGTGGCGCGCGTGACGATCGACAACAAGGACCTGACCCTGCTCCCCGGCCAATATGTCCGCGTGCGGCTGAAGATCAGGGACGAACAGAACGTCCTGATGGTGCCGGAAACGGCGCTCGGTTCGAGCCAGCTCGGTAAATACGTCTATGTCGTCGGCAAGGGCGACACGGTCGAACAGCGGCTGGTCTCCCTCGGCCCGACGAGCGGCAACCTCATCGGCCTGACATCAGGGGTTTCGGAGGGCGATCGGGTGATCGCCGGAAACCTGCAGAAGATCTTCCCCGGCGCTCCGGTCAAGCCGATGCCTGCGGAACAGGCGCAGAAGTAGCGGCTCTCGACGACCTGCGGGAGCCGGTGCCCATTCCGGCGAAGGCCGTCATGCCTACGCGTCGGTGGCGGATGTCACGCCAGGTGCCCTTTTGAGAGAGGTGGTCAGCTGCTGCTGCCGTCACGGCCGAGCCATGGATCCGGCCCGGGATCGCGCCCCGACGCGACCTGCCCCAAGCGCTCCAGATAGTGCGCCCAACCTTCCGCATGGCCGGCGCATTGCTCGGAATTGGGCAATCCCGTGTGGGTGAGACGCAGCAACGTGCCATCCGGTTGTTCGATCAGGTCGATCTCGACCAGACTGGAACCGGGCGGGACGATGTCACTGCCTTCCCAGCCGAAGCTGTAGGCGAGCCGATGCACCGGCACGACCTCACGGAAAGAACCGCGGGCAAAGCGTGCACCGGTCACGTTGACGAGATAGAGACCGCCGGGCTCCGCCTTGGTGTCGGCCTCCGTTCCCATCCAACGGAGGATCTTCTCCGGATCGGTCAGAAGCGCGAAGACGGCGGCAGGCGGTGCCTGAATATGCGTTTCGCGGCGGACGACGAGGGCTTCCTGCATCGGTTTTCCCTTTGCTGTTTGGCCTGCCCACCGGTTCTTAAAAGAGAAAGCACGGAACCCGGGCTGCCGCGATCATAGACCCGCGCGGCCGATGGCGCCACCGGCATGGCTCTTGCCCGAACGGGTCCCGGCACTATCATTCTGGCATGGATTTGTCCGCACCCCTCGCCTGGCTGGTGGATGAAGCAAGCGCCGTGTCTGAACCGGACCGCTTCCTGGCGCAGCTTGGACACCTGCTTGTCGCCGACGAACTGCCGCTTGCCGGTGGTGCCCTCACCCTTTCCGTGCCGCACCCGATCATCGCTCGCCGCAGCTGGTTGTGGCGGGCGGAGACCGGTGTGGTGATCGAGAGTCTGGGCTTTGCGGGCGCAGTCTCCGACCGGGCAGGTCAAGATTGGCTGGCCGGGCTGGGACCGGTGCTGGTACAACCAACCGGCTCCGGAACGGACCGAGCGACGCTCGCTTGGGCCGGTACCCGGCCTTTCGATCCAGCCGAGAGGGCAAAGCTTCGTCAGGTGGCCCGCTTTGCCGCCGCGCCCTTGGCCGCACTCGTCGAGCGGGCAGCGCTCGCTGCACTGCTCGAAGCCTATCTCGGCCGCCGCAGCGCCGCCCGCGTCCGGGCCGGGGCGCTCACCCGTGGAACCGGGGAAACCATTCGCGCAGCATTGTTTTACGCAGACCTGCGCAATTTCACCGTTCTGTCCGAAGCGACGGAACCCGCTTTGGTGATCGCGGCGCTCGACGCCTGGTTCGATCGCGTGGCCGGCGCGATCCATGCCTTTGGCGGCGAGGTGTTGAAATTCATCGGCGATGGCGTCCTGGCGATTTTTCCGGTCACTGGCTCGCCGACCGAAGCCTGTGATGCGGCTTTGCACGCGGTCACGGCCGCTCGCGCCGGCATGGCGCATCTCGATGCAACACGGCAGGCCGAGGGCCTGGCGCCGCTCTCCTTCGGCGTGGCCCTGCATCTCGGCGACATTCTCTGGGGCAATATCGGCGCAGCCGACCGGCTCGATTTCACCGCCATCGGTTCGGCAGTCAATCTCGTCAGCCGCCTCGAGGGATTGTGCCGGCCGCTCGGCCAGTCGGTGCTGATCTCGGGCGCAGTCGCCGCAGCGACCTCGACTCCGCTCCTGCCGCTCGGCGATCACACCTTGCGCGGCATCGCAACACCTTGCTCCGTCTTCACCCTGCCGGATGCGTAGGGCCGTCGTTGGGCTACCGGTCAGAGCGCGCTTGACGAGAGTTGGCCTGAAGGCCAGCAGTCATGTGCTGCCACGGCATACGTTTGAACGCGATGCTGAAGGCGGCTTGCGAGGCGTAGCCGACGGACTGCGCGGCATGGGCGGCAACAATCTGCCATCAGAAGGCGACGACCGGTGTGCGGCTAGGCGCCTGAAGCTTGCACGTCGTGGCCACTCAAGCGGCCACTAAGATTTCGATCACCATCTATACTTGACGAATAGATGGTGATCACAATATAACCTCACTGTTCGCATTTCCTTGACGGGAGCAGGCAATGAGAGTGAGCCGCGCACAGGCGGAGGAAAACCGCCGAACGGTCATCGACGTCGCCAGTCGCCTCTTTCGGGAGAGAGGCTTCGACGGCATCGGCCTGAACGACCTGATGAAGGGCGCCGGCCTGACCCAAGGCGGCTTCTACAAGCAATTCGAATCCAAGGACGACCTCATCGTTCAGGCCTCCTCCAAGGCCTTGGAGAAGGGCGTCGCGAACTGGGCCGGGGTCGTTTCCAAAGCGGCCGGCAAGCCGCTTCGCGCCCTGCTCCGCTTCTACCTGTCGGATGCGCATCGCCACGAAAAGGCGGAGGGATGCGCCTTGGCAGCGCTCGCGCCGGAGGCTGCCCGCCGCGGCAAGGCCCTTCGCCAGGTTTTCGAGGCCGGCGTCGAAAGCCATCTCGATATTCTCGATGGCATGATGACACCTGCGCCGGGGCACGAGGTACGTGACCAATCGATCGTCGCGCTCTCGACCATGGTCGGTGCGCTGATGCTGTCTCGGGCCGTCGACGACGAGCAACTCTCCAATCGGTTCCTCCAAGCGGCCGCGGACCATCTGTATCCGGAACCGTTTACCGGGGACGCCTCCCAACATCTGCCTCGGTGAGCGGCGGGAACCGCACCGTCATTTTCCAGCCGGAAAGGTTTCGACATGTCCAGTCCCATTGATCCGATCGTCATCGTATCGGCGGTGCGCACGCCGCTTGGCCGCTTTCTTGGCGATCTGGCACCGGCCCAGGCGAGCGCGCTTGGCGCCCACGTCATCCGCGCGGCACTCGAACGGGCACAGCTCCCTCCCGATCGGCCGGACGAGGTGTTGATGGGTTGTGTGCTTCCCGCCGGCCAGGGACAGGCACCGGCAAGGCAGGCAGCCCGCAGCGCCGGCCTGCCCGATTCCGTCGGCGCCACCACGATCAACAAGGTCTGCGGTTCCGGCATGAAGGCGACAATGCTGGCGCATGATCTCATTCTCGCCGGACCGATCGATGTCGCGGTCGCCGGCGGCATGGAGTCGATGTCGAACGCGCCCTATCTGCTCCCCAAGGCGCGGGCCGGCTATCGCGCCGGGCATGACCGGATCTTCGACCATATGATGCTCGATGGCTTGGAAGATGCCTATGAGCCCGGCCGCCCGATGGGCGATTTCGGCGAGGCGGCGGCCGAGGCCTATGGGTTCAGCCGCGCCGATCAGGACGCCTATGCGGTGGAGACGCTGACACGCGCCCGTGCCGCGATCGAAACGGGGGCCTTTGCCGACGAGATCGCACCGATCACCGTCGCTGCCAAGGGGGCAGACAAGGTCATCGCTAGCGACGAACATCCGCTGAAAGTGTCGCCCGAAAAGATCCCGAACTTGAAACCCGGCTTTCGCGCCAACGGCACGATCACGGCCGCCAGCGCGTCGGCCAATGCCGATGGCGCGGCCGCTCTCGTCCTGACCCGCCGCTCGATCGCCGAGCGCGAAGGCATGCCGATTCTCGCTGAAATCAGGGCGCATGCGACGCACAGTCAGGAACCCGCCTGGTACACCACGGCGCCTATTCCCGCGATCCGCAATCTATTGGAAAAGACCGGCTGGAGCGTCGATGACGTTGATCTGTTCGAAATCAACGAAGCCTTCGCCGTCGTCGTCATGGCCGCGGCCAAGGACCTTGGCATCGCCCGCGACCGGCTGAACGTCAATGGCGGCGCCTGCGCGCTCGGCCACCCGATCGGTGCCACCGGCGCGCGGCTGATCGTGACCCTGCTTCACGCCTTGGCGCGGCGGGGGCTTTCGAAAGGCGTCGCGGCCCTCTGCATCGGCGGCGGTGAGGCCACCGCGATCGCCATCGAGCGCCCACGCTGACAGCAGATAAAAAGGGACGTCCGCGCTGCTGCACGCCCGTTGCGGCCCGCAAACCAGAGCAATTTCGGAACAACACGAATGGTTTTCCGTTCGGGTTGCCTAAACCTAGGTCAGGAGAATCGATGCGTCGCATCGTCGTAACAGGAATGGGGGCCATCAGCCCTTTGGCAGCGGGCGCAGAGGCAAGCTGGTCGCGGCTTCTTGCCGGACACTCGGGGCTTCGGCGTCTGCCGGATGAGGTCGTCGCCGACCTTGGCAGCAAGATCGCCGGGACGGTGCCTACGCCTGCCGACGACGCGGAGGCTGGCTTCGATCCCGATCGGATCGTTCCGCCGAAGGACCAGCGCAAGATGGACCGCTTCATCCTGCTGGCGCTGGCGGCGGCGGAAGAGGCAATCGAGCAGTCCGGCTGGAAGCCTGCAAGTGCGATCGAACAGCAGCGCACGGCCACGGTGATCGCGTCCGGTATCGGCGGCTTCCCGGCAATCTCGGAGGCGGTCCGCACGGTCGACCAGCGCGGCGTGCGGCGGCTCTCGCCCTTCACCGTACCCTCGTTTCTCGTGAACCTCGCCGCCGGCCAGGTTTCGATCCGTCACGGTTTCAAAGGGCCGATCGGTGCGCCGGTCACCGCCTGCGCCGCAGGTGTCCAGGCCATCGGCGACGCAGCCCGGATGATCCGCGCGCACGAGGCGGATATCGCGATCTGCGGCGGGGCGGAAGCCTGCATCAACACCATCAGCCTCGGCGGTTTCGCCGCCGCCCGCTCCCTGTCGACCGGATTCAACGAGACGCCTCATCGCGCCTCGCGGCCGTTCGATATCGATCGCGACGGCTTCGTCATGGGTGAAGGCGCCGGCATCGTCGTGATCGAGGCGCTGGAGCACGCATTGGCGCGTGGCGCGAAGCCGATTGCCGAACTCATCGGCTATGGCACGACGGCGGATGCCCACCACATCACCTCGGGCCCGGAGGACGGTGCGGGAGCCCGACGGGCCATGGAAATCGCCATTGCCCAGGCCGGCATTCGGCCAGGCGATATCCGTCACCTCAATGCCCATGCGACGTCGACGCCCGTCGGCGACAGGGGCGAAATCGAGGCGATCAAATCGGTCTTCGGCGGCAACGGAGAAATCGCCGTCAGCGCGACGAAATCCGCGACCGGACATCTGCTGGGTGCTGCCGGTGGTCTGGAGGCGGTCTTCACCGTGCTTGCGCTGCGCGACCAGACGGTGCCGCCGACGCTCAACCTCGAAACGCCGGATCCGGCTGCCGAAGGCATCGACATCGTCTCCGGGGTGGCACGAAAGATGCCGCTCGATCATGCCATCTCCAACGGCTTCGGGTTCGGTGGCGTCAACGCCAGCGTCATCTTCAGACGTTGGGCGGCGTGACGAGGCCCGGCACTCGCTGGCCGCTCACAGACGCGGAAAGACGGTCGCGCGCTTGACCGTGCCATAGGCAAAGCTCGTATCGATCGCCGCAATGCCCTCGATGTTGTGCAACTGCGTGCGGATGAACTGTTCGTAGTCCTTGAGGCTTGTCACCAGGACACGCAGCAGATAGTCCGCCTCGCCGGTCATGACGTAACAATCCTGGATGTTGTCGATCGTTCTCACCTTGCGTTCGAAGGCGGCGACGGAGGCTTCCGAGTGGCGCTCCAGGCGGATGCGGACGAAGGCCGTGATCGGCAGACCATAGGCCTCCTCGTCGACGATCGCCGTATAGCCCTTGATGATCTTCGCCTCTTCGAGCAAACGCAGCCGCCTGAGACACGGCGACGGCGACAGCGCGACCTTCTCGGAAAGGTCCTGATTGGAAAGGCGACCGTCCTTCTGCAGCGCCCAGATGATCTGCCTGTCCTTTTCGTCCATTCACCCCTCCCCGTTGGCAGATTCTGCCAATATCCATGTGTCAGGCCAGTGAAATAGCAAGAAATCGACTGCCCGAGAAGCATATCATGTGAGCCATCCAGACAGCGAGGCCCCGCATGACCGATGTGACGTCAGATTTCCAGCAACCGAGAACCGGATGGCTGACACCGACGGCAACCGGCTACGTCGTGCTCTCTATCGTCGTCTTGGTCTGGGCAGGTTTTGCGCTGACCATGCGGGCGATCGGGGCATCGCCGCTCGCCACCGCCGACGTCGCCGTCATCCGCTTCGCGATCCCCATCATCGCTTTGCTGCCGGCCATTCCCCAGCGGCTCTCCGCGCTTCGCAAGGTCGAGCTACGGGATGCGTCCCTGGTCTTGCTCGGCGGCGTGCCGTTCTTCTTCGTCGTCTCCGAGGGTGCCAAGGCGACATCCGCGGCCCATGTCGGCGCGCTGGTTGCCGGAACGACGCCGCTTTCCGTTGCCTTGCTCGCCTTTCTGCTCGAGCGAAAGGGCGTTGCGAGGAAGCGCTGGCTGCCGCTGGCGCTGATCCTCGCCGGCGTCATCGGCATCGTCGCCGGGCAGCAGCATGCGGTAACGACCGAGACGCTCAGCGGCGTCGGCCTGCTGCTGATCGCGAGCCTTTTCTGGGGCGCCTATACGATCGGCCTTCGCCGCACCGGCGTGGATGCGATCAGCAACGGTCTGCTGCTCTCCATAGGCTCGCTCGTCATCCTCGCCCCGCTGCTGCTCACGGGCGCCGTCACGACGCAAATCGGGCAATTTTCCTGGCACCAGGCCCTGCCCTTCATTCTGGTCCAGGGGCTCGGCGTCGGTCTCGTCTCGACCGTCGGCTACGCCTTCGCGATTTCGCGGCTCGGCGCTGCCAGAAGCGCGACGCTCGGCTCACTCGCACCGGCGCTTGCCAGCCTGATGGCCATTCCGATCCTCGGCGAGGCCCTCGCGCTCGCGACCGCCATCGGCATCCTGGTCATCACCACGGGCGTGATCCTGGCAAACCGCCATTAGTTTCAAGAACGACAGGAACCCAAGCATGCTCGCTGCTCTGCCAATCGCCGACCCCGATCCATTGTGGGCGCTCATCAGCGCGTTCCGGCAGGATCGTCGCACCGACAAGATCGACCTCGTCGTCGGGGTCTATCGCGACGCTTCGGGCCAAACTCCGGTAATGCAAGCCGTGCAGGATGCTGAGGCGCGCCTCGCTTCCGCCGCTGCCTCCAAATCCTACAGGGCGCTTTCCGGGAACCTGGCGTTCAACGATGGAATGTCGAGACTCCTTCTCGGTGACGAGGCCGAGGCGCTCGACCGTCAATGCACGATCCAGACGGTCGGCGGCACCGGCGCGCTTCGAATCCTCGCCGATTTCATCGCTCTCGTCTCGCCGCGCGCGACGGTCTGGAACACCAATCCCGGTTATGTAAACCACCGCCCGATCATGGCCGCTGCTGGCCTGACCGTGCGGGCATTCCGCTGGCAGGAGAACGAGACCGGCCTCGACCTCGACGCGGTCGTCGCGGATCTCGAGGAAGCCAGCCGGGGTGACGTGGTTCTTCTCCACGGCTGCTGCCACAATCCGACCGGTATCGACCCGACATCAGGGCAGTGGCGCCGGCTTGCCATGCTCTGCAAGGAGAGAGGACTGATCCCCCTTATCGACATGGCCTATCAGGGCTTCGGCGACGGGATCGAACAGGATGCCGCGGGCCTGCGCCATTTCGCTCAAGAACTCGACACGATGCTCGTTGCGGCAAGCTGCTCCAAGAACATGGGCCTTTATTGCGAACGGACCGGTGCAGCGATGGTGATCGCGCCAGAGCGAAACCTGCTCGGCAACATTCGCGCCACGCTGGAGAGGATCACGCGAGCCAACTATTCCATGCCGCCGGAGCACGGCGCCGCCATTGCCGCGCACCTTTTCGAGAGCCCCGGAATGTGGCTTTCCGAACTGGAAGCAAGCCGCCGGCGCGTCGCCGAGGTCCGCCGCGACCTCACCGCAGCGCTCGCTCGCTGCGGCGCTCCGGAGACGTTCCAGGCATTGCGCCGTCAAAAAGGCATGTTCTCGCTGCTGCCCCTCGACCAGCGCCAGATGGGCCGGCTCCGTGAGGATTTCGGCGTCTATGGAACCGCGAACGGTCGCATCAACATTGCCGGGCTGCTGCCTGGCGACGTCGAGCGACTGGCCGAAGCCCTCCGGGCGGTTTCTAGCTCTCCGTACCTGGTTCACGCTCGAGCGGGATGAGGAAAGTGCGTGCGGTTCCGCCCGCATCCCTCCCGCTTCACTGATCGTCGTGATCTAGAGCCAGCGCCTGACGCGTCCCTTGTAAGCGCGATAGACGTCACCGAACTTACGCTCGAGATAGGCTTCCTCGCGGGCGACAACGCCATAGCGGATGACAAGGTAGAAGGGGACCAGCAGGATCAGCAGCCACAGGCTGTCGAAGACGATGGAAAAGCCGATCAAGCCGAGGAACATGCCCGTATAGATCGGGTTGCGCGTAAAGCGGTAAGGCCCGGATTCAACGATCGTGGTGGTCGGCCGGTCGATCTGGATCTGGGTTCCCGCCCGGCCGAAGGTCACGGCTGACCAGACCAGCAGCGCCAGACCGGCGACAAAGACGATGCCACCGACCACAACACCGGGCACCGCGTCGGGCACGAACGGCAGCGGGTAGAGGCGGTCAAGCACGAAGCCGCCACCAACCGCCAACACCCAGGCGATCGGCGGATGGACCACCGCGCCGGAACTGTCAGCCGATTTTCCGGTCGTCTCGTTCATCCCACTGATCCTCGCCCTGTTTCGCGTGCAAATGAACACAGGCTCCATTTTAGCGGAGGCGGGCCATTTGCGAAAACCCTTCGAGACGTTATGTGAACTGGGGATCATCGACCTCCTGGTCCATGATCCGGGCATTTGCTGCAACGGGACGAGACACATGAAAGCACGCGTCAAATGGGTGGAAGACCGGACCTTCGTCGGAGAGTCTGGAAGCGGCCACAAAGTCGTATTGGGAACCGCCTTCGGTGAAGAGGGGCGCACACCGGGGCCGAGCCCCATGGAGATGGTGCTGATCGGCACGGGCGGCTGCTCGGCCTATGATGTCGTCCATATCCTCCAAAAGGGCCGCGAGCCGGTCGAGGACTGCGTCGTGGAACTCGATGCGGATCGCGCCGAGACCGAACCCCGCGTCTTCACCCGCATTCACATGCACTTCATCGTCAAGGGGCGCGGGCTGGCGGTCAACAAGGTCGAACGCGCGATCTCGCTCTCGATCGAAAAATACTGCTCGGCCTCGGCCATGCTCGCCAAGACCGCGACGATCACGCACGATTTCGAAGTGGTCGACACCAGCGCCGGCTGAGACCCGCCCCACCTCTCGCGCCCCAGCGGTACGCGTGGCATCGACGAACGTGCCTACTGCATGTCTCCTTAAATCGACCTCGATTTAAGGACGAAGACATGCAGCAAATCAAAGTCCTACAGCGCCCTTTGCGCGTCTGATCACACTACACGACTCTTTTGCTTTTGAGGGCGTTTTGCAGGATTCGGCAGAGGTGTTGGAGTTCGTGCGCGGGCATCTGGATCCAGGTGCGCAGGGCGTCGAAGCCGGTGCGGAAGGTGGATTTCCGACGATAGCCGTGCGCTGCTCTTTTGATGCCGGTCCGCCCCTGGACTTTGCGGCTGGCCAGGTGGACGCAGGCGATGGCCAGCGCCACGACGGCGACGAGCAGGAAGAGTTTTTTCGGGTTGCGCAAGCGGGTGTCTTCGAGATTAAGCCCGCGCGTCTTGGTGTCGGCAAAGAGGCATTCGATCTGCCATCGTCGCCGGTAGATGCCGGCGGCCCGGCGGGGATCGCGGTTGGTGGCGAGCACCAGCCGCTCGCCGTTTTTGATGGTTCTTGCCGACAGTGCGAAGCGGTTTGCCGATGCGGATTGCATCCCGTCGAAGCGCAGACCGATGCAGGCCTCGCGGCCACGCCAGAGCCGGCGCGAAAACAGCGTGGCGACACTGGTGCGCCCGCCGCCGGCGAGCACGACGGAAAGGTTCTGCTTGACGCGAATGACGAAAGGAATGTCCTTTTCGACAAGAAAATCAAACCATTGCGCGCCGATGAACTCGCGGTCGGCAATCAGCATGGCAATCGCCTCGCGGCCGAACAGGTCGCAGAAGCGGTCGACAAGTGCGATCCGCTCGACGGTATCGGACGGGCCACATCCGTCCAGCAGCGTCCACAGCAGCGGCACACGCTGCCTCTTGCCGACGATCGCCAGAACCAGAATGTTGACGTCGGTTTTGCCGATCTGCCAGTTGGTGCGATCGAGACAAAGGGTGAAGGGCGGCCTGAGCCCCAACAGGGCGACGATGGTCCGCGCCACATCGCCACCGTCAAGGCAGACGTGCTGGAAGAAGCGCTGCAGGCGACGGTAACGCGAGGCGATCTGCGCCGGTCCTGGAACAGGCCCGGCAATATGCGAGAGGTTGACGGTACGGCTGACAATGCAGCCCGAAATCAACGAACCCAACGTCTCCAAACGGCTGTTGCTCAGTCCAAACGGCCGCGATAGCGTTCCGGCGAGAACGGTTGCGAAATGTCCTGACATCGATGATCCCACTGTGAGAGGTAGAATCATCCATCATGCCATCGCAAACCGTTCTCACCCCTTAACTGTCGTGTAGTGTGGCGTCTGATAAGACGCGCGGCGCTGTAGGGCGCGAAAGTCATCGGCCCGCTGGCTGAAACAGTTCGACGACATTTCCGGAGGGGTCGACCAGCAGGATCTGCGCCCCTCCGGGACCGGTGACGATGTCATTGCGAAACGTGACGCCGGCGTGGCGCAGCCGTTCCACTTCGGCCTTGAGGTCATCGACGATCAGATGGATGCGGCTCCAGCCGCCGGGCCCCGGCTTCTGGCCATCCGGCATCGGCCTGCCCGCCGAACTCGTCGGCCCGCTGAGCAGGAGCCGCAGTGCACCGCGCCGGACATCCGCGAAGGCCGGCGCATGACTCGACAGAACCGAAAAGCCGAGATGGGTCGTGTACCACGCGATCGCCGCCTCTACGTCGTCGACCATGTAGCGGACATTGACTGTTTCCGACATTGCCTTTCCTCCAACGGAGCACGGCCGATGCGGCTCCCTCGCGATGGCCAGAGCTCATTCCGGTAAATCCGCAAGCCTCATGCCTTCAGCATATCGCGCAGGCGGCGTCGTGTCCCGATAGGGCGCGCGAGAACGGTGCAGGCGGTCGAGTTGCGCGCAGGTGCGACGAGAAATCGGCAAGCCCAACCAAGATCGATCCAGCTGCAGGGCCAATTCTCCAGGCTAAGCGGGCGAAACAGGCCGCTCAATCCCGGTAGAAGTTGCGCCGCCAGCGATGGGCGCTCAGCTTTGCGCGCTGAGCATCCGGCAAGCCCAAGCCGTCGCCGATGGCGCAGTTGCGCTCGACATTGCGCACCGAGCGCATGCCGGGAATGACGGTCGATACCGCGGGGTGGCTGAGAACGAAGCGCAGCGCCGTTTCGGCGAGCGCATCGGGCGCGATCTCCAGGTCTTCGACGATCTTCTGCGTGCGCTCCTCCACCTCGCGCTTGCGCTCGCCCCGGAAGTAGGCCTCGCGAAAATCCCCTTCGGGGAAGACGGTGTCGGCGCGGATCTGGCCGGTCAGGCCGCCTTCGTCCAGCGCCACGCGGACGATGACGCCGACCTTGTGTTCGAGGCATGCGGGCAGCAGCTTTTCCTCCGGCGCCTGCTCGAAGATGTTGTAGATCACCTGCACGCTGTCGACCACGCCGGTCTCGATCAGCCTCAGGGCATTGTCGGGCTCATAGTCGTTGATCGAGACGCCGAAGTAGCGGATCTTGCCGTCGCGCTTCAGGCGCTCGACCCCCTCCAGCCAGTCGCCACGGCCGACCCATTCATCGGACCAGACATGGAACTGCTGGACGTCAATCGTCTCGACACCGAGATTGCGCAAGCTCATCTCGGTACAGGCGATCACATGATCGGCAGGAAAGGTCTGCTCTGCCGGCGTGCCGGCGCGGGCAGGCCATTGCATGTTCTTCGGTGGAATCTTGGTGGCGACATGGATCGTCTCCGACCGCTCACGCAGCAAAGCCCCGATCAGCTTCTCGCTGTGCCCCTGGCCGTAGCCGAGTGCGGTGTCGATGAAGTTCACGCCCAGATCGACTGCGCGGTTCAGGGCCCGGGCGGATTCGTCGTCGCTCGCGCCCCGCCAATGGCTCTTGCCGATGCCCCAGGCACCATAGCCGATTTCGGATATGCGAAGGCCGCTGCGGCCGAAGGTTCTATAGTACATGATGAGCTCGCTGGCGTTGGAAGGGCGGGGTGTCGCCGGTTATCTAGGGTTCGGCCTTCCCTCGTCAACCGTCGCGGCACTGCAGAGATCGGGCAATGTCGCCCGCACGCTTTCATCGCCCTATGTCAGGAACCAGAAGAAGACTGCTGACAGGAAGATGAAGGCGAGCACCAGGCCGATGAACTGTCGCATCGCGTCGCTGGTATTATCGCCGAGCACGGCCAACCAGACCGGCCCGCCGGAGCAGTCCTCGTCACGCATATCCTGGACAGAAACCAGCTTGCCAAGCTTGACCGCCGGACGGCTGTAGTCGTGCGGAGACGGTTGGTGGCTGCGATCGGGTTCAAGGGTGGCATCGAGATCGGGGGCTACCAGACCGCCGTCGCCCGCGTCGACAACCTGCGCCCGCGGTTCTTCCGCCGTCGCTCGGCCGCCCGCATCACCGCCTTCTGCCCGCCGGATACGCCCGGCGCCGTGGTGAAACGCCCATCGCGGTGATTTCAGTTCCACATGGGTTTTCAAGTGCCGGATAGCCATTGGAACCTCCTTCGGATTTAACCGTCCAGCCGGCGCTTTGTTCCGCAGAGTTTGAGCGCGCCATACACCCGCCGTCGCTGCCGGTGCATGTGCGAAGGCTGAGGTTTCCATCCGGCAAAAAACAAAAGAGCCCGCCGCGGGAGGAGCGGCAGGCTCTTGAAAGATTGATCAGCAGCCTGGGAGGAGGAGTGGCGCTGATCTCGCAAACGACCTTTGGGAGGAGGAGAAAGTCGTTCGCCTGTCGAAGCTCTGCGGGAGGAGGAGCATCGCTTCGATGTTTTTGAATATATAGCGATCGCGCCGAAATCGTAGCGGGGATTTCGCAAGCCAGCCATGCGTCCTGCGCGCAACGGGTGCCTTGCCCGTTGCCCGATGACCCGCGCGCGTCCCTTCATCACGCCAATTCGATTTTACTCGGCCAAGCACGCCCATTAGGCTTTCCTGAAACCGATGGGAGAGAGATCCATGAGAAGCCGACTTGCAGTTCTCGCATTCGTCCTGGCCTGCTCCGGAGCAGCCCATGCTCAGGACAACAGCATGAGTTTCTTCGTCACCAGCGTGAACCCCGGAAAGGGCGGTGATCTTGGCGGTCTCGCGGGCGCTGACGCCTACTGCGACACCCTGGCAAAAGCGGCCGGATCGACCGGCAAGACGTGGAAAGCCTATCTGTCCACCGACAGCGAAAATGCCAAGGACCGGATCGGCAAGGGCCCATGGTACAATGCCAAGGGCGAGAAGATCGCCGACGACGTTGCCTCCCTCCACAGCGACAAGAACAACCTCACCAAACAGACCGCGCTCAACGAGAAGGGCGAGGTCATCAACGGGCGTGGCGACACACCCAACCGCCATGACATTCTGACCGGCTCCAAACCGGATGGCACCGCGGCAGCGGACACCTGCGGCAACTGGACGATGGGCGGCGCGGACGGGGCGGCGATCGTCGGCCACAGCGACCGTATGGGCCTGAACGATTCCGCCGAAGCGAAATCCTGGAACGCCTCGCATGTGACGCGCGGAGGCTGCGCCGTCGAAGCCTTCAAGGGTACGGGTGGCGAGGGCCTCTTCTATTGCTTCGCGGCGAATTGAAGCTCAGAGGGGAACAGGCTCCTCCCCCGTTCCGTCAGCAATCCAGCGTGAGGGTCCCAAGCGATTGGCACGCTCCGAACGAGCGTCGAAAGGCCCCGATCAGTTTTCCATGAAGGCGCGGGCCATGCTATCGCGGATCGGTTTCGTAAGATAATCGAAGAAGGTCCGCTCGGCCGTCTGGATGAGGATTTCGGCCGGCATGCCCGGCGTCACGGCAAAGTTATGGACCCGTGCGAGTTCACTGGCCGGCAGGCTGACACGGGCGAGGTAAACCTCGCGCGTCCCGTCCTGCGTCTGCACGGGCAAGGCGTCGGCAGACACATAGAAGACCTGCCCGTTGAGAACTGGCGTCGTGCGTTGATTCAGCGCCGTCAGTCGCACGGTTGCCTTCTCGCCGACCTTGATATTGTCGATCTCGGTGCGCAGCACCTGCGCCTCGATGATGAGAGGCACGTCGGCCGGCAGGATTTCCATGATCGGCTTGCCGCTTTCGATGACGCCGCCTGATGTGTGATAATGCATCCTGATGACCGTACCGGTCACCGGGGCGTTGATCGTGGCACGGCGCAGCACATTGGTAGCCCCGCGCAACTGCTCGCGCACTGTGTCCAGTTCGGCTTCAGCTTTCTGCAACTCGTCGAGCGCCGCCTCCTTGTAGCTCTCTTCCGTCTGGTTGACTTGCTGCTCCTGCTTCAGGATCTGTGCACCCGTTTCGGAGACTTCCGACATCAGTCGGCCGATCTGGCCTTCGGCATCGGCGATCGCCCGCTGGATGGTCTTGATCTCCGTCTTGCGGATCAGGTCTTTCGCCAGCAGCACTTTCTTGCCGGCGTATTCCTCGTTGAGAAGCGCGCGCTGCTCACGAACCGCCTTCAACTGCTCCTGGAAGCCTTCGGACCGGAATTCCAGGCTCTCGATGTTGCGTTTCAGCAGGCCGATGTCGCTATCGAGCTTGCTTCTCCAAGTCTGGAAATTGAGCTGCTGGCTTTGCACGATCGGCGCGATTTCCGGATCATCGTTCAGATGCGATGTCAGAACATCGGGCAATGCGATCTCCTTGAGGCCATGCGCCTGCGCACTGAGGCGGGCGACGATCGCCTCAAGCCTTGCCCGTCGCAGGAAGAACTGGCGCTCGTTGGCGAGCGCGGCCGTCTCGTCGAGACGGACCAGCGGCTGGTCCGCCGTGACATGATCGCCCTCGCTGACCAGGATTTCCTTGATGATCCCGCCTTCGAAATGCTGGATCACCTTGTTCTGGCCGGTAGCGACGAAACTGCCCTGCGCGATGATCGCCGCCGCCAATGGTGCGGTGAAGGCCCAGGCACCGAAGCCGCCGAATGTGACACCGATCAGCACGAAGCCGATCAGCGTGTGTTGCCAGATGGATCGCGGAACCTCCGCGTACCATGTCAGGTCCTGAACTTTGGCTGTGTCCGTCATGGTCGCCTACGGAAGCTGGTTCTGGTCGAGCGGGTTGCCTTCGGTATTCACGCCGCGCTGAGCAAGGGCCTTGAGAACGTCCTGCCGCATGCCGAAGAGCGCCACCGCGCCGTTCACCAGCAGCAGGACCTTGTCGACGCTGTTGAGAAGCGCGGGCCTCTGGGTGATGGTAATGACCGTGATTTTTTCGCGCTTTGCATGGGCGAGCGCCCGTGTGAGCGCCGCTTCGCCGGCCGTGTCCAGATTGGAATTGGGCTCGTCGAGCACCACCATGCGCGGATTGCCGAAGAAGGCACGGGCGAGTGCGACGCGCTGCTTCTGGCCGCCCGACAAGGGCGAACCATCGGCCGCCACCACGGTCTCGTATCCGTGCGGCAGCATGGCGATCATGTCGTGAACGTCCGCAAGCTTGGCGGCGGCATAGATCTCCGCGTCTGTCGCATCTTCGCGCATGCGGGCGATATTGGCCTTGATCGTCCCCGGGAAGAGCTGCACGTCCTGCGGCAGATAGCCGATGCTTTCACCGAACTGACGCTGATCCCAGTTCCTCAAATCCATGAGATCGAGCCGGACGTTGCCGGATGTCGGCAGGATCGAGCCGACCAGCATCTTGCCGAGTGTCGTCTTGCCCGCACCGGAACTGCCGATCACGGCAAGCGAGTCGCCCGGCTCGAGTGCGAAGGTGATGCCGTTGAGCACGACACGCTTGGTGCCTTGTGGAACGAAGAGCAGACGTTCGACGTCGAGGCGTCCTTCGGGACGCGGCAGCTTCAACCGCTCGAAATTGAGCGGCGAACTCTGGAGCAGCGAGGCGATGCGCGAATAGGCGGCACGCGACTGGATAACCTGACTCCACCCCTCGATTGCCCCTTCGATCGGCCCAAGCGCGCGGCCGGCGATGATTGAGGCCGCGATCACCATCCCGCCCGTGAGCGCGCCATTGATGGCGAGATGGGCGCCCCAGCCGAGCATCGTCACCTGGGTCAAAAGCCGCACGGCCTTGGAGAGCGAGGCGAAGGCGATGTTGCGGTCCTGCGCCAAGACCTGCGCCTTGAGCGAGCCGGCCATGTCCTTGCCCCAGATGTGCACGGCCTCGGGGATCATCGCAAGCGCATTGATGATCTGCGAGTTGCGCGACATCGAATCGAGATGCAGGTTCGCCCTGGTCTGGAAATTGGTGGCTTCGCCGAAGGCACGGGCAGTCGCCCTCTGGTTCATGACCGTGACGATGAGAAGAAGAAATGCCGACGTAACCACAATCGCGCCAAGATGCGGATGAATGAGGAACACGGCCACGAGGAAGAGCGGTGCGATCGGTGCGTCGAGGAAGGAAAGCAACGTGCCCGACACCAGGAACGAACGCAGCTGCTGCAGGTCGCCAAGCGTCTGATATTCGCGTCCATTGCTGTGCAGCGCCGCCCTCGCCGCCGCACTCAGGATCGGCGCGCCGAGCTGAGCGGCGACCTCCACCGCCGTCCGCATCAGGATCATGCGTCGAATGGCGTCGAAAACCGTCTGCAGGGCGACCGCGCCGACGATGATGATCGTCAGCATTACCAGCGTGTCGAGCGAGCGGCTGGTGAGAACCCGATCCGAAATCTGGAAGAGATAGACGGGGATCGCGAGCACGAGGACGTTGGTGGCGATCGTGAACACCATCACGATCATCAGGTTCTGCCTGATCGCCTTGAGACCGGCCCGCAGGCTGGCGGAGAAATCGACTGGCCCGAGGCGTTTGTGAAAGGCGCCCCCGCCTCCCCCACCGCCTGTCCCGTTGGGGGAACCGCCGCCCTTGCCGGGTGGTCGGGCCTCCGCCTTGATCGGTCCGCGATCGCCATCGATCACGACCATGCCCGGCGGCGAACCCTTGTCCTTCATTTCGGCCGTCGGCCAGACGATCGGCTTCTCGACGTGGGGCTCAGGCTTTTGCTCCACCGGCGCACGTTGCTGTTCGGCCGACATCCTGTTGCGCAGTTCGGATAGGGTTTCCATCTTGGCCGGGTTCTCGGTTTTCGGGGGCCATGTCCGCTGTGTGACGTTGCTCGTCGGCGCCGTGCCTGCTGTCGTGCCACTTGGCCCCGGAACGGGTGGGGCAGCGGAATTGGTCCGGTACTCGTTTTCGTTGACACCGGTCGCCGCCGCTCGTCGCAATTGGTCCGCCACCCCGTCGATCTCCTTGACAGCTCGATCGACAATGTTCTCCTGATGGTCAAGCTTGCGGAGGAATTCGTTCTTCACGATTTCCGCATCCGGCTTTTCCGGCTGCCCGCCCGCGCCGGCGGCCGGCGAGGCGTCTGTATGATCGCCTGCAAACGGCGGCCGGGCTGGCGCGCGGTTGTCGGTCATGGTCTCCTCCCACGTTCCCTTCAGGCCAGCATACTTTGCATCGGATCGGCGTCTGTCGTGTCGATCGAATGCGGTCCGTGATCTGCCGGCCCATGATCGGATTGCCCGTTATTCCGCGCCTCGTGGTCCTTGTAGCCGTTCTTCTGGTGACCGGGCGGCTCGTGATCGGGCGACTGGGGCCCTTGATCCGGCGCCAGCATGTCGTCGCCGAGAAATACCACCGCCTCGCTGACGAGCGCATCGGGATCCTGGCCGGCAAGGTAGGGGTCGTCCTTGATCAATTCGGCCTGAAAAAGGACTTCGTCCGAATAGACGTCTCCACCGGCATAGACGGTCTTGCCGGTATCCACGTCGACGATGCCGGCGTAGTTCATCAGGGCATTCTTGCCTGTCGCAATGGTCCAGTCCGCATCCGGACGCTCCGTCAGCGCGTTCATGGCCAGCGTCACCTGGTCGCTGTCGCCCAGAATATTGGTCTGCTGAATGTAGTTGAGGCTGACGAGGTCGCCGGAAATATAAAGCACCCTCAGGCCCAACAATCCGGCAAAGGCAGAATCGTGCATGAAGTCTTTCGACGACGGGTTCTTTCCTTCGGAAAGATCTTGCAGGGCCGACAGGTAGCTTTCGGGCATCGGGTTCACCGGACCCGCACCACCGGCTTCAACGATGCTGGCATAGTTCCACAAAAGGTTGCCGCCGGCCGAAACGGACCCGTGGCCGCTCATATGGAAACCGCCGACAGCCCCGATGAAATCGTTGTCGAGCAGGATGTTGGTCTGCTGGATGATGTTGGCGTCGAAGACGTTTCCGCCGACGAAGACGAGATCGAAGCGATATCCCAGCTCCAAAACCGAGAGCTGGTTGGCGGCGGTGTTGTCGCCGGCGATGATCGACA
The DNA here is from genome assembly GCF_055710065.1 of Ensifer sp. VA4. Taxonomy (NCBI): domain Bacteria; kingdom Pseudomonadati; phylum Pseudomonadota; class Alphaproteobacteria; order Hyphomicrobiales; family Rhizobiaceae; genus Ensifer; species Ensifer sp. VA4. Next base: position 307,820 of record NZ_JBVQPO010000007.1, on the reverse strand, counting down.
GCTTGGAGCCGGAGGCGGCCAGGATCGCCGTGTCGTTGTCGGACATGAAAGTGAATTGTTGGTGCCAGTTCACCATCATCAGGTCACCCTTGATTTCGGTGATGGCCCAAGCCTTGGGAAAAGCGTTCGTCTCGTTGTGTGCGGTTTCCGTTGGCTCGACATGCTTGAACGATGCGATATTGAGCGCCTCGGTCTGCTTTTCCGCCGCAAGCTCCCCACCGGTGAGCGTGGCGCCCACGGCGTCACTGTCGGCATAGACATTGGTCTGGATGATGGCGTTGTGCTGGACGTGATCGCCGGCAGCCGCAAGGACATTCGCTTGCAGCCAATTGCCTGAAATGACGACCTCGTTGACCAGCGTGTTGCTACCGGCCTCCAGTTCAACCGAAGCTGCGACTGGAACAGGACCCTCGCCGTGCGCGACAGCGCCACTGGCCTCCTTCGGGCTGTTCGTCAGTTCAGGCACATCGGGTTCGTTCGACGGTTCGTCGGGGTTTGGCAGATGATCCTTGAGAACGGGCGCCTTCTCGACGAGTTCCCCGTTCACATGGATGCCTTCAAGCGTGTCGCCTTTGGCGACGAATTGGCTGGCAGCAAACCCATCCACCTGTCCCGTATCGTCGGGAGAATAGGCATCAAGCGTCGCGGCCGTCGTCGTAACCAGGCTGGCGATCGTTGCATCGGAGCCGGCAACGTCCACGGGGCCTAGCGGCGAAACCTGCTGCGCGGCGTCGATGAGCTGAGCCATCGTCGCGCTGTCGTCGATATGCAGGCCGGATTTCAATCCGTGCCCACCCATGTCGACGAAATCGTTATCCGAGAGCTCGATGGTCTGCTGGCTGTAGACCGCCACCGACCCCGGGGGATTGATGGTGTGCGGCGCACCGACATAAGACGCCTTGAAGGACGAGGTTTGCGCGACACCTTCAACGTCGCCGCGGCCAATCACGCCTTCCGTGAGCGGGGGCTCCGGAAAGGGCAGTCCGGCATATCCGTCCGGAACAGGCCCAGAGATGTCAGTGTCGAGCGGACGGTAGGGAACGTCGGGACTGAAGTCGTCGAGATTGTAGGGAGCCTGCGCCTTGACGGGCGCGGTCTCGATATCCTTGGGATCCTTGTGAACGTCGCGTTCCGGGTCGAACTTCTCATGCGCTTCGCGTAGGCGAGCATCTTCGATCGAGACTTGGAAAAGACCGATGAAATGGGCGATGGTTTCGGAGATTTTCGCGGAGTACATGGTTAGTGTCTCCTCTTTGTTGCCGGTAGTGGCCCTTAGCGGATCGGGTCATGACGGGCTGCGCGGGAACCCGCGCAGCCCTGTTTGAAACCGATTGCGAACCGTTGGAACCGGCCGCGTCACCTCACGATCAGGCGTTGTCGTCGTGACCGATCACGTCGGCATGGTAGTCGCCACCGACGACCGTCATGTCGATCGTATTGCCCTGCAGGTTCGCACCGAGCACGATCTGCTGGTTGAAGGCATTGGTGTCGATCGTGGCATCTGCCGTCGCCTGGGAGAGCCCCTCGACCACGGAGTCGCCGCCGTTGAAGGAACCCCAGGTGCCCGCATTGCCGCCCGCGCCGCCATCGCCGTTGGTCGCGAAGCCGCCGTTGCCGCCGGCACCGCCGTCGCCGCCCCAGGCGTCGCCACCAGAGGCCGCACCGCCTTCACCGCCACTGGCCCACGAGCCCGTGAGGGCAAGACCGCCGAGGCCATGGCCACCAGCCGCTGCGCCACCGGTTCCGTCACCGCCTGTGGCAGCACCAGTGGCTCCGCCGTTCGCGCTGGCACCGCCGCCGGCACCGCCGTCGCCACCGTAGCCAGCACCTGCGCCAAAGCCGCCGCCGGCACCGAAGCCTGCGCCAAAGCCGTTGCCGCCATTGCCGGCATTGCCTGAGCTGCCACCGCCGGCGTCACCGGTCTGCCCCAGTGCTACGCTGTTGCCACCGTCGTTGTCGCCACCGTCGCCACCGAAATTGAGGATCGGAAGCACGAACCCACCGGCATCCCCGCCGTCGCCAGCATCCGAGGCGTTGGCTTCGTCGCTTTCGACGTCACCCGACTCCCCACCGTTTCCGGCAGTGGTATCACCGCCTTCGCCGCCGGCTGCGGCACCGACCCCCAGGCCGACGCCAAGACCGAGGCCGAGACCGAGACCTGCGGCGCCTGCGCCACCGGCACCGCCCGTGGCAGCACCACCGTTGGCGTCACCGCTCGTGCCGTCCGCACCGACGCCGACGCTGGCTGCGATACCGCCAAGGCCGTGCCCGCCGGTTGCGTCGCCATCGTTGTCGGAATCGCCGCCGTCCCCCTCACCGCCAGCTGCAAAGCCACCGATCGTGTGACCGCCGCCGCCGCCGTCGCCACCATTGGCAGAGGCATTGCTTCCGCCTACGCCGCCGTCAGCTCCGGATTGAATACCGTCGCCAGACGTGGCGGTGCCACCCCAGGCGCTGCCGTTCTGGTACAGCTGTCCGCTGTTGTTGATGTTATCAGCGTTGTCGTCATCCGACATGATGGCGTTCTGGCTGAAGACGTTGGCCACGTTGTTGTTGCCATTGAGCGAGTCATTCAAGATGTCCTTGAAGCTCGTGCTCGCCATGCCGTTGATCGTCGAGTGGTCGATGTCGTTGAAGTCATCGTCAGACGGCTTGTAACCATCGAGGTCGATATCGACGTCGACGTCCACCTTGGTCTTGCTGTCGACGTCGACATGGGTGTTCGACGTATTTTCATTGAGGTTGGCGTTCAGGTTGCCGTTGGCATTCAGGTTGCCGTTACCGTTCAGGTTGAGATTGCCGTTGCCGTTGCCATTGGCGTTACCGTTGGCATTGCCGTTGCCGTTGGCATTGCCGTTGGCGTTGCCGTTGTAGGATTCGCTGTACTGCGACTGGCCTTGGCCCTGTCCTTGGCCCTGATCCTGACCTTGTCCCTGGCCCTGATCCTGTCCTTGTCCCTGGCCTTGTCCCTGACCCTGACCCTGGAGCTGGCCCTGGAGCTCAGCCTGCAGTTGTCCTTGTCCCTGGCCTTGACCCTGATCCTGGTCCTGGCTCTGATCCTGGCTCGGGTCCCATGGGAACAGGAAATTCTTGTCCTTGCTCATAACGATCACCTCAAGTTGAGGCCGCCGTAGCCGAACCGCATTCTTCTCTTACGCGGATTTGGGCCATCAGCGGGCTGCGGTTGGTTTTGATGAAAGTTTGGATCCTCCGAGGCGCTTGCGCGCCCGTATGTCAATAATTTGCAATCAACTTAAATAGAGCTGCTCTCTCTCCCACTTGGTCGAGAAGAGCTGATCAGGTTCTAAAAAGGGCATTTTCCATTTCGGTGCAGTGTCCAGCCCTCAAAGGCCTGAGTGCATCCTGCTCTCCGGTTGCGCCAGCAGTCTGTCGCAAACAGACATGTGTTGTAAGCTGCCACTTCGAGTTAGCCTCGCCGGGGTAGCGCGACCGTTGCTCTCGGTCCGCCCAAGGTATTACCTATTAGAAGTAGCTTTTAAACGGAGTCATTGCACGCGACCGAGCCGGCACCGTATGCGTGCGCCGCATCGTCCCATTGGAAGAATTTACTGAAAACGGGAATGCGCTATTCTGGAACGTAATGGTTCTTGGACAGCAAGGTTTTGGCAGGGCCCCAATGGCGAGATTTCACGACATCCTTCTCCTGATCGGGCAACTCAACTACACCTGGACCAACACGGAAAGCCTGCTCATCTATCTGATCGCCGGCCTCGCGCGGGTGGACAAGGAAACCGCGATCGTCATCTTCCTAACGCTGAACACGACGCGGGCTCGCATCGAGCTCGTCGAGCGATTGGCCAAGACAAACAAGACGCCGGCGAACCAACGGCAGGAAATTCTCGCGCTGACGCAACAGCTCGCTCGGCAGGCGAAGCTTCGCAACAAGTACAGCCACTGCATCTATTCCTTCGACGAGACCGGAGACCTAGCAAGCACCCAGCTGATGGCGATTTTCGACAGCAAGGACACGATCAAGTACGGCAAGATCGAGCAGATCAACGATGCCGAGATCTCCCGGATCAACGACGTCATCGAGCAGCTCCAGGGGGTCAACAAGGAAATCTGGGCAATCGTCGAGCGCTATTCCTTCCCACGTTGAAGCCACTGGCCCGCAGGCGCTGCCGCAAGATAGAATGAGCCCGGTGTCGCAAGGCGGCGCCCGCATGTCCATCCACCTGCCAGTTGTCGTCCATCCATAATTCAACCGTAATGTCCCGCCATCGCGTCTCCAACGGGCGAAGCGGAGGCGAAAACGGTGGCTCAAATGTCGGATGGCAGGCGTTTCACGAGCCGGGAAGCGCGCATTGACGCTGTGGCGCATCGCCTTCTCGATCGACTTCCTGCGAGCGGCCTCCTCGGCGGTCTGACGGAGTTCCTGGTGTTCGGCATCAAGCAGGCCTTCGCCTGCCTTTTCGGCGGTGCCATGCTCGCCCTGATGCTCGCGACGAAATTGTTCTGGCCGGAGGAGATGGGCATCGCCCGCTATGATTTCCTTTTCCTCGCCGCCCTTGCCATCCAGGTTTGTCTGCTCGTCTTCAAGCTCGAGACCATTGCCGAGGCCAAGGTCATTCTGATCTTCCACGTCGTCGGCACGGTGATGGAGATCTTCAAGACCTCGGTCGGGTCGTGGATCTACCCGGAGCCAAGCTTCTTCCGCATCGGTGGCGTGCCCCTGTTCTCAGGTTTCATGTATGCCGCCGTCGGCTCCTATCTCGCCCGCGTGACCCGCATCCTCGACATGCGCTATGGCAGCTATCCGTCGCTCCGGGCGACGGTGCTGCTCGCCTTGGCAATCTATGCCAATTTCTTTACGCACCACTTCATCGTCGACCTGCGCTACGCGCTGTTTGCGATCACCGCGGCACTGTACTTCCGCACCACAGTGCACTACCGCGTCTTCCGGTTTCGGCACCGCATGCCGTTGCTTCTCGGATTTCTGCTGGTCGCCCTGTTCATCTGGTTTGCGGAAAATATCGGCACCTGGTCGCGCGCCTGGATCTATCCTTCGCAGCACGATGGCTGGACCCCGGTATCACTCCAGAAGCTCGGCGCCTGGTACCTCCTGATGATCCTGTCCTTCGTGCTGGTGACGCTCGTGCATCGCCCGCGAACATGCGTGGCGGCAGTTCGGAACGTATCGACGACGAACAGCGATACGAAGGCGAACACGGACGTCACCGCAGGGGCAGAAAGTCCCGCGGCTTCCAGGTGAACACCGCAGGAGTTGCAAAACGCGCCGCCGTGGAAAACGATACCGAATCAATCGCTTTCGCAACGGAGAGACACATGCGGCGTTTCTTTCTCGGCCTGCTGGCGCTCGGGGTTCTCGTCGTCGTCTCTCTCATTGTCCTGCCGAGCTTCGTTTCCAGCGACTGGATGCGTGCCGAACTCAGCCGACAGCTCTCGAGCGCGACGGGCAGCACGATCGAACTGAAGGGTCCCGTCCGGCTTTCCGTCATCCCTCATTTGGCAGTTGTGGCCGAGAACGTTTCGCTCGACGCGGAAGGCGCTGGCGTGACGGCCGAAATCGGCGAAGTTGCCAGCTCGGTGACACTCTCCTCGCTTTGGTCGGACCGCTTGCACGTCAAGGAAGTCAGGCTCACGCAGCCGGTCGTGGTGATACGGCAGAAATCAGTAGACGCAGCGGCCGCGCAAGACGACGGCGGCGGCAATGGCACGGCAAAGCCGAATGATCCGCTTGCCGCCCTGATCGCCTTCCTCGAACGAAGCGCGATCGATACGATATCGATCACCGAAGGCACGCTGAGACAGGTGAATGGCGGCGGGGCGAATGAGGTCGTCAGTGATCTCGACGTGACACTCCAGGCCCCTGACATCGACGGCGAACTTTCGCTGTCGGCCGGTGCCCGGCTCGAGGACCGGCGCTATCGGATCGCGCTCTCCGTCTCCCCGCTGCGCCCATTGCTCGAGCGCAAGCCGGCCGATCTCAGCCTCTCGGTGGAAGCCGATCCCGTGCTTGCACCCGGCCTGACCGAACTCAAGGCCACCGGGCAAGTGGCACTCAACAGCAATGGCAGCTACCAGATCCGCGGCGGCAAACTGCTTGTCGGAGACGAAGAGCTCAGCCTCGATGCGCTGTTCATTCCCGGCGATCGGCCGCGATTTTTGGCCGATCTCAGTGCCGATCAACTGGATTTCAGCGCCTTTGTCGAAACCAGCGCCTCGGGGTCGTCCAAATCCGCGGAGCAATCGGAGAAGCAGTCGCCTTCGGCCGGCTTGCAGGCACTCGCCGGTTTTGATGCCGATGTCAGCGTCAATGTGGGCGCCATTTCCGTCAACGATATTTCCGCCGCTGATGTAGCGCTGACGGCGACGCTGAAGGATGGAGTGCTCACGACCCGGCTTGAACATCTTGGTATAGACGCCGGCGGCATTTCGGCCGAGATCACCGCCGACGTCCGCAAGGGCGAGCCGACGTTCAAGGGCCGCGTCGCAAGCAAGGGGCTTGACATCTCGAAGCTCGCGAGCCTCGCCGGCCAATCGGTTCCACTGTCCGGCACGCTTGCGATGGATACCGGGTTCGCGTTCCGCGGCCTCGGCGGAAACACATTCCGGAAGACCGTCAATGTCAACGGCACCGCCAGCCTGCGCGATGCCACCTTCGTAGCGCCAGGCATCAGTGACCCGTCGATGAGCGAGGTGAAAATCAGGAAGCTGGCAGTCAAGATCGACGATCTTACCAAGCCGGTGCTCCTGTCCGGCAATCTGGTCTGGCGGGGGAAAGCGGCCGATGCCGATTTACGGCTGCCTGTCCGCGACCTGCTCTCGGGCTCGGTTCCAAGTGAGCTGCCCTTGAAGCTCGACCTGCGCATGCCGGAAGCGACACTCTCGCTTGACGGCAAGGCGGCCGTCACAGGCAGCTATGCCGGGAAGGTGAATTTCGCGGCAGCCGATATGCGCGCGCTTCTGGCTTGGATCGGCCAGGGCGGCGGCGACAGCGTGAAGCAATTCGCCTTCAAGGGCGAGGTCAACGCCAGCGCCTCCGGCGTCGCGTTTCAAAAAGCCACTCTTTCGGTCAATGGAGTCGAAGGGACCGGCAACGGTTCCGTCGAACTGGGTACCCCGCTCAAGTTAGCCAGTGCGCTCCATTTCGCCGAACTGGACCTGGCGCGTCTTGCCGGTGCCCGACCAGCATCGCCGCAACCGAAGGGCAAAGCCGGCAGCCCAGTTCCCGACGCGCCGCTGGACCTGTCGTCGCTTCGAACGATCGATGCGTCCATCAAGGTCGATGCCGAGAGGCTCGGATATGGCCGCGTCTTTGCCGGACCGGTGGCAACCACTCTGGTGATCTCCGAGGGTGTGGCCAGCCTCGACCTGCCTGAAAGTCCGTTCTATGGCGGCCGGATGGCCGCGAACCTCAAGGCTGATGGCACCGCAGAAGAGGCGTCGATCGCCTTGAAGGCCTCGATTGCCGGCGCTTCGGCCGCCCCGCTGCTGATCGACCTTGCGAATTTCAAGCATCTCGAAGGCGCACTGCAGGCCCAGTTCGATATCGCCGGCGCGGGCGCGACAACTGGAGCGCTCAAGCGTGCGCTTCAGGGATCCGCGAACGTCCGCTTCTCCGACGGTGCTGTCCGGGGCATCGACGTCGCCGATGTCTACAGCAACCTCGTCGGCCTGATGTCGTCGGGCTTCAAGCAGAACGAAAACAACGCAACCGGCTTTACCGAACTCGGAGCATCCTTCGCCATCGAGAACGGCGTCGCGCGCACCGAAGATATCAAGCTCATCGGCCCGCTGGTGCGTATGAGCGGCAGCGGTGAGGCAAACCTTCCGAACGACCAGCTGAACTTCCGCCTGGATCCGCGCGTCGTCGCCTCGCTGGAAGGCCAAGGCGCCGATATCGCGACCGAGGGCATCGGCGTTCCTGTGATGATCGAGGGTTCCTTTGCTGCTCCGCGCATTTATCCCGATCTCTCAGGCCTGTTGAAGAACCCGGACGCCGCACTGTCGGCGCTGAAGAAGCTGGGACTGCCCACCGAAAAGCTGAAGCTCGACGAGCTTCTCTCCGGCGGCGGGAAGGCCGGATCCATCCGCGACATCATCGGCGGCGCGATCGGCAAATCACCGAAAGACGGAGGGGATCAGCTCTCCATCGAAGAGATCATCGGTGGCAAGGCGACCGAGGGCGGCGAGACGCCGCCCGCGCCGCCGGCTGAAGAGCAAGCGGTGACACCCGACGTCGCCGCCGAACAACCGGCACCGGCAGTGCAACAGCCCGACCAGCAGCCGGCCGCCGAAGCGGAGCAGCCTGCGGAGGAAAGCGGCACCTTGGGAAAACTGTTCAACCAGCTTCTGCAATAGCCCGCGCCTGAAGCGCCTTCCTCACCGATCCGGACGCGGAGGAACGTCACCTTGGACGTTCGTATTTCCGGAGGATTGCCACGATCTGGCCGTCCTGCTCTGCGTTCGGAAGCAGGGCAGGCTGGCGGCCCGCACCGACGGGGGGGGCCTGCAGGAAGAGCGCGCGCTTGACCATGGCCGGGGCGAAGCCGAGCGCATAGAGGTCTGTGCGGAAAGCGGCGAAGATCGCCTGCTGCTTTTCGGCTTCATCGATCTCGCCCGTATTGAAGGCCTTCAGGATGCCCGCAAGCACCTGCGGTATGGCGTTGCCGGGGCCTGAAATGCGGTCGGCCGCACCGTTCTGCAGCGCGCAGAGCACGAGATGGTCGGGACAGGAATAGACCTCGAAACCATCGACCTCCTTGGCAACCTGCAGATAAGCCTCCAGCGTCTCCTTTGCGCCGCCCGAATCCTTGGGCAACGAATGCTTGCTTGGTCATGCGGGTATCCTATGAATGTGCGCGCCTCAAGATGCGCGCTGAAGACGTGCGGCACGATGGCGGCCTGGACGTCGGGATCGGGGTCGAGGCCGGCGGCGAGCAGCGCGCGGGTATAGTCAAGTAGCCTCTTGCGCCATGGTGCCCGGCGGAGGTCTGCTTCATCCCGCGATGAGCAACAGCCTCACGCGACTTAAAAAAGATGGAACCATGGGTCCCGGCTGATCTTCATGGATGATTGTGATGCTCTGGCACGCGGATTTCAGATAGGATAACGGATCGGATCCTGGTCGGCGAAACGTGATTGTCGCCGCTCTTGCGACGTTGCGCCACGATCCTCGGGAGGTGTCTCGGCCGTGACGGGCAGGAGCAATTGAAAGTGGGTTCTCAATGACGATGAACACGAAATCCAACGATGCCGCAGCCAATCGTCTCAAGATCGGCTTCGTGCTCGCACGATCGTTCACACTCTCGGCCTTCGCTCTCTTCATTGATACGCTTCGGCTGGCAAGCGACGAGCTCGACAAATCGGGCCGCGTGCGCGCCGACTGGCAGGTCCTCGGCAATACCCGCCACCTGATCGCATCCAGTTGCGGGGTTCAGGTGGCGCCGACGTCTGGTCTCGTCGACCCCGGCCAGTTCGACTACATCGTGATGGTCGGCGGCCTTCTCAAGAACGAACATCCGATCGATGACGAGACCATCGCTTTCCTGAAGAAAGCAGCCGCGAAGAAAGTGCCGTTGATCGGCCTGTGCACCGGGACCTTCATCCTGGCGGAGGCGGGGCTGATGGCAGGGCACGTCGTTTGTGTCAGCTGGCTCCACTACCAGGCGTTCCGCGAGCGCTTCCCGGATCTGAAGGTTCGCTCGGACCGCCTCTTCAATCTCGACCGCACCCGCGGGTCCTGCGCCGGCGGCAGCAGTGCGGCCGACATGGCGGCCCATATCGTGCGCCTCCACATCAGCAGGGAGGCAGAGCGCAACGCGCTCGAGGTCCTGCAGATCGACAAGGCCCGCTCGCATCTTCATGTGCAGCCGAGAAAGCCGCTCGCGATCGAGAGCAACGACCCGCGCCTGAACGCTGCCCTCATCATCATGGAGCAGAATACCGAGAACACGATCTCGATCCCGGAGCTGGCGGCCTCCGTCGGCCTGTCGCGGCGGCAACTCGAGCGCCTGTTCATGGAAAAGGCGAAGATGTCGCCCGCGCACGTCTACAGGAAGTTCCGGCTGGAACGCGCCAAGCATCTTCTCACCCAGACCGATGCTTCGCTCATTGAAATCGCCCTCGAAGTCGGCTTCGAGAGCGCGGGGCACTTCTCCAGGACATTTGCCAAGACCTTCGGCCAGTCGCCGCGGCAGATGCGCGCGACCCTGTCGAAATGAAACTTGCATTGCGGTGCTCGGGGACTGGGCCGCTATTAGCCGATCGGCTAACACCCTCCCCGAACGGGCGTAGCCGAATTGCAGGCTCACCTTTTGCCGCAACCGCCTTCAAAATAGCTCGCGATGCGTGCTCGCACACGTCGCATGATCGTGTTGCGAGGGATCGGGTCTATGGGAGTCATGGCGATGGCGGAAACTCGTCTTTTGTCGGAAGAGGCACCGAACGCGAACTCCAATCAGAGCACGGTCGCCGGCGGACATCTCGCGCTGGTTCCGACGTGGCTTCCGCTCGACATAGCGCCGACGCAGAACTCCGCTGGAAGTGGTGGCGACGGCACCAGCCTGGGCACGATCGGCAGCAACACGTTGGCGATGTTCACGCCGTCGAACGCGGCAATCGCCGGTCCGCATACGGACGCCGACGCGCACCAGGGCAACAACGCCTTGATAAACCAGCACGTCACCGAGATGGCGGGCATCGGTGGCGAAGGCGGGAACGGTAACGTGGCCAGTGGCCATGGCAGCGGCAGCGTGGCCGGCGGTGGCGGCGACGGCACCTTCTTTGGCGGCCTCGTCAGCACCGACACCGCCGTGTTTGCGCCGTTGAACCTGGCGGTGGCGGCCGGTCCAGGCGCGAGCGCTTCGGCCGGGCAGACAAACAATGCCGCCTTCCTCCAGGGCGCCACCCAGATCGGCGGCGTTGGCGGCGCCGGCGGGGACCATAACGTTGCCGGCAATACCGGCCCGGCTCCGCAGGGCGCGACGTTCATCTTCAATGGCGACAACTATGCGGGCCACGGCGGCGACGGCACTTTCATCGGCAGCATGGTCGACGTAAACGTCGCTGTGTTCTCGCCGATCAACATCGCTGTCGGCGCCGCCGGCGGTGATGCCCAAGCCACGCAGACGAACAACGTGATCTTCGACCAAGGCGGCGTGCAGATTGCCGGAGTCGGCGGCAAGGGCGGCGGTTTCAACCTCTCCTCGGACACGATCTTTACCGGAGGCGGGGTCGCTGGCGGCGGCGGTGACGGCTATTCGAACGGCAGCACCGTCGACGTCAACATCGGCTACTTCCATCCGATCAACATCGCCGTGCCCGCGGGCGGCGTCGCCGAGGCGGACCAGCTCAACCACCTGCTCGTCGACCAGCATACGCTGCAGATCGGCGGCATCGGGGGAGCCGGCGGCGAAGGCAACATTGTCGATACCAATGCCGCCCTGATCGACGACGTCCTGCACGGCTGATCCCGCCACATATCAAGCCCAGAAAACGCCCTGGCGTCGCGGATACCTGACGTTCTGCCGCCATTACCATCATCATTATAGTTGATAACCGTGCGCCGCCGGAACACTTGACGCCGGCCGAAGCCTGAAGCGCGGGCAGACCCTACCCAAAGGAACGTCTCCGAATATCCGGCTGGTTCGCCTCGATGATCGCGCGCACCATAATTTGCGCTGACCCCCGCCCGTGGCGGTGTGCTGTGGCATCGAACCGTCCAACACTACGGGGCAACGAGTAGAGGAGAGACGCTATGCCTATTACGCAAGTGACATCAGACACGATTAACCTGGCCAATCCCACTGCGGGCGACGCGAATGCAGGTAACGGTGGCGACGGCACCAACAACGGCGATATCTTCTACAGTCCAGTCGCCACTCTCGCCAGCACACAGACCGTCGATGGCGCAGACCCCACGGTCTTCAATGGCGACATTGTTGGGCAGGGCGCGGCCTGGGGAACCGGCGACGCCAATGGCGGCGGCCTCGTTCAGGTGCCGATCGCCGTGCTTGCAGCCCTCACCAATACCGGCACCGGCGGCGCAGGCGGGAACCCGACCTCGAGTGGCGACCAGAGCAATTCGAGTGGCGGCAACGTCGTGGGCATGGGTGCGGATACCACCGCCACCCAGACCAATACACTCGTTGCCGACCAGCATGGAACGATCATTGCAGGCATGGGCGGTGCCGGCGGCAACGGCAATGCGGCCCTCGGTGGCGATATTTCCGCCGCTCTGGTTCATTCGAACCCGATCTCGGAAACCACCACGACGACCAACACCACGGCGGTCTCGAATGTTCTCGACAATTTCGACAACACTTTAGGCAACATCAGCGATATCGGCATCTGAGTCGCTCGACAAGGGTCGCCGGCCATGGCCGGCGATCCTCCCATTCGCCTTTCCTGCGGCACCGCGCCTCCCGGACGCGCAAGGTGCCGTAGCACGTTGAACCGCTGCGGGATTTAGTCCTGAGATCGATTTCGGTCCAGGGAATCCTGCGGGAACCGAGCCGCCGTGTCAGTATCGAGATCTGATAATGACAACGAATCCGACAGGAGCGCACCTTCCTCCGACCCATCTCGTCATCGCTCTCAGGGCCTGCACCGGGGCGTTCCTGCTGGTCTTCCTTTATAGCTGCGCCTATAACCTGTTCCTGCTGGCTCCCTCCATCTATCTGCTGCAGATCTACGATCGCGTCCTGTCGAGCCGCAGCGCCGACACGCTGCTCATGCTGACGCTCATCATCGCGGCGGCAGTGTTGGTGGGCTCGATCCTCGATATCGTGCGGCGCGCGGCATTGTCGCGGATCGGCAGTTGGCTGGACCACCGCTTGCGGCCGGTCGTGCTCACGGCATGCTTCGAATATGGAGCCCGCACGGAAACGGGCCTCGCCAACGACTGCTACCGGGACCTGTCGACGCTGCGCCAGTTCCTCGACGCCCCGGCCAGTTCGCTGCTTTTCGACGTTCCCTGGGCGCCGATCTTCCTGCTGCTTCTATTCCTCGTCCACCCATTGCTCGGAACCATTGGCCTCTTCACCGCGCTCATCTTGCTGCTGCTTGCCATCGTGACGGAATTCTCGACCCGCCAACCGCTGGCGAAAGCGAACCTGGCACTCTCCCGCAGCCATATGCGGTTCGCGACCGCACTGCGCTATATCCAGGTCATCCGTGCGATGAACATGCAGAACGGCGCCGCTCAGCTCGTCTACCGCGACGCCGAAACCGCGCGGCAAGCGCAGGACGATGCGATGAAGCGCACCGAGACCATTCTCGGGCTCTCGAAATCCGTGCGCATGCTGGCGCAGATCCTGATGATGGGGTCGGCTGCCTGGCTCGTCCTGGAGGAAAACGGAAACCCCGGCATTATCTTCGTCTCCAGCCTGCTTCTCGGTCGCGGGCTTGCACCGATCGAGGGCGCGATCGGTGCGTGGCGCGCCGTTGCCTTCGCCTATGCTGCATTCAATCGCATCAATACGATGCTGATGTCGATCGCCGCGCAGGACAATGTGCGCACGATACCGATGCCCGAAGCGGGCGGCCTCGTGCTCGAGCGCGTCGGCTACACGCTTCCCTCGGGCAATCGCCAGATATTGAACTCCGTCACCTTGCGGCTGATGCCGGGCGACTGCCTTGCGCTGATCGGTCCCTCTGGCTCCGGAAAGTCTACGCTTGGCCGCATCATCGCGGGCGTGCAGCCGACGACCTTCGGCAACGCCCTGCTCGGCGGCGTCGATATCTCCACCCTCCGGCTCGGTGGCGGCATGCGCCACATCGGCTACCTGCCGCAGGACATCGAACTCTTCGGCGGCGCGGTGAAAGACGTCGTCGGCCGGCTCGACGGCGGCGACGTCAACAAGGTCATCGAAGCGGCAAAACTTGTCGGGCTGCACGATGTGATCATGCAGCTGCCACAGGGCTATGAGACGGATATCGGCGACGGAGGCGCGACCCTGCTGCGGGCCCAGCGCCAGCAACTCGGATTGGCGCGCGCGGTCTACGGCAACCCCGCACTCGTCGTCCTCGACGATCCCAATTCCAGCTTGGACTATGACGGCGAACGCCGATTGTTTGCAGCAATCGCTCGCATGCGCGCCATGGGAATGATGATTGTCATCATCACGCACCGCATGGGCATTCTCCCCGTGACCAACAAGATCGCGATCATGCGCAACGGCACGATCGAAGCCTTCGGCGACAGCGACTGGGTCTTCGATACCTATCTGCAGCCACCGGCGCGGGCGGGCACGTGAGCAGGGAGGCACGAAAACGATGGAGCTCATCAAATCCGACCTGACCCGACGCGGACCTGAAATCGATGGCTATGTCTCAGACAGCAAGGGGATAACCAGGCCCCAACCCTCCACCGCCATCGCCACAAGCCTTCCGCTGACGCTTGCCGACGCCTCACCGATGTCGAGACTGCGGCATGTCGCCTGGACCGGGAATCTGCTGGTCGGCGTCTTCGTCGTTGGCCTAGGCATCTGGTCTGTTCTTGCACCGCTCAGCAGCGCGGCGATCGCGTCCGGCGTCGTCGAGACCGAAGCGAACCGCAAAACCATCCAGCATCTCGAAGGCGGGATCGTCAGGCGGATCCTTGTCCGCAACGGCGACGCGGTATCTGCCGGTCAGGTGCTGATCAAGCTCGACGACACGAAACCTCGTTCGGAGCGGGACAGTCTTCGCGGCCAACTCTGGGATGCCGAGGCGCGGCAGGCGCGGCTGACCGCCGAGCAGGACGGTTCGGACCACGTCGCCTTCCCGCCCGATCTCGTGGAGCAGGCCGACAACTACCGGGTGATCCGCGACATCCTCGACGGGCAGCAGAACATCTTCGACGCGCGGCGCCAGGTGATGCAGTCGGAAATTGTGATCACGCAGCAGAAGATCAAGGAGGTGCTGGAGGAAATCGCCGGACTGAGCGCCCAGAAGGCATCCCTGGTCGAAAGAAGCGCCATATCGCATCAGGAGCTTGAAACAGTCTCGATGCTGACCGAGAAAGGCCTCGAACGAAGAAGCCGGGCCCTCGTCCTGGCGCGAGAAAAAGCCGACATCGGCGGCCAGATCGGCGAAGTCTCCGCACGCATATCCCGCGCCCACCAAGTCATCAGCGAGTCGCAGTCCTACATCGTCAAGCTGCGTAGCGACCGGCTGAATGAGGTCGCGCTCACGCTGCGCGACACGGAAAACCAGCTGGCGCAGCTGCGCGAACGCCTGAACGCCATCGATGATCAATTGGCGAGAACGGAGATCCGGGCGCCCGACGACGGTGTGATCATGGACCTGCGTGTCCACACCACGGGCGGCGTCATCGGTGCCGGAGAGCCGCTGGCCGACCTCGTGCCGGACGCCGGCGCACTGGTCGTGGCAGCGCGGGTGAAACCGGAAGACATCGCCCAGGTCCATGCCGGACTCGAGGCCCAGGTTCATCTCATTCCGTACAACCAGAGGCGGGTTCCGCTGCTGAAGGGCACCGTCTCCTATGTGTCCGCCGATCACCTGGTCGACCGGCAAACCGGGCACACCTACTACGCCGCAACGATCCGCGTTACCGATGAGCGGCTGGGTCTGATGCCGGGCGTGGAGATGGTACCGGGCATGCCGGTGCGGGCCATGATAGAGACCGGTACGAGCAGCGTGGCGCTTTATGCGCTGCGTCCGTTGATGGACAGTTTCAATACCGCATTTCGCGAGAACTGAGGTATGCCGCGCGGTACGCCGTGGCCTATCACATAGGCTCTGTTTTCTGCCCTCGCGACCACATGTGCCACTCGCTTCCCCGAAGGATAGCCGCGATGGGCAAACGCAAGTTCAATGACGACGAAGTCCTGGAGATCCTGAAGGAGCATCAGCACGGTGCAACCGTCGCCGATGTCTGCCACCGGCATGGCATCAGCCAGCCGACTTTCTATCGGTGGCAATCGCTGCAAAGCAGGGGCCCCAACTTCGATGCGGACCGCCTCAAGGCGCTCGAAGTGGAGAATCAGAAGCTCAAGAGGTTGCTGGCCGAGGCCATGCTGACGGCGGCCACCCTCAGCGAGATGCTCGAAAAGACGTCACGTTGACGACCCTGCTGCCGTTGGTGGCGACGGCATGACCATCGCCGGCGGTTGCCCGGTCAGCCAGCAAGGCGACGACCTCCGTTCGGTTCTGCACCTGCAATTTGCGCATGATGTGCTGCAGATGCATCTTCACCGTATGGTCGGACAGATTGAGCTTTCCAGCGATCACCTTGTTCGAAGACCCGCAGCGCAGCTCGGCGAGGACGTCCGCCTCGCGGGGCGTGAAGTCGGCGAGCGCAAACTCGCTTCGGTAGGCGCTGATCGGTACCCTATCACTTTGGCGAACGGCAGCGGCACAATCGGTGAGCGCGGCAAGCGGGTCTGGACAGAAGACACCGCCGGCAAGGATCAGACGCAAGCCTGCAAGCGCCAGGTCGATTCGCAGGGAGGTCGTGAAGAAGCCGCGAACGCCAAGCTTGAGAACGTTGGCGGCAGTCGTCTTGTCGTCCGCGTCCGAGAGCACCGCAACCGGCACGTCCGGAAAGTGCTTGCGAATTTTCGCAAGCGCATCATGCAAGCTGTACCCGACATCGCTTCGAGCGCTCAGGTCCAGCACAATTAAACGCACGTCGTAGCCGAGCGCCTGGTCAAGGCAGTCCGTCGAAACCATATCGATAAAGTTCCAACCGGAGAGTTCGCACTCGAGAATGGCGACGATGACGCTTCGCACCAGCGTCTGCTGTTCTATCACGATCCCCGTCGGCGTACGGTCCTTGCGGCACGGCGTTCCTGAACTGATGGACATGCGTCACCCCCAGGATTCGTTTGCGACAAGTTGGTGACGCTAAAATATTTCCGTTCTGATAGTCTGTCATGAGAAAATCGGAATTAATCCGATCGGGCAGCTTCGACAACATTTTGAAAACACTATGTATTTCGTGAAATGCCGATGAAGCTTGTAACATATCTTGAGCAGCATGCCTGAGAACCTCTCGGGAAGAGGGTGGCAGGGCGCAACCACCAATCCACACCTGTTCCCACAACACACGCGCACGGCGTCCCAATTGGTTCGGCAAAAGCGACTTTCAGTGCCGGATCCGTGGGGCGATCGCCGAAGTCTTTAGAACCCGAAGGACTGTTGCGTCGGTTCGGCCGTCTGACCCAAATGGACGCCTTCCAGCTCGAGCATGCGGGTCTTGGTGGTGGAACCGCCGGGCGCCGAGAAGCCGCCAATCTTGCCGCCGGCGGCAAGCACCCGGTGACAAGGGATGATCAAGGCTACCGGATTCCTGGCCATGGCCTGACCGACATCACGCGCCGCCTCCGGCCCGGCACCCAGCTCTTTTGCCAGCGCACCATAGGTGGTGGTCTGTCCCCAGCGCAGCGCGCGGGTCGCGGCATAGATGCGGCGGAAGATCTCGTCCTGGCCTTCCAGATCGACCGTGAACCCGGTGAAGTCGACTTCCTTGCCGTCGAAGTAACGTCGGACGGCTTCCACGGCTTCCCGGATTTCGGAGGTCGGCTGGGAAGCCTCGGCGACCGGCAGACGCCGCAACAGCAGCCGCTCGGTTGCCTCTGCCGTACGGGTCGGCAGCTGGAAGCGCGTGATGCCCACTTCGTTCCAGGCGATACCGCAAAACCCGGCGGCAGTCTCGAAGATGAAATAGCGATGTCCTGCCTGGCCCATCGGTACGGTCTCCCTGTGTCTCCCCATCAAAATCGTGCCGGAGGGGCAAGAATTCAACCCGTTTCCTGCCATGATGGCCGCCGCTTGACTGCGCGACGGCTACAATTTCATCACCATCTCGCTCGGCAAATGCGCTCGCCGTGCTGGCGCTGGCGCTGGCGATGATCTGGCCCGGCCTGCGCGCTTTCGGCAATCCGCCGCTGAAGATCGCCTCCGCACTTTTCGGACCGATCCTCTGGATCGCAGTGACCTACTTCTCCGATTTTTTCCGCGAAAGCGTCACGATGCTTCCTGAGCCGGGACATCGCGCACCGCAGCGAACTGCCTGCACCGCAAGGTGCAGCGCTGTTTACACGGCGGCAAAATAGGGATATTTGTTATCCTTAATAGGTGCGGATGGCATCGGCCGGACGAGTGCATGATCGTTAGAACACATGATCCTTAAGAGCCAAGTCGAATGGGCGTTGCATTGCTGTGCGATCCTCGCGGGCCTGCCTGAGGGCCGTTACCTCTCGACGAAGGCGCTTGCCGAGTTCCACGGGCTCCCCAAGGAATATCTGTCGAAGGCGCTGCAGAGCCTCTCGCAAGCCGGCCTTGTCCACACCACCCTCGGTCCGTCGGGCGGATATCGGCTGGCAAAAGCGCCGGCCGAACTGACCTTTCTCGATATTGTCGAAGCGGTCGAAGGCAAGGCGCGAACCTTCGTCTGCACCAACATCAGGGCCAACAATCCCTGTCGCGCACCTGGTTATTGCGAAAGCACGCCGTGTGCGGTGGCGCGCATCATGTGGGAAGCGGACGAAGCCTGGCGCGAGAAACTGCGCAATGTGCGCTTGTCCGACCTGATCGAGATCCTGTCGAAGGAAATTCCCGCAGACCTCATGAAGCGTACGTTCGGCTGGGTGCTAGAGCGCGCCGGCTGAACGAAGTCCGGTGTCTGTCTCGGCAGGCGGCGCATAAAGATATGCCTGCGGCGGCAATGCAAGCGAAAGACCGTCTTGGCGACATTGGTCATGGACGCGCGCGATCACCTCGTTGCGGGCGGGGGTCCGTTCTGCCGGGCTCTTGACGCGAAACTGCAGTTCAACCTCGATCGCCACCGCGTCGATCGCCTTGAGGGCGACCACCGGCGGCGGCTCGTGCACGATCCGGACGCAGCCATATAGCGCCGTCCGCAGAAGAAGAGGATCTGGACGATCAGCCTGGCCGTGGGGCGGTCGCGACCCTGCAGGTGCCAGACGACAATGCCGGCAACCCCGAGAAGATTGATCAGGACGAGCGGCAATGGCAGATTGTCGGCGAACATGATCGGCTCCAAAGGTTGCGCCCGAACGAAAGGGCCGGCTGCGCGATCGGCACCCGGCCCTTCCTTGCGTTACTTCGTCATCGGATAGGTCAGTTCCTTCTCGGCAGTATCGACCACGAAAACAGCAAGCAGCTTGGCCGGTTCGGTCTTGCTGCCGTTTTCACTGACGCCATGACGATCGCCGGGCATCTCGGAGAAACTCTCACCAGCCTTGTACTCCTTGACCGAGCCGTCATTGACCTTGCTTCGGATCGTGCCTTCGAGCACCGTTGCGTAGATGAAGGCCGTGCTCGGATGGGTATGCGCTTCCGAGGAACCGCCCGGCCCATATTCCACCAGCACACCCTTGATGCTCTTGCCTGGCACGTTTGGCAGTTCATGCTCGTAGACGAGCGTAACCTTGGAAGCGTCGCCAGCAGCGGCTGATCCAAACAATGCGGCCGTGACCGCAAGAGCGGAAACGAGTGACTTGATCATGTCGGAAATCCTTTCGGGTCTGGTGGTGTGCGCCAAGCACATGGAGTTTGGTCACTTGCGAGCGGAGGTGGCGAACCACTGCTCGAAGGTGATGCGGCCGAGCCGCGGGTTGTTGTCGGAGACGAGCGAACCGTCCTCCAGACGTGCGCCGAAATAGCGCGCCTGGGGATCCGGCTCGACCTTGCGGCTGTCCCCGCTGGCCTCGAGATAGCGCGCGACGAGATCGCTGAGACGCGAGCGCTCCGGGCCAGCAATTTCGGTCGTGCCGTTGGCAGGCGCGGCAAGGGCGATCTCGGCCATGGCGTCAGCAACATCGTCCGAGGCGATCGGCTGCACGTAGGCGGGGGACAGATGCACCGTGTCGCCGACGGTTCCCGACTGGGCGATGCCGCCCAGGAACTCCATGAACTGGGTCGAGTGCACGATCGTATAGGGAATGCCGCCGGCCTTGATCAGCTTCTCCTGGGCGAGCTTGCCGCGGAAATAACCGCTTTCCTGCAACCGCTCGGTGCCGACGACCGAAAGCGCGACATGATGTTTGACGCCCGCCGCCTTTTCGGCCGCAAGCAGGTTGCGGCCGGAGGTCTCGAAGAACGCGAGCACCGCCTCGCCCTCGAAAGAGGGCGAATTGGCAAGATCGACGACGACGTCGCAACCGGCAAGCGCCTCAGCGAGGCCTTCGCCCGTGATCGTGTTCACGCCGGTATTCGGGGAGGCGGCGATCACCTCGTGGCCCTGCTTTCGCAGGCGCTCGACCGTCTTGGAGCCGATATGGCCCGTTCCGCCGATGATGACGATTTTCATGGGATCCTCCAATCGCTACGGCGCACGCGCCGCGCTGCTCGATCACTCTGGAACAGGGGTCAGTTCAGTCCGGCCTTGTCGAGGCCATAGAGTTTGTCGGCCGAACCGGGCACGTTCTTGAAGGCGACGCTGACACGGTTCCACGCATTGATGACCGAGATTGCCAAGGTCAGGTCAGAGATTTCCTTCTCCGAAAGCTGGCCGCGTACGCGCTCGTAAACTTCATCCGGAATGCCGCCTTCGGGCAATTTCGTCACCGCCTCGGTCCAGGCCAGCGCTGCGCGTTCGCGCGGGATGAAGAGGTTCGATTCGCGCCAGATCGCGACATGGTAGAGGCGCAACTCGCTCTCGCCGTGGATCTTCGCTTCCTTCACATGCATGTCGAGGCAGAAGGCGCAGCCGTTGATCTGCGAAGCCCGGATGTTCACGAGGTCGCGGATCTTCTGCTCGATGACGCTGTCCTTCAGGCTGAAGCTGAGGTCGGAGAGCTTCTTCACGAACTCGGGGGAATGCTGTGCGTAGTTCAGGCGCTGTGTCATGGCTTCTTGCTCCGTTATTAAGGACATCAAATATCCTTATGGACACAAGATATCCTTAATCGCTGGACAGTAAAGCGCATTGGGCATACATTCGGCGCATAAGCCTTATGCCGAAACGTTTGGGGACCTGAATGGACATCGTCTCTGCGCTGAGAGCCTTCTTGCGGGTGGCGGAAACGGGCTCGTTCTCCGCAGCAGCGCTCGACCTCAACCTGACACAGCCGGCCGTGTCGCGGCAGGTATCGGCGCTGGAAGAGCACTTGAACACGCGCCTTCTGCATCGAACGACGAGCGCGCTGGCGCTCACCGCCGAGGGTGAACATATGATTCCGATGGCGCTGAGAGTGGTCGAAGCGGTCGACGCACTCAACGAGGCGTCCTGCGCCGAGACCGCCATGGTGTCCGGACGCGTACGGCTCACCCTGCCTGCACCGCTCGGCCTCTATGTCAGCGACCGTCTCGCTGCCTTCCTCGAGCGGCATCCGGGCCTGTCGGTCGAATTGACCTTCCGCGAAGAACCGTCTGATCTCGTCGGCGAAGGCATCGATCTCGAAGTGCGTCTCGGTCCTGTTTCAGACAGCAGCCTGATGTGCCGTCGCATCGGCTGGACGACCGCCTTTCTCGTGGCAGCACCCGGCTATCTCGACGGAAGAAGCGCACCGAAAACACCGGATGAGATCGGTGGCCACGAATGTATCTGTTATAGCCGCGCCGGAGACGGGCGCTCCTGGACCTTTTCCGATGGATCCGACGACATCTTCGTGCGCATCGCACCGCGTCTCGTGGCCAACAACGCGGTGGCCGTGCATCGGGCGGTATTGGCAGGGGGCGGACTTGCGGTTCTTTCACATATCCTGGCCTGCCCTGACATCGAAGCCGGCAGGCTGGTGAACGTCATGCCAGACTTTCCGCCGGCACGCCTGCCGATCAGCGTCGTCTATCCGTCACGCCGGAACATGCCGCTGAGGGTGCGGACGGTTCTCGACTTCCTCGTGCAGGTCGTCCGGGAGGACCCCTTGATGGCGTCCGCCTCCTGACCACGAAACGCTTCGCTCAGCGGTGGCCGGTCGTCGCGCGCAAAGGGAGGCCGCTGAAGGCCTTGATCTCCTTCAGGACGAAGGTCGTCTGCATTTCCTTGATGCAGGGCAGTCGCCGCACGACCTTCATGGCGAAGTCCGAGTAGGAATCGAGGTCGGATGAAACGACCTGGAGAAGGAAGTCCGCATCGCCGGCAATGCTGTAGGAGGCTACGACGCTGTCGAGCTTCATCACTTCGTCAGCAAAGGCATCAGCTTCCGCCTCCGTGTGGCTGTCGATTTTTACCCGGATGAAGGCAAGCACCCCCAAGCCGATTTCCCTCCGGCTCAGGACGGCCATGTAGCCCTGAATGACACCATCGTCCTCAAGCTGGCGCACGCGCCGCCAGCACGGCGAGGTCGACATGCCGACTTCCTCCGAAAGCGCCTGGTTGCTCAGGCGCCCGTCATTTTGCAACGCGGTCAATATCTTCACGTCGCCAGGCGTCAAAGTCGCAGGCATATTCTACCTCACTGATCTCTCCTCTTGGTAGAACCTACCCCATCCTAACAATTTTCCGCAACATCCGAAAGAACCTACCTCGAAGCTCGGTCTATTCTCCCGATCGAGAAACAGAGAAGGAACAGACCACCGTGCTTCAGGACATCCGCCTCGCCATCGTCGTCAATCCGGAGTTGTCACCGGGCCACCTCGCCAACACCATCGCGGCGATTTCCATCGGCATCGGCTCGGCGATGCCCGACCTTGGCAACCAGAGACTGACGGACAGCAGGCAGAATACGATCGATATCAGCTCCAACCGCCCCGTACCGGTTCTCCAGGCCGATAGTCGCACGATCGGCGCACTGCTTCTAAAGGCGCTGCCGAAACAGGAGGACCGCATCGTCGTGCCGTTTCCGGCCTTCGCACGCTCGCTACACAACTTTACGGATTATGAGGCCCAGTTCCCCGAGCGAGACCTTGCAGAGGAAGCGATCGACGGCATCGGCCTCGCCGGCACCGTCAAATGGGTGAAGTCGCTGACGGGGTCCCTGAAGCTGCTCAGGTGATCCGCATCGAACGGCAGGCGTGCGGCGTCCATTCGCAGGGACGCCGCCCATGCTCATGTATATTTTTTTCACATCAGCGAAGCATCACACGGCAAGGTGGCGACACATTCGCAACACCCTCCCGCCATTCGCTCCGGAATGGTTGCATTCCCGCCAGAGAGGCTCTTTCCAAGCTTGACGACATCTGTCGTGCACGACAAGCTTTGAAAACGATTTTCAGAATATCAAAATTGCTTCATAGACCGCATCGGTTCGACGGCGCCGCCGCTGCCGAGGCTGGAGTGTGCGATACCGATATCTATTGGGGAACAATGCGCATGACCAATCAACGGCTCATCATGCTGATCTTCTTCCTTCAGCCGATTGCCTTCGGCGCCTGGCTGCCGCGCATTCCCGATGTACAGCAGCGGCTTGGTCTGGGACCGGCGGAGCTCGCCGTTGCCCTCCTCGGCATGCCGCTGGGCATCTTGCTTACCCTGCCCTTCGCCGGGCGTTTCGTCGCCTGGATCGGCGGCCGAGCCACCATCCTCTACGGTTTCGTGGTCTTTCTGGCACTTGTCTGGCTGCCGACATGGGCGTCAAGCATCGAAGGACTCTTCGTGACACTCGCCATCGTCGGCGTGGCGCTGGCAACGCTCGAACTCGGCCTCAACGTCGAGGCCGACGCGATCGAAAAGCACTCCGGGCAGTTGATCATGAGCACCTGCCACGGGTTCTGGAGCCTCGGCATCATGACCGGAAGCCTGATCGGTGTCGGCTTCGCCGCGCTCCGCGTCGCGCCGGAATGGGCCGTGCCGCTGACGGCCGCGCTCATGCTGCCGATCAGCGTCTTCTTTGCCAGCAAGCTGCCGCGCCTCCAGACCGGCGAGACCGCGGCTGCGGAGACGGCGCCATCCAGGCGACGGTTGCCGAGCCTTGCACTGCTTGGCGTCTGCTTCTTCGTTTTCGGCATCACCATGACCGAAGGCGCCGTGGCGGACTGGTCGGCCGTCTTCCTTCGCGACGTCTTCGGGCTTTCCGCCGCCAGCGCCGGTTTCGGTTATTCGATCTTCGCCTTCATGGTGGCAGCCGGCCGCTTCGCCGGCGACCGGCTGAAGGCAAGCTATGGACCAGTTGCCGTCGCGCGCGCCTGCAGCATTGCCAGCGTTACCGGGCTGGTTCTGGTGGTCATCAGCCCAGCTGCTTGGGCAGCGCTTGCCGGTTTTGCCGCCATGGGCTTCGGCGTTTCAGTCGGGTTCCCGCTCGCCGTCACCGCTGCGGCCGACCAGAAGGACCGGCCAGCCGCCGCCAGCGTCGCCATCCTGTCCTTCATCGCGCTCTTGGGCTTCCTGCTCGGACCGCCGCTGATCGGCCTCGTCGCCGAACACAGCGACATGCGCTTCGGCCTTAGCGTGCTCGTGCCTTTCCTCGTGATCAGCCTGCTTTTGACCGGCCGGCTGAAACCCGCCGCCCGCGTCACCGTGCAAGATGCTCAACGGGCCGCCAGCCGCGCGTAACGGCCATCGCGATATGCCATGCGAAAAGCCCCGGCCGAAAACGACCGGGGCTTTCACTGTCAGCGGCAGGCGTGCCTTACTTGCGCGCCGCCATGGTGTTGTAGCTGGTGATGAGGTTGCGGTAGTCGGGGATGTGGTTGGAAAACAGCGTACCGAGACCCTCGATGTCGTTGCGCCAGTCGCGGTGCAGTTCGCAGGCAACGCCGAACCAGGTCATCAGTTGAACGCCGGCGGCGGTCATGCGCGACCAGGCGGAATCGCGAGTCACCTCGTTGAACGTGCCGGAGGCGTCGGTGACCACGAAGACCTCGAAGCCTTCTTCGATCGCCGAAAGCGCCGGAAACGCGACACAAACCTCGGTCACCACGCCGGCGATCAGCAACTGCTTCTTGCCAGTGGCCTTCACCGCCTTGACGAAGTCCGCGTTGTCCCAGGCATTGATCTGACCCGGACGGGGAATGAAGGGCGCGTCGGGAAACAGTTCCTTCAGTTCCGGCACCAGCGGGCCGTTCGGGCCGTCTTCGAAGCTGGTGGTGAGAACCGTCGGCAGCTTGAAATATTTGGCGAGATCGCCGAGCGCCAGGACATTGTTCTTGAACTTGTCCGGATCGAAGTCGCGCACCAACGACAGGAGACCGGTCTGATGGTCGACGAGCAGGACGGCAACATCATCCTTGTTGAGACGTACGTAGGGCTTGGTCATCGGAAGTCCTTTCCTTCGCTTGGTTTCCATCACCGCCGGCGGTGCGTTCGTCGCGGCCTGATTCGCTGTGATTGGGTGTAGGCTACTGCAGGACCGACCATGCAAAAAGATTGTGAAATTCGACGCAGCGTTCTATTTGTAGAACGATGCAAGACCTGAACGACCTCTATTATTTCGTGCAAGTCGTGGAGCATGGCGGCTTTGCGGCAGCGGCACGGGCGACCGGAACGCAAAAGTCCCGATTGAGCCGACGGATCGCGATGCTGGAGGACCGGGTTGGCGTCCGGCTGATCCAGCGCTCGCCGCGCCGCTTCTACGTCACCGATGTCGGCCGCGAATATTACCAGCGCTGCGTCGCCGTGTTGATCGAAGCCGAAGCGGCCGATGCCTTCATCGCGCAGCACCAGGGAGAGCCGCAGGGCACCATCCGGGTGAGTTGCCCGACGGCACTGATCTCCTTCCAATTCGGCCGGCTCTTCGCCCGGTTCATGACCGCCCATCCGAAAATCAGCCTGCAGCTCGAAAGCACCAACCGCCGCGTGGACGTGATCGCCGAGGGCTTCGACGTCTCGATCCGGGTGCGGTTTCCGCCGCTGGAAAGAAGCGAGCTCGTCATGCGCAAGCTCGACGACAGTTCGCAATATCTCGTCGCCAAACCGGGCTTCCTCAAGGAGCCGATCCGGGTGCCCGAGCAACTGACGGGACTCGCGAGCCTTGCCTGGACATCCGCCACCCACAGCTATGAATGGCGGCTGGAAAGTTCCTCGGGAGAGCAAGCGGTCATCCGGCATGAGCCGCGCTTCCTGACCGACGATATGGCGGCGCTGCGCGAGGCCGCACTCGACGGCGCCGGCATCGTGCAGTTGCCGACGATGATGATCTGGAAGGACCTTGCGGCCGGAACCCTGGTGCCGGTGCTGCCGCAATGGCGGCCGGCGTCAGGCATCGTTCACGCCGTCTTTCCCTCGAAGCGCGGGCTTTTGCCGTCGGTTCGCACCTTCATCGACTTTCTCGCCC
Organism: Ensifer sp. VA4; assembly: GCF_055710065.1. Taxonomy (NCBI): domain Bacteria; kingdom Pseudomonadati; phylum Pseudomonadota; class Alphaproteobacteria; order Hyphomicrobiales; family Rhizobiaceae; genus Ensifer; species Ensifer sp. VA4. The sequence continues at coordinate 281,712 of NZ_JBVQPO010000007.1, read as the reverse complement.
AGGAATGCGCTGCCGACCGCCTGACGATCGACGAGAGCCTGGCATGGCCGACGAAGACCACCCATATAGGTGGCTGAAGCGCCGCGAAGGCAACTCTCTTGCCGTAGGTCGCGACCCATGCGCGGGGCGCATAGTAGCCATTCCTTGCATACCGCGCCGCTATTCACGATTTTAGTGGGGAAGCCGCGTTCGACGCCGGCTCCCTTTAACGATCCATCACAGTCGTAGACTTTTCCCCCGGCCCTCTGGCCGGCGCGGCCAATTCCGGCTTGAACAACAGGGAAGGTAATCATGCAGACATCTGCCAAGACGCTTGACGCCAAGACACTGGACAAGATGACGCTTCACGAGCGTTCGGACATGATGGCGCTCGTCGCAGACGCACTCGAGGCGACGGCCGAAAAGGCCTATGAGATTGGCGATGATCGGTTCGCAGAGAATTCGATCAGCCTCGCCAACATCATCACCAGCTGTGCCGACGATCTGGTCACAGGCAACTTGCCGGCAGCTGAACTTCTACTGCAGCAGGGCATCGCGTTGGTCAGCCTGTTTCAGGGCGAGCCCCGAGCATTCACCTTACACTAAAGCTTGCGATCACGGCCGGCGGTTCCGCCGGCCGTCAAAGCATCGCGCGGCCAGCGCATCTCCGTCAGCACCCTGCCCGACCCGGCAGCAGTCGAATGGCATCTCAGCCACTCACGCGCCTTCGAGGGCGAGGTCCACGGCGGCGAGCGCGTGGATCTCGGTGGTGTCGAAGACCGGGACCGGGCTGTCTGCCTGCGAAATCAGAAGCATGATCTCCGTGCAGCCCATGATGATCGCTTCCGCGCCCGCATCGACGAGCCGCGCGATGATGGCGCGATAGGCGTCGCGCGAGCTGTCCTTGACGATGCCGGCGACGAGTTCGCGATAGATAATCTCGTGCACCTTGGCGCGGTCTTCCGCCTCCGGCACCAGCACCTCCAGCCCGAACGCGTCTTTCAGGCGGCCCTTGTAGAAGTCCTGCTCCATGGTGAAGGCCGTGCCGAGCAGGCCAACCTTGCCGAGGCCTGCCGCCCTGATCTTCTCGGCCGTCGGGTCGGCGATATGAAGCAGCGGGATGGAGACGGCTGCCGAAACGTCAGTGGCCATCTTGTGCATGGTGTTGGTGCATATCATCAGGAAATCGGCGCCGCCTGCTTCCAGTCGGCGTGCTGCCGCGATCATTTCCTCCGTCAGCGCCGGCCAATTGCCATCGTGCTGGAGACGCTTGATTTCACCGAAATCCATCGACCACATCAGCGACTTTGCCGAATGCACGCCGCCGAGCCGGTCGCGGACCGTCTCGTTGATGATGCGGTAATACTGGGCGGAGCTCTCCCAGCTCATCCCTCCGATTAGCCCAATGACCTTCACCTGACGTCTCCTCTTTGCACCGACCTTCGAGCTAACAAATCGCCGGCGATAGCGAAAGCTCCTGCGCGCGGGATTTCCCTGATGAACCGGGCGCTTCCTCGGCCGAGACTGCGCCGGCCCTGCCGGCCTCCATCAAGCCTGGCGTTCGACAACGCCCGTGACACGACGGCCTCCGGTCGACGCCGTGCCGATTGCTGATCCGACACGCCGCCATGCCCGCCGCGGCGTTGCAAGCGACGAGCTCAAGAGCCCCTTGCGCGCCCGACTGTATTCCGGCTAAACGGCGTTACCGGCAGGTCGGGGAGGACCATTTCGTCCAGGTGTAGACGGACCGTCGTCTATCCGGTACCCGCCCGCAAGGCCAGGGGAGCCACGCGCGGCGATCCGCTCGCCGTCATGCGGCACCGCCAAGGTGCCGCCATCAAGGTACTTCTTGTTATCGTGCTTTAGATCTGCGCCGTTCGCAGCGGTCTTTCGCGGCTCTCGATCGACTGGCGAACCCGCCTGCGATCGCGCCCGAGTGTCTCCAGGCAATCATTGCCGAACCACTCCAGCGACGCCTCGGCCTGCGGATCGCCTGAAATCTCCGCAAGAATGCGGTCGTAGTCGACAATCCCTTCGAACAGGGGCGTCATGCCCCTCCGGCTGCCGGCGGCGGCATAGACATTGGCCGGTTCGAAAACGGACAAATCCGAGCGGGCGACGATGTTCTTCAGGTGGTAGTGGCGGATATGCGGCTTCATCGTCCGGTGGACCGCGACGGGATCGTCACCCCCCTCCCACACATGCAGCGTATCGAAGTTGATCGCAAAATAGGGATGGTCGACCTCTTCGATGAGCTGCATGGTCGAGGCCGCGGTATCGGCCAACGTCTTCGGATGGGTCTCGGCGAGCAGATGGATGCCGTAGCTGGCGGTGATCACGCATATCTCCTTCAACCGGGCGACAACGCGCTGCCGCTCTTCTGCGCTGGCCGCAAGGCTTCCGACGCTGCCAGCAAAGGTGCGGACCTTGCGCGTGCGCCATCGGCGCGCGAGCCGGCAAAGCTCCACCGCCTTGTGCCGCAAGGTCTCCACCTCGCCATCGAGCGGCAGGTAGTCGCTGATCATCGGCACCGCGAGACCGTAGCCGTCGAGCCAATCGGCATTGCGATCCGATCGCGGCGCCAGGTTGCGCGCGTGCGCGCCCCAGAGCTCGATGCCTTGAAAATCGTTGGCCTCAGCCCAGGCGGCAATCTCGTCGAGCGAGGTGAGATGATGCCGGAACGTAATGGTGCAGAGCGAAACTCTCATCGTGCAATTCTCTTCAATGCAGGAATTTGTTCGGGAAGGACGAGATCGCACCAGAGATCGAAGACCTCGGCGAGCTTGCCCTTGAGCTTCGTCTCCAGCCGATCTGCCTCGTCGAGGCGCTCGAAGACGGTGCCCGCCAGGGTTCGGTCGCCGGTCTGGGCAAGCTTCATGCAGGCGTAGTGCAGGGTCTTCAGCGCCTGAACCAACGCCTCGATCTCCCTGCACCACCTTTCGAACTCTGCCGCCGGCAGCTTCAGCGCCCGCCAGTAGAAGGCAAAACCGTGTTCATAGGCGTATTTCCGGATGGTGATGACGGGAAGTTCGCGCACCGCCGCACCGAGGTTCGAAAGCGCGAGGCCATCCCGTTCTTCAAGATGCGCGGCAACGATCGCGCGGACCGCATCGACCAGCGGGTTTCTGTCTCTGACGAAGCACGCCTCGAAATAGGCTTTCAGATCTTCGGCATTTGGGGCCCGCGCTTCGGCAGTGTCGAAGACGTAACCACCGCCGACGGTCGGCTGCATGATGGCGTGGATAACCTTCTCCCGCGCGATCTCGCCTTCCCAGCGGTAGTCCGGATCGTGCACGAACCAGGTCTTGGGATCGGCGGTCTCCTGCAGCATCAGGTAGTGTGGGAAGGGGTTCTGGTTGAACTTGTTCTCGCGCTCCGGCAGGTGGAACATGTCGAGCATGACCATGACCGAGCCGGTTTCGCTGCGCTGTTTGAGAAGACCGGTGAGCACCGCCAGGTTGTCGAGTTTGGTGCGCTCCGGATCGTACCATTCGACGACGGAGACGCCGTAGAGCCGCTCGAACCAGCCGCGGAAGAACTCCTGGGTGATGTCGGGCGCGTGATAGAGAAGCTCGAACCGGTCGCTCACCGCGAACTTCGCGTCCCAGACACCGAAATAGAACGGCCTCTGGTCCAGCCCGTTTCGTTTCAAGCCATCGGAGACGCAACTGACGAAGCAATGAACCTTGATGTCATAATAGGCTTCACCATGGACACCCTCGTCGGTCGTCCCGCCGGTGAGCGGAAAGGCTGGAACGACGGTCGCTGTCGTTTTCGGCAGATAGAGCGAGACGAGATCGGAGATCGTTTCGATCTCCTGTTTCGCGATGGCTTCTTCCGGCACGGACAGCCCGTATTCGAGCTCGAGATTGAGGAAGATCTCCAGGATCAGGACGGAGTCGAGATAGAGGTCCTCGTTGAGCCGGGCATCCGGACCGAAGCCCTCCATATGCCCATGCGCCATTTTTTCATTCAGAACAGTCTCGATCGCCGTCAGGATTTCGATTTCGGTCATGATGCGGTTCCTGCCATCGGCTTGTTGAATTCCCCGGCCAGATGGCGCGCCGCGACGTCCCGACGGCTGATCTTGCCGTTGGCCTGCCGGGGGACGGCATCGACCTGCAGGATTTCCATTGGCAGCTGGTGGCCGGCGAGATGGCGGCTGCACCATTCGCGCACCGCCTGCGGCGGCACCGGCCCTTCAGCGCTGAAGAGTAAAGCGACGCGCTCCCCGGCGAAGCGGTCGTTCTTGCGGAAGGCGACCGCGTCGGTGATCGCCGGCATCGCCATGACCGTGTCCTCGACGTCCTTCGGATAGACGTTGAGGCCGGAGACGTTGATCATGTCGTCCAACCGCGAAACGAAGACCAGCATGCCATCGGCGCGACGGTAGCCGAGGTCGCGCGTACGGATCGGTGTGCCATCGCTATTGCTAACGACGATCTCGCCGGTGTCCTCGGCGCTGGTGCCCGTTTCGGCAGACAGATGCGGCAGCACAAAGCCCATATCGCCAGCGGCGGTCACATCCGGATTGATCGCGATGCAGCCGGATTCCGAGCAGCCATATTGCTGGAACATGTGCCTGCTCTTCGCGCGGATGTCGGCAAACCACGGATCGGGAAGCAGCGTGCCCGAGGTCATCGTCGCGTGGATCTGTTCGCGCTGAGGCAGCAGTCGCGCCAGCGTGTGCAGGATCGCCGGCGACGAATAGAGCAACGGCCGCTCGGTCTCGCGCAGCACCTTCAGCAGGTATTTCGGATTTGCCGTATTGACGATGACCGGCGTCTGGCCGCGCTTCATCGCCACCAGGATGCCGCAGATCAGCCCATAGGAATGGGTGGTCGGGCAGGCAATGATCGGAGTCATGTCCTCCGGTTCGCGGAAGGTGCGCACGTAACTGTCGATCTCCGCATCGATGTCTTGCCAGCTTCGCGCAACGCATTTCGGAGCACCGGTGGTACCGGAACTCATCTGCAGCAGCGTGCCTTGCGTCGATGCCACCTCCGGCACGTCGAGGACCTCGGCCGTGAGACTATTGTAAAACAGACGATCGCAGCCGGCAGCGATCGCGAGCCTGCGGGCCGCCGGATAGGGCGTGCCGGGATGGATCGGCAGCACGCTCGCACCCGCCTTGCGGATCGAAAAGAACAGCGCCAGCCAGTCGACCGTCTCTGCAAAGCAGACGGCGTAGCGGCCGGTGCTGCAGTCGGAAACGCCGGTCGCGACAGCGAGCTGCGCCGATCTCTCGCTGAAATTGGTCTCCTCGTAGAGCCTGTCATCGATGCGGATCATGCCATCTCCTTTGTTGAAGCGCTTTCCCGGCCAGGGTGTTCGGTATGCTGTGGTGGTATTCCGGCTTGGCGGCGAGGAGCTTCCTGGTCATCAGGGATTCGGTGAGAATGCGGGGTCGGCCGCAACCGAGCGCGGCCAGCCGCTCCGTCGCCGCATGCGCCATTTCGTAGGAGGCGAGCACGGCTGCGACGCGTTGCCAGAAGAGCGCTTCCGGCAGGTCATAGGCGTGGTCGAGCAAATGGGAGATTTCGCTGAGGTTGAAGACGAACAACGTGTCCATCACCAATTCGCGTAGCGAATCCGGATTGTCCGTCCAGTAGAACCGGTCCGGCTCGGCATCCCGGTAGACCGGGTTCAGCGCCAGGAAATCCGGCGCGTTGCCCGGCTCGCGCAGAAAGCTCGGCGAAAACTCGATGCTCTCGTGGAAATCGCGCAGGATAAGCCTGGCCGGCCAGCCGTCGCGATGGACGAGCAGCATGTTCTGCCCGTGCGCCTCGACCGCCAGACCGTGATGAACGAGCAGATGCCAGACCGGGAGAACCGCGACTTCGATCAGCCGGTTGATCCATGGCATCAGCCCATGGCGCTGGATCCAGTCGTCGGCGAACGGACGTCCGTCCCCTTCCACTATCATCAGGGCATTGAAGGGAATGACGGCCTCGCCGGCTGCAAGCGTGGCTTCGGCATTTGCGCGCCATATGGCAGCGACCTGTCCCGCCAGAGGTCCATCGCGATCGGCGATGATGCCCGCATATTCCTGCAGGATCGTCAGCGGATAACGCTCACCAAAAGCCGGATCGCTCGCAACGATCCCGGCAATCCAGCGCGAGATCACCGGCGCCGTGCAGACCGAATGCGGCTCCAGCGTCCGCCGCGACGAGGTGTTGACGATGTTGAGCGGCAGCTTGAGGCTGGCGGCACTAGGCCGGTCCCGGTTCATGAGCGAGCGAACCGACTGCGTCGCCGCATAGTGGTCGCCCGCCGGCCCCAGGCAAAGCGCCTCCCCCGACGCGATCCAGCCGGCAAGCTCGGTTCCCCGCAGTTCGCGCCATTGCCAGGGGTGGAGCGGGACGAGCCCGAATTCTTCCGGCGAGACGCCGAGTTGCTGCTGCTTCGCGGTCAGCTCGCACCATGCCTCATGCCCGAGTTCCGCCCGCCAGAATGCATCCTCGTCTCCGGGCAAGGCCTGGTGAAGATGTTTGCGCGCGACGAGCAGCCAGACGAGTTGGAACGCCCGACCTGCCTCCGGCCCGTAGGCCGCATGGTCAGCGAAGGAAAAACCGGTGCGCGCCTTGAAGCAGGGATGGTACGGGTGTCCCTCGTCAAGCGCGCCTTCGAGCTCGGCGACGGACAGGGCACGGCGAGGGCGCTGAGGGAGATGGCGTTCGTTCCACGCGCAAAAGGCGATCGTCTGCGAAAGCTCGTCGAGCAGCTTTCCTCGCGTGGGACCACTGCCCGGCAAGGCTGCAACCAGTTGCGCCAGCGCCGGCGCGATCCAGTTGTCCGCGCCTTCGCGGACTTCCACGGAACCCGGCACCAGGCGAAGCCGTCCAAAAGGGCCAATGGTGCCGCGGCAACGATAGTCCCGGCCGCCGAGCGACCACTGAAACTCGACCGCATCCCCTTGGATGTGCTCCCTGGCATCGACGACGCCCTCGAACAGCAGCGCCCCAACGAGCTGGCGAAGCACCCTATCCTCCGGCCGTCCCTTGAGATCAAGAGGCAATGGCATGATCGGTCCTCGGCACTGTCAGGACTGCCGGCGCCCTGAGCGGGTTTGGCACCGGGCGGTAGAGCGCAGGGGCGTGATTGGACTGTAGCTCGTCCACGTCATGGAGGCGGGTCGTCAGATTGGCCTTGGAGGCGATCGTCGGCAGGTCGAGAACATGGCGCGCGAATTCACGGCCAGCTCCGGTCATACGGGCGGCATAACCTTCGAGATGCAGGCGCAGTTCGCGCAAGAGCAAGCTCTCGTTGCAGACGCCGTCATGGCCCATGCGACTGACGACCGAGAAGACCTGGTTGACGATCAAATAGTAGGCGAAGCGGTCGCGGATTTCGCAGTCGGCAAAATAGAGAGACGCGATCGTTTGCGTCTCGGGAACATGGCTGACGAGCAGGTTGCGATAGCGTTCGGAGAGATAGAAGCCCTGGTTGTCGCGATAATAGCTGGCCGAGGGATAACCATTGGCCACGTCGAGCAGGCTGTTCTGCTGATGCGCCTCGAGCGCGATGCCATAGTCGTCATAGAGGCGGATCAGCGGTTCGACGGCGCAGTCGAGGTAGCGACGGAACCACAAGAGAGCCGCGTCCGGCAGGCTTTCACCGGTGCGCGCGGCCAGCGCCCGTACGAGGCGTTCCAGGCGGGAAACCTGGCCCGGAAGCGGATCTGCCGTCAGGGCGGCGACCGTCACAACACCCCTGCCCTTCGTGCCCGGAAAAGGGTTCTCCCGCAGGATGACTTCGAAGCCGCTTTCGCTGCGGCCGGGCAGGTCGAGCGTGATGTAGGCGGGGTCCTGGATGATGTGGAAATTTTGGGACCGCGCGGCAAAGCCGATGCGATCGATGAGCTTTGCCATGGCGACGCCCGCCTCGAGCTCCTGGCGCCGATTGAGACGAACCGAGTTGGTGATGCGGACAGGGAGGGAGAACTTGAGCATCCAGTCGGCATCGGCGGCGTAGACCGTGCGTACCGAAGAGGTCGCCGTAAAGGGTTGGCCGGCGGGACCGAGATGGCGCAGCCGCCCTTCCCCGAGCATGGCCTGAATCTCGGGATCGAGCAGCAGTGCTTCCGCCTGCAGCGGGTGCATTGGCAGCAGATGCTCGTCGTTCCCCAGCGCGATGGCCTCTGCGTCCGATCCCATCAATGACCGGACAATCTCGTGGGCCGTCATCGAACGGGCGGATGCGTGCCGCACGCAATCCGCATGGGCCGCAAAATAATGCAGTCTGAACTGCCCGCGCAGTTCCGGTGCGTAGGATTCCTGCTGCCAATAGGTCATGCCCTGCCGACTTTTCGGCGTCGGGTGCTGCCAGTGACCAAAGACGAGCGACTGCTCGGCTTCGATGAAATGGCCGCCTTCCGCCGGTTCGGGCGCCGCCTTGTCGATATAGAGGCTGGTCTGCTGATAGCTTTCGAGCACCCGCATCAGCAGTTCGAGTTCGAAGCCGCGCAAGTTGTCGGCGTGATTGTCATCAGCCTGGCGGTAGCATTCGTGAATGAGAATGTGCAGCGCGGAGATCAACTCGATCTGGCGCCAGGCCATATCCGAGATCCCCCGACCCCAGATCCGGCCAAAATGATGCGGGCCGCAAAGCGACGGCGAAACCACCTCGGCGCGCAGGATCATGTGCTGCCTTGGGAGCGACCATTCCACACAGTCGAAGCTGCCGCCGACGGTTCGATGCATGACCCGGGTGCCCGGGTTCACTTCGCGCAGATAGCAGTTGGCGAAGCTTTGAAAGGTGGCGATTTCTGCGACTTGCCTAGACGATTGCATCCTGTCGGTCCTCGGCACGCGACACGTACAGCCGCGCAATGGCGTTGGCATTCTCGGCCAACACATTGAATTTCTTTTCGAACGAGGTTTCAGTGCGCCGTGCTCAGCCGGTGGCCTGCCAGTGCAACGATCCCGGCTCCTCGCGGAATGCGAAGCGCCGAAGATGGCTTTCGATGACCGACTTTGTATCGGCGAGATTGGCCTCGTCGGGTGACCGGGCCCTGATACTCAGGCCGTCCGATGTTGCCTGGAGATAACCAGTCCCGCAGGAGAACCGCAGTTCGGCGCGATCGCCCGCCTGCTCGACGTCGATCTTGTGGGCGAAGTGCTTGCAGAGCTGCGTCAGGTATTTCTGACCGTCTTCCGTCGCAAAATGGGTGGTCGCTTCTTGCATCTGGAACTCCTGTTTCGGCTTTCGCTGCTCGGGCGGCCCTTGGGCGGCCGCCGTCGCGTCTTGAAGCGAGTGCCGCGGGGAGGATGCGGCGGTCGCGATCGCGGATCGTCGACCTAGAAGGTCGCTCTTGCGGTCAGGATGAAGGAACGGCCGGGCTCGTAGAGCGGCGTCACGTTCCCGAACTCCTGGCCGTAGGTCGCCCGGTCCGAATAGGTTTCGTCGAAGATGTTCTTGAGCTCGGCGCGCAGCGTCAGGTTGGGTCGTTGCGGCGGCACATATTCGACAAAGGCGTTGAAGACTTCGTAGCCCTGCAAGGGCTTGCTGCCGGCAGCGACATCATCATAGTCGAGTGCGATTTCCGCATCGGCGCCGAAGGTGACGCCCCAGTCGGCCAGTGTGTGAACCGCCTGCAGAGTGATGATCTGGCCGGCGGGTGCTGCGAGATAGGTGCCGAGATCGGAGTCGGCAGGCTTTCCATCGATTTCGACGTCGATATTTGCGTATTTCACCTTGAAGTAGCCATCGCCCCAATTGTAGCCGCCGCCGATTTCAAAGCCACGCGAGCGAACGTCATGGGCGGCGATGCCGAGATCTGCGCGGAAACGCGGCGCGCGCGCATCTTCGAGATCGGTCTGGAAGACACTGCCCTCGACGATGAAGCCGTTATGGTTGGCCTCCAATCCGAAGATGTAATTGTCCGCGGTTACCGGCTTCGGACCGCTGCCGTAGTCCCACTTCGGATTGATGATGAAGTTCTCGGCAAGCGGAATGCCAGCCCAGACATGCGAATAGCCGGCCTTGGCCGTCAGAAGATCCTCGATGAGATCATATTCGCCCGAGATGTTGCCGCTGAAGCCGGAATTTCTCCATTTCTCGCCGGTCGTTCCGGTGAAGTGCTGGTTGTCCCCTCTTGCGCCGAAGGAGAGCCGCGTCCTCTCCCAGGGCTCTAGCCTCGCCTGCGCGTAGATACCGACATTGCGCGCCTTCTCGGCACCGGGATCGTAGAGGTCCTCGAGCTCCGCCTTGTCGCTGTAGAAGTCGATGCCGGCGATCACATTGCCGATGTCGAAGGAGAACTTGTTCTCGAACTTGCCGTTGAAGCTATCCGACGTGCCGACGGCGTCGTAGCTGGCAGGAACACCCGGCCGCGGTTTCGGGAAGATCGGCAGATCGACCTCGGTCTTGCTGTAGGCGAGCAGAAGCTTCGGGTCCCACCACCCCTCCGGCGTGCTGTCGGTATAGGTGAAAACGGTGTTCTGCCGATCGAGCGTATAGTCGCGAATGCGTGGCTCCCACGGCTTGGGGTTCGAAATCGAACCCACGTTGGCACGGAACGGCCGTGGCGCGGCGTCATTGATCCGGTCGTGACTGATCTCGAAGCGGTCACCGCTGTCGAACTCATAGGCGAGCTTGCCGAGACCGCTCAGCAGATTGGTGCTGGTGCCTTCGACCTCATTGCCGTTGCCGGCGGTGAAATCGTTGCCCTTGCCGAAATTGAAATAGCCCAGGAATTCGAGCCCTTCCTGCATGCCGTAGGCCGAAAGGCCCGTGGTTACCGTATCGCTGTTGAAATTGTAGTTCGACGTGACGAAGCCGCCGAAACCGTCGCCATCCGACAGCTCGCGCGGGTCGATCGTTTCATAGGCAATCGCACCGGCGAGCGCCCCCGGGCCGGCATCGGCGGGCGCAACGCCGGCATCGACGTTGACGGCCTTCAGGAGGCCCGGATCGATGAGGTTCGTACCGTTGTGGTGGAAGACCTTGTTGTTCTGGCGGCCGCCGTCCATGGTCACGGCAAGGCTCGTTTCCTCGATCCCGTGGACATAGACCTTTTGCGACATCGGCAGCGAACTGCCGACGGCTATGCCCGGCTCGCCTGAAAAGACGTCGGCGATGTTGGCAGGGTTCTTCTGCTTCAGATCCTCGGACGAGATGACGATCTCGCCGGCGCCGAGCGGGCCGCTGCCAAGGGCGGAAATCGGGTCAAGGACCGTGGCACCGGAAGCATCCACGCCCTCGCTGCCGCCGGCCACAGTCGTCGCACCGATCAGGGCCGTTCCGCCCGATATCCTGTAGGAGATGCCGGTGCCCGACAGCAGCCGTGTAAGAGCCTGCTGCGGTTCCAGCGTCCCGTTGACGGCAGTCGAGCGGATGCCCTCGGACGTCGCGGCAGCCAAGGTCACCTGCAGGCCGGACTGCCGCCCAAAGGCATTCAGGGCACTCGCAAGCGGTTGCGACGGGATGTTGAACGTGCGGGCCGTGCTGCCGCGCGACGTCATCTCTTGGGCCGAGGCGACGGAAAGGGGCATGAAGGCAAGGGAGGAAAGCCCGACGATCGCCGCCGTTGTCAGCAGGCGCAGTCCTGCATGGCTATATCCTGCACTGAAGGAAGGATGTCCCTTGCGGCATTTCGGCGAACTCATTTTACCCCCGTGTCGATGATCCGCGCGCTGCCTCTCGGGCAGGCGCTTCGGACCAAAGACGACGGGCTCCGGATTTTTTTTCACCGGCCCGCGATTTTTCTTGAATTTTTGAGTCCAAATTAAAATCGCGTCAGAACGCGGCCATAGGGTGTTACCGCGCGCACCGTGCCGCCAAACGGCTGAACCAATGCCTGAAGGGCATGATCGGGATCCGTGAGATCGTAGACCCCCGTCACTCGTCGTGCCGCGAGCTCCGGTTGCGGAATGGAGATCCAGGCAGAATGGTAGCGTTGCAGCCGCGCGGCTGCGGCGGCGACGGTAACGTTGTTGACGAACATCTTGCCGCTGCGCCAGGCTCCGATCTCTTCGGTCGCAATCGTACTTCGGGTGACCGCGCCCGTCGCATGCACCACTGTCGCTGTTTCTCCCGGCGCGAGTTCGAAATTCTGCCTGTGGTCTTTCCCGCTGTACGAAACGGCCACCGCGCCATGCGCGAGCTCGACCGTCGTTTCCGTACTTGCGAGTTGCACATCGAAGGACGTGCCGAGAACCGACACTTCCACGCCGCCGGCGTCGACGACGAACGGACGCGACGGGTCGCGCGCGACATCGAAATAGGCTTCGCCCTTGAGGAGTCGGACGTGCCGGACCGTGGCAGAAATCTCGGTGGCGATGGCGCTGCCGCCTCCCATTTCGATGGTCGTGCCGTCCGCCAAGGTGATCGTCCTGCTCTCAGCGGTCTCGGTCACGTGGTCGGCCTGCCACCACACCAACAGCGAAGGGAGCGAGACGAACAGCACCAGGCAGGCGGCGAGCGCTATGGCCGCCGCACCGGCGGCCCAGGTTCTGGCCGCCCAGCGCTTCGGCTGGCGGGCAGTTGCGGCAGGTGAAACCAACGGCGCCGCGCCGCGCCAAAGATGTTCATGCACCGGCGGCACGTCTCCCAGCATTTGCCAAGTCTTCAGCGCCGTCTCCCAGGATCGGACATGGAGGGCCGATCGACCCAGCCAAGCCTGAAACGCGAGCTCCGTCTCCCGACAGTTCGGACGCGCCTTTAGTTCGAGGAACCAGTCCATGGTCTCTTGGAGCAACGCCTCCGGTATGTTGTTGTCCTTGGTCAAAGCTCTGCCTGCTGGTTATGTGTTCAACGAAACACTACGGCGCCGCGCGTCTTATCAGATGCTCAAAGGTCGCCGTAGCACTTTGACTTGCTGCATGTCTCCGTCCTTAAAACGAAGTCGATTCAAGGAGACATGCAGGAGCGGAATCATCCGGTCTGTCACAAAGACGAATTGCTTCGGATTTTTTTTCACGCGGACCAAAATCCTAGGAGGCATCGCCTGCCAGAGTGGTCGCCACCCGCATCATGGCGGTGCGCACATGGCGATGGGCGGTTGCGACCGAGATGTTCAGGTGGGCGGCGATCTCCTCCAGGGTGTATCCACCGAAGCGATGCATCTCAAGGGCAATACGAACCTCCATGGGAAGCGCGTCGAGGACGCTGGAAATGCGCCGGATCTCATCGGTCACCACAACGATATCTTCCGGCGTCGGCAGCTCGATCGGCATTGACCAGAACGGCGGCTCGCCCTGTTCCTCTCGCGCCTCGATCTTCCGGCGCTTGAGAAGATCCAGGCACAGGTTGCGGACGATCCTGTAGAGATAGGCAGGCGAGAGCCCCTGGGAACCATTGTCGGTGCTGGTCGGCGCAAAGCGGATGAACGCCTCCTGCACGATGTCTTCGGCAGTTTCACGCGAGCCGACGATGCGCGTCGCATAGGCGACCAAAGCGGTACGATTGGCGAAATAGACCTGATGGCGCGTTTCTATATCGACCAAGGCGTCTGATCCGAACAAAGCAACTTCGATTGGCGTCCAGCGTCGTTACTGCTTGCCGCTACGCGATCGGTGGACCGGATGACCAAACGAGCGCGAAGCCTCTTAGCACGCGGAAATAAACTTGTCTGTAATAGTCATGTTATTTTTCGAGGCAGCAACCGCGACGCGTTGCCGCCGAGCCTTTCCGTTCTTGGCGGGGCACCCGTATCCCGTTGCAGAAGCGGAACTTTTCTCCGAGAGGACCATTACCCAGCCGAGCGCGAACCGTGTCAACCGGACGCGGCAGGGATGGCGAACATGGCGGTTTTTCCGGTTTCTCGCCATGGCCAACGAAACGGCAGTCGAGCGCCCAACCTGCCCGGTTCGTCTCACCTTTGTATCGAGGTTCCGGCTGGCGACGATCGGTTTGTCGTCGTTGTGCGAATCGTTGCAGACCCGATCAGCCTTCGGGAACCTTGATCAGGGCCGTCTCGCCGGCACCGATCGGCCTGCCGTCCTGTGTGCGGATATCAAGCTTTACCGGCAACCCGGTTTCTTTTTCGACCAGCAGGGAATGCTCCTCGCCTGGCTGAAAGAGGTGTCGTTCGCCGAATTGCCGCAAAGCGACCATCACGGGAAACAGGTCCCGCCCCATCGGCGTCAACTGATACTCGACCCGGGCCTTCGTCCCGCCCACGGGAACCGTCTCGAGAATGCCGCGGTCGACGAGCGTACGCAGACGATCCGTCAGGATGTTCTTGGCAATGCCGAGGCTTTTGTGAAAATCGCTGAAGCGCCTCAGTCCGTCGAACGCATCGCGCACGATCAGCAGCGACCACCAGTCGCCGATCGCGTCCAGAGATCGCGCGCTCGGGCAGTAGTCGCCCTTGAGGCTTTTGCGCGCCACCATACGAACTCTCCTCTCCCGCGCCACGAGACTTTTGGTTGCATTATAAAACTAAACCGGTACCATTGGGTTTGTTTCATTATTAAACCGAAGCAAGGAAGAAGTCCAATGGATGGTAGAGCTGCTGCGGCGTCGAGCGACGCCGCAAACGATGCCGTGCGCCCAAATGCCGGTGCCGTGGTGTCACCGTTACCGCGCCCGATGATGACCCTTTTTGCCTTTGCCGCCGGCCTTGCGGTCGCCAACGCCTATTTTGCGCATCCCCTGCTGGATGTGATGACGGCCGACCTCGACCTTTCGCAGACAGGCGCCGGCTTGATCGTCGGGGCGACGCAAGTCGGCTACGCGCTCGGCCTGATCCTGCTTGTTCCGCTTGGCGACCTTTTCGATCGCCGCAGGGTGATCATCGCCCAATCGTTGCTATCAACGGTGGCGCTCGGCTTCGTGGCCCTTTCAGCCAACACGGAAATGCTGATGGCCTCGATCGCGGCCGTCGGCATGCTTGCCGTCCTGACGCAGGCCCTGGTTGCCTATGCGGCCAGCCTGGCCCGGCCATCTGAACGTGGCCATGTGGTCGGTTTCGTCACCAGCGGCATCGTGATCGGCATCCTGTCCGCCCGCACAGTCGCAGGTCTCCTGACGGATCTCTTCGGCTGGCGGTCGGTCTATCTCGCATCGTGTGCCGTGACGCTTGTGATCGCCGTCTTACTGCATCGGCTCCTGCCGCACCAGAAGCGGGAAGCGAATGAGCTCAGCTACCCCCGCCTTGTCGGCTCCACCTTCAAGCTGATCTGGCAAGAGCCGGTGCTGCGCACCCGGGGCGTGATAGCCCTGCTGATTTTCGCGAACGTGACGACGCTGCTGACGCCGCTTGTTCTGCCGCTGAGTGCGCCGCCCTTCTCCATGTCGCATACGAAGGTCGGTCTTTTCGGCTTGGCAGGCATCGCCGGGGCACTGGCTGCTTCTCGCGCTGGCCGCTGGGCCGACCTAGGACTGGGCCAGACGACGACGGGCATTGCACTCGCGCTCATGCTCATTGCGTGGCTGCCGATCTCATTGCTGGACCAGTCCATTCTGTGGCTGATCGCTGGTGTCCTCGTTCTCGACTTCGGGCTCCAGGCGGTCCACGTCACGAACCAGGCCTTGATCTACCGGGTCCGCCCGGAAGCGCAGAACCGGCTGACGGCCGCCTATATGCTGTTCTATTCGCTCGGCAGCGCAATCGGATCCTCCCTGTCCACCGTCGCCTACGCACATGCGGGATGGAGCGGCGTTTGTCTGATGGGCACGGTGATCAGCCTTGCCTCGCTGCTCTTCTGGCTGGCGACCCGACCTTCGAGATCGAAGCATACGGAGGAAGGGGCGGCGTTGAACGGTTGAGTGGCGGCGCGGACCGCGACGACCGGCCGAGACCGCCGTCGTCAAAGCGGAGTTGTCCCAGATAACGAGAAGGCCCCGCACCATGGCGGGGCCGCCTCCGCGGGAGCGGCAGGCCGCCTCGACGTTTATGCGGCCGGGTCGAAGTCGGTCGAGAGGGACACGGCACGCCATTGGGCCAGAAGCTCGGCGTCCGATTCGTGTTTGGCCTCGATCGCCGCCACCGTGTCGCTACCGAGCGGCAACCGCACCGGCGGATTTTCCGCGTCGACGAACGAGATCAGCACCTCTGCCAGCTTGTCGGGGTTGCCCGGCTGGTTATGGCTGATGTCCTTCGCCTTGCTGCGAACGACAGCGGCCGTCTCCGCGTAATCGTCGATTTCGATCGGGCTGACGCTGAGTGAGGTCGAGTCGAGGAAGTCGGTGCGGAAGTAGCCGGGCTCGATCGCCGTGGCATGAATCCCAAGCGGGGCAAGCTCTGCCGCAAGTGCCTCGGTCAAGCCTTCGACCGCAAACTTCGTCGAGCAATAGACGCCAAAGCCGGGCCCGCTGCGATATCCGCCGATCGACGAGAAGTTCAGGATGCGTCCCGAATGCTGGCGGCGCATATGCGGCAACACGGCACGGGTGACGGCCAGCAAGCCGAAGACATTGGTGCGGTAGAGGGCCTCGATCTCGGCACCGCTTGCCTCTTCGACTGCACCGAGCAGTCCGTAGCCGGCATTGTTGACCAGAATATCGATCCGGCCAAAGCGTGCGATCGCCTGCCCCACGGCCTGATGCGCCTGAGCCTCATCGGTAACATCGAGCGCCACGGCGAGAAGATTGGGCTGCGCGCCGAAACGCTCGACGATCGCCTTCGGATTGCGCGCCGTCGCGACGACCTGATCGCCCTTGGCGAGCGCCTTTTCAACGATGAGGGCACCAAATCCGCGGGATGCACCGGTAACGAACCAAGTATGCATGTGAACCTCCTGTTGTTTCGCCGCTCCATCGTCGGCGGCTGAGAAGGTTTTACCCCGTCGCATTTGCTGAGATAATCGACTGGAATCTCTTTTAGCTAATGAGTAGCTTTCAACAATGAGAACCGTATCGCCTTCCGATCTGTCTTGCTTCCTGGCGCTGGCCCGGCACCGAAGCTTCCGCCGCGCCGCCGACGAAATGGGCTGCACGCCATCGGCACTCAGCCATGCCCTGAAGGCACTTGAGGAACGGCTCGATCTTCGTCTCTTCAACCGGACGACCCGCAGCGTCGCGCTGACGGAAGCAGGCGAACTTCTGCTCGCCCGGGTCGCCCCCGCCTTCCGCGACATCGAGGATGCGCTTGATGATCTCAACAACTTCCGGGGCACACCTATCGGGCGGTTGAAACTCAATACGGCGCGGGTCTCGGCAAAGTTGGTGCTCCTGCCTCTGGTCGCGCGTTTTCTGAAGGTTCATCCGAAGATCAGTATCGAGATTGTCGTCGACAACGACCTCGTGGACATGGTGTCGGAGGGCTTCGATGCCGGCGTTCGTTTCGGCGAAGTGATCGCGCAGGACATGATCGCCGTGCCGATCGGGCCGCGCCAGCGCACCGCGATCGTGGCAACGCCTTCCTTCTTCGAGCGCTTTGCCAAGCCAACTGCTCCCGATCACCTGAAGGAACTACCCTGTGTCGGACTGCGCTTCGGCAGCGGCCGGCTTTATGCATGGGAGTTCGAGCGCGGCGGCGTGGAACTTCAGGTCGAGGTGAACGGCCCTCTGATCGTCGACGACCAGGACATGATGGTGGACGCCGCGCTTGCGGGCGCCGGCGTAGCCTTCACCTTCGAGGATCAGGTGCGATTGCTCGTCGAAGAAGGCAAACTGGTTCGAGTGCTCGAGGATTGGTGTCCCTATTACGGCGGCTTCTATCTGTATTACCCCAGCCGGCGGCAAATGCCGGCGGCGCTGCGCGCCTTCGTCGATTTCGTCAAAACCGCGGGCCCCAAAACTCAGCGCTAAGCCGCTTCATGCGACCGATCGCGCCGCGGTCGGTCCTGATACCGTCTCCGGCTAGGCAAAGCCGCCCGATGCAAGATCCCCTGGCTTACGCCCTGTTTTCCGTGGCGGAAGTGGCCTCCGCAACGGCCAGCGCGGCCATGGCAAGGGCCGCTTCGCGCGTTGCGGCGGCCGCGATGAAGCGGCCATTGTGACAGAAGCTCGCGCCTGCGACCCCACAGACCGCCTCCAATTCGCCGTTGGTCAGACCGGCCCAGGCTGCCGGCAGGTCTGCGCGAAGCTCGAAGCCCTCATCGGCCTTGCGGATGCCCGTCAGGCACCAGTCTTTTTCGCGCGGATGAACGACGAACAGCAGGTGATCGGCGCCGGATTTCACGACGGCCGGACGAAAGGGCATGCCCATCGGCAGTTCGAGAATTCGACCGTCGCCGGCCTGGGCGATTTGCTGAAGGACGAGCGTCTCGGCCCTGAGCTTGGCAGCGCGCTGCGCTACGCCGGCCTCTACGAGCGTACGGGCAATCGCCAAGGCAGCCTGAAAGCCGCGATCATCAGCCTCCTGGCCGGCTTCGTCGAAAACGGGTTTCAAGGTTTCGAGCAGCGCCGGCAACGTGAGCCCGGCCAGCGGTCCGGCAACGGACGGATCGAGCGCGCCATTGTCCATCAGGTCGACCGGAAGCACGAAGCGAGCGTCGAAGGCGGCATGGACCGCCTCGATATGGTCTTCAGGAACGCCTGACGCGGCCAGATAGTCGCGGCCATAGTGCTTCCAGATCAGTCCGAACGAACTGTAGGGCTGGCCGTCCGCTCTCAGCGGCGCGCCGCGCTGATGATGATCGAAGATACCGGCGGCGGCGTCATACTGGCCGCCCACATCGTAGACGATGCGGTCTGCACCGGGCCTGATCCATTCCGCAGCCCGACTGCGGACGAGACGCGCCTCTGGGAAAAGCCGCGTGAGGATGACGGTGGACAACAGCTCGTCGGCATGGAAGCCACCGGAATGGGTAACGAGAAACTCTGGGATCATCCCGATTGGCCTTGTGGTTCGTTGAAGAGGGCGCGCCCCACATAGCCATTGCTTGCTGCCACCTCAACCCACCATCTTCTTCGCGGCGTGGGGGATCTCGCATCCGGACTGGTTCGAGCGCACGACGACGAACCGCATCTGTGTTTTACGACACCCCCATCTCCAATCCACCAGGCTTTCCTCGGATATCGACTTCGAATGACGTAAGAGCCTTTCACGGACAGGATGTCAGCCGGTTCAAGTCACTGCGGCGAGATGGTAGTTGTTCGCGCGGCAGCGATCAGACGCCGGGGACTGGATATGCCGCCAACGCTTTGACAACATAGGCGTTCAAGGCAGGGTTGCGATTCGATGACGATTTTCTTTAAGGCAGCAATTTCCGACGACGTGGCATTCGGGATGATCGAGCGGTGTTTTTCCGATCCGGATGATTATGACGGCTATCTCGATATCTTTGGCGATCACACCGAGCGGACCGTTTCATGGAGCAAGGGACGGTCGGTAGACGAGTTCAAGGCAGAGATAACGGAAGCGTTGCGGTCCGCTTGGGAAAGCGCACGTTTCTGGCAGGTATACGAACGGCGCGAAGACCGGGACGATGCCGGCACCAACGAAATTCGGCGCGCTGCCATCAACCTGACACGCACCTATGGCGGCGTGATCGTCATCACGCTGAGCCTGCTTGGCAGGCGTAGCAGCACGAACGATCTCGAACTGGTGTTCGTCTGCTTCCAGGAAGATGCCCAGCGCCGGAATTTTCGCGTGCGCTACGACGGCAAGTTCATTCCCGTCTGACGCCTCCCGCAGCATGGAAAGCAGCGCCCACGTCGCTCGCTCCCTGAGCTACGGATGCTGCGGATGGCGCGGATCGTCATGCGGCTTCAAGAGAAATCGGCGCGCCACGTCGAGATAGCCGCGATAGACGAGGCCACCATTGATCGTCAGCAGCGCAACTCTGTGCCGGCGATAAAGGCCCGGGATCTGATACCAGGGAACGCCCGGTCGTTGGTGGTGCAGCACATGCAGGTTGTTGTAGAGAAACAGGAGACCGAAGAGCGGCGTGCCTTCGACGATCGCCGTCCGCTCGTCATGATGACCGGCGTAACGATGTTCCGCATAGGAGCGAAGCCTCGTCAGCGCAGCTCCGACATAGACGAAGCCGAAAAGATAGAGCCAGAGCGGCAGGCCGCAAACACCGACAATCCAGACGAGCACGACGGCAACGCCGGCCGCGTGCGCGCGCCAGATCCTTGTCCGCGCGCAGCCACCCCGCGCGATCAGGACCGCCTCCTGCGCGAGGAAGCTCAGGATCATGACCAGCGGGCCAAGCGTCAGCCGGCCGAGCAAGGTCGTGTTCCACTCGGCAAGTTTCCGTCCCGCCTTGCCCATACCTTCCCAGGCCGTCCGGGTGAAATAGGAGGACTCCGGATCCTCTATCGGATCCGTCAGATGTTCGTCGCGATGGTGGACGAGGTGCCCTTCGCGATAGATCGCATAGGGCAGCCAAAGGGACAGCGGCGGCCATCCGATCGCATCGTTGACGCGCTGATTGCGCGTCGGATGCCCGTGAATGACCTCGTGCTGCAGCGATCCGTGCCAGGCAATGAGCCAGCCGCCAAGGCCAATCACGACGGCAATAGGAAGCGATTGCCAGAACCAGGTCAGAGCGAGAAAGCCACCATAGATGACGAGCGCCAGGGCAACGGTCTGCCATTCGACGCGGGCGATTGCAGATAGGCTCGATTGTGGGGGCAGCGCGTCAGTCGACATCGGGTCTCCGGCCGGAAAAAGCGATCGATTTCAATCGCCAATATAAAAAGCCGACCAATGGGAAGGCGCCGCATGGCTTTGCGGCGAAGCCACGCAAACGGGAAAAGTGCCTGCGCCAAACGCACAGCAACAAAATATTTATTCTATGTAATTTATAATCTATTCCGCCCGTCTCGCTTATGTTCGCGACCGGTCGGGATGAATCGCGGTTGATGAACCGTCAGGCGATCGTCGGGTACCCCCGGCCGGCAGCATCGCGGTCAAGCGCAGCCAAAGCCTCGTAGTCGCCATCTCCCAGCAGGCTGATGCCGCGCAGCGAAAGCGTGTTGCAGATCTCGGCAAGTGCCGGATCGGCGATGGTTTCCGCAAGCACGCGGCGCAGCAGCACGAGATCCCTTGCCGGCGTCGATGCGGCGGTGATGAACGGCAATCCCGGACCTTTTTTCGTTTCCGCCAGGATGCGCACGCCGGCGACGCGATCCGGGTCGAAACGCAAGGTATTGCCGAAGGTCACGCAGTCGATCGCGGCGATATCCGCGATACCGCTCGAAACCGCGTCGATGCTCGCAACATGGCCACCGGTCTCCAGCACCGACGAGAAGAACCGGCCGTCGACCGCATGGGGCGCCACAAAGGCGCGAAAGAGGTTGTAGCCGGAATTGCTGCCAGGATCGTTGATCGCCGCGCGGGCACCCCGAAGCTCCTCGATCGAGCGCGCAGAGGATTCGGCATTGACGATGATGAAACTGCATTTGAGCGGGCCATCGCAGCCCGGCAGTCCGTAGACCGGTGTCGCCACCAGTTGCACCCGGCCGCGCAGCCGCTGGACATAGGGATAACCGCAGGTCTGGCCGAACAACAGGTCAGGACGAAGCCAGGCGTCGTCATAACGCATGTCCTCCTGCAGTGCCGCGGGCGCATCGAGCCCCACGGCACGAAGGCGATCCGCCAGCGCCTCCCAGAACAGCCGCGTCGCGTCTTTCAGCGGCGCCGGGCTGACATACATGGCAAGACTTGCGATGGGCATGAGCGACCTCGGGGCGACATCGTGAATGCGATTAGAAATCCTATGCATTGCATAGACTTAATTCTCAATCGAATTCTATGCGACCCCGAGGCCCGCCTCGAGGATAGTGGATTCCCGCACGCGCTTGTCTACGCCGACTGGGTGCCCGCACGGCCCTTTTAGGATCCCGTCACGCCCCTTACTCGGCCGCCTGAACCCGGTCCCTCGGCTTGCTCAGATAAGGTAGCGCGAAGAGATAGAGGCCCGTCGGCAGAAGCACGGCCAGCGGCGGCAGAGGCAGGTAGTAGACCCATTCGGGAAGCACCACCAAAACCATGCCGGCAAAGATCGCGGCAACGGCCAGGGAGAACAGCAGCGACGTCCATCGATGGATTGTCCGGATGAGAGAGGTCATTCTGGCACCTTGATTGTGAGAAGCGGTTCTGAAGCCAAGGGATGATCAGTCGAGTTTCGCGACGACCTCGGCCAGCTGGGTGATGAAGCGCGGCCATCCGACGGTGGCGCCCTGGAAATAAGCCTTCTGGTCCGCCCTGAAGCCGCGCTGCTCCATGCGCAGGTTCGTGCCACCATCGGCGGCTGCAAGGGTCCACGTAACGACGCTGGTGAGATCCTTGGTATCCCAGCGATAGGCGAGCTCGCGGTTCGTCTCGATCGTCTGAACCTCGCAATCGACCTGCCCCCAATCGGCGGAGAGGGTAAAGCGACGGCCGACCTCAGGGATGAAATCGTTCCGCATCAGCCATTCGGCGATCAGATGCGGTTGTGTCAGCGCGCGCCAGATCTTCTCTGGCGGATAGGGAAAATTGCGTTCGACCACGACAGCGCGGGTAGTTTCGGTTGTTTCGATCATTGGTCCATTCTCTTCAGTAGATCATCGAGATCGTCGAAGCGGTCCTGCCAGAAGCCGGCCATCTCCGTCGTCCAGTCAACCAGGGTCCCAAGCGCTTCGCGTCGGGCACTGTAATAGGTGTAGCGGCCTTCATGCCGGTCGTGCACGAGCCCTGCAGCTTTGAGGATCTTCAGATGTTTGGACACGACCGGCTGCGAAACGCCGGCATCGGCCAGCAAGCCGACGACGGTCGTATCCCCCTGGCGGCAGAGACGCTCGAAGAGCCCACGACGTGTGGGATCTGCGAGCGCCCGAAATACCGCGTCCTGCAACTGCGACATGTCTCATACCCAATTGGCTATGAATGACGTATACCCAATTGGCTATACGTTTGTCAAATGGGTTGCGGCGAAACTTGCTTGCAGGTCTCGTCCGTCTTCGCATCCAAGGCAGTTAGAGAGGAAGGTGAGCTAATCGGAGATTAC
Source organism: Ensifer sp. VA4 (assembly GCF_055710065.1). NCBI lineage: Bacteria > Pseudomonadati > Pseudomonadota > Alphaproteobacteria > Hyphomicrobiales > Rhizobiaceae > Ensifer > Ensifer sp. VA4. The sequence continues at coordinate 258,901 of NZ_JBVQPO010000007.1, read as the reverse complement.
CATTTCCTGCTGAGTTTGAACGTGACGGTCCGGGCGTCGCCGTAACCGCAGACGAGCACGCCGCTGCAACCGCTCACATACTCCTTGTCGAACAGGTTGGTGACCTCCTTGTCGAACAGGTTGGTGACGTTCAGAGCGGCATCTTTAATGCGCAACGGAAGCCCTGATTGGGGGCGCATTAGCGAACCCCGTCGAAGGTGAATCAGGCCTGCATCGGTTGGAACGAACCCGCAAGTTTCAAAATGGAAGCCACGAAGATGTGCCTCGAAGTCGACATGCAGCCATTCGCCCGATGACTTTGCATTTGCCACCGTCTCTTCGACGAGCCGACGTGCATAGCCCTTTCGCCATCAAGGCGTGGCCACCATGTCGAACAGAAAGGCGTGCTGCCGTCCCAGGCAACATTGACGAAACCGCCAAGCTTTCCCGAGAGAAGCAGGCAAACCCAGCCGAGACTGACGATGTTCACCTGCGTCTACCAATCGTCCTCGGCAACCCTGTGTTCGAAACATTTGGCTTATCGCCATTCTTGAAGTCGCCGCGCCATACCAGGCGCGGGTCGTCAGCGCTCATTTCCGTCTCTTCCATCGGGAGGCGGGATCACTTGTCTTCCGTCCGATATGGCATGTTCGGCAATGATCGACAGCCTGAGCTTTGCGAACTCGTCCAGCAAAGCGCTCTCCGCCTTGTCGAACGCCTGCACCAGGGCGGCATTCGCTGCCCGCTCTACCGGACAGGCGGGGTGATCTTCCGAAATGCCGGCGGCCAGGACCTCGCCTTCATCCAGCGCCTTTTGAATATCAAGGACTGTCAGGTCGTCCAGCGACCGCAACAGAACCCATCCGCCGCCTCGTCCCCCTTCGGAATCCACCACGCCCTTGCGCTTCAAGGCCGCCATCGTGCGGCGCACGACCACCGGATTGGTGTTCAACATTTTCGCGATGGTTTCCGAAGTCTCGCGCCCGCCCAGAAGCCCCATATGGATGAGCACGTGGATCATCCGCGCCAGCCGGCTATCTCTTTTCATGTGTCACCCCTAAAGCGTAACTATGATTGTTACGCAATCTTGACCTCACCCGATTCTGTAACTTATAAAATTACGGAATCAAGGACCCAGGGATGCGAAGACGGACGATATTGGCCGCTCTGCTGGCAGCAGCGTGGCCGGCAAGGAGCGCTGGGATCGCCATCCGAGGCACTACATCAAGAGCGGAAGGACTGAAAATGCCTGCTCGTACCATCGAGACGCGAACGATCCGAATGAATGTCGTCGAACAGGGAGAAGGGCCGCTCGTCCTCTTCTGCCACGGCTTTCCGGAAACGGCCCGCGCCTGGCGTCATCAATTGGCGGCACTGGGCAAAGCCGGCTTTCGTGCGGTGGCACCGGATATGCGCGGATATGGGCATACGGAATGCCCCGCAGCGATCGATGAATACACCCTGTTTCATCTCGTCGGGGACATGGTCGCGCTCTTGGACGCGCTCGGCGAAGAGACTGCCCTCATCGTCGGCAACGACTGGGGTGCCACGGTCGCGTGGCATGCCGCGCAAATGCGGCCGGATCGCTTCCGTGGCGTGGTCGCGATCAGTGTGCCGATGATGGCTCCTCCGCCCGTGCCGCCGACCCGGATCTTCCCGCAGACCGATAAGGCACAGCTTTACGCGCTCTACTTCCAGGAACCCGGTATCGCCGAGGTGGAGCTGGAGCGGGACATTCGGCAGACGCTAAGGAAAATTCTCTTTGCAGCCTCCGGAGACGCCGGCCCGCGGCAAGCCGGAGATCAGACGCCAAATCCGTTCGGGATGGTTTCCCGGCGCGACGGACTGCTGGCGACTCTTCCTGATCCGCATAACATGCCGGACTGGCTGACGGCCGCCGACCTCGAGGCCTATGCGCAGGCGTTCGCCCACTCCGGCTTTCGCGGCGGCCTGAACTACTACCGCAACCTGGATCGCAACTGGCAACTGCAAGCGTCGCTCGCCGGCATGAAGGTCGATGTACCCGCCCTGTTCATGGTCGGCGAGCGGGACACCGGGCTCAGCATCCCAGGGATGCAGGACATCATCGACGCAATGCCCCGCCTCGTTCCCCAACTCCTGCACCAGGTCGTCGTGCCCGGCAGCGGACATTGGCTGCCGCAGGAACGTCCGGACCTCGTGAGCGACGCCATCATCGATTTCGCGCGGCATATCTGACGGTCGGTGGGTTGCGCGCCGCGCTCGTCGGCGCACAATCTCATCGGATCAAAGCGCGCCCGTCAACCGCAACACGTCCTCAAGCGGAACGAGTCCTTTCATCGAACCGTTACCGGCAGCCGGCTCTCCATCCTCGATCGCCAGCGCGAAGCGGAAGGCGGGATCGGCCTCGAGGCGTTTGCGCAGCGCGTGGATGCGGGGGTAGTTCCGCTCATAGTCCTGCGGATCGATCGCTTCGTGAAAATCCACCCAGCGCGCGACGCCAACGAACACCGCATCGGCGAGCGTCTGCCGGTCGCCCAGCAGATAGTCGCTGGCGCCCATCATCGCCTCGAGCTGCGCATGGCGCTTGACGACAAATTCGCGACCGGCGGCGCGGAGCGTTTGGCGATAATCCTCCATGGCCTCCTCCGCCTCCAGCGCCACCCACAGGGGGAAGAAGGCGCTGGTGAAGCCGGTGTTGAGGAAGGCGATGAACTGATGCATCCGGTCAGCTTCGTACGTTCCGGGCGCGAAGCTGATGTGGCGCTCTCGGTCCCGCACCTCCAGCCACAACGCGATCGCCATCGTTTCGGTGAGGACATGGCCTTCCTCGCTGACCAGTACCGGGGTTTCGACCCGGCCGTTGAGCCGCCGATAGGCCTCGGTGCGCATTTCCCCGAGCATGTCGACGCGGGTGAGGCGGTAGGGTTGGCCGAGCCATTCGAACGCAGTGACGAGTCCTGCGGAACTGCCAAGCGGAAAGCCAGCAGTGAAGATCGGTTCAGAGATAGAGTTCATGTCGGTTTCTCCATGGTTGGTGCCATGGATCTAACTGCATGGACGCTGTCTCTGTAGACGGCCAGATTTGGACTTATCGTCTACATGTGTAGACGCTGACTACCGCGAGTGAGACCGCCGCCCAACCAGGGATCGCGACCATGCGTTCCACCAGATGGCGCTCCGATCGAATGCGCGTGAAAAAATGGAAGGCGATGGAAGCTGTCATCATGCGCGCTCGGCAGAACGCTCTAACACTTTTGGGCTGGAGAAAACCGGGAGGCTACCTATTTCGTAGGAGACCCCATGGAGAGGACCGCAGGTCTTCAACGCGAAAGGAACAAAGCTCATGGCAAAGAACACGATCTGCCTCTGGTACGACAAGGATGCCGAAGCGGCCGCGCGCTTCTACGCCGAAGTCTTTCCGGACAGTCGCGTGACGGCGGTGCACCGGGCACCCAGCGACTATCCGTCCGGCAAGGAGGGCGACGTGTTGACGGTCGAGTTCACCGTTGCCGGTGTCGCCTGTCTCGGCCTCAACGGGGGACCGATGTTCAAGCACAACGAGGCCTTCTCGTTCCAGATCGCCACCGACGATCAGGAAGAGACCGACCGCTACTGGAACGCCATCGTCAACAATGGCGGCGAGGAGAGCGCCTGCGGCTGGTGCAACGACAAATGGGGGATCTCCTGGCAGATCACGCCCCGCGTCCTGACGGAAGCGCTGGCCGCCGGCGGCGGCGAGGCGAAGCGCGCTTTCGAGGCCATGATGGACATGCGGAAAATCGATGTGGCCGCAATCGAAGCGGCAAGGCGCGGCTGAGGCTCCGCCCAACGGACGATCCTGCCAACGGCGTTCTTGGCCGACCAGAGCGGACGAGCGCACGTCGAAAAAGCCGAGCGTCTGCGAGACTTGCATGCTAGTGCGTGCGCACGAAGTGAAACCGTATTTCTGGAAGGCGCCGAAAGGACGGTATAGAACTGCGCGAAGCAACTGGCCGACATCGGATGCTTTGTGACGTTGCTTGCCCGTTGGATGTGCCTTTTAAACGACAAGGACAGATTTCATGACCGAAAAATCTCCCGCTGACAATTTCCCTGCGGGCTACCAAGTTCCCAAGGTCTGGACCTGGGACAAAAGCAACGGCGGCGCGTTTGCCAGCATCAACCGCCCGATCTCCGGGCCGACCCACGACAAGGACCTGCCGGTTGGCAAGCACCCGCTGCAGCTCTATTCGCTCGCGACTCCGAATGGCGTGAAAGTCACGATCATGCTCGAAGAGCTTCTGGCCGCGGGCCATTCGGGCGCCGAATATGATGCCTGGCCGATCCGTATCGGCGATGGCGAACAGTTCGGATCCGGATTTGTCGACGTCAACCCCAACTCGAAGATCCCGGCGCTCTTGGACCGTAAGCCGAAAGGCGGCGGCGAACCGGTCCGCGTCTTCGAGTCAGCCTCCATCCTCACGTATCTCGCCGAAAAATTCGGTGCCTTCCTGCCGAGCGAGCTTCGTGCCCGCACCGAGACCTTCAACTGGCTGTTCTGGCAGATGGGCTCGGCCCCCTTCCTCGGCGGCGGCTTCGGTCATTTCTACGCCTATGCGCCGATGCACATCAAATACGCCATCGATCGCTATGCGATGGAGGTGAAGCGCCAGCTCGACGTGCTCGACCGTCATCTCGCCGATCATCGGTTCCTGGCGGGCCCCGAATACACCATCGCCGACATGGCCACCTGGCCCTGGTACGGCAACCTCGCGCTTGGCCAGGCCTATGGCGACGCCGGCACCTTCCTCGAGGTCCAGAGCTACGAGCACGTCCAGCGCTGGACAGCCGAAATTGCCGCGCGCCCGGCGGTCAAGCGCGGTCGCATGGTCAACCGGTTGAGCGGCGATCCGTCGGAACAACTGCACGAGCGCCACGACGCCTCCGACTTCGAGACGAAGACGCAGGACAAGATCGCTCAGGCCGAGACGGCCTGAGGAGGATCAGATGGCAAACCTGCCCGACATGACCAAACACCGGGGCTTTCCGTCCGGCATGCCGGGCACCGGCATCCAGTTCACCATTCGCCGGGCCAATCCGCGCGGGGTGACGCCGCTCAAGGCGATACCGCGTCGCGGCCGCCCGGGCACGGCGGAACACCGCATCGACGCCGCCTTCCTGCATGCTCTTTGGCATTACTTCGGCGCGGAACCCTTCGAGCGCGGCAATCTCGACGCCGCCCGCCTCTGCCTTCTGTTCGGCCGCGAGGTCGTGGCCGCGGACAAGGACTTCGACCCGCTATCCTACGAATCCCTGCTCGTCATCGACGAAAGGGTCGCCCGCCAGAGCTTCCCGGAATCGTTCGAAGACGTATTCGAGGTATGACCGCCGCGATTGGACCTTCAAGCATCTGATCGCCGAGGCCCAATCGGCTTTTTCCGCCGCCTTCGCGTAGACGCGCTCCATCCCCAAGGCGCTGACGAGAGCGGCTTTCGGCTCTCCAGCAGCGTTGACGCGGTGATCGGACCGGCTGAGAAATTCCTACCCCGGTCGATGGGTCGTCGCAGGAAATTCGTTCTCATATAATCCATAAAACATATAGACTATATGTATGTTGAGATCAATTTCTCCCCCATGATGCTGAAGCAAGGTCGCGCGGCGCTGACCACCGGCCGACGGAGGCGCGCGCCGACCGCCAGAACTCAGATCTCGACGGAGGATCCCATGTCCAGTTCCATTTTCGACCAGGCTTACCGCCGCCGCAGCGTGCTGAAATCGCTTGCCGCCGCCGGGACCCTTCCTTTCACCGCACCGCTTGTTGCCTCGACGGTGCTTGCATCCGGCAACAAGTACGCCGGGCGCACGATCAATCTCCTGATCATCCAGCCGCATGTCGTCACCGGCAGGAAAATCGCCGAGGATTTCGAGAGATTGACCGGCGCCAAGGTCAACGTCACGGCGGTCCCTTATGATCAGGTCAGCGTCAAGGCGACACTGGACGTGCAATCGGGCGCGAACCAGTTCGACGTCATCGACTATTTCTATACCTACAAGGGCCAGCTCGCCGAGGACGGCGTGATCGAGGATGTAACGGACCTGATCGAACGCGACAAGGCGGAGATCCAGCCGGACGATTTCATCCAGACCATCTACGACCAGTACACGCTGCATGATGGCCGCCGCTACGGACTGCCCTATGACGGCGACAGCCATCTGCTGTTCTACAATCGCGAGATCTTCGACCGCTACGGCCTGAAGGCGCCTTCCACCTGGGACGAATACAATGAAAACGCCAAGGTGATCACCGAGGCCGAAGCGAAGAACGGCATCTACGGCGCGGCCGTTCTGGGCGCCAAGATCCCGGTCATCATCCTCTCGACCTATGCCAACCGCCTGACCGGCTTCGGCGGCAACTTCCTGAGGCCAGACGGCACCTCTGCGCTTGACAGCACCGAGGCCGTCGAGGCGTTGAAGTCGCTGCTCGCCTCGGCACCCCATGCGCTGCCGACCCCGCTCGAAACCCGCTTCGAAGAGGGGCTGCCCGCCTTCCTCAACGGCAAGGCGGCGCAGATCGATTTCTGGACCGACCTTGGCGGCTATGCCCAGGATCCCAAGGGCTCGAAGATCGTCGACAAGTGGGGCGTTGCTCGCATTCCCACCGGCGGCAGCAACAGGACGCCGCGGCTCGCCTTCAACGCCGGATTCGGCTTTGCAATCACGAGCGGATCCAAGAACAAGGATGTCGCCTGGGACCTGGTCAAGCTCGCCACAGGCAAGGACTATCACGAGCAGCTCCTGGCGCTGACCGGCTCCGGCATCGATCCGGATCGCCAGTCGGGCCTGAAGTCGGAAAAGTTCAAGGCCTTCCAACCGCTCGTGCAGCCGTTGCTGGATGACGGCGCCTTGGAAAACAGCCTGGCCTGGCCGACGGCGGTTTATGCGCCGAAGCTCGAAAACGCGCTGACCGACGAGCTGGCGCTGGCGCTCGCCGGCACCAAGAGCGCAGAACAGGCGATCGCCGATGCCCACCAGGCCTGGACCGAGATCATCGAGACCAACGGCTGATTGCTCGCTGGGGGCGCTCGCTTCCTCCCGGCAGCGCCCCTCTTCTCTTTAGAGGTGAAAGACCATGACCACGCAAACCTTGCCGAAGCGCAGGCTCGGCCGCAGCGAATTCGAAATCACGCCTGGTGACATCGAGGACATGCTGGTCGCCACACGGGCCGGCAGCAGGTCGACACGGCCTGCTCTGGCAGAGGCCGCATGACCGTCTTCACTCTCGACGCCCTTGGCCCGGACGCGAACCGAAAGACCTGGCGCCGGGGCACCCTGTCGGCACGCTTCGGCCGTGCGTTATGGATCGTCCCCGTCGTGCTCGCGCTGGCCGTCACGACGTTCTACCCGACCGTCTTCCTGCTGGGTCTCGCCTTCAGCAAGAGCACCCTTGGAAAGCCGTTTCGCGGCTTCGTCGGCATCAAGCATTTCGCAACGGTGCTGCAGGATCCGGTGTTCCTTTCGGCGATCGGCAGAAGCGTCGCCTATGCGTTTTCGACGTCGCTGCTGCAGCTCGCATTCGGTTTCCTGATCGCGCTGCTTTTCACGTCGCTGCTGAAAGGCGGCCGATTCCTGACGAGCCTCGTGCTCTTGCCTCTGATGACGCCGCCCGTCATGGTCGGCATCGCCTGGAAGCTGATCTTCGCGCCGGCGGGCGGTCTGCTGAACGGCACATTGATCAACGCCGGCATGATCTCCCAGCCGATCTCGTTCCTCGGCCACCCGCTGTTCGCCTGGCTGGCGATCGCTGTGGCCGACCTCTGGCAATGGACGCCCTTCATCGTCATCCTCTGCTTCGCGGCGCTTTCGACGATCCCGGAAGGCGTCCGGGAGGCGGCACTCGTCGATGGCGCGAATGGCTGGCAGCGCTTCTGGCACATCACGCTGCCGCTCGTCGCCGCACCTCTCTCGTCGATCTATCTCTTGAAGCTGATCCTCTCGTTGAAGCTGTTCGACCTCGTCTATATCCTCACCTTCGGCGGGCCGGGTTTTGCAACGACATCGGCGGGATTTTCCATCTACAGGCGGGCGATCGAGCAGTTCGATGTCGGGCGGGCGGCAGCCGAGACGATAATCTACGCGCTGGTAATCGGACTGGCGACGCTGCCGGTCGTCCGTCTCCATCAGCATTTCGAAAGGCGCGAATTATGAGGCTCGTCCCACGCCATCTCTGGCTCAGCCTGGCAACGGCACCGATCGTCGGCTTCTTCGCCCTGCCCTTCCTCTATCTCCTCGCCGTCTCCCTGAAAACGAAGGACGACGTGCTCAACGGCCACTTCTGGCCGACTGCGCCGACGCTTGCCAATTGGCCGGCGGCCTTCGAAGCGGCCAACATCCTCGGCTTCATAGTGAATTCCGTGATCGTATCGCTCCTTGCCGGATCGCTCACCATCGCGCTCACGTTGCCTTCGGCCTACGCGATGCTGCGGCTGAAGATCGGCGGGCGATGGCTTTCGGACGTAACGCTCTCAAGCTACATGGCGCCACCGATCGTGGCACTCATCCCGCTGTTTTTCCTGCTGAAGGCGAGCGGTCTCCTCGACACGCGCACCGGTCTGGTTCTCATCTATGGTTTCGCCAACGTACCCGTCGCCTTCTGGCTGCTGACGCCATTCCTGCGCCGGATGCCGATCGAGATCGAGCAAGCCGCGGCCATCGACGGAGCGGGGCCGCTTCGCATTTTGCTGCAGATCGTGGTGCCGATCATCGCGCCGGGCATCGTGGCGACCTTCATCATCGTCACGATGCTCGCCTACAACGAGTTCCTCTTCGCTTCGGCCTTCACCTTCTCCGATGCCACGCGAACGCTGCCGGTCGGCATTTCGCTCTTCCAGGGCGACAGGCTGGTGAATTTCGGCCAGATGGCTGCGGCCTCTCTGGCGGGCATCGCCCCGGTCTATCTGATCGCACTGTTCATGCAGCGCTATCTGGTCAGCGGGCTTGCCCATGGCGCCGTGAAGTAGGCGGAAGGTCGCCGGCCGTTACTGTGCCTTCTCCACCTGGCCGCGGATCTCACCGTCGGGGAATTTTGCCGTGTGGATGTTGAGGTACCACTTGCCGCCTTGCAAATCGGCGAGCTGCTGATCGGTGAGTTCGGCAGAGCCCGATTTCATGGAGGTCGAGATATCGACGACCGGGTCGGCGTTTTTCCCCGTGGCTGCCGGACCATGAAAATGGGCGGCGGTCGGATCCCCTGACAGGCCATCGGCCGTCACGGTCCAGGTCAACGTCTTCGACGTTGTATCAAGGGTGACTTCACCCATGCCCTTGCCCGCGCTTTCATTGGGCGGCACTTCAGCCGATCCCGTCATATCCGCCTTGAATTTCAAGGTTTCGGCCGAAACGCCGCCGGCGGCCATGATCGCAATGGCAGCAAGGCCGGCCAAAAGGGAACTCTTGTGGATCGGTCTCATCTCGCATCCTCCAGAACAGGTGTTGGGCAGGTCTTCCAACCCCGAGCACCGGCTTAAGTTCCGGTTGCAGGATCGTCGCAGGACCCGCGGCGGGATGCAGATGCTATCGTTCTCGGGAAGCAAGCACGCCTCAAGGCGCCGGTTTCGCCGCCAGCGACGCCCTCACCAGACGCTCGACATGCGCCGCGTCCGGCGCTCCGCCGAAGAGGATCCGGTACATGATCGGCGCGACGACGCCGTCCATGACGGTCTCGACATCCGGAAAGAATTCACCGCGCTCCTCGGCGCGTTCGGCAATCGTTTCGATCTGTTGCCGCGTGAAGTTGCAACATTGGTAGGCGCCGCTTCCATCCTGTGCCGCAAGCACGTCGCGGATCATTTCGCGACCCGGCCCCGAGGACATTTCCTCGGCATATTGTTCGGCCCAAGCCATCAGGTCACTACCAAAACTTCCAGTGTCGACGGGTACCATGTCGGGGCGCAGCCGCTCGACCGCGACATCGGCGAGAAGTTCCTGCAGGTCGCCCCAGCGGCGATAGATTGTCGAAGGCGTAACGCCCGCTTCCGCCGCGATCAGCGGAACCGTGACCTCGGTGCGCTCGTGCGTCGCCAGCAATGTCTGCACGGCCTTGTGAACCGATGCCTGAACCCGTGCGCTTCGTCCGCCCGGCCGCGGGCCTTCCCTTGTCGCCATTCGCTCCAACCCTGTCTTCCTTGGCCGCGCGGCCGATGCTTCAGAAATTCTCACAACAGCATAAAAGCAAATTATTTGCTTTTAGCGCGGCGCATACCTAAATCTGCCAAACGCAACGATTTAGCTTTAAGGGTTATATAGATGTCTTCCTCCTCCGAATCCAGAGAGAGCACTCGCCCGGCAGGTCCCATCGCCTTCTACGCCGTCACGCTCGCGACATTCTTCGGGGCCTCCTCGGCACCAACCCCGCTCTACCGCTTCTATCAGCAGAACTTCGCCGCCAGCCCGGTGGAAATGACCGTTATTTTTGCGGTCTATGCCTTCGCACTTCTCGCGGCCTTGCTGATCGCCGGTTCGATCTCGGACCATCTCGGGCGCAAGCCGGTGATATTCGCAGCATTGCTCGTCGAGATGGCGGCAATGGCCCTGTTCGTGCTCGCCGACGGAACCCACTGGCTGATCGCGGCACGCATCGTGCAGGGTCTTGCGACTGGCGTCGCCGGCGCTTCGATCGGCGCGGCGCTCGTCGATGTCGACTACGCCAGGGGGCAGCTCGTAAACTCGCTCGCACCGCTGATTGGCCTAGCGGTCGGGGCGCTCGGCACCAGCGCGCTGATCCAGTACGGCCCCCTTCCGCTTCATCTCGTCTATGTCCTTCTGTTCGCCGGCTTCCTGGTGCAGGCGGCGGCGATCTGGCTGATATCCGAAACCGGTTCGCGCCGCCCCGGAGCGCTATCCTCGCTCATGCCGCGAATCGCCGTTCCGCAGCGCGCCAAGCGGCCGCTGGCACTCGTCACCCCGGTCAACGTAGCGAACTGGGCGCTTGGGGGCTTTTACCTCTCGCTCGTCCCATCGCTGGTCGTCGCCACCACGGGAAGCAAGAGCCCGCTGACCGGGGGCGCCGTGGTCGCGGCGCTGATGGCTGCCGGCGCGTTCGCAGTCTTCCTCCGCCGCGCCCGCAATCCTCAGGCAAACCTGACCTTCGGCGTCCTGAGCACGACCTTCGGCATGCTGACCGTGGTCACCGGAACCCACCTCGCCTATGTGCCCGTCCTGGTCGTCGGCACGCTTCTCACCGGCATGGGTTTCGGCACGAGCTTCCTCGCCACGCTCGGCTCGATCATGCCGCTGGCAAAAGCCGACGAGCGCGCCGGGCTGCTATCCACCATCTACATCCAGAGCTACCTGGCGTTCAGCCTGCCGGCAATTCTCGCCGGCTTCCTGGCGAAGGCGCTGGGCTACCAGCTCACGACCGACATCTATGCGGCAGCGATCATTGGCGTCGGTATCCTCGGCCTGATTGCCAGCCGCACGTCTTCGGAAAGGGAGCCGAGCATGGCCTGACCCGCGGCGCGAGGGGTGTTGGGGACCTGCCAAATGGCCGCGCCTAAGCCCGCATCTGCGAGAGCCATTCCTGCGTCGTCGCGATCTCCAGCTGAACCGAGAAGCGATTGCCGAGGAGGTCGAGCGCGGCATTGTAAGTTTGATCGACGGAGCTGCAGACGGCGTCCTTCAACAGGATCACCCTGTAGCCAAGGTCGATCGCGCCAAGTGCGGTCGCCAGGACGCAGACATCCGTTTCGCCGCCCGTCACCACGATCGTTCCGACGTCCTGATGAGCGAGCAAGCTTTCCAGCTTGCCGCTTAGCCAGGGCGAATAGGTGCGCTTGTCGAGGACCCGGGCAGGCGGCACCAGACGCTGCAAGGGATGAAGCAGATCGAGCATGCCCGGGTCGAGCCGTGTCGCTGTCATCATCGGCCATTTTTCATAATAGGACCGCCACATGCCAGGCATTTCTGCCGGCGAATGTGGCGGAATGAACCGGGTAAAGACAGTGCGATCAGGAAAGCGACCTGCAACCTCCAGCACCTGGTCCGAGATCGTCGCCATCCAGTTCACCTGCCATGGCGTCTCCTCGCTGAACATGCGCTGCATGTCGACGCAAATATGAATCCAGCGTTCCGCGTTCATGATCACAATCCACCCGACACATTGGGCCATCCGATGCATTTGGGTCCGACGACCCAACCCGCAGGATGAAATGCGGTTCCTTCAGGGCGGGAGGCACTCTATGCAGGCGCCACCAGCCAGGGTGCCCGGGCCCATCATGAGCGGCTGCCGTCGAAAAGCGTCGTGAGAGCCTTCACGAGTACCGCACTCGCGAAGGGCTTGGAAAGGATCGGGGCCGCATGGCGTGTCCCGCTGAGAGCGGTGTCGCCATAGCCGCTCAGGATGAGAAAGGGGATCGATCTTTCATCGCATGCGTCCGCGACCGGAAGCCCGCTGTGTCCCTGGAGGTTCATGTCCAGCACGACGGCATCGATTTTGGCCTCGTCCTGCAGCAGCCCCAATGCCCGCCCCACGGTGGGCGCGGGGCCAACCACCTCGCCGCCGGCATCGATCAAGGTGTCCTCGATCGACATGGCCACCAGCATCTCGTCTTCGACGACAAGTATCCGGCGTCCCGCCAAAATCGCAGACATGATCATTCCCCCCTGTCGTCCATGCCGGCGCGCCGCCCGTCGACGAAATCCATCCGGATCGTGCAGGTAACACCCGCCGGCTCGAACCGAAGATCGACCGGGCGTCCGAGTTCGCTGGCGAGCCCGCGGTTGAGAACGCGCAGCCCGAACCCCTGGCGGTGCGGGGGTGACGCCGATGGTCCGCCGCGCTCTTCCCACCGGACCGAACATGCGTCGCTGCATTGCCACGACAGCACAACGCAGCCACTGCTGTTCGATAGAGCGCCGTATTTGATCGCGTTGGTCAGCAATTCGTTGAACGCCATCGAAAGCGCGAGCGCCTGTTTGGGACTGATGCGGATCGCAGGTCCTAGAAGAGACACGCGCCCATCTTCGATCCAGGCTGCGAGAACGGCGTGGGCAATGTCGTTGAGGTATACCGCCTGCCATGCCTCGCGCGTGAGCAGGTCGTGCGCCTTGGCAAGAGCAAGCAGCCTGGTGTTGAAAGCACTGGCGAACGCTTCCGGCGTCTCCACGCTCTTCAGCGTCTGTTCGGCAAGGGACTGCACTGTTGCCAGCGTGTTCTTCACACGATGATTGAGTTCGCCGATCAGCAGCTTCTGCCGCTTTTCCGCCCTGCGCTCCTCGGTTCGGTCCCTGAAGATCTTGAGGTAGCGGTCCGGTCCGCTCCCCTCGACCGGAAGCATGACGCCAGAACCCCAGAAACGGGATTCATCCTTGCGATAGTGCCAGCGCTCGCTGGTCGCGCGGCCCTCCTCGCGCGCCGTTCGCATTTCCTGGTCGGGGACATCCGACGCTCGGTCCTGAGGGCTGAAGAAAATGCCGCCTGGTTGGCCAAGTATCTCGCTCTCGCGATAACCGAGCAGTCGTTCGGCGCCGCTGTTCCAGCTTGCGATCCGTCCGGCACCGTCGAGCGTGATGATCGCATACTCGCTGGCGCTGTCGAGGATGATCCGCAATCGCTCATTGCTGCGGCGAAGTCCCTCCTCGGCACGCTGATGCGCCTCCTCGGTCCGTCTACGCTCGATGCTGAAGCCCAATTGTCGTGCGATCGTCAGGGAGAGAACGGCCTCCTCCTCCGTGAAGACGTGCACGACTTCGCGATAGGTCATAAACTTTCCAATGACCACGCCGTTGGCGGTCAAGGGAATGAAGGCCAGCGCGCGGATCCCCTCGCGTCTTATGGTGTCCTTGAGCGCCTCAGGCTCGTCGGCAAGCTCTATGTCACTGATGAAAATCGGGGCGGCGTCGCGGTCACCAGGTTTCCACGGCGAGTGACCGTCAACAGCCCGGCGGTAACCTTCCGAGAGCCCGCGCGACGCGACGAAGCGCATCACCCCCTCATGGTCGAAAAGCAGGATGGAGGCACGGCTGCAGCGCAAGGCTCGCTCGATCGCATCGAACGTAGCATCGAAAATGTCGGCGATCGAATCGGCGCGGTAGAGGGCATCCGTGAACTGAAAGAGGGCCGCTAGTTCGTCGGCCTTCTTGATCCAGGAACTATCGACGCCGGACGAACCCTGCCTCATGTCTGCACCCCGAGTCCCGGCGAGAGGTCTGCCGGATCCACCCCTGGAAGGCTGCGATCACGAATGCCATTTGTGAGATTGGTCCGTCCACGCACGCCCGGTGACCAAAAGAAAACAACTGTAGCGGCGCGCTTCGATTTCAAGCCTGCCTGGACAGCCGATCGGACCAATCACGGACAAGTGCGACGCGCGACCCGGGCGGGCATCTCGACCTTTGGCGGCACGAGATCGGTTCGAGCACCGAGACCAGGCGTTCCCGGCGCTCGCCAGGTGGTCCGTCGCGAAAGACGTATCCAAGGCCGGAACCGTCGGCAATCATCGGATCGCAGGTGCCGTTTCTCCTCTCCGGCGCATCCGGACCGGATCACCGGCCAGGTCGGCCAAGTTGCCGACGGACACGCACTTTGATCCGGCCATCAGGGCCGAACCCACATCGCCTCAGGGCGCTTCGACAAGCGACTTGAGCCGGCCAAGCGCCTTGTCCCAGCCCTCTGCGATCGCCTCGAGAAATGCGCGCGCCTCTTCGAGGCGACGTGGATCGACCGCGTAGAGGACCTCTTTGCCGTGACGCTCGTGCACCACCAGCCTTGCCGTCACCAGCACCTGCAGGTGTTTCACGATCGCCTGCCGGGTGATTGCCTGCCCCTCGGACAGCGCCGTTGCCGTCAGGGCACCGGCGGCCAGGAGCCGCGTGACCAGCGCAAGTCGGGTCGTATCGCCGAGTGCCGCAAAGACGCCCGCCAGTTCGCGCTCAGGCGTGTTCGACATGGCGCTTGATGTTTTCAATCTGGGCGCTCCAGCCCCCGTCATTCATGAGAAATGCGCGCTTGCGCCGATGCGCAGGCACGTTTTCGAAGCCGGATTCCGTGACCGTCAGCCGTGTGTCGCCGGCAACCGCCTCCAGCCGGAATTCAACGAGCGTGGTCGGCTCCCGCGCGGGATCGCATTCGGCGTCGAGGCCGTAGGGTATCCAGCGGAAGCTGAAAAGCCGCGGCGCATCCATTTCCTCGACGGTGCAGAAAACGGCATTCGGTTCAGGCTGGCGGATCGGGGCCGGCTCGAGACCCATCGCGGCCTGGTATTTCGCAATATGCTCCTCGTTGAACTCTCCCTTGAATGAGCCGGTTACCGCCCGTCCCGGAGCAAACGGCTCGTTCAGCTCGACGCCAAACCACCGCCCGAATTCCGAGACGTCGGTTATCGCCCGCCAGACGCGCTCGATGGGCGCGCGCAGCAGGATTGCCTTCTCGATACGATCGAATGAGCTCATGACGCTTTCCTTTCGTGCAACGATTTGGTTGCAAGTATAGCGGCCACCGACAGATGCGCAACCAAATAGTTGCACATAATATCCACCGACCCTGCGCCGCGAGATCGCTCAGGATGCGGGGACCGGCCGCCGCAGCGCCTTGCCGTCGTCAGTCAGGAATCCCGTCAGTGCCGCGACAGGTAGCCGAGGCCCACGCCGCCAGCAGTCGCAACGACGCCCAAAGCCAGAAGGGCGATCCTTTGATGTCCGAACCTAACGACAGCCGGCTTCAGGCGTTCCGAGCGCCTGGAGAAAAGTGCAGAAAGACGCATTCGCAATCAACGTCAGCGCGCAACCCCTTGGACATATCGCCTGCTTACGCCCGACAGCCGCTGTGAACGAGGCCGCATCGTCCCCACTGAGGACGAAACGCTCTGTTGATGCGGCTGAAAAAGCGCTGGACGAATGCTGCCCGCTCAAGCTTTAACGGAGGCCGAGGAGAGCTCCTGCGGAGCTGCAGTCTACCGATCGGAACATCATGCCAATTCATGAACTCGCCGCGCTGGGGGCGGCGACCTGCTGGGCCCTGACGGGATTGATCTCGGCCGGGCCGGCCGGCCATCTCGGCGCACCCGCCTTCAACCGCCTTCGGCAGGTCTTCGTCACAGGGCTCCTCGCAATCTACGTGCTCGCCACCGGGACGTGGCGCGAGCTTCATGCCGCAAGCGTCACCCCACTGCTTTTGTCCGGCTTGATCGGCATTTTCATCGGCGACACGCTGCTCTTCGCCGCGCTCAACCGGCTCGGTCCGCGCCGCGCCGGCATCCTCTTCGCCCTCAACGCGCCGATCGCCGCCTTGCTCGGCTGGCTGGTGCTCGGCGAAACGCTGTCACCCACGGCGGTCGCAGGCATCGCGCTGACGGCCACCGGCGTGTTTCTCGCCATTCTCTTCGGCAAGCGCCGGGCGCAGATTCACGAATGGGAAAAGGTCAAGGGGCCGCTTTGGATCGGCGTCCTGCTCGGGCTCGGCGCCGCCACCGGCCAGGCGATCGGCTCGATCATCGTGCGACCGGTCATGGCCGCCGGCATCGATCCTTTTGTCGCCTCCATGCTGCGCGTCGGCATTGCGGCCTTCTGTCTGAGCATCCTGATCCAGCTGCCTATTCCATCGGTCAAACCGAGGGCGCCGCTGACGCTGAATGTTGCCGTAATGACGGCGCTGACCGGGATGCTCGCCCTTGGCATGGGGATGACGCTGCTGCTCTTCGCGCTCGCGGGCGGCAAGGTGGGCATCGTATCGACATTGTCGGCGACCTCGCCGGTCATGATCCTGCCGATGCTCTGGCTGCGAACGGGCGAACGGCCTGCCGCCGGTGCCTGGGCCGGGGCTGCCCTCGTCGTCCTCGGCATGGCGCTGATCTTCATTCGCTGATACCCGGTCATGGTGCGCCTCATTATGCCGGGCATTGCTGATGCTTGGCGTGCAGGCGACACGTTTCCACCGCGCAGCCGAACGCAAGGTGCTCGGTCGCAATGTGCTCTCGGACGCAGCCACCGAGCCGGACGAAGAGCTGGCGGACCCGAGCAAGCTCTTCGATATGACCAACAAGCTCTCGTCGGTGCTCATCAGCCGCAGCGCCGTCGTGCCTGTCGCGGCTGCCGCGCTCATTCCCTTTGCCGTCGCCGGCGCAACCAGACTGCCCTACAAGGACGTCTTTTCGGTGCTGAAGAAACTCCTGCTGCTTTGAGGCCTTGGCTTCGGCCGGGCCGCAGGCTCCACCCGAAGGATAGCAGGTCCGGAAGCGACAAGCCCGGTGCTCTCAAATG
This sequence comes from Ensifer sp. VA4, assembly GCF_055710065.1. NCBI lineage: Bacteria > Pseudomonadati > Pseudomonadota > Alphaproteobacteria > Hyphomicrobiales > Rhizobiaceae > Ensifer > Ensifer sp. VA4. The sequence continues at coordinate 241,711 of NZ_JBVQPO010000007.1, read as the reverse complement.
ACAGATGGCACTCGATGGCGATAGCTCACCAGCGCCACCACTTTGCTCGACCGACTGCAAGACCCGAAGCCTGCAATACGCTCTCGATTGCGCCGCCGATCGACAACAGCTCCTCATCGCCATAACGACGGCCGACGACTTGCAGGCCAACAGGCAGGCCATCGTTGGCGAGGCCGGCAGGCACCGAGAGAGCCGGACACTGCGGCAGCAGGTTGAACGGGCAGGTCATGTCCAGCCCGCGAAAACGCCCCTCTGGCGTATCGGCAACGTAGTCGTTGTCGTCCGCGTCGGCTGAAGGGGCCGTGACCGCGCAGGTCGGGCAAAGCAGCGCATCGTAGCGGGCAAGGATGGCGGCGAGATCAAGCCACATCGCGGTCCGAAGCAGTTCCACCCGTTTGTAGACTGTGGCGCTCAGACCAAGCCCACGTTCGATGAGCTCGATGACGATCGGGTCCATGCGCTCGCGGTAGCCATCGATCGCGTCGCCGAAAAATGCGGCCATGAACACACACCAGAGATCGTACCATTGGTCGTTGACGGCTCGAGACCAGCCGATATCCACGAGTTCCACCGTGGCCCCGGCCGCACGAAGCTGCTCGACCGCGGCCAGGATGGCGGCTTGCACCGGCGCCTCGACTCTGTAGTAACCAAAATCCAGCGAAAGCGCGAAGCGCCGGCCCCCAAGAGAGCCGGCCTGTGCCCTGTCGACCACGAAGGGAAGCGGCAGCGAAGAAATGTCCGCATCATCCGATCCGGCGGCCGCGGCCATGAAGGCGATAGAGTCGCCGATGGTCCGCGCCAGCGGGCCGAAATGGGATATGTTGTCGAAGACGCTCGGCAGGATGGTCATGGGAACTCGACCAAGGCTGGGCTTGAAGCCGACGGCACCCGAGAGCGCGGCAGGAATACGCACCGACCCGCCCATGTCCGTGCCTTCGGCGAACGGGACAACGCCGGTGGCGACGGCGACCGCCGATCCACCGGACGAGCCGCCGGAGGTTCGCTCCGGGTTCCAGGGGTTGCGGGTCACGCCCCATCGTGGGCTCGACGTGAAACTGGAATGGGCGAATTCCGGCGTCGTCGTCTTGCCGATGAGGATCGCGCCGGCGTCCTCGAGCCGCTCGATGCACAGCGCAGTCTTTGTTGGAACCCAATCCCCGCGCGTCCAGGAGCCGAGCGTGGTGAGATCGCCCTTGGTCGGCGTCAGATCCTTGGCGGCAAAGGGGACGCCGAGAAGAACGGGCGTGTTGCCGCCGGTTGCGACAAGTTCGTCAGCCGCCCGCGCGGATGCAAGTGCTGCCTCCTCACGCAGCAGCGTGAACGCGTTCAGCGATTGGTTGACAATTTTCGCGCGGCGCAGGGATTCGGCAACGACCGCCTCGGCGGAAAAATGGCGGGCGCGGATGCCGGCAGCGATCTCCGTTGCGGGCAGATCGAGCGGATGCGTGGGCGCAAGGGCGCGAGAAATCGTCTGCATGACTGCGGACTCCGTGCTAGGTCTTGTCTTCGACAGGTGGGGAATGGATGTGGCAGCAAGATCCGGTGGGGCGAGCGCCTATATCGATGATTGGAATGCCGGGCTCGCAGAGGCCGTAGCGAACCTCGGCGAACTCGGTTTCCCGGAGGCTCTGGAGCGTGCGCTTCGGCAACTCGTCTCCTTCGAGATGATGAACGGCTTTGCCTATTCGCCAAGCGGTAAGGCCTTCGATCTCGATAACGACCGCATCGTCGGCGACCGCATCACCATCGTCGACCACTACCTTGCCGGCGCCTACATACTCGACCCGTTCTACGATGCCGTCCGCAGTGCAAAACCCGACGGCGTGCTGGTGATGCGACGATTGGCGCCGGACCGCTTCACCGAGACGGAATACTTCCGCCGCCACTACCAGGCGACTGGCATCGTCGACGAGATCGGCTTCATTCTGAAGCTTCCGGACGTCGATGCAGTGCTGTCGCTCTCGCGCATCGGCACAGTGCCTGCCTTCTCCCGCCGTGATATCGCACGGTTGGAAAGCGCGGCGCCGATCGTCCGGGCGCTCGCTGAACGGCACTGGCGCGCGCGGTTCGACCCGCCGCGCCAGGAGGACGATGCCGCGGCGACGATCAGCCACCCATTGCTTTCGAAACGGGAACTGGAGATCGTGACCCTGATCCTCAAGGGTCACTCGACCTATTCGATCGCCGCGACGCTCGGCCTCTCGCCGAATACGGTCAAGGTCCATCGTCGCCAGGCCTATGCCAAGCTCACCATTTCCAGCCAGGCGGAACTCTTCCATCTCTTCCTCAGCCGCCGCTGATCATTCGACGAACTCGACTTCCGGCGGCGCAGACTGGAAAAACCGGGTGAGGTAGGCGAGATAGCACACGCCGACAGCCAGCCAGATGATACCCAGAAGCTTGGCGTGGCCATCGAGATTCCACAGCAGGAACAGGTCGCAGACCGCACCGACAGCCGGCACGACAAGTCCGAGGAGCGCGCCAAGCGGCCGCACGATTGCGTTGCCCTGCAGGTAGAGCGCGATCACCGACACATTGACGGCAGTGAAGGCGAGGAAAGCGCCGAAATTGATGAAGGACGTCGAGGTCGTCACATCAAGCGTGAGCGCGAGCAGGCCGACGATGCCGACGAGCACGAGGTTGAAAACCGGCGTGCGCCATTTCTCGTGCAGTTTGCCAAAGACACCGGCCGGCAACACGCCGTCGCGGCCCATGGCGAACAGCAGCCGTCCGACGCTCGCCTGTGCCGCAAGGCCCGAGGTGAACTGGGCAACCACGAGCGTGGCGAGGAACAGGGTCACGAAGAGATCGCCGCCGATCATCAGGGCGATTTCCGAAGCGGCGGAATCGACGGAGGTGAACGCGCCGCCGGGATGGGCGAGCTGCGTGACATAGGCCGACCCCGTGAAGATGATCCCGCCGATGACCGCGATGATCATGATTGCCTTCGGCATGGTGCGGGTGGGATCACGTGTCTCCTCCGTCAGGGTCGAAACGGCATCGAAGCCCAGGAAAGAATAGGCCGCGATCGCCGCACCGGCGACGGAAGCGCTGAACGGTACATTCGCTTCAAAGAATGGCCGTACCGACGCAAGCCCACCGGCGCCGTTGATGGCAACGACATAACGCGCTGCCAGCGCAACGAAGGCGACCAGCACCGTGAGCTGCACCAGCATCAGCACGACGTTTACCCGGTTGGCGAACGCGATGCCGATGACGTTCACGGCCGTCGTCAGCACGATGAAACCGGCGATCCACAGCCAGGCCGGAACGGCCGGGAAGGCGGAGCCCAGATAGGCAGCGCCGATCAGCCAGATAACCATCGGCAGGAAGAAGTAGTCGAGCAGGACGGCCCAGCCGACAAGGAAGCCCGCGCCCGAATTCAGCGACTTACGGGCGTAGGTGTAGGCGGATCCGGCGACCGGATAGACCTTCGCCATGACCCCGTAGCTCGCGGCCGTCAGGAAGATCGCAAGCGCCGCGATGAAATAGGCCATCGCCGTCGTGCCCTGGCTTGCCGAGGCCAGCGCCCCGAACGTGCCGAACACGATCATCGGCGTCATATAGGCAAGCCCGAACAGCACCACCGACCACAGACCAAGGGTTCGATCGAGTTTAATGTTTTGCGTCATGTTCCCCTCCTCCAACGAACAGGCAGGAAACGTCGGGGAAATCGAAGGCTATGCCAATAACCCTAGGGTGTTATGGCGCCCCACGGTGACACGGCGCGGAGGGGAGAGCCAGCCGGGTCACTCGAGCTTCACAGCTTGGTTCGGCGCCGCGCTCACACGGAGAGCAAGGTTCTCGTCAGCGGATGCCCGGCATCGGCAAGACCATCGATGATGTTGAAGTGATGCCTGTCCGGCTCCACGACGGTCGCCGTGGTCGCCCCGAGCCCGATCCAGATGTTGGCAAGGAGCGCATTCTGGCGCAGGAACTCCGCGCGCTCGCCGCCACCGACCCAGCAGGTGATGCGGGCATTTGGCATTGGCCGCAGCAGCGCCGGGCTCTCCGAAAGCGCCTCCGCCTCGTCGATCGCCAGTTTCTCGTTCATCCCCGTCGACATGATTGGACGCAGATCGTGCACGCCCGAGATCGAGACGACGTTGCGGATTCGCTCCTGGACATCCGGCGCAAGCGGCGCGCTCGCGGTGATCATCCGGCTGACGAGATGGCCGCCGGCGGAATGGCCGGCCAGCATCAGCGGCCCTTCAACCAGCTTCGCCGCTTCGCTGATGGCCGCCGCGACCTCGCCGACAATCCCGGCAATCCGGATCTCCGGGCAGAGCGTGTAGGAGGGCATGGCTACGGCATAGCCATGGGCGACAGCGCCTGCCGCGAGATGCGACCAGAAGCTCTTGTCGAGCTGCAGCCAGAAGCCACCATGGACGAAAACGACCAGACCTTTCGCCGCGCCATCGGGGAAAAACAGGTCCATGCGGTTTCTGGATCGCTTGCCATAGGCAACGTCAAGCTTGGCAAGCCCCGATGCTGAAAGCGCGTTGCGGAATGCCTCGGCAGGCCCCGCCCATGCCTCCGGCCACCGATCACCCCGCGCAATGTTCACGCCATTGGCATAGGCGTCGTTCCAATCGGAAACACGGTGTTCCAGCATCGATGCAATCCTCCCTTCGATGTCTCCCCACGCATAGAAATCACCCGCCCCGGCCAGAAACGCAATGGCATCATCGGAAAAACTTTAGGCTTGAAATAATTTTGGACTGGTGCGATGCTGCCTCATGTTCAGCCGAGAAGTGGAGGTCTCGCTGTGCCCATCACGATCATTGGAGTTGTCGCAGCGACGGCGCAGCCCATCGGCGACGATGCGGCGAAGCTTGCGACCAGTTCGCACGGCAGGGCTCCGCACCACCGCACGAAATTTAGCCGGCTTTGAAAAATGCCTGCGCAACAGGCAGGAACTGAACAAGGGAACAGCCGCCACATGCTTGGACCGACTTCGCACGTCGATACGTTCACACGCGACCATCTGCCACCACCGGAAGAATGGCCGGAATTCCTTCTCGAAGGCTTCGACTACCCGGACCACCTCAACGCCGCCGTCGAACTGACGGACGTCATGGTCGCCAAGGGTTTTGGCGACCATACCGCGCTGATCGGCAACGGCCGCCACCGAACCTACAAGGAACTGTCCGACTGGACGAACCGGCTCGCCCATGCGCTCGTCGAGAACTACGGCGTGAAGCCGGGACAGCGCGTGCTCATCCGCTCCGCCAACAATCCGGCAATGGTCGCCTGCTGGCTGGCGGCGACAAAGGCCGGCGCGGTCGTCGTCAACACCATGCCGATGCTGCGCGCCGGCGAACTGACGAAGATCGTCGACAAGGCAGAGATCGGCCTTGCGCTCTGCGACACGCGCCTGATGGACGAGATGATCGCCTGCGCCAAGGACAGCCGCTATCTGAAACAGGTCATCGGCTTCGACGGGACTGCGAACCACGACGCCGAACTCGACCGTATTGCACTCGACAAGTCGGTGGTCTTCGAGGCGGTGAAAACCGGCCGCGACGACGTGGCGCTTCTCGGCTTCACCTCGGGCACGACGGGGATCCCAAAGGCAACCATGCACTTCCACCGCGATCTCCTTGCGATCGCCGACGGTTATGCCCGGGAGGTCCTCGGGGTCACCCCTGACGATGTTTTCGTCGGCTCGCCGCCGCTCGCCTTCACCTTCGGCCTCGGCGGCCTTGCGATCTTCCCTTTGCGTTTCGGGGCGGCGGCAACGCTGCTCGAGCACGCGACGCCCGCCAACATGGTGGAGATCATCGAGAAGTACAAAGCGACGATCTCGTTTACCGCCCCCACAGCCTATCGGGCGATGATGAAGGCGATGGACGACGGCGCCGACCTCTCCTCCCTGCGCGTGGCGATCTCGGCGGGCGAGACCTTGCCGGGACCCGTCTTCGAGGAATGGACGGCAAAGACCGGCAAGCCGATCCTCGACGGGATCGGTGCGACCGAGATGCTGCACATCTTCATTTCCAACCGTTTCGAGGACCGCAAGGCCGCCTCGACCGGGAAACCCGTCGGCGGCTATGAAGCCCGGATCGTCGACGACGAGATGCGGGAAGTCCCGCGCGGCACGATCGGCAAGCTTGCCGTGCGCGGCCCCACCGGCTGCCGCTACATGGCCGACAGCCGCCAGCGCGACTATGTCCGCGAGGGCTGGAACCTCACCGGCGACGCCTTCTACCAGGACGAGGACGGTTTCTTCCATTTCGCCGCCCGGTCAGACGACATGATCATCACCGCCGGCTACAACATCGCCGGCCCGGAGGTCGAGGCCGCCCTGATTTCCCACCCGGAAGTCGCCGAATGTGCCGTCGTCGGCGCGCCCGATGCGGAGCGAGGCCAGATCGTCGAGGCCTATGTCGTGCTGGTATCAGGCGTTTCGGCAGACGCCGCGACGATCAAGCGCCTGCAGGACCACGTGAAGGCGACGATCGCGCCCTACAAATATCCGCGATCGGTAAAATTCCTGGACAGCCTGCCGAAAACAGCCACGGGCAAGATCCAGCGGTTCCGATTGCGGTCGGAGAACTAAAACCATGAGCAAGTCATACGACCCTTCGAAAGAAGGCGCGCAGATGTCGTTCAAGGGACGCATGTCCTACAGCGACTACCTCATGCTGGAGAAGGTGCTCGACGCACAGGAGCCGCTTTCCAAGGCGCACGACGAGATGCTGTTCATCATCCAGCATCAGACATCGGAGCTCTGGATGAAGCTCGCGCTGCACGAGATCAACGCCGCGGTCCGCTCGATCCGCGACGACCGGCTGGAACCTGCGTTCAAGATGCTGACGCGGGTTGCGCGCATCTTCGAGCAGCTAAACAGCGCCTGGGACGTGCTGCGCACGATGACGCCCAGCGAATACACCACGTTCCGCGAATCGCTCGGCCAATCCTCCGGCTTCCAGTCCTGGCAGTACCGGGCGATCGAGTTCCTCGCCGGCAACCGCAATGTCGCGATGCTAGGGCCCCATGCGCACCGGCCCGACATCATGGAGAAGCTGGAAGCGATCCTCGCCGCGCCGTCGCTCTACGACGAAGCGATCCGGCTTCTTTCGCGCAACGGCTTCGACGTTGGCGAGGAGGCCGATCGGACCGATTGGCGCGAAACCCGCACGGAAAGCGACAAGGTCTTTGCCGCCTGGCAGACCGTCTACCGCGATCCCGAGCGCTACTGGATGCTTTACGAGCTCGCCGAGAAGCTGGTCGATTTCGAGGATTACTTCCGCCGCTGGCGCTTCAACCACGTCACAACGGTCGAACGCATCATCGGCATGAAACGCGGAACCGGGGGCACATCCGGCGCGTCCTATCTGAAAAAGATGCTCGAAGTGGAACTCTTCCCTGAGCTCTGGCACGTGCGCACGGGCCTCTGATAGAACACATTTATAAGGGAACCCCAAAACGAGGAGAACAGCATGAACCGCATTCTGGCAGCGAGCCTTCTTGGCCTCTCGCTTGCGACGTCGAGCCTTGCCCATGCCGAGCCGGTGAAGATCGGCGTCATCACCACGCTTTCGGGCGGCGGCGCGGGACTCGGCATCGACATGCGCGACGCCTTCACGCTGGCGATCAAGCAATCGGGCAACAAGGACGTGGAACTGGTGATCGAGGACGATGCCCAGAAGCCGGAACTTGCGGTGCAGATCGCCGAGAAGATGATCCAGGGCGACAAGGTCGATCTCATGACCGGCATTATCTGGTCGAACCTGGCGATGGCCGTCGTGCCGAACACGGTCGCGCAGGACGTGATCTATCTCTCGCCCAATGCCGGCCCCTCGGCTCTTGCCGGTGCGAACTGCAACCCGAACTATTTCAACGTCGCCTATCAGAACGACAATTTCCATGAGGCGATGGGGCAATACGCCAACAAGGACTACAAGAACGCCTTCATCCTGGCGCCCAACTACCCGGCCGGCAAGGACGCGCTGACCGGCTTCAAGCGCTACTACAAGGGCAGCCTCGCCGGCGAGATCTACACGCAGGTCGGCCAGACGGACTATGCCGCCGAAATCGCCCAGATCCGTGCGTCCGGCGCCGATAGTGTCTACTTCTTCCTGCCCGGCGGCATGGGCATCGCCTTCATGAAGCAATATGCCCAGTCGGGCGTGAACATCCCGGTGATGGGCCCCGGCTTCTCCTTCAGCCAGGATGTCCTGCCGGCAATCGGCGATGCTGCGCTCGGCGTCAAGAACTCAGCGACCTGGTCGAAGGACCTCGACAACGAGGCCAACAAGGAATTCGTCGAAGCCTTCAAGGCCGAATACAAGCGCCTTCCCTCGATCTATGCGGCACAGAGCTGGGATACGGCAAACCTGATCCTCGCAGCTCTCTCAAAGGCTGATGTCAAGGACAAGGACGCCTTCCGCGCGGCGCTCAAGGCGGCGGACTTCCAGTCGGTGCGCGGCAAGTTCGTCTTCAACAACAACAACCACCCGATCCAGAACATCTACGTTCGCGAGGTGGTGAAGGAAGACGATGGCACGCTCACCAACAAGATCATCGCCACCGCCTTCGACGATCACAAGGACGCCTACGCCGAGAAGTGCAGCATGTAATGCTTCGGCGCTGTTATCGCCCGGATGCCCGGCCTTCACGCCGGCATCCGGTCGGTGATCCATGTCCTCCCAAATGAAGCTTGGACCGGTCTCTTGTTCACCGCACTTCTGATTGAACAACTGCTCAACGGGCTGCAGCTCGGTGTGATGCTGTTTCTGATGGCCGCCGGCCTGACGCTGATCTTCGGCGTCATGGGGTTGATCAACCTCGCCCACGGCTCGCTCTACATGATCGGCGCCTTCGCCTGCGCCACCGTCGCCGCGGCCACCGGCTCCTTCTGGATCGGGCTGATCGCCAGCCTAGCGGCCGCCGCCGGCGTCGGTGCGATCATCGAAGTCGCGGTCATCCGCAGGCTCTACGACCGTGATCATCTCGACCAGGTGCTCGCGACCTTCGCGCTGATCCTGATCCTGTCCGAAGGTGCCCGCTGGCTCTTCGGTTCGTTCCCGCTCTATCTCGACATACCGCTTTTGCTGCAGGGCGCGGTGCCGCTCCCGGGCGGCGGCCAGTATCAGCTCTATCGCCTGGCGATCATCGGCGTAGGCATCGCAGTGGCTGTCGGTCTCTACCTGCTGATTTCAAGGACGCGTCTCGGCATGCGCATCCGGGCGGGCGAGTCCGACCGCGAGATGATCGGGGCGCTCGGCGTCGACATCGGCACGCTTTACACGGTCGTCTTCGCGCTTGGCGCAGCGCTCGCGGGCCTTGCCGGCGCGCTCGTCGGCGCGCTGCAATCGGTGCAGGTCGGCATGGGCGAGCCGGTGCTCATCCTTGCCTTCGTCGTCATCGTCATCGGCGGCATCGGCTCCATCAAGGGCGCGCTGGTCGGCGCGGTGATTGTCGGCGTGGTCGATACGATGGGCCGCTTCCTGCTTCCCTCGCTGCTGGCGCTCACCATGCCCGCGTCGCAGGCGACGACGATCGGCGCCGCACTCGCTTCGATGCTGATCTATGTGGTCATGGCGCTGATCCTCGCCTTCAGGCCGAGCGGCCTGTTTGCGGCGCAAGCGTGAGGTCCCGATGAGCCGCGAAACCACCGTCAACCTGCTTCTCGCCCTTCTGCTTCTCGGCACACCGCTTCTGGCCGCCGGCCTGGGCGAACCCTTCTACGTAACGCTCGCGACCCGCGTCACCGTGCTGGCGCTCGCTGCCGTCGGCCTCAATCTCGCGCTTGGGCTCGGTGGGCTGCTCTCCTTCGGGCACGCCGCCTTCTTCGGCCTCGGCGGCTACGTCGCCGGCATCCTCGCGACGCATGCCTTCAATGCAGAACCGCTCTTCGCCGACATTCCGGCCACGACGTCGATGCCGCTCATTTGGGTAACGGCCGCTGCGGTCGCCGGACTCGTGGCGCTGCCGATCGGTGCCGTCAGCCTGCGCACATCAGGCGTCTATTTCATCATGATCACGCTCGCCTTCGCGCAGATGATCTACTATTTCGCGATCTCCTGGCCGGCCTATGGCGGCGAAGACGGGCTCTCCCTGTCGATGCGCAACGCCTTTCCCGGCGTCAACACCGCCAAGCCCCTGCCCTATTTCCTGATCTGTTATGCTGCACTCATGGCCGCACTTCTTCTGTTCCGCGCGATCGAGGGTTCGCGCTTCGGCAGCGCGCTGCAGGCGGCAAGGCAGAACGGAACCCGCCTTGCAGCCGTCGGCATCGCGCCCTTCCATATCCGGCTCGTCGCTTTTGCGGTCTCGGCGATGATCACGGGCCTTGCCGGGGCGCTTTATGCCGATCTCAACCGCTTCGTCGGCCCCTCGATGCTGTCCTGGCACATGTCGGGCGAACTGATCGTGCTGATCATCCTCGGCGGCAAGGGCCGGCTGTTCGGCCCGGTCGCCGGCGCGATGGTCTTCGTCTTCTTCGAATATGTGCTCGGCGGCATCACCGAACGCTGGCAGTTCTTCCTCGGCCTGATCCTTCTCGGCATCGTGCTCTTTGCCCGCGGCGGATTGCTGGGTCTCCTCTCCGGAAAGCCGCGCCATGTCTGAGCCCGTTCTCGAAATCCGCGATCTCCGCAAATCCTTCGGTGCCCTCAAGGCCACCGACGGGGTGAGCCTCGATCTTCGCCCGGGTCAGATCCACGCGCTGATCGGCCCGAACGGCGCCGGAAAAAGCACACTGATCCACCAGATCGCCGGTTCGCTCAAGGCCGACAGCGGCACCATCCGCTTTCTTGGAGAGGACATTGGCAACCTCGACATGGCCGCCCGCGCCAGACTCGGTCTTGCACGCAGCTTCCAGATCTCCTCGCTGGCGCAGGAGTTTTCAGCACTTCGCAACGTCATGCTGGCGGTGCAGGCGCGGCAGGGCAGCAGCTTCCGCTTCTTCCGCCAGGTGACCCGCGACAAGGACCTGACTGAGCCGGCCATGGCGATGCTCGAACGCGTCGACCTCGCCGCGCGCGCCCATGTGCCGGCGGCAGAACTTTCTCACGGCGAACGCCGGCAACTGGAGATCGCGATCGCGCTGGCGCTTTCGCCGAACGCGTTCCTCCTCGACGAGCCTATGGCCGGCATGGGACCGGAGGGCTCGAAGCGGCTGACCACGTTCCTCGACGGCTTGCGCCATGAGGCACCGATGCTCTTGGTGGAGCACGACATGGACGCGGTCTTCGCGCTCGCCGACCGGATATCCGTGCTCGTCTATGGTCGCATCATCGCGTCAGGCACGGTCGATGAGATCCGCAGCGACCCGGAAGTGCGCCGGGCCTATCTGGGAGAAGCCGCGTGAGCCTGCTCGAAATCAAGGGCCTCGAAACCTTTTACGGGGCTTCCCAGGCGCTTTTCGGCGTCAATCTCGATGTGCGGCAGGGCGAGGTGGTCGCGCTCATGGGCCGCAACGGCATGGGCAAGACGACGACGATCAATTCGATCCTCGGCCTCGTGCGCCCACGCGCCGGCGCCATCTCCTTCGCCGGCAAGGCGATCTCCGGCATGCGCCCGCACCGGATCGCCAGGCTCGGCCTTGGCCTCGTACCCGAGGGGCGGCGCTGCTTTCCCAATCTCACCGTCATGGAAAACCTCATAGCCACGGCGCGCGGCAGCGCGTGGACCTTCGAGAAAGTCATCGCCCTCTTTCCCCGCCTCGGCGAGCGGCACGACCAGTATGCCAACACGCTTTCGGGCGGCGAGCAGCAGATGCTCGCCATCGGCCGGGCGCTGATGACCAATCCCAGCCTTCTCATTCTCGACGAGGCGACCGAAGGGCTGGCGCCAGTCATCCGCCAGGACATCTGGTCGGCGATCCGCACGCTGAAGGAGGCGGGACAGTCGATCCTGGTGGTCGACAAGACGCTTTCGGAACTGCTGCCGGTGGCCGACCGCTGCTTCGTCCTGGAAAAAGGCGCGGCGGTTTTCGAGGGGCTACCGTCCGCGTTGACTCCTGAGCTTCAGGACCGCTATCTCGGCGTCTGAGTTCTGGTCAGGCTGCGGGAATGCCGCCGCCGAGCACCACGGAATAGGCCGCCGCGTCGATGTTGCCGCCGGAGATCACGCAGACGACGTTTCCCTTGAGGTCCGGCCGCGCGATCGCGGCGGCGAGCGAGGCAGCGCCTGCTCCTTCGGTGACGATCTTCGCCTTCTTAAACAACAGCCGCATCCCATCGGTCACCTGAGCCGGGCTGACGGCAATCGCGCCATCGATCAACTCGCGCGCGACCGGCCAAAGCTTAGGCACCAACGACGGCGCGCCAATGCTCTTGATGAACGAGGGGCGCATTTCCACCGTCACGATCCGCCCTGCCGCAAGGGCGGCGCAAACCGGGGCAGCGCTGTCATCCTCGACCGCAAAGACACGGCGGCGGTCGGAAGCGATCTTGACGGCACTTGCGACCCCAGTGGTCAAGCTGCCACCGCCATAGGGAGTGAGCACCACGTCGACATCGGGCAAATCCTCGGCGATTTCCATGCCGATGGAAGCGTTGCCGGCAAGCACCGCCTGATCCGTCACCGGATTGATCAGCAGTTCCGGCGCGTCCGGCCGGTCCGCGCCGGTGATGTAATCCCACCACGTTTCTCGGGTGACGAAGCGCACCTCGCCGCCAAGCGCGCGCACGCCCTCGATCTTGGTCTGCGGCGCGCCGCGATACATGTAGGCAACCATCGGCGCGCCGACGAGGCGTGCAGCCCAGGCCATGCCATAGGCCATGTTGCCGGAACTGGTGACCGCCACGCCCTGCCGCAGAGCCGCGGGATCGCGCGACAAGACTGCGTTCAGCGCCGGGCGAAGCTTGAAGGCGCCGATCGGAGACAAAGTCTCCAGTTTCAAGAAGATCTGCCGGTTAGGAAGTCCGAGGTCGAGCCTGACCAGCGGCGTGCGCTTAAAGTGCGGCGCAATGCGCTGGCGGGCTTCGGCGATTTCATTCGGGGTCGGACGGTGTGGCGCAGTCATTGCTTAAGTCCCCCGTTTTCCGTCCGCTCACCTTCGGGCACGATGGCCCCGAACCAGTCCGCTGCTGGGCGGCGACCTTAATCTGCGCCTGAACAGAAGCTGCGGGCGAAATGCCGCCCGCAGTCCGTCAGCGCCATCACTCAGGTCACGGCTGCCCGGACCGCGAAACGCGCGTCCTCCCATGCACCGGTGCTGAGGATCTCTTCCAGAATCTCAACCGCCCGCCAGACGTCGGCATAGCTCACATAGAGCGGCGTGAAGCCGAAGCGCATGGTGGTGGGCGCGCGGAAATCGCCGATGACGCCGCGGGCAATCAGCGCCTGCATGACCTCGTAGCTGTTTGGATGGCTGAACGAAACCTGGCTGCCGCGCTTCGCGCCGTCGCGCGGGCTTTCGAGCTCCAGCCCATAGGCGCCGCATTTCGCCTCGACGAGCGTGATGAAGAGATCCGTGAGCCGGATGCTCTTCTCGCGCAACGCCGCCATGTCGACCTCGGCCCAGACGTCGAGCGCGCCCTTGAGCGCGCGAAGCGAAAGGATCGGTTGCGTGCCGCAGAGGAAGCGACGGATACCCTCGCCGGCGGCATAGTGCTGTTCGAAGGCGAACGGGCGGGCGTGCCCCCACCAGCCGCTCAGCGGCTGACGGATGTCGCCGTGATGACGGGTGGCCGCATAGATGAAGGCAGGGGCTCCGGGGCCGCCGTTCAGATATTTGTAGGTGCAGCCGACGGCGAAATCGACATTGGCGCCGTCGAGATCGACCGGCAGGGCGCCGGCCGTATGGCAGAGATCCCAGATGACCAGCGCGCCATGCTCCTGCGCCTTGCGGGTCAACGCCGCCATGTCACGCAACACGCCGGACTTGTAGTTCACGTGGTTGACGAGAACCACGGCGACGCTGCCGTCGATCAGGTCCTCGATCTCGGGCGCATCAACCCCTTCGAGACGCAGCGAAGCGCCGGGACGGGTCGAGACCACACCCTCGGCCATGTAAAGGTCGGTCGGGAAACTGCCGCCCTCGCTTACGATTACCGAACGATCGGGTCGCAAGGCCATGGCGGCATGCAAGGCCTTGTAGATGTTGATCGACGTGGTGTCGCAGACGACCGTCTGGCCGGCGGCGGCCCCGATCAGCCGCCCGACCCGATCGCCGAGCGCAAGCGGCATGTCGAACCAGCCTGCCGTATTCCAGCTACGGATGAGATCCTGGCCCCATTCCTCGGTCGCGGCCTTGCGCAGTTCGTCGAAGGCGGCGGTCGAGGCGACGCCCAGCGAGTTGCCGTCGAGATAGATGAGGCCCGGCGGCAGGATGAAGCGCTCGCGCATGGGGCGCAGCCAATCGGCTGCATCCATGGCCTCGATCGCAGCAAAATCAGGAACTGCATTCATGAAGGTGGTCCTTGTTTATTCGCGAACGGTTTCGCGGGCGGGTGCTGGCCCGCGGCTTCGCTTGAGGCTCGGAAGAGCCAGCATGGCGAGAACGAACAGGCCGGTCGCAAGTTTCAGATCCGGCGGCGGCATGCCGGCCGCCAGGCAGAAGGAGACCAGCTGATAGTAGACGATCGCGCCGACAAAGGGGGCTGCGAGCTGGCGCAGCACATTTTGCTTGCCGACGATCGCTTCGCCGATCATCAGCGCTGCAAGTCCGTTGATCAGGATGCCAAGCCCCATGTTGACGTCGGCAAAGCCCTGCGACTGCACCATCAGCGCGCCGCTTGCGGCCGAAAACGCGCCCGCAAGTCCTACGCCGCCGATCGTCGCCAGCCAGACATTGATGCCTTGCGCTTCCGCCATGTCGGGGTTGGCGCCGACGGCGCGCACCGCCGTGCCCTTCTCCGTCCGGAAGAAGTGATAGAGCAGGAAGAAGACGATGAGCGCAATCAGCCCGGCGACGACAATCTTGCTTGCCGGGAAGCCCGGCTGCAGCCCCGGCGCCCAGTCGAAGACCGTCGGAGCGCCGAAGACCGAGAGGTTCGATCGGCCCATGATCCTGAGATTGATCGAATAGAGCATCGTCATCATCAGGATGCCGGCAAGCAGCGTGTGGATCCGGAACCGAAGATGAATGAAGGCCGTGCAGCAGCCGGCGACGAAGCCGGCGACGAGCGCGATGCCGATTGCGGCAAGCGGCGACATGCCGGCCGCCATAAGGACGCCGCAGACGCAGCCGCCAAGCGGGAACGCGCCTTCGCTGGTCAGATCCGGAAAGCTCAGCATGCGGAACGGGATCATGATCCCGAGCACGACGAAGGCGAGGATCAGGCTCTGCGCCAGCGTCACCGGAACGAGCGAGATGAAGCTCGCCAGGGTGTTTTGAAGAATATCCATGATCGTCAGCTCGCCAGGAACATGCGGTCGGTTTTGACGGAGAAATGGCCGATCAGGTCCGGCACCGTCGTCTGGGCCTTGTCCTTGCCGTCGATTTCGAGACGCACGCGCCCGGCATCGAGCATGATGACCTTGTGGCCGAAATCCACCGCGTGCTGCATGTTGTGCGTCACCATCAGCGTCGTCAGCTTCAAGGCTTCGACCGCGCGGATTGTCGCCTGCATGACGATATCGGCGGTGCGCGGATCAAGTGCTGCGGTATGTTCGTCGAGCAGCAGCAGCTCCGGTTCGCCGCCAACCGCCATGATCAGGGACAGCGATTGCCGCTGGCCGCCGGAGAGCAACTCCACCCGCGTGTCGAGACGGTTTTCAAGACCAAGCCCCAGCAGCGACAGTCGTTCCCTGTAGGCGGCAAGCCGCGTCGCATTGAGCCCGCGGCGTAGGGTGCGCTTGTTGCTGCGAAGCTCCGCAAGCAGCATGTTTTCCGCGACCGTCATGCTGGCGGCGGTGCCGCGCATCGGGTCCTGAAAAACGCGGGCAAGCCGCATGGCACGCTTGTGGACGGGCATTGCCGTAACATCGTCGCCGTTGATGACGATCTGGCCTGAATCGAGCACCAGCGCGCCCGAGATGGCATTGAGCATGCTGCTCTTGCCGGCGCCGTTCGAGCCGATGACGACGCCGAACTCGCCTGTAGCAAGGCTGAGGTCGAGGCCGTCAAGCGCGACCTTTTCGTCCGCCTGCCCCTTGTAAAAAACCTTGCGGGCCGATCTGATTTCCAGCATTGGCTCCCCCTAACCATGGCGTGACGGCGCTCTTGGCGCCGTCACTGTTGAGACCAACTGGAAATCAGTCGACCACGCAGTTGCACTCGCCAGCGAGCGCCGCTGGTACTTCGATACTGAAGGCGGCCGTCGCCTTTTTCGAGATGAGCGGTGCGTGATCTTCATAGGCCGGACGCGACGGCGCGATGGTTTTCGGGTCCGTGCCCTTGAGGATCTCCGCTGCAATCTTGCCGGCATTGACGCCGACCTGCTCGTAGTTGACCGCAAAGCTTGCCGGCACGACGCCATCGCGGACGGCGCCGTCGTCGGAATTGACGATCGGGATCTGCGCCTGGCGTGCGGCCGCCGAAACGGCGCCGATCGCCGGCTGCAGCAGGTTGGACGCGGGCGTGTAGATCACATCGGCCTTGCCGGCGAAGGAGGCGATGCGTTGCTGGATGTCGTTGACGTTGTCGACGCCGACCTCCACGACCTCGAAGCCGGCGGCAGGGGCTGCTTCCTTGATCTTGTCGAGCAGTGCCGTGTCGTTTGCTTCACCCGGGTTGTAGGGCACGCCGAAACGCTTGGCTTCCGGCAGGAGCTTACGGGTAAAGGCCATGACGGCGGCCACGTCCTGAAGGTCCGTCGCGCCGGTCATGCCATCATCACCCGCCTCCCAGGATGGAACGAGCTTCGCGGCAACCGGATCGGTAACGGCGGAGAAGACGACCGGAATACCGGAGCCGGCAAGCGCCTTCTTGGCGATCTGCGACACGGGCGTGGTGATCGTGTAGACCAGCTTCGGCTGCTCGGCCTGCAGCTTGGCAATCATCTGCGGCACGAGCGAAGCGTCGAAGTTGGTGTGGCTCTCGGTGTAGACGACATCCTTGCCTTCGACGAAGCCGTTTTCAGCCAGCGCCTTCTTGAAGCCGGCGATCGACGCGTTCAACTGTGGATGTTCGCCGAAATTGGCGATCCCGATGCGGATCGGATCGGCGGCAGCCGTTCCCAGTCCCCATGCCATTGCGCCGGCGACGACCAACCCCGAAAGCCAAGTGCTCTTGCTCATAATCCCTCCCAGAATCTGACGAGCGTTACCGCCCTCCTCGGCGGCGTGCGGGGGATGATGGCGAGGGTCGGAGTTCTTGTCAAACAAATATATATATTTCCACGATCGAGGCAGAACTATATATATTTGTATCGATCCGATGCGGGCGCTAAGGGAACGTGATGCAGGACCACGAACAGTCGACCAAAACGGAATCGGCCTACCGGTTGCTACGCCGCGACATTCTGGCGACGCGGCTGAAGCCCGGTGCGCCAATGAAGCTGAGCGCGCTGCGCGAGAGCTATGGGATCGGCTGGACGCCTCTGCGCGAGGCGCTGTCGCGTTTGGAGGCAGAAGGCCTCGTCACGGCGATCAGCAATCGCGGCTTTGCCGTCGCACCGGTGTCACGCGAGGAGCTGGATGATCTCACCCGCGCGCGCCTCGCGGTGGAAATGCCACTGTTGATCGAGTCGATCGAAAACGGTGACAGCGCATGGGAATCCGCCGTCGTCACGGCGCACTATCGGCTGTCCCGCTGCAAGGTCTCCGTCGAACACTTCTCCGAAAGCGAGGTCGACGAGTGGGACGAAAAGCACGCCGGTTTCCATGCGGCACTGATCAGCGCGGCGCAATCGAACTGGCTCGCGCGCTTTCAGGCGACGATCTCCGATCAGCTTCGGCGCCACCATCGTTTCTTAAGCCTTGCCCCGACGATGAGGGCTGCCGCCGGCATGAGCGAGGGCTATGAGGAGGCCGTCGCAGCCTTGCAGGATGCCATGGCGATCACGCATCACACCGAGCTGATGGAGGCGGCACTCGATCGCGACATCGAGCGCGCCAAGGTGCTGATGGCGGACCACATCGGCTTTACCGTCAACGTCTATGTTCAATCCGAGGACGGCGGGCGCGCCTCGGTTTCCACGCGACAGGCGGCGCCCGGGCTTGCGTCCAAATGACGGCCCATGACAGCCTGTCCAAGAGCCGCAAACGCCTTTAAAAGCAAAAGCAGGAAGAGCCTGCCGATTTGCGCAGGATTAGAAGCGGACATTGGGAATGATGGGTGAAGACAAGATCGACACTTCGCCGGAATGGGTGGATGGCGAGACCAAGGCGCTCGAGGCTCCGGGCGATCACCGCGCCGAGCTGAGACTCTGGCTGCGCCTGCTGACCTGCTCGACGCTGGTCGAGAGCGAGATTCGCCGCAGACTCCGGGAAGAATTCGACTCGACCCTGCCACGCTTCGACCTGATGGCCCAGCTCGAACGCGCGCCCGACGGCATGGTGCTTGGCGAAGTCTCGAAGCGCATGATGGTTTCGCCCGGCAACATCACGGTGCTGGTGGAGCGCTTGACCGAGAGCGGCCATATCAGCCGCACGACGCTTCCGACGGATCGGCGCGTGCAGGTCATCGCGCTGACGCCCTTCGGCCGTGCCGAATTCGAGAAGATGGCAGCAACGCATGCCGATTGGATCTCCGAGCTGTTTGCCGGTGTTTCGCCGCAGGACAGCAGCGTGCTGATGGACGAGCTTGCCAAGCTCAAGCGGTCCATTATCGCCGCACTGGCGCGCAATAGCTGAGGCGCTCGCCCTTCCTTCCCCCTCGAGAACTTCCGAAACAAGCACGACGTCTCCGCGTCGTCTTCGACGCGCGCGCTGGCGTCGCATTTGTCCAAACAATTTTAAGCTTGAAATTTCTCCCGAACGAGTCCAACCTGTTCCAGCAGTCCGGGATGACGGCCAACGGCATCTCGACGGCGACACGCGCAGCCGGAGCTCGGGAGGAGAACCATATGCGGATCGTCTGTATCGGTGGCGGGCCGGCGGGCCTGTATTTTGCGCTGCTGATGAAGCGCCAGGACCCGGAACACCACGTCACCGTCGTCGAGCGGAACCGCGCCTTCGATACCTTCGGCTGGGGCGTCGTCTTCTCCGATCAGACCATGCAGTCGATGCGGCAATGGGATCCGGAGACGGCCGAGGCGATCGAGGTCTCGTTCAACCACTGGGACGATATCGAGCTGGTCTTCAAGGGCCGCAAGATCCGCACGACCGGCCATGGCTTCGTCGGCATCGGCCGCAAGAAGATGCTCAACATCCTCCAGGACCGCTGCCTCGAACTCGGCGTCGAGCTCCTGTTCGAGCAGGACGTCGAAAGTGACGAGCAGTTTTCCGATGCGGACCTGATCATTGCCTCCGATGGTGTCAACTCGCGGATTCGCAACAAGTATGCAGACGTCTTCCGGCCCGACATGGTCGTTCGGCCGAACCGCTATGTCTGGCTCGGCACGAACAAAAAGTTCGACGCCTTCACCTTTGACTTCCAGCGCACCGAACATGGCTGGTTCCAGGCACATATCTACCGCTTCGACGAAAACACCTCGACCTTCATCGTCGAGACCACCGACGAAGTGTTCAAGGCCCATGGCCTCGACCGGATGGACCAGGAGCAGTCGATCGCGTTCTGCGAGAAGCTCTTTGCCGAAACCCTCGACGGCCACAGGCTGATGACCAATGCGCGGCACCTGCGCGGCTCCGCCTGGCTGAACTTCGGCCGGCTGATCTGCGAGAAGTGGAGCCACTTCAACGGCCGCAGTCACGTCGTCTTGATGGGCGACAGCGCTCACACCGCCCACTTCGCCATCGGCTCAGGCACCAAGCTTGCGATCGACGATGCGATCGAGCTCACCCGGCAGTTCGACATCCTCGGCCACGACAAGGCCAATATCCCCGCGGTGCTCGCTGCCTATGAGGAGGTGCGCCGCGTCGATGTGGCCCGCATCCAGAATGCGGCCCGCAACGCGATGGAATGGTTCGAAGTGGTCGGCACGCGCTATGCCGACACGCTGGAGCCCGAACAGTTCATGTATTCGATGCTGACCCGCTCGCAGCGCATCAGCCACGAAAACCTTCGCCTGCGCGACAAGCACTGGCTCGAAAGCTTCGAGCGCTGGTTTGCCGAACGCGCCGGCGTCGAGCCGGCCGCAAACGGGGCGGTCCCGCCGCCGATGTTCACGCCATTCCGGCTCCGCGGCCTGACGCTCAAGAACCGCATCGTGGTTTCGCCAATGGCGATGTATTCGGCGACCGACGGCGTGCCGAACGATTTTCACCTGGTGCATCTCGGCGCACGCGCCATGGGAGGGGCTGCTCTCGTCTTCCCGGAAATGACCTGCGTCTCGGCCGATGCCCGCATCACGCCCGGATGCCTAGGGCTCTGGAACGACGAGCAGACATTAGCTTTCAAGCGCATCGTCGACTTTGTGCACCAGCAAACCCCCGCCAAGATCGGCATCCAGCTCGGCCATGCCGGGCGCAAGGGCGCGACCAAGGTGCCCTGGGAGGGGATCGACCAGCCCCTTGACCAGGGCGGTTGGCCGCTCATTTCCGCGTCCGCCCTGCCCTATCTCAAGCATTCCGACACGCCGCGCGAAATGACCCGTGCCGACATGGACCGCGTCGTCGCCGACTTCGTCCAGGCGACGGAACGCGCCCGCGATCTCGGCTTCGACATCCTCGAACTGCACGTGGCGCACGGCTACCTGCTGTCGAGTTTCCTGTCGCCGCTCACCAATCTGCGCACCGACGAATATGGCGGCGATCATGCGGCGCGAGCCCGCTTCCCGCTCGAAGTCTTCCGCGCGGTCCGCAAGGCGTGGCCAGATGACAGGCCTATGTCGGTGCGCCTCTCGACGCACGACTGGCACGAGGGCGGCAACACGCCCGAGGACGCGACGATCTTCGCCCGTCTGTTCAAGGAGGCCGGCGCCGACATGATCGATTGCTCGTCCGGTCAAGTGGTGAAGGAAGAAAAGCCGGTCTACGGCCGGCTGTTCCAGACGCCATTTTCCGACAAGATCCGCAACGAGATCCAGGTTCCGACCATTGCCGTCGGGGCGATCTCCGAAGCCGACCACGCCAATTCGATCATCGCCGCCGGCCGTGCCGATCTCTGCGCGATTGCGCGTCCGCATCTGGCTGACCCCTCCTTCGTCATGCATGAGGCGGCAAAGATCGGCTATGACGGCCAGCCCTGGCCGAAGCAGTACCACTCCGCCCGGGCGCAATATGTGAACAACCTGGCGCGTGCGGCGAGTTCGGCGGGCAAGCCATGAGCAAGAGGCACGCCCTCGTCACAGGCGCCGGCAGCGGTATCGGCAAGGCGATCGCGCTGGCGCTCGCCGCCGAAGGCCATGTCGTCAGCCTCGCCGGACGCCGCGCTATGCCGCTCGAAGCCGTACGGGACGAAATCGCTGCTGCGGGCGGACAAGCCCTTGTCCACGGCGGCTTCGATGTAACCGACCCGGAGGCCGTCGAGCAGGGCATTGCGGCCGCGATCGCTGAAGCCGGAGAGATCGCCGTTCTCGTCAACTGCGCTGGCGAGGCACCCTCGACCCCGTTCGAGAAGACCGATCTCGCACTCTGGCAGCGCGTGCTCTCGATCAACCTGACCGGGGTTTTTCTGGTGACGCAGGCAGCGCTTGCCTCCGTGCGCCGGGCCGGAAACGGCCGGATCGTCAATGTGGCAAGCACGGCGGGTCTCACGGGCTATGTCTATGTTTCGGCCTATTGTGCATCGAAACATGGTGTCGTTGGCCTGACGCGCGCTTTGGCGCTCGAGCTTGCCCGCACCGACGTGACCGTCAATGCCGTTTGCCCCGGCTTTACCGACACACCGCTGATCGACGGCGCGCTCGATACGATCAGCGAAAAGACCGGTCGCTCGCGCGAGGAAGCCCGTGCCAGCCTTGCCCGTTCCAACCCGCAGGGGCGCCTGGTGACGCCCGACGAGGTCGCCCACACGGTCTCCTGGCTGGTTTCGGAAAGAGCGACGGCGATCACCGGCCAGGCGATTGCGGTCGCCGGCGGCGAAGTTCTTGGAGGATAAGATGACAAACCCGATGCAGGCCAAGAAGCGCGCCTTCAAGGACCACAAGGCCAAGCAATTTCTGTTCGAAACGGATGCCGACGGCCGGGTCGCCACAATCACGCTCAATCGCCCGGAAAAGAAGAACCCGCTGACCTTCGAGAGCTACGAGGAGCTTTGCGATCTCTTCCGGTCACTCGCCCGCGCCAGCGACGTGCGCGCCGTGGTGCTGACCGGCGCCAGCGACAACTTCTCCTCGGGCGGCGATGTCTTCGAGATCATCGAACCGCTGACGCGCATGTCGATGCCCGATCTCCTGGATTTCACCCGCATGACCGGCGAATTGGTGCGCCAGATCCGCGCCTGCCCCCAGCCGGTCATCGCTGCGGTCGACGGTATCTGCGCCGGCGCCGGGGCGATCCTGGCGATGGCTTCCGATTTCCGCGTGGCCACACCGGAAGCAAAGACGGCCTTTCTCTTCACTCGTGTCGGGCTGGCGGGTGCCGACATGGGCGCCTGTGGCATTCTTCCCCGCATCATCGGCCAGGGCCGCGCGACAGAACTGCTTTTCAGCGGGCGGGTGATGACCGCGACGGAGGGACATGCCTGGGGCTTCTACAACGCGCTGCACGAACGCCCGTCGCTGCTTGGCGAGGCGCAGAAGTTCGCGCGCAGCATCGCCGACGGCCCCTGGTTCGCCCATGCGATGACGAAAAAGATGCTCGACCAGGAATGGGCAATGGGCATCGACCAACTGATTGAATCGGAAGCCCAGGCTCAGGCGATCTGCATGGCGACCGGCGACTTCCGCCGCGCCTTCGAGGCCTTTGCCGCCAAGGCGAAGCCGGAATTCAAGGGGAACTAAGCATGGGTTCCCATGATACGGTTCTGGGCTCGCCGACACGCGACCATCTCGACTGGCCGTTCTACGACGACAGCCACCGCGCGCTTGCCACTGAGCTGGATGACTTCGTAGCCCGTGGCGGCCTCGGCGGAATTGATCATGCAGATGCCGATGCAGCCTGCCAACATCTGGTCGCAGCGCTGGGCAGGGCAGGCGTGCTTCGCCATTGCGTGCCGAAAGCCTTCGGCGGCGTGAGCGAAGAGATCGACAGCCGCGCGCTCTGCCTCATCCGCGAGACCCTTGCCTATACCGACGGCCTTGCCGACTTCGCCTTCGCCATGCAGGGGCTCGGCACCGGCGCGATCAGCCTTTCCGGCCCCGAGGCGCTGAAGCGGACGGTTCTGCAGAAGGTCGCCCGCGGCGAGTGGATTTCCGCCTTTGCCCTATCGGAGCCCGAGGCGGGATCGGACGTGGCGGCGATGGCCTGTGCAGCTCGCCGCGACGGTGATCACTTCGTGCTCGATGGCGAGAAAACCTGGATCTCGAACGGCGGCATTGCCGACGTCTACACCGTCTTTGCCCGCACCGGCGAAGCGCCCGGCACACGCGGCATTTCCGCCTTCGTGGTTTTCGCCGACACGCCCGGCTTCACAATCGCCGAACGCATCGAGACGATCGCGCCGCATCCGCTTGCTCGGCTCCGCTTCGACAATTGCCGCATCCCGGCCTCGCAGCTTCTCGGGTCCCCCGGTGAAGGCTTCAAGATCGCCATGCGCACGCTCGACATCTTCCGCCCGTCCGTCGCGGCGGCGGCGATCGGTTTTGCCCGCCGCGCGCTCGACGAGGCAGTGGCGCATGCAAAGAACCGCAAGATGTTCGGCGCGACCCTTGCCGATCTGCCGACGGCGCAAAGCACGCTTGGCGAGATGGCGACCGCAATCGACACTGCGGCACTTCTCACCTGCCGCACAGCGTGGCAACGCGACGTGCGGAAGCGGCCGACGACGCGCGAGGCGGCGATGGCCAAGATGACCGCGACCGAGAACGCGCAATGGGTCATCGACCAGGCCCTGCAGCTCTTTGGCGGTCGCGGCGTGCGCGTCGGCGAAATCACCGAACGGCTCTATCGCGAGATTCGCGCGCTCAGGATCTACGAGGGCGCGACCGAGGTTCAAAAGCTCATCATCGGCCGCGAGCTGATGAAGGGCCGATCATGAAGGGGATGTCGAACATGCATGGTTCGAAGGCGTCATTCGACTGGCAGGATCCATTCAACCTGGATGCGCAGTTGACCGAGGAAGAACGCATGGTGCGGCGCACCGCGCAAGGCTATGCCGAAGATCGGCTGGCGCCGCGCGTGCAGGAGGCCTTCCGCCACGAAAAGACCGACCCGTCGATCTTCGCCGAGATGGGCGAACTCGGCCTGCTGGGGCCGATGGTGTCAGAGGCGTATGGTGGGGCCGGCCTCAACTATGTCTCCTACGGCCTGATCGCCCGCGAGATCGAGCGCATCGACAGCGGCTACCGCTCGATGATGAGCGTGCAGTCCTCCCTGGTGATCGTACCGATCTACACCTTCGGCAGCGAAGACCAGAAGCGCAAATACCTGCCTGGCCTGATTGCCGGCACCAAGATCGGCTGCTTCGGCCTGACGGAACCCGACCATGGTTCCGATCCCGGGTCAATGATCACCAAAGCGGCCAAGGTCGACGGCGGTTATCTGCTCTCCGGCTCCAAGACCTGGATCTCCAACGCCCCGATCGCCGACGTCTTCGTCGTCTGGGCAAAAACCGCCGATGGCGCGATCCGTGGCTTCATACTCGAAAAGGGATGGAAGGGTCTGAGCGCACCGGCAATCCACGGCAAGGTGGGTCTGCGGGCATCGATCACCGGCCAGATCGTCATGGACGAGGTCTTCGTTCCGGACGAAAACATGCTGCCTGATGTGGCTGGGCTGAAAGGCCCCTTCACCTGCCTCAACTCCGCCCGTTTCGGCATCGCCTGGGGCGCCCTCGGTGCAGCCGAGTCCTGCTACGAGTCGGCACGCCAATACGTCATCGATCGCAAGCAGTTCGGCCGGCCGCTTGCCGCCAATCAGCTGATCCAGAAGAAACTCGCGGACATGGCGACGGAGATTGCTCTTGGTCTCCAGGGGTGTTTGCGCCTCGGACGGATGAAGGACGAGGGAAATCCGCCGGTCGAGTTAACGTCGATCCTCAAGCGGAACTCCTGCGGCAAAGCGCTGGAGATCGCCAGGATCGCGCGCGACATGCTCGGCGGCAACGGCATTTCGGACGAGTTTCCGGTGGCCCGCCATCTCGTCAACCTCGAAGTGGTCAACACCTATGAGGGCACGCACGACATCCACGCACTGATCCTCGGTCGCGCCATCACCGGCATCGCCGCTTTCGCGAACTGAGGTCGGATCCATGTTCAGGACCAAGAGACCGCTGCGTTTCGGAGACTGCGATCCCTCGGGGATCGCCTATTTCCCGTCCTACCTCCACATCCTTGTCGGGGTGACGGAGGACTTCTTCGCGTCGCTCGGCTTTCCCTGGAAGGCGATGAACGACGAGCGGCGCATCGGCGTGCCGACGGTGCGCCTCGATCTCACCTTCGTTCGCCCCGGCTTCCAGGGCGACGAGCTCGATTTTGCGCTGGCGGTCCGCGGTATCGGCCGGTCGTCGCTCGATATGGAGCATAGGGTCTTGGCCAGAGACACCGTGCTTTGGACGGCGAAACAGCGGGTCGTTGCCACCTCGCTCGACAATCACGCTTCTTTGGCATGGCCGGACGACATCCGCGCTGCGCTGACACAACATCTGGAGACGACCGATGCACACCATCCTGCAACCTGAAGGCTGGGCAAAGCCCATCGGTTATGCCAACGGCGTGGCTGCAACGGGCCGCACCGTTTTCGTCGGCGGCCAGATTGGCTGGAACGCGCAGTCCGAGTTCGAGACCGACGATTTCGTCGAGCAGGTGCGCCAGACGCTGAAGAACGTCGTCGCGGTGCTCGCCGCCGGCGGCGCCGAGCCGCATCACATCACCACGATGACCTGGTACTTCACCGACAAGCAGGAATATGTCGGCAACCTTCGCGGCATCGGCCAGGCCTATCGCGAGATCATCGGCCGGCATTTCCCGGCCATGGCCGCGATGCAGGTGGTGGCGCTCGTCGAAGACCGCGCCAAGATCGAGATCCAGGCCACCGCCGTCGTTCCTGATTGAGGCTTGCCGACATGGCCGAGATCCGATTTTCCGAGAGCGTTTCCGCCCGCCTTGAAGCGGGTGTCCTCGTCGTCACCATCGATAACCCGCCCGTCAACACACTCTCCGCGCATGTTCGCTCCGGCCTGGTGGCGGCGCTCGATCATGCGGCCAATCTTCCAGCGGTCGCAGGCGTCGTGATCGCGGGCGCCGGCAACACCTTCATCGGTGGCGCCGATATCAGGGAGTTCGGCAAACCACCGATCGAGCCGACGCTTCCGGAGGTGATCGAGCGTATCGAGACATTCGACAAATCGGTCGTCTCGGCCGTCAATGGTGCGGCCCTTGGCGGCGGCTGCGAGGTAGCGCTCGCCTGCCATGGCCGCGTTGCCGGCGGGAAGGCATCGTTCGGTCTGCCCGAAGTCAAACTCGGCCTTGTCCCGGGCGCCGGCGGCACGCAGCGCCTGCCGCGTCTGGTCGGCATGATCGCGGCGATCGATCTCATTGGTACCGGACGGGCCGTCAAGGCGGCCGAAGCTGTGACGCTTGGCCTTGCCGACAGCATTGCCGCCGATCCGGTAGATGCTGCACTGGCTTTTGTGCAGGAACATGTCGGCAAGCCGCTCCGTCGGACCGGCATGATCGCCGTTCCCTCGGCGGACGCCGCCGCGCTCAGCGCGGCGGAAGCAAAGGTCCTGGCAAAAGCCCGGGGCCAAGCGGCTCCCACCGAGGCGGTTCGCCTCGTCAAGGCAGCCGGCGAAGTCGACCTGAAACAAGGGCTGACGGAGGAACGGGCAAGCTTCCTGCGTTTGCGTGATTCAGCAGAGTCCGCGGCCCTCCGGCACGTGTTCTTTGCCGAGCGCGCCGCCGGCAAGGTCGAGGGACTCGACAAGGTATCGCCCAGGCCGATCGAGACGGTCGGCGTGGTTGGCGCGGGGTTGATGGGATCCGGTATCGCCGTCTCCGCCCTGGTCTCCGGCTATCGCGTGGTGGCACTCGAGCAGACGGAAGAAGCGGCCGCCAGCGGGCGGGCACGCACTACCGAGACCCTCGACAGGACCGTGCGCTCCGGACGGCTGACGGCGGGCGGCCGCGACGACTGCCTCGCGCGGCTGCAGACAACAACAGAAGCGGAAGACCTCGGGAATGCCGACCTCGTCATCGAAGCGGTGTTCGACGATATCAAGGTCAAGACGGAGCTGTTTCAGAGGCTCGACGGCATCGTCGCCCCCAGCGCCATTCTCGCAACCAACACAAGCTACCTCGACCCTGATGCGATTGCCGCGGCGACAGTCGATCCCTCGCGCGTTGTCGGCCTGCACTTCTTCTCGCCCGCCAACGTCATGCGGCTCGTCGAAGTCGTCGATTGCGCCAGGACAGCGCCCGACGTGCTGGCGACGGCCCTTGCCTTCGTCAAACGCCTCGGCAAGCTGCCGATCGTTTGCGGTGTGACCGAAGGTTTCATCGGCAACCGCATCTTCTCCGCCTATCGCCGCGAGGCGGAGTTCATGCTGGAGGATGGGGCACTGCCGCAGGAGATCGATGCCGCGCTCGAGGCCTATGGTTTTCCGATGGGGATCTTCGCCGTCAACGACATGGCCGGGCTCGAGATCGCCTGGGCGCGCCGCAAGCGCCAGGCGGCGACACGCGACCCCGCCGCGCGTTATGTCGAGATCGCTGACAGGCTCTGCGAAGCGGGACGTCTCGGCCGCAAGAGCGGGCGCGGCTGGTACGCCTATCCCGATGGCGAGCGCACCGCCGATCCCGAGGTTACGGCGGTGATCGAAGCGGCGCGAGCGGTGAAGAACATCACGCCGCGCGATTTCACCGCGGCCGAGATCATGAGCCGGCTTTTGAAGGCGATGGCCGACGAGGGAACGGCCCTGCTGGCAGAAGGCATTGCCGCACGCCCCGGTGACATCGATCTGGTGCTGATCAACGGCTACGGCTTTCCCGCACACAAGGGCGGGCCAATGTTCGCCGCAGAGCAAAGCAAGGACAAATCCCATGGGTGAAGCCTATATCGTCGGCGGCGTCCGCACCCCCATCGGCCGTTATGGCGGCGCGCTCGCGAGCGTGCGCCCGGACGATCTAGCGGCCCACGTGATCCGCGAGGCGCTGGCGCGTGTTGCGTCCGTGCCGGCCGAAGCGGTCGACGAGGTCGTGCTCGGCTGTGCCAACCAGGCGGGCGAAGACAACCGCAATGTCGCGCGCATGGCCTCCTTGCTTGCGGGATTGCCGGATACGGTTGCCGGAACGACGATCAACAGGCTCTGCGGCTCCGGGCTGGATGCAGTCGGCTATGCCGCCCGCGCGATCCGGCTCGGCGAGGCGGAGATCGTTGTCGCCGGCGGCGTCGAGAGCATGTCGCGCGCGCCCTTCGTCATGGCGAAGGCCGAAGGCCCGTTTCAGCGCAGCGCCGAAATCCACGATACGACCATCGGCTGGCGCTTCGTCAATCCCGTCATGAAGGACCTCTACGGCATCGACTCCATGCCGGAGACGGCTGAGAACGTCGCCGCCGAGTTTTCAATCTCGCGGGCCGACCAGGATGGTTTTGCGCTGCGCAGCCAGGCGCGTGCCGCGGCCGCACAAAAGAGCGGCCGGTTCGCCCGCGAAATCGCTCCCTACGCGATCAAGGGACGCAAGGGTGAGACGACGCTCGTCGAAGGAGACGAGCATCCGCGCGAAACGACGATCGAAAAGCTTGCCGGCCTGCCGACGCCGTTCCGCGTCAATGGCTCGGTGACCGCCGGCAACGCCTCCGGCGTCAACGATGGCGCGGCCGCGCTCATCGTTGCCTCCGCCCGCGCCGTCGAGCGCTACGGCCTTCGGCCTCTCGCACGGGTCGACGGGATGGCAACCGCGGGTGTTGCGCCGCTCATCATGGGCATCGGCCCGGTCTTTTCCACACGCAAGCTCCTGGAGCGCTTTGGCCTTGGCATCGGCGACATCGATATCGTCGAACTGAACGAGGCCTTCGCGGCGCAGGCTCTCGCCTGCATGCGTCAACTCGGGCTTGCCGACGATGCGCCCCACGTCAATCCGAATGGCGGCGCCATCGCGCTCGGCCATCCGCTGGGCATGTCCGGCGCGCGCCTGGCGCTGACGGCGGCATTGGAGCTCGAGGCGCAAGATGCGAAGCGTGCGGTCGCCACCATGTGCATCGGCGTCGGACAGGGCATCTCGATGCTGCTGACGCGGCCGTGACGCCCGCTTCCCGGAACATCGATGTCCAACGGCCGACCCGACCGCCGGGCGGCCGAGGCGAACCGCCTTCCGTTCGCGCCCGATTGCGCGGGCGGGAGGTACGTTCCACGGCCAGCACCTCGCGTGCAGAGGCGCGCCATCGACGCTCAGAAATAGCGTCCATAAGTTTACGCCCCCGTTACCAAATCCAGCCACCATCCTGTCAGGCATGATGCCGAGGGGAGAGCAATGATGGGCTATGATTGGGATGGCGCACGCGGGCGCCGCATGAAGATCGTGCGTTTTGGCACGGCCGTCGCTTTGGCTGCCCTTTTGGTATCGGTCGCGGCACAGGTCGTGACCCGGGCGATCTGAGCGTCGCAAACGGTTGAGCCTGTGCGGTGCACCGAAGGTGCAGATCTTTCCGGATGCCGAGATCAACAGTCCGGGATCTCGTTCTTGAGATCAAAAATCCCACCGTCCACGGCTCAGCTCCTGCATCGCAACCGGTGAAAGCCGGCGTGCCGGCTTTGCAGCGGCGAACGAAGCTGATACGTTCCATTTTTGTTCCGAGTCATCTGCTTCGCGCGGCGAGTCTGCGGCTACGAAGCGGAATCCGTGAAGTCTTTCAAAGGGATGAAACGGCGCGAGGAATTGGGGAATCTTGCTGACAACGCCTGGACACGAATGAGCGCCGCCTATCTCGAAAAACTGAACGACCGCCAGCGCGAGGCGGTGGTGCATGGTGTGGGATTGCCGCAAGGCGAAGTCGGCGGCCCTCTGCTGATCATCGCCGGTGCCGGTTCGGGCAAGACGAACACGCTCGCCCACCGGGTGGGACATCTGATCGTGAATGGCGCGGACCCGCGCCGCATCCTGCTGATGACCTTTTCCCGCCGCGCCGCCGCGGAAATGACGCGCCGGGTCGGGCGCATCTGCCGCCAGGTGCTCGGCGATAATGCCGCCGTCATGACCGATGCGCTTTCCTGGGCCGGCACGTTCCACGGGATTGGTGCGCGCATCCTCAGGATCTATGCCGAACAGATCGGCCTCGGCCCGGATTTCACCATCCATGATCGCGAAGACAGCGCCGATCTCATGAACCTCGTCCGCCACGAGCTCGGCTTCTCCAAGATGGAAAGCCGCTTTCCGACAAAGGGCACATGCCTTGCGATCTATTCGCGCGTTGTGAATTCGGACAGCTCGATCATCGACGTGCTGAAGACGGCCTATCCCTGGGCCACGAGCTGGGAACAGCAACTGAAGGAACTGTTTGCCGGCTATGTGGAGGCCAAGCAGGCGCAGAACGTGCTCGACTACGACGATCTGCTTCTCTACTGGGCGCAGATGGTTTCCGATGCGGAACTGGCGCAGGACATCAGCAGCCGATTCGAACATATCCTGGTCGATGAATATCAGGATACGAACCGCCTTCAGGCCTCGATCCTGCTGTCGCTCAAGCCCGAGGGCCATGGCCTGACGGTCGTCGGCGACGACGCCCAATCGATCTATTCCTTCCGGGCCGCGACGGTCCGCAACATCCTCGATTTCCCGAGTGCGTTTTCGCCGCAGCCGGCCGACGTCATCACGCTCGATCGAAATTATCGCTCGACCCAGCCGATTCTTGCGGCCGCCAATGGCGTCATCGGGCTTGCGCGGGAGCGGTTCACCAAGAACCTCTGGACGGACCGGCAGTCGGAGCAGCGCCCTCAGCTTGTCACCGTCAAGGACGAAACGGATCAGGCCGCCTACATCGTCGAGCAGGTTCTTGCCAACCGTGAGGTCGGCATGGCGCTGAAGCAGCAGGCAGTGCTGTTTCGCTCTGCCAACCACAGCGGCACGCTCGAAGTCGAGCTTACCCGCCGCAACATTCCCTTCGTGAAGTTCGGCGGCCTCAAGTTTCTCGACAGCGCCCATGTCAAGGATCTGCTGGCAACCTTGCGGTTCGCGCAGAACCCGCGTGACCGGGTCGCCGGCTTCCGTCTGTTGCAGATGCTGCCCGGAATCGGCCCACAGACCGCGGGCAAGATCCTCGACGCGATCGCCGCCGATCCGGAGCCGCTCGCAGCGCTCGCAGAAATCCCGGCGCCACCGAAGACCGGAGAAGATTGGGCAAGCTTCGTCGATCTCGTTTGCGCCCTCCGCAAAGCCGACACCGGATGGCCGGGAGAAATCGCGACGGCGCGGGCCTGGTACGAACCCCACCTCGACCGCATCCACGAAGACGCCGAAACGCGCAAGGCCGATCTCCTGCAGCTCGAGCAGATTGCCGGCGGCTACCAGAACCGGGAACGATTCCTGACCGAATTGACGCTGGATCCGCCGGACGCCACCAGCGACCAGGCAGGCGTGCCGCTGCTCGACGAGGACTATCTGATCCTCTCGACCATTCACTCGGCCAAGGGACAGGAATGGCGCTCGGTCTTCATGCTCAATGTCGTCGACGGCTGCATTCCGTCCGACTTGGGCGTCGGCACGACGGCCGAGCTCGAAGAGGAGCGGCGGCTGCTTTATGTCGGCATGACGCGGGCGCGCAACCACCTCGCGCTGGTGACGCCGCAGAGGTTTTTCACCTACGGCCAAAACAGCCAGGGCGACCGGCATGTTTACGCGTCAAGAACCCGCTTCATTCCAGCGACGCTGCTGCAGTTCTTCGAGACGACGAACTGGCCGAAGATCTCGGCGGCCGCCGGCGAACGCAGCGCCAAGCAGATCCGCATCGATGTCGGAGCCCGGATGCGCTCCATGTGGAAGTGAGGACGAGCCCGCGACCGCGATCCGCAGGAAACGGCGCGTATTTCAGTATGTTCCTGCGTCTCACGGATGGTGCAGTACGCTCATTCCGCCATCGACCGTGAGGCAGGTGGCGTTCATGAACGGGCACTCGTCCGAAATCATGAAGAGTGCCGCCTTGGCGATTTCCTCCGGCGTGGCGATGCGGCCGCCGGGATGGAGCTTCATCGTTTCCGCCTCCGCCGCGACCGGGTCCGGAAAGCTGTTCCAGTAATCCACGACCTTCTGAGTCCTGACATATCCCGGTGCCAGTGCATTCACCCGCACGGCCTGGCCGGCATATTCCAGCCCCAGCGCCTTGGTCATGCCGAGAAGCGCATGCTTGGCGACGGGGTAGGGAAAGGTGTGCGGAATGATGGTGAAGGCGTGGGTGGAGGCGATGTTGAGGATGACGCCGCCGCCGGCCGCGATCATTCCCGGCAGCACCGCCTTGCTGCAGTTCCACGCGCCCTTGAGATTGATGTCGAAGCAACGCTGCCAATCAGCATCGGAGAGTTTCAGCGGCTCGAAGAACGCGTTGATGCCGGCATTGTTGACGAGTGCATTCGGCTGGCCGATCTCACGGGCGGCAGTGGCGACCGCTTGCTCGATGGCATCCGCATCGGTGATATCGGCCGCGGTGTAGCCGACCTTTCCGCCCGTCGCGCGCAGCCGCACGGCCTCGTTCGCCAGCAGATCGCCGTCGCGGTCGATGAGGAAGAGGCTCGCGCCTTCCGCAA
This sequence comes from Ensifer sp. VA4, assembly GCF_055710065.1. Taxonomy (NCBI): domain Bacteria; kingdom Pseudomonadati; phylum Pseudomonadota; class Alphaproteobacteria; order Hyphomicrobiales; family Rhizobiaceae; genus Ensifer; species Ensifer sp. VA4. The sequence continues at coordinate 208,974 of NZ_JBVQPO010000007.1, read as the reverse complement.
GGAAGGCCTCGGCGATGGCGAGGCCGATGCCCTGTGCCGCACCGGTGATGACGACGCGCTTGCCCTCGAGACGACCCGCCATGTCCGCGCTCCTCACCACTCGGCGACGCTGCCGTCGGCATGGCGCCAGATCGGATTACGCCAGCGATGACCTTCCTTGGCCCGTTCGACGACATATTGTTCGTCCACTTCGATGCCGAGGCCGGGGCCTTGCGGGATCGACACGAAACCATCCGCGTAGTGGAACACTTCCTTATTCGAGATGTAGTCGAGGATATCGTTGGCCTCGTTGTAGTGGATGCCGAGGCTCTGTTCCTGGATGAAGGCGTTATAGCTCACGGCGTCGACCTGGAGGCAGGCGGCCAGCGCGATCGGTCCGAGCGGGCAATGCGGCGCCAGCGCCACGTCATAGGCTTCCGCCATCGCCGCGATCTTGCGGCACTCGGTAATCCCTCCCGCATGCGAAAGGTCCGGCTGCAGGATGTCGACATAGCCGTCTGACAGCACCGACTTGAAGTCCCATCGCGAATAAAGCCTCTCGCCAAGAGCGATCGGGGTCGAGCAATGGTTGGCGATTTCCTTCAGCGCCTCGCGATTTTCCGAAAGCACCGGCTCCTCGATGAACATCAGGTTGAAGGGCTGCAGTTCCTTCGCCAGCACCTTGGCCATCGGCCGGTGCACGCGGCCGTGGAAATCGACGCCGATGCCGATATGCGGGCCGATCGCCTCGCGGATCGTCGCGATGGTTTCGACCGCCTTTTCCACCTTCTCCCAGGTGTCGACGATCTGCATTTCCTCGCAGCCATTGAGCTTGATGGCCTTGAAGCCGCGGGCGACGACGTCGCGGGCATTGTTGGCGACATCCGACGGACGGTCGCCGCCGATCCAGGAATAGACCTTGATACGGTCACGCACCTGACCACCAAGCAGCGCATGGATCGGCTGACCATAGGCCTTGCCCTTGATGTCCCAGAGCGCCTGGTCGATGCCGGCAAGCGCGGACATATGCACCGCGCCGCCGCGATAGAAGCCGCCGCGGTACATGACCTGCCAATGATCTTCGATCAGCAGCGGATCCTTGCCAATCAGGTAGTCCGAGAGTTCGTTCACCGCCGCTTCCACGGTCAGCGCACGCCCCTCGACGACCGGCTCGCCCCAGCCGACGATGCCCTCGTCGGTCTCGATCTTTAGGAACAGCCAACGCGGCGGGACGATGTAGGTCGTGAGCTTGGTGATTTTCATGGTGCGATATCCGCTGGGTGCAAGAAGGCGGCGACGGCCGCAAGGAAAAAGGGTCAGCGCGCCGAAGGGGCGGGCCGGTGACGTTCGACGGCAAGCTTGAGGTCGCGGGCCGCAAGGTCGAGCATGCGCATCGAACAGTCGCGCGCCCGTGCCTTGTCGCGCAGGCGCAGCGCCTCGACCAGCTCGCCGTGAATATCGACAGCTTCGTCACGACGATCGGCCACTTCGTTGGAAGCATGCAGCGAGAACTTCAGCGCTGCCTGGATGATGCCGACCAGCTGCAGAAAAACCTGGTTGTGGCTGGCTTTGAGCAGGCAGGTATGAAAGGCGACGTCGGCGTCGGTGAAACCGATCAGATCCCGCTCGCCGTCACGCATCCCCTGCCAGGCGCGCTCGAGATCGGCGATCTCCTGCACGGTCGCGCGCTCGGCTGCAAATTCCGCCGCTGCCGGCTCGATCGCCCGGCGCGCCTCCAGAATGCAGTTCAACAGATCGAATTCGAAGATGCGTTCACCGATCCATTCGAGCACCTGAGAATCGAGGATGTTCCATTCGTCCTTGTTGCAGACGATCGTGCCGACCCGGGAACGGCCGCGCACCATTCCCTTCGATTCCAGCACCTTCAGGGTCTCGCGGATCACGGTCCGGCTGACGCCATAGCGATCGCAAAGATCGTTTTCGCGTGGAAGGAACGAACCGACCGGGAAGATATCGGCGCAGATGTCCGAGGCGATGGCGCGCGTCACATTCTTTTGAACGCGGGGGCGGCGCTGGCCGCGCTCCTCAATGGCACTTTGGTCCTGCTGCTCTTCCACCGCCACTTTTCCTCTCCCCTCGCATCTCCTCGTCGCTGAATAGCGCAGACGCCGGAACGCAACAACGCGCCGAAGCACACTGCTATCGTTATACACCACTAGCTCATTCATCATACAAAGGCAATTGACGAATATGATGATTCATCATACACAAATGCTTACTGCAGGAGGCAGTTCACCAGGGAGAGACATCATGCGCTTTATCAAGGCAGCCATTCTGGCTGGTACCGTCGCCGTGCTCACGGCTACCTCGGCCTTTGCTGCCGACGTCAAGATCGGCTTCATCGTCAAGCAGCCGGAAGAGCCGTGGTTCCAGGATGAATGGAAGTTCGCCGACGTCGCCGCCAAGGAAAAAGGCTTCACCCTCGTCAAGATCGGCGCCGAAGACGGCGAGAAGGTGCAGTCGGCGATCGACAACCTCGGCGCCCAGGGCGCGCAGGGCTTCATCGTCTGCACACCAGATGTCAAGCTCGGCCCCGGCATCGTCGCCAAGGCCGCCGCCAACGAACTCAAGCTGATGACCGTCGACGACCGGCTGGTCAACGCCGATGGCAGCCCGATCGAAGACGTTCCGCATATGGGCATTTCCGCGACGAAGATCGGCGAGGCCGTCGGCCAGGCGATCGTCGACGAGGTCAAGAAGCGCGGCTGGGACATGAAGGACGTCGGCGCCATCCGCGTTTCCTACGACCAGCTCCCGACGGCGGTCGACCGTGTCGAGGGTGCCCTTTCGGTGCTCAAGGCCAACGGCTTCCCGGAAGCCAACATCTTCGACGCGCCGCAGGCCAAGACCGATACGGAGGCGGCACTCAACGCCTCGACCATCGTCTTGAACAAGAACGCCGGCATCAAGACGTGGGTCGCGATCGGCCTCAATGACGAAGCGGTGCTCGGCGCCGTGCGCGCGACCGAGACGGTCGGCATTCCCGCCGACAACATGATCGGCGTCGGCATCGGCGGCGCGGATTCGGCGATCAACGAGTTCAAGAAGCCTACGGCTACCGGCTTCTTCGGCACGGTCATCATCTCACCGAAGCGTCACGGCTACGAAACCGCGCTCAACATGTATGAGTGGATCGCCAACGGCAAGGAGCCGGAAAAGCTGACACTGACCGCCGGTCAGCTTGCGCTGCGCGACAACTACGAAACCGTACGCAAGGACCTCGGCATCGAGTGATCGCGGTCCCGCGACACCAGATCACGATTGTTTTGGGTCGGACCGACCCAAAACAATAAACGTGATCGATTCCAGTAGTTTAGAGCGGGAATCGGGCGGAAAAACGCGCACACTTTTCCTCATCCCGCTCTATCGACCCGGCGGCTCGTCCGCCGGGCAATCCGCCTCGGAGCCGCGCATGCAAGACTTTCTCGAATTCCGATCCATCTCCAAAGGCTATCCCGGCGTCCAGGCGCTGTCGGACGTCTCGTTTACCGTGCGCAAGGGCGCCGTTCACGGTCTCATGGGCGAGAACGGCGCGGGCAAGTCGACGCTCATCCGCCTGCTGTCCGGTGACCAGGCAGCCGACGAGGGTGAGATCCGTATTGAAGGCGAGGCGCAAGGCTATCGCTCCGTGCGCGATGCCTTTCGGGCCGGTGTCATCGTCATCCATCAGGAACTGCAGCTCGTTCCGGAACTGACGGTGGCCGAAAATCTCTGGCTCGGCCACTTCCCCGGCAAGGGCGGTGTCATCGATCGCCGCCAGTTGATCCGTGTCGTCGGCGAGAAGCTTACGGAAATCGGCATCGACGTCGATCCGTCCGCCAAGATTGCTTCGCTCTCGATCGGCGAACGCCAGATGGTCGAGATCGCCAAGGCGGTCATGCTCGATGCACGCGTCATTGCGCTCGACGAGCCGACATCGTCGCTGTCCTCGCGAGAAAGCGAAATCCTCTTTGCGCTCATCGAACGCCTGCGCTCGAACGGCACCGTGATCCTCTACGTATCCCACCGCCTCGATGAGATTTTCCGCCTCTGCGACAGCCTGACGGTATTGCGCGACGGCAAGCTTGCCGCCCACCATCCTGACATTTCCAAGGTGACGCGCGACCAGATCATCGCCGAGATGGTCGGGCGCGAGATCGCCGACATCTGGGGCTGGCGGGGTCGCGATCTCGGACCCGAGCGCCTGCGCGTCGAGGCGATCGCTGGGCCGAAACTGAAAACGCCTTTAAGCTTCTCCGTCCGGCGCGGCGAAATCCTCGGCTTCTTCGGCCTGATCGGTGCCGGCCGCAGCGAAATGGCACGGCTCGTCTACGGCGCGGACACGCGCTACCAGGGAACGGTCGTGATCGACGGTGCGAAGGTGCCGGCCGACAGCCCGCCGCAATCGATCCGCGCCGGCATGGTGCTGTGCCCGGAGGACCGCAAGTTCGACGGCATCGTCCAGGGGCGCAGCATCGAGGAGAACATGGCGATCTCGTCGCGCCGGCACTTTTCGCTTTTCGGCGTCCTCGATCTCAAGAAGGAAGCGGAGCTTGCCGACCGCTTCATCGCCAAGCTTCGGATACGCACGCCCTCGCGCAAGCAGGACATCATCAACCTCTCCGGTGGCAACCAGCAGAAGGTCATCCTCGGCCGCTGGCTTTCCGAACAGGGCGTGAAGGTGCTCGTGATCGACGAGCCGACGCGCGGCATCGACGTGGGCGCCAAGTCGGAGATCTATGAAATCCTCTACGATCTCGCCGCGGAAGGCATGGCGATCGTCGTCATCTCCAGCGAGCTGCCGGAGGTGATGGGCATCACCGACCGCATCCTCGTCATGTGCCAGGGCCGGATCGCGGCCGAGATCGCGCGCGCCGATTTCGACGAACGCCGCATCCTCGCCGCCGCCCTTCCCGATGTGGCAAACGCCAGCGAACTTCCAACCGAGCAGGTTCAGCCGTCATGACTTCACTGAAAAAACTTCTTCTCGGCGAACAGGGTCTCGTCGTCATCTTCGCCGTCGCCTTCGCCATCGTGGCGCTGACGGTTCCGAACTTCCTGACGGAGCGCAACATGCTCGGTCTCCTGCAGTCGGTCGTCACCATCGGCATCGTCGCCTGTACGATGATGTTCTGCCTCGCCTCGCGTGACTTCGATCTTTCGGTCGGCTCCACCGTTGCCTTTTCCGGCATGGCCGCCGTCATGGCTTCGAACGCTTCGGGCTCGATTCTCGTCGGCCTCATCGCGGCGCTGATCTGCGGTGGCATCGTCGGCCTCGTCAATGGCGTGGTGATTGCGCACTTCCGCATCAACGCGCTGATCACGACGCTTGCCACCATGCAGATCGTGCGCGGCTTCGCACTGATCGCCTCCGACGGTCGCGCCGTTGGCATCAACGATCCGGGGTTCTACCAGCTGGCGCTGTCGAAGTTCCTCGGCATCCCGACGCCGATCTGGGTGATGGGCGTCTTCTTCGTCGTCTTCGGCTTCGTGCTCAACCGCACCGTCTTCGGCAAGAACACACTGGCGATCGGCGGCAATCCCGAAGCCTCGCGCCTTGCCGGCGTCAACGTCTCCAACATGCGCATCTGGATCTTTGCGCTGCAGGGTCTTGTCTGCGCCGTTGCCGGCGTTCTCCTTGCCTCACGCATCACCTCGGGCCAGCCGAATGCGGCGACGGGCCTCGAGCTCTCGGTCATTTCGGCCTGCGTGCTCGGCGGCGTCTCGCTTGCCGGCGGCCGTGCGGCAATGACCGGCGTGATCGTCGGCGTTCTCATCATGGGCATCGCCGAGAACGTCATGAACCTGCTCAACATCCAGGCCTTCTACCAGTATGTCGTACGCGGACTGATCCTTCTGCTGGCCGTGCTGCTCGACAATCTGCGCTCGGCCGCCGCCGGCCGGCGCGGCTAACGCATGGCGGAAGACACCGTCCTTCTCGAGAATGACGACGGGCTCACCGTCGAAGTGAGCCCGCTCGGCGGCGCCCTCCTCGCCGTCCGCTGGCGTGGCACGCCGGTGCTCGCGCCGACGCCAGCTCCAGGTCTTGCCTCGAAGGTGCTCGGCGCCGAAGCGTGCTTCCCACTCGTGCCCTTCGGCAACCGCATTAAGGACAATGGCTTCCACTTCGAAGGCCACGATTACACTCTGACGCCCAACACGTCCGATGCGCTGGTTCTGCACGGCGATGCCTGGCTTCAGCGCTGGTCGATCCTTCGCCGGGACGGACATTCGCTTGCGCTGCACTACCGGCAGGAGGCAAGCGCCGTCACGCCCTTCGCCTATGAAGCGGTGCAGACGATAACGATCGATGGTGCGAAGCTGACCCTTTCGCTCGCCATCACCAACCGCGCCGCGCGGGCGCTCCCCTACGGACTGGGCCTTCATCCCTATTTTCCGCGCCGGCGGGGAATGCGCCTCTTTGCCCACGCCGACCGCTATTGGACGGAACGGGAGAACCACCTGCCGGGCGCAATGCAGCCAGTTCCGCAAGATTTGAACTTCACGGCCGGCGCGCCGCTACCACCGGGCTGGCTGAACAATGTCTTCGAGGGCTGGGACGGCAAGATGCGCATCGAGTGGCCGGAAACCGGCCTTGCGCTTTCGCTGGATGCGGACGAGACCTTTCGCTTCTTCGTCCTCTATTCGCCCTCCATCGATGCCGACTTCTTCTGCTTCGAGCCGATGAGCCACCGACCGAACGCCCACCACCAGCCCGAAAACGGCGGTCTCGTCAGACTGGCGCTGGGAGAAGTCTTGAACGGCACCGTCACATTGCGGGTCGATCAACTGGGACCGTCAACGACCTAGCTATGCCTTCAGGAGGTTGGCCATCCGGTCCCGACCGGAAATCCTGAGGTTGTCAAAGCTTCAGTGATTCACGGAGAACCGGAGGAACAGGCCGATCAAAGGTGCGGCCGTGTATGCCGCTCTTCGGATGCGCCTGCGGTAGCTCTACGCGCCGTATCGTGCGCATCTTTGCGTGACGGGCAAGCACGATCTTGATGCCAATCAACAGGGGAGCGGCGAACAGGAAGAGCAGAGCGACCGCGGCGAATGCAGCGTCGAAGGCGATCACGGTCGACTGCCCTGTCACCATACGACCGACTAAGTTCGTCGCTGCCCGGCCGGCTGCGACCGGATCCAGCCCTTTCGCCGTAAGCATGGCCGTGGTGGCCGCCAGCCGCTCGAGGACAGCGGCTCCGCCGGTGGTGACGTTCGCGCCGAGCACCGCGACATTCGCGACCACATTGTGATCGATCATCGTCTGGAGTGCCGCAACACCCATGAGGCCTCCAAGCTGGCGGCCCGTGTTGAAGAGGCCGATACCGGCAGCGAGTTTTCGGCGGTCGAGGTCGCTGAAAGCGATCAAGGTGATCGACAGAAACAGAAAGCCAAGCCCAAGACCGCGCAACAGGACCGCAGCCATCATGTCATCCGCGCCGCTTTCGCTGGTCGACCCGGACAGCATCCACATGGCCGCCATGATCATCAGAATACCAAAGGGAACGGTCGCGAATGGAGGGATGCGGCGAACCTGGATGAGAAAGGCGGCAACAAGCAGGGCGCCGGCGAAAAGCATACCGCTCGGCAACAGGAGCTGACCCGCATCTGTCGGCGTGAACGCGAGAACCGATATGGCAAATGACGGGATCAGGAATGCGCTCCCGAACAATGCGGCGCCGGCAACGAAACTGACGATGAAGGCGAAGGAAAAATCGCTCGATCCGAACAGGGTGAAATCGAGCAGGCCGCGCCCCAGAACTTGCTGACCAAGAAAGGCCAGCAGCGCCGCAATGCCGATCGCCGTCAGCCAAAAAATGCGAGGCTCCTCAAGCCAGTCCCATCGGCTACCCTGGCTAAGGACATAGGTGCTGCAGGAAAGCGTGATGGAAAGCAGCACGAAGCCGATCCAGTCGAACGGCCGGTGCGTGGTTTTAGCTCCCACCCGATCGCCCGCGGTCAGGAGGAGCCCTGCCGCCGCAAGCGACAAGGGGACATTGCCGAAGAAGATCCAGGTCCAGGAATGGTTGTCCACCAGCCAGCCCTGAAGCGCCGGCGCGACCGTCGCGGGAGCAACCACGGCTCCGATGGCAAACAGGGCCTGCAGGAGCGGCTGGCGGGATCGCGGATAGGCAAGAAAGATGACCGTCTGTCCGGCGACCAGAAGGACGCCGCCGGCGAAACCCTGAACTACTCTGAGAGCGACCAGGAGCTCCAGCCGAACGGTAGCTGCTGCGATGCAGCAGGCTAGGCCCATGGCCAGCGTCGAGACGATGATGAGGTTCACCGGTCGCACTTGGCTGAGCAGCCAAGGCGCCACCATGAAGCCGACGAGCTTGAGCGTAGTGTAGCCGATATCAAGCCAGGCGAATTCGTCTGAAGTGGCATGGATGTCGCCAATGATGTCGCTTCGCCCGAGCGAGAGGACGGTGCTGGCGACCGCCTCCGTCAGCGCGGCCAGCACAACGCCCGTCAAGAGAAGCACGCCTGCGGCCGATGCATCGCGGTTTGATATCGCAGCGGCGGTCACGACCCGCTCTCCAGATCAACCTCGACACGGGCCGACAGGCCAGGCACGAGCCGGCCGGGCAACGGATTGCCCATGAACCGGATTTTGACCGGTACGCGCTGGACGACGCGGACAAAATTCCCCGTCGCGTTATCCGCCGGGAGCAGGCTGAAAGCGGATCCGCTGCCAGGGGCGAAACTGTCGACCGTGCCTTGAAGGCGCTCGTTCGGGTAACCGTCGACGGTGATGTGAACGCGCTGTCCCGGTCGGATTTCTTCGAGCTGCGTTTCCTTGAAGTTTGCTACGATCCAGACATCATCGATCGGGACGATGTCGAGCAAGGCGTTGCCAGGCGCCACGAACCGTCCGACGCGAACCTGGCGATTGCCGATAACGCCATCGACCGGCGCACGGACGACTGTGCTGTCGAGGTCGATCTGGGCGAGATCCCGGGCCGCCCTCGCCTGGGCCACGGCGGCGACGGCCGCTTCGCGCTGGGCGGCGAGAACGGCGATGCGCTGCCGCTGCGCCTCGACCGTCGCGGAAGCCGCCGAAACGCTCGCCTCCGCTCGCGATCGCGCCGCTTCGCTTTCATCGACATGAGCCTGACTGATGGTGTTGCTGCGAATGAGTTCGCGCCGACGCTCGTAGGCTTTCGCCGCCAGATTCATCTCAGCTACCGCCGAGCGCTTCTGCGCTTCTGCCTGCCGGATGAGGACGTGCTGAAGCTCGGTCTCGGCATCGACGTTGACGAGCCGCGCCTCGGCCGCGTGCACATTGGCAACAGCCTGTGCAAATTGCGCCCGATAGTCCCTGTCATCGATCCGGAAGAGGATGTTACCCCTTCGCACAGCCTGATTGTCCCCAACATCTAAGGCCGTGACATATCCGGAGACCTTCGGTGCGAGCGACGTCACGTCCCCTCGGACATAGGCGTTGTCGGTCGTCGCCGCTCCGTGCGAACGGCTCCAGGCCCACCCGCCGGCCACAGCAACAACGGCGCCGAGGCAGAGCATCAGGCCGGCGAGCTTTTTCTTGTTGGGCCGCGCGAGGGGAGCGGTCGCAGTGTCTTCGCCGGTGGCCATGGCAACCTTCTCCTCGAACGTGTCCATCGTCTTCGTTTCCTATTGATGTCGGGCAAGGCCAAAAGCCTGTCAGTTCATTCACCGATCGGCGTTGTCAGTTCCGTTTCGCCGGTGTCGACAACAAATACCGCGAGCAGTCGTGCGGGCTCCGTCTCGCTGCCGTTCGCGCTGACGCCGTGGCGGGAGCCCGGCTCTTCGTAGAAGTTTTCGCCGACTCCATAGACCTTTTCCGGCACGCCGTTGACGCTGCTGCGGATCGAGCCCTCAAGCACGGTCGCATATATGAAAGCGGACTTTGGATGGGTGTGCGCGGGCGATCCACCGCCTGGGCCATATTCGACGAGCACGCCCTTCATGCTCTTGCCGGGAACATTCGGAATAGGACGATCGAAGACGACCGTCACCTTGCCGGCAGGCCGGTCGGCAGCCGACGCTTGGGCGATCGAGAGGACGATTATGGCCGAAGCCGAGAGAAAACGGGCAAGCATTGCACTTCTCCTTTTCCTTTGATGAGCCGAAGGCGGGCTTAAGAGGGTCGAGGCGCGCGTCTCAGCGTGCAGCGTTCTGGCCAAGCCAGTCATCGAAGTGGATCGCGCCGAGGCGCGGGTCCTTGCCGGGTGTCAGCGATTGGTCGTCGAGAACGGCACCGAAGTAACGCGCGCGAACGTCCGGTACGACATTGCGCCCATCCTGAGTCGCCCGCAGGAAGCGTCTGACAACTTCGTCGAGCGGTATGGCGTCTGGTCCGGCGACTTCGATCGTTGCATTAAGCGGCGGCGCGAGCGCGACGTCGGCAAGCGCGGCGGCGACGTCGTCCGAGGCGATCGGCTGAAACAGCGCTGGTGACAGGCGAACCTCATTGCCGACGGTCGCCGATTGGGCGATGCCGCCAACGAACTCGAAGAACTGCGTTGCGCGCAGGATGGTATAGGGAATGCCGGACGCCTTGATGAGAGTTTCCTGCGCAACCTTGGCGCGAAAATAGCCGTTTTCGGGAAGACGCTCACTGCCGACGATCGAGAGCGCGACGTGATGGCGCACGCCGGCCGCGGCTTCGGCCGCAAGCAGGTTGCGACCGGACGTTTCGAAGAAGTCGAGGACTGCCTGGTCTTCCCAGACCGGCGCATTGGCGACGTCGACGACGATCTGCGCGCCGTCCATCGCTTCGGCCAGACCTTCGCGGGTGATGGTGTTGACGCCCGTATTGGGGGCAGCCGCGAGCACGTCATGGCCCAGTTCGCGAAGGTTCTTCACAAGTTTCGACCCGATGAGGCCCGTGCCTCCGACGACAACGATCTTCATGAGCTCTCTCCAACTTTCCGACGCAACCACTGCAATCGATGGAGGAAATATGGCAGCCAGGGTCCGGGAAGTCCCCCAACCGAGATTGAATTGTCCTTCAGGCGAGCTTGGTTTTTCGTCCAAAACGGCACTTGCCGGACCGGCATCACAGCCGCGGACGGTGCACCCCGTTACACCCCGTGTTATCAATAGCCGTGTTATCAATATCAGACACGAACAGCCAATTGCCTCGGCCCAGAGCCATGGGCGCCTGGCCAGGGAACACCGATCTTGCAGTTCATGTTTGGAGACTACGTGCTCGATCAGCAGCGCCGGGAATTGGCGCTGAAGGGTGAGATCGTGGCTATCGGTCCCCAGGTCTTCGACCTGCTCCTTTATCTCGTCACCAACTGCGACCGCGTCGTTAGCAAGGATGATCTGCTGGAGGCGGTGTGGGCCGGCCGGATTGTCTCTGACTCGACGATTACCAGCCATATCAACGCGGTCCGCCGGGCCATCGGCGACAATGGCGAGGAGCAGCGCCTGGTCCGCACGGTGGCGCGCAAGGGTTTCCGCTTCGTCGGCGCGATCACCATCGAAAAGTCAGGGGAGCCCGACGGGTCCGATACAGTTGGGCAAGCCGCCAGCAAACTGCGGGACGCGCCTGCGGTTCTTGTCCTTCCCGACAAGCCCTCCATTACCGTCCTGCCGTTCCAGAATCTGAGCGGCGATCCCGGGCAGGACTACTTTGCCGACGGGGTGGTGGAAGACATCATTACGGCCCTGTCGCGGATCCGCTGGCTGTTCGTGATCGGCCGCAATTCGAGCTTTACCTACAAGGGCCGGGCGATCGATGTGACGGATGTCGGGCGGGAACTCGGCGTGCGTTACGTCTTGGAGGGAAGCGTCCGCAAGGCAGGCAGCAGGGTGCGCATCACCGGGCAGTTGATCGATGCCACGAGCGGAGCGCATCTCTGGGCGGAGCGCTTCGAAGGCATGCTCGACGACATCTTCGAACTCCAGGACCAGATCGCTCAAAGCGTCGTGGGGGCGATCTCGCCGCAACTCGAACGAGCAGAGATCGAGCGTGCGAAGCGTAAGCCGACCGAAAGTCTGGACGCTTACGATTACTACCTGCGCGGAATGGCGAAGCTGCACAGCGGCACCCACGAGGCGATCGAGGCAGCGCTGCCTTTGTTCTACAAGGCAATCGAGCTCGATCCCGAGTTTGCCTCCGCCTATGCCGGAGCCGCCTGGTGCTATTTCTGGCGCAAGCTCAACGGCTGGATGGTCGATCGGGAAAAAGAGATCGACGAAGGCATGCGCCTGGCACGGCTGGCGGTGGAACTCGGGCGCGACGATGCGGTGGCGCTGACCAGAGGTGGCCATGCCATTGGCCATCTCGCCGGCGATCTCGACGGCGGCATCGCTCTCATCGATCGCGCGAGGCTGCTCAATCCCAACTTCGCCCCTGCCTGGTTTCTCGGTGGTTTCCTGCGAATCTTCCGCGGCGAGACGGAGGGCGCGATGGACAATCTTGCCCACGCCGTTCGCCTCAGCCCGCTGGATCCGGAGATGTTTCGCATGCAGGCCGGGACCGCGCTCGCGCATTTCTGCGCCGGTCGGTTCGATTCCGCGGCCGTCTGGGCCGAGAAGGCGCTTGGAAACCTGCCGAGCTTGCTGGTTGCGGTTGCGCTGCTTGCGGCGAGCCAGGCGCTCGCCGGACGGCAGGAAGAGGCCCGACAGGCCATGCAGCGACTGCGTTTGCTTGATCCGACTTTGAGAGTTTCTAACCTCAAGAACTGGCTTCCGATTCACAGGGCGGCAGACCTCGCGCGCTTCGCCGAGGGCCTGCGACTGGCGGGATTACCGGAGTAGCGACACGAGCGCGTCATCCTGCTTCCGACCGTCAGTGCATCATCGAGGACTGTCTGCGATGCCGAGCGCCTGTCTGCGAAGACAGCGCTCTTTCTATCCTGAGCGCGCGCTCTGCCTGAGGTCGGCAAGCAACGCTTCTGCCTCCCACGCCTTCGGCCCGGAGGCGGCGGCCTCCTTGACTAGCGTGCACAGCCGCGCGTTGACCGGTGCCCGACGATCAAGCCTTGCCGCAAGCGCGACGACTGCGCCATTGATCCAATCCACTTCGGGGAAGCGGCCGGCGGCAAGGTCGTCGGCCATGGAGGAGCGCGCCGTGGGGTCGATCTTCAGCATGCGACCGGCAATGATCCGGAACAGGGCATCCGGCAGGCTCAGGACGGGCGGCAGCCAAGCTGGTGGCAGCGGTGTCAGGCGTGCCGGCTGGAGGCGCCCCTCAGCGGCCAGCAGCGAAAGTGCTTCCCGCTGGGCAATCGCCAGACAAAGGCGAAAGCCCCGCATCCGGAGCTCTTCACGCAAGGGCAAGCCGGAGAGCGCGTTGATCGCGTTGTTGAGGTTCATCAGCAGCTTCGCCCATTGCACCGCTTCCATATCGCCGCGCAGGTCGAGCGCCAGTCCCGCGGCCCTGAAGAGCGGTACGGCCGCGGCCGTCACCGGGTCGTCCTCGACGGCAATGCTCCCTTCCGTTGCACGATGCAGATGAGCCGGTCCGGGTGCCGTCACGTTGAACGGAACCATGCCGCGCAGGATTTTGGCAGACGGCAGAAGCTGCTGCAGGATCGCTGTGTTGCTCACCCCATTCTGAAGGCTGAGGACGCGAATGCCGGAGCGTAGCACCGCGCAGAGCTCTTTCGCAGCAACCGCGGTCTGCCCGGACTTGACCGTCAGGAGGATGAGATCGCAAGCCGCCAGGCGAGAAACCGACTCGGAGTAGACGACCCGTTCGGGCGCGACGAAATCGTCACGTCCGTCCAGATCGGTGAGGCGCAATCCATCTTTCTGCCAGGCGGCACCGCGGGCCGACCGGCCGACGAAAACGACCTCCGCGCCACCAGCCAAAAGGCACCCGCCGACAAAACCGCCGACCGCGCCGGCACCGAACACTCCGATCTTCACGACACCCGCCCCCTCCCGCATGCCTGGGAGTATAGGCCGGCATCGTCGCTTTCCAACTCGTCGTTCATGATCGAGCGGAAACGCCTTGACTGAGCCAGATGCTGCCGACGACCGACAGGATGCCGACAAGCTGAAAGGCATTCAAGGACTGGCCCAGGAATACCCATCCGAGCAGGACGGCGGTCAGCGGGCTCAGGAAGAGAAGCGCCGACACCGCCGCCGAATCCACCCGACCGATGCCGCGAAACCAGAGAACATAGGTCAGCGCCGCGCCGATCAGGCTCAACCAGGCGAGCGCAAGCAGATTGGGAACGGTCGGCAACGGCACCGCCGGCTCGAAGACAAGGGCGACGGGAACGAGGAGCAAGCCACCGGCCGTAAGCTGCCAGGCCGTGGAGGTGAGCAGCGATTCCGGCGACTTCCATCTTCGGGCCAGGACATTGCCGAAGGCCATGGAAACTGCCCCGGCAAGACCGGCTGCGATCCCGACCTCGTCGAGTGCGGCCTGCGGTGTCAGCACCAAAAGGGCCACACCGACAATGCCGACCATGGCCGCGACAACCGACAAGGGGCGGATCGGCGCCTTCAGGAGAAGCGCCGCGATGAAGACGACGACCAAAGGCTGGACCGCCGCAACGGTTGCAGCGACGCCGCCTGGAAGCCGATAGGCTGCGACGAACAGCATGCTCAGAAAGATCGAGATGTTGAGCGCGCCGAGCGCAAAGGCGCGAAACCACCAGATGCCGGTCGGCAGTCGCCGGACGATCAGCAGCAGGAGCAATCCGGCTGGCAATGCGCGCAACAGGGAGACCGTCAGCGGCGAGAAGCCCTGCAGGAACTCGGTGGCGACGATATAGGTGCTGCCCCAAATGACGGGAGCGATTGCCGTGAAGGTGATATCGGAAAGGTCGGCTTTCATGAGAAGTGAAGAACCTCGGCGAGCGGTCGGCGTGGTTTTTGCGGCCAGTTTCCGGGTGCAGCGCGGCCAACCGCGACAAGCATTGCCGGCAGTTCGTCCGGCCCCAGATTGAATTCCTGCGCCACGCCCTCGGCATCGAAGCCTCCCATCGCGCCGGACGACAGTCCCAACGCTTCGGCGGCGTAGATCAGGGTCGCGGCACCGAGGGTCGCCGAACGCACCGCTTCGTCGCGGGCAACCTTTGCATCGGCATATTGCGCGCGCACGGCTTCCTGCCAACCGGAGACCATCTCGGTTTGCATGTATCCAGTCTCGACGAAGGGACGCAGCCTGGCAGCGAGCGCCGCGTGATCGGGCAGCAGGCCGCAGATGATGAAGGTGACGGCGGCTTCCGAGACCTTGGCTTGCCCGTGCGCCACCTCACGCAGCCTGGCTTTGCCTTCCGGTGTGCGCACAGCGATGAATCGCCAGTTCTGAAGATTGTAGGCCGTTGGCGCGTGGGTCGCGAGGCGCACCAGTTCCTCGATTTCCGCGTCCGCCAACGCATGGGTCGCATCGAACCGATTGGCGGACGCGCGCCGTTCGATGAGGGCGATCATGGGATGTGTCATTCTTTGAGTCCGATTGAAGGTCATTCGGACCGACCGTATTGAAATCACCCGCGATTGATAATATCGCCATTTCACAAGACATCATTCACCGGTGGAAAACTATCGTGGATCGCTATACCGCCCTCCAGGTCTTCCGCCACGTGGCCGAACTCGGCAGTTTTGCCGAGGCCGGGCGTAAGCTCGGCCTGTCTCCTGCCGCAATCAGCAAGAATGTTGCCGAGCTCGAAGCAAGCGTCGGCGCGCGGCTCATCAACCGAACCACGCGACGCATGGCGCTGACGGACGAGGGGAAACTCTATCTCGAGCATGTCGTGCGCGGACTGGATGCATTGAAGGATGCCGACGCGGCGCTATCGCCCATCCGGCAAACGCCGGGCGGAACGTTACGCGTCGCCGCTCCGATGACCGTGACACTGATGCGACTTTCCTCCGTCATCCCCGAGTTCCTGTCCCGCTACCCGGACCTCAAGCTCGATCTGCATCTCGACGACAGGCGCGTCGATATCGTGCGGGAGGGATTCGATCTCGCCATTCGCGGCAGCGACAACCTGGAGGATTCAAGCCTGATCGCCAGGAAACTCGCGGTCATGCCGCATGTCGTCTGTTCGGCACCCGCCTATTTCGAGGCGCATGGCGAACCGACGGACCCCGTGGACCTGAAATCGCACAACTGTATCCGCTTCAGTCTTTCGGGCCATGCGGACTTATGGGAGTTTCGCAAGGGCAGTCGAACTGAAAAGGTGACCGTGAAAGCCCGCTATTCCGTGACGTCAAGCCTTGCCGTTCGCGACGCACTGCGCGCCGGCTTCGGGATCAGCCTGATACCCCTTCCTTATGTGGAAGACGACCTGAGGACCGGTCGACTGCAGCGTGTACTCTCCGATTGGGATGCGGTCGAAACCACGCTCTACGCCATCTACCCCTCGCGACAGCACGTCGCGCCGAAGATCCGGGCGTTTCTCGATTTTCTCGCCGAAACATTCAGCAGCCCGTAGTCACGCGTCCGGGCGCCGCGATCAGGCCGTCGCGCGACCGGCAGGTGATCTGGCCGCTGCAAGCAGAAAACGTCTGGCCCTGTTCCCTGGGAAACATCGGCCAGGCGATGCGCCAGGTTACCGGCACTCGGACCAGATCCCGAAGGATGACCTTATGCGCCTGCTTGCCGCCACCCTCTTCGCTCTCAGCCTTGCCGGCCCGGCCAATGCGGCTGATCTGATGACGTTCTGGGACAAGCCCCAGCATGGCGGCAACAGTTTCAACCGGCTGCCGCCGGACGAGGCCTATTTCAAGGCATTGGCGGGCTATGGCGCCACGTGGGTGCGCCTTTCCTACGACAAGTGGAAGCCGGCAAAACGCGACTACCTGATCGGCGACGCCGACAGATATGCGGGTATTCCGGCCGCCGATCTCGAAACGTTGAAGGCGACGCTCGACCGCGCCGACGAGGCCGGGCTCAAAGTCGTGATCGCACCGCTGTCGCTGCCAGGCATGCGCTGGGCCCAGAACAACGACAATACATTCGACGGCCGGCTTTGGCGCGACAAGGCCTGGTGGGACCAGGCGGCAAATTTCTGGCGGGATCTGGCGCGTGAATTGAAGGACCATCCGGCGGTCGCCGCCTACAACATCGTCAACGAACCGGCACCGGAGAAGAACAACGGCCTTGCCGAGCACGCCGATCCGCAGGCGATGCAGGCCTGGTACGCCAGCACGCAAGGCAGCGCCGCGGATCTGGGAGCCTTCTACGAGACCATCATCACCGCCATCCGCGCGGTCGATCCGGCAACACCCATCATGGCAGATGCCGGCTGGTATGGGGCAGCTGACGCGTTTTCCTACTGGCCGTCAGGGCTCACGGACCAGAAGGTGCTCTACAGCTTTCACATGTACGAACCCTATGCGGCGACGAGCGCGCCCAACATCAAGCGCGACAAACCCTATGCCTATCCGGGCAAGGTGCCCTTTGGCGAAGGCGAAGAGACCTGGGACAAGGCGCGAATGGCCGGCTATCTGGCAAAGCCGGTTCAATGGGCCAAGGACAGGGGCATCCCGCTCAATCGTCTCGTTGCCGGCGAATTTGGCTGTATGCGGCGCTGGTCGGGCTGCAAGACCTATCTCGAGGACGTGTTGACAGCGCTCGACAAGGACGATCTGCACTGGGCCTTCTACAGCTTCCGCGAAGATGCCTGGGATGGCATGGACTATGAGCTCGGCTCGAGGGCCGTGGCCTGGGAATATTGGCAGCAGATGGAAGCCAACGAGCGCGACACGACGCCGCGCAAGTCGACGCTGGAGTTTGCGCCCATCAGCAGGCGCCTTGCCAATGATCGGTGATCAGTTTTGCCGGAGCGCTTGGAATCTGGCTGTACGGTGGCCGAACCGTCACAAAGCGCTCCATTGCTACGCACATCACGTCGCGGCCTTCGCCCAACCAATCGGACCCGATCCGCTTGGAAAAAGGGCAAGAATCGTTAGAACAACTTTTAACCTTGCGAGCGCCGCGACGTCCGTGGTGCATTGAAAACTTGGGGCATGTCTGTGGAGACGACCGGGGCGGCCGACGCCGACACACGAAAGCGAACGATTTCCCTGTCGCGCACGCTGGCGATCGTGATGGCGGCGTTGGTGGCGCTGACCGCCGCCGTCATCCTCTCCGTCGTCTGGTATATGTCGGCCGGTGCAACCCGCGAATTACTCGCCCAATCGGCCCATCTCGGCCTCGACGCCGTCCAGACGAAAATCGGCAGCCGGTTCGCCCCGGTTGAGGACCAGCTGGCGTTCCTCGCCAAGGAAGTCGGGGCCGGACGCCTCGATCCGAGCGACACCCTGGCCCTGGAGCGCGTAATGACTGGTGCGCTGGCGGCGACCCCGCAGGTTCGCGTGCTCTCCTTCGTCAGGCCAAACGGCGAAATCTTTGGTGTGACCCAGGGCCCCAAGGGGGTCTTTTCCTTCGCCGACACCATCAAGACCGACAACGAGCGCATGGAGATCGACCAGACGCGCCGCAGCGGCAAAGCCCAATGGGGGCCGGTCTATTTCGTTCCGGACCCGGCGATACGCACATCGGTCACAAACCGACAGCAACCGGCAAGCGCGGGAGACCAGTTTGCCGGCGTCTTCAGGGCAACGATCACGGTTGATGCCATTTCGGACTTCCTGCGCCAGATCGCCGTCTCGAATCCCGGGACGACACCCTTTGTCCTTTATGGCCGCGACCAGGTACTCGCCCATCCCCTGATGGCGTCGGGCCATCCATTGTTATCCGCGTCGCACCGGCTGCCGAAGCTTGACGAACTTGGCGATCCGTTCCTTGCTGCACTGTGGGAGGGGGAACCTCAGACCTTCCATGACTCCGCACTGGAAGCGCGCTTTGTGGAGGCGGGCCAAGACGACCGTGTCATTCTCACCCGCGAGATCAGCGGCTATGCACCGGCCCCTCTCATCGTCGGCGTCGAGATACCGATCGAATCCCTGGAAAAGCCTATATGGGACCTGCTGCGCGCCGGCATAGCCGGTCTCGTGGTCCTGCTCGCAGCTATTGTCATTGCATGGGTCGTCAGCCGCCTGATCGTTCGCCCGGTTGCCAGCATGGCGCATGAGGTCCGTGCCGTCGGCATGCTCGACTTTGCGGCTCTTCACCCCCTGCCCGGCAGCCTGTTCACCGAATTGAACGAGCAGGCGCGGGCCTACAATACGATGCTGACCGGGCTGCGTTGGCTCGAGACCTACGTGCCGAAGAAACTGGTACGCCATCTCCTTGGAAGCGGCGATCTCGTCTCGACGCAGCGAACGGTGACGATCATGTTTACCGACGTGGTCGATTTCACCGCCACGGCTGAAAAGACCACCGCTGCCGAAGTCGCCACGCTCCTGAACAGGCATTTCGACTTGCTCGGCCGTTGCATCGAGGATGAAGGCGGCACGATCGACAAGTTCATCGGCGATTGCGTGATGGCATTTTGGGGCGCCCCCGATGACCAGCCGGATCACGCCGATCGCGCCATGCGCGCGGCCCGCGCCATTACCCTCGCGGTCGCGGAGGACAACGCGGACCGGCGTCGGCAGGGACTGTCTCCCCTCCGCGTGCGCGTCGGCGTCCATTCCGGGCCGGTCATTTCGGGTAATATCGGCACGAGCGGGCGGTCCGCCTACACGATCGTCGGCGATGCGGTGAACGTGTGCAATCGCCTGGAGCAGCTCGGCAAGTCGGTTGCGCCAAATGAAGAGATCGTCGTGCTCCTGAGCGGTGAAACAGTCGGTTTCCTGACCGAAGACCGCTCCGACCTCACACCACTTGGCAAACACTGCCTTCCCGGTCGGACGGAACAGACGGAAATCTACCGGTTGCCGACCAAAGCGGGATAGGCGGCCCGCCGGTGCCGCCGGTCTGCTCAGTTCGTTGCCATTCGCCTCCAGGAGAAATCGGCCGCGCTCCGGCTGTCGGTATGCGTCCGCAGTGACGGACAATGGGCGCTGCCCGCGCTCCGCCTTTTCGGTCTTCTCGCAGGTGACAGACAATCCTGAAGCGCATTCGTCGGCGGGCAGCGCGCGCTGCGAGCAGACCCTTTCAGAATTTCGGATGGCTGCTGATAAAAATGCTGCTTTTCGCCGGCTGGAAAGCAAAATTTAACCATACTTCTCCATCCTTTGTCCATCAGTCGTCAAGAAGGGGACAATCCGGAAAGTCGCGTAGCGATGGTCGCTCGCCGGCCTGGGGCCTTTTGCGTGAATTTCTGGCTTGATTTGCGTTGTTGAGTAAGATCATTCGCCCACAGTCTTTGAATCGTCTGTTGCGTCCATTGTTGATCACTTGTTGCGGCACCGCTCTTGTCGGCGCGGCTGCGTGGTCACTCGTCGGTATGGTCGCGATGGGCGGTTCCTTCGCGCATGGTTCGGGGCGCCTGCTGCCCAAACCGCAGCTCCATTTGGCTGAAAAAACGAAAGAGCGCGCCTGGGACAAGCACGCCAGGGTCAACCAGGCGACGCGGCTCGTCGCGGCCGCCGCGGCGCAGCCATTCGTCTCCGCAACGAGATTTGCGAACGATCCCGAATTCCCGAGAGATGCCGAATTGCTCGGCAAGAGCGCGCGTCTCGCGGCGACAGTGAAGAAGGCCGTATTGGCGTCCGAACAGCTCGCCAGCACTTCCGCTCCCTCGGTTTCCGCCCAATCTCGCCAAGTGACCGCGATGGCCGGCGTAGCCGCGCCGGCGCGCTTCGCCCCGATGACCACCGGTTTCGCCGACAAGCCGGCGATCCAGCTCGCCTATGCCACCCCGTCTCAGAGCCACGTGGAAAGCGGCGCGTTCTCCGCCGTGCTGACCGCGCCTCCCGAGGACGATCTCGCCGAACAGCCGGATCCGGACACGGCGGATGACACGGCCGCGCTGCCGAGCCATGAAGACACGCCGTCCGTCGGTCCCATGCCGGAGTTCCGCCCGCGCAGCGAACAAGCTGAGAAGCCCGCTGCCGAAACCCAGAAACCTGCGACGAAACAGGCCGAAGTCGAGGCTGCGGCGAAGCCCGAAGAGACCGGAAAGGCCGGCGAACGCGAAACGCAGGCAAAGCCGAAGGTCGCTTATGCGCGGCCGCAAGATCCGGCGGAAAACAGTTCCGGCACCGGATTCGGCCAGGCGCTGCGCAACATGTTCGGCGGTGGAGCCAAGGCCGGCAATGGCGTCGCCGTCTACGACATTACTGCCGCCAAGGTTTACATGCCCGACGGCAGCGTGCTCGAGGCCCATTCCGGCATCGGCAAGATGGCCGACAATCCGCGTTACGTGGACGTCAAGATGACCGGCCCGACCCCACCGCACACCTACAATCTCAAGATGCGCGAGACGCGCTTCCATGGGGTCGAGGCGATCCGCATGCTGCCGGTCGACGGAAAGAACAAGCACGGCCGCGACGGCTTCCTGACGCACAGCTACCTGCTGCGCGGCGGCCGGGCGGAATCGCATGGCTGTGTCGCCTTCGCCGACTATCCGCGTTTCCTGACCGCCTTCAAACAGGGCAAGGTCAAGCAGATCGTCGTGGTGCCGAGTGGCGGACGCGCGGCCGGTCTGCGCCTGGCACAGAACGGCAGGAGTTCCTGACGGGAAGCGTCCGACAGTCGGATTGCAGGACAAGGACGGTGAAGGTCTTCCGCCAATGGGGAACGGGCATTAAGATCCGGGCCTCAGGAGCGAGAACGAAGAGGACCGGGAGCTCGTCATGTGCCGAAACATAAAACCCCTGTTCAATTTCGAGCCGCCGGCGACGGACGCGGAAATCCATGACGCCGCGCTGCAATTCGTGCGCAAACTGAGCGGAACGACCAAACCGTCCAAGCGCAACGAGGCGGCCTTCGAGCACGCGGTCAATTCGATCGCCGCATGCGCCCGGGAATTGCTCGATTCACTCGAAACGTCGCAGCCGCCGCGCAACCGCGAGGAAGAGGCCGCCAAGGCCCGCGCCAGGAACGCGATCCGCTTCGCCTGAGTCGACGCAGCCTCATGCCTTGGCTGCAAGGCCGATTGCGGAGCGGAGGGAGGAAGCAGGGGCCAGAAAGAAAAAAGGGCCGACGGAAGACCGCGGCCCATAAGGTGTGAAGGTCAATAAACCTCCAGAGGGGAACAGCTGCTGCGGCGGCATTGGGAGGAGAACCGCCATGTGCATCAGCTGTGGGCTTTATGCCTGATTTTTGACCATCTGGAAAACAATTATTGTGCAATGCAGCTATGCGCTTGCCGCACAGGAGCAAATCCACGCCATGCTTCGGCGAAGCGGCGCCTACGACCAAAGAAAGATCTGGATAGAGGATCGGGACCGGCGCGAAACACCGGTCCCGATGATATAGCTGCTACACTAGCGACCGTGGGATCGGCCGCATCTGCATGCTAGGGCGGTTTTCTCGATCCGAAAGCCCGGCCTCGGAGCTGCCCGGGTTGTCCGCATTCTATCCACCGGTTGTGCACAGGCCGATCTTGCCGCAACGCCTTGGCAGAGCTCCCATTTTTTTGGCTCTGTGATTTGCGCTTTCTTCAGCGGGGGGGGGGGCTGGGCGGATTCGCCTGCGGACCTCATGCCAGCGATTTCTGGCGGGTTTCCGCATCGATGAGGCAGGCCGCTATCGCAGCCGCGAGCAACAGGCCCGCAAAGGTGCCGATCGCAGGCCCACAAAGCCGATCAAGGACGGGGCGAGCAGACCGCCGACACGGCCAGGATCAGAAGACTGCGGCGGCGCAGATCTCCGGAGAAGATACCGGCACTCGGTGAGGCCGCAGGAAGCATGATCGACACCGCTGTTTCGAGTTGAGGCGGCGATGGTGACGAGCATCCGATTGACGATGGCTTTTGCTTCGACGGCCTTGCCGCCGATACCAAAGGCAATGCGCTCTTCGTCGCCCTCATTCGCGATCTGCACAGGATCAATTCCGATATGCCGCCGCCGGCGACCCACTGGTTCAGGCAGCCGGACTGTTGAACAGCAGCCGGATCAGAAGCACCGTGCCGGCAGGTGCTGCCGGCTGACCGAAAGGCGGTGGTCACTCTATTCGTCGAGCGGTGACCTTCTCAAGAAAGCCTGTGGACTCGTCAGTAGGGCGAGACGCAGATCCGCCGCGGACCGTAATAGGGCTGGAACGTGTTGTCGTAAGCCCTGTAAGACCGGTAACGGGCATAGCACCAGCTTGTATGCGCGTCGCCGCCGTAATAGGTCTGACGATAATAGCGCGGCGCATAGTAGCGTGGCGCATAGTAGCGTGGCGCATAGTAGCGTGGCGCATAGTAGCGCGGACGATAGTAGGTCGGGCCATAGTAGCCTTGGTCGTAATAGCCGTCACCGTAGTAGCTTGGGCCATAGTAGCGCGGCTGCGCCAGCGCTCCACCGATGATCGTCCCGACGGCCAGCCCGCCGAGCGCCCAGGCCCAATCGTCACTGCCACCGTGATGGTGTCCGCGGTAGCCACCGTGGTAGCCGCCACCGTATCGCCGGTACTGAACCAGTTGCGCTTGCGTCGCCTCGATCTTCGGGACGTCCGCGGCTGTAGGAAATGCCATGGCCGACGGAACGCTCGTCAGCGTCGACGCCACGGACAAGGCAATGATCGTTAGCCTGTTCATCGGCTTACCTCCATTTTCCCTGCTTGACCCCAATTATACATCGGAAATGGCGCCGAAGCACTGCGTTGGGATGCTGCGCCCGGTCGTGGTCGGTGGAAGCCAAAGCCATTCCAATTATTTCATTTACTGCAATTAAATTGCAGATATTATTTCTATTCTTCGGCGCGATCAGCCGCGCTAATCTCACTTCATCGGCAGCAACCGACGGGCCAGGATGGCCCAACGAATTCCATACCCCGCCCGCCGGCGGCCACCACTGAGGAGAGAAGACATGTCCAGCAAGCTCGAAGTCCTGACCCCCGCCAACAGCCAGCTGATCTTCATCGACCAGCAACCACAGATGGCTTTCGGCGTTCAGTCGATCGATCGGCAGGTCCTGAAGAACAATGTCGTCGGCCTGGCCAAGGCGGCCAAGGTCTTCAACATCCCGACGACGATCACGACTGTCGAAACCGGTTCCTTCTCCGGCCACACCTACCCCGAGCTGCTGAGCGTCTTCCCAGAAAACGACATCCTCGAGCGCACCTCGATGAATTCATGGGACGATCAGAACGTCCGCGACGCACTGGCAAAAAATGCCGCGAACGGCCGAAAGAAAGTGATTGTTTCCGGGCTCTGGACGGAGGTCTGCAACACCACCTTCGCACTGTCCTGCATGCATGACACCGACTATGAGATCTACATGGTTGCCGATGCATCCGGCGGCACGTCCGTCGATGCGCACAAATACGCCATGGACCGGATGGTTCAGGCCGGCGTCGTCCCGGTCACCTGGCAGCAGGTCCTCCTGGAGTGGCAGCGCGACTGGGCGCATCGGGAAACCTACGACGCGGTCACTGCAATCGTGAAGGAGCATTCCGGCGCCTACGGCATGGGCATCGACTATGCCTACACTATGGTTCACAAGGCAGCCGAACGCGTCGCACATGGCAAGACGATCGGCCCGAACCCGGCGAAGTGATCGCCAAGCCTGCTTGGGTGAACACCAGCAAATACGCACAGTCGCCAGGAAGAAGACAAGGCCGGCCCTGAGGGGGCGGCCTTTCCGTTCAGTCCGCATCCACGCGCCCTAGCAACCCGGCGGTGATCCAGCTTTGGGTCAGGTCCTGTCGCAAGCAGCTCCCAAGTGCAACTTCAGCATTAACGATTAAGGAATACACCCGCTTTCCAAATTATGTTGACGGTCCGATGTTCCGCGCGCATTTTAGAAAGCAACAGTTTTCCTATTTTGCCTTTCGCCCCGCCACACGGGGGAAAGGAACCGGCCATGATCTTGAACCTTTACTGCGGCGCGTGCTGGAGCGCGGCGAGACAGTGGTTGCGAAAGACCGTCCCTTTTATATCGAGCGTCACGGTTACCCCGAAACAGTTTATTTCGATATCTCCTATTCGCCCGTCCGCGACGAAAAACAAAAAGTTCGTGGCGTTTTCTGCATCGTCAACGAAACGACGGAGCGGGTGAAGTTCGAGGGCGCCTTAAAATCAAGTGAAGAGCGACTTCGCGCCATTTTCTCGCAGTCGGCCGCCGGCATCAGCCAGACGGACCTGACGGGCCGCTTCCTTCTGGTCAACAATCGTTTCTGCGAAATCGTCGGCTACAGCGAAGCCGAACTGCTGACGTTACGGATGCACGACATCACCTTTCCCGAAGACATCGCCGAAAGCGCTCGCCTGTTCAAAAGGATGGCGAGCACCGGCCAGAGCTATGAAATCGAGAAACGCTATCTGCGTAAAAATGGAGGACTCGTCTGGGTTACGAACTCGGTCTCCGTGCTCCGCGACGAGCGCGGCAATTTTCGGCAGACCGCCGCCGTCATCGTCGACATCACCGAGCGCAAGCGCGCCCAGGAGGTCGAGCGTCGCCTTGCGGCCATCATCGCATCCTCAAACGATGCCATTCTTGGCATCGATCTCAGGATGAGGATCACGACCTGGAATGCGGGCGCCGAAAGGCTCTACGGCTATTTGGCGGAAGAAATGGTCGGCCGCTCCGTCATGACGCTGGTTCCCGAGGATCGAATTGATGAAGAACCTGCGATCCTCAGACAGGTCAGCGCAGGCCTCAAGGTTGAGCCATACGAAACCAGACGGCTCCACAAAGACGGCCGATGCGTCGACGTCCTCCTCAGCGTTTCGCCGATCTATGACGCCTATGGCAGCATCGTCGGCGCTTCGAAATTGGCTCACGACATTACGGTGCGGAAGGAGGCGGAGCGCCTTCAGACCGTCTTGGTCGGTGAACTGAACCATCGCGTCAAAAACGTGTTTGCGACCGTCCTGGCAATTGCCCGGCAGACCCTCGGGCGCAGCGACACAACGGATGTCGGAGAGGTGGAGGCTTTTGAGGCGCGTCTTGTTTCGATGGCACGAGCGCACGACCTGCTCACCCATGGAAATTGGGAACGGGCGGAGTTGAAGACGATCATCAACCAGGCAATCTCCCCCTACGCACGGGAACGGTTTGTCGTTTCCGGCCCGCAGGTCCAGGTACCGCCGAGGATGGTCGTATCGCTGTCCTTGGCGCTGCATGAACTCGCTACGAATGCTGCAAAGTATGGCGCGTTATCGACCGGGCGCGGCCGGATCTCGATCACCTGGTCTCTGCAGACCGGCACACCGACCCGGTTGACGCTGCGCTGGCAGGAATCTGGCGGTCCGGTGGTAAAGCACCCATCGCGCAAAGGGTTTGGCTCGCGCCTAATTCAAACCCTATTGGCTGCCGAACTGAATGGCCAGGTGGAGATCAGCTATCACCCGTCGGGTCTGGTGTGTTCTGTCGATGCGGCCCTACAAGGCGGGTGGGACGAACCCACCTCGCCCTGATTGGGCCGTGACACGCAAGCACGACGTTGGCCTACGCCTTGCCGGAAAGTGCAAGCACGCGGTCCAATGCCGCCGCAAAGCCTTTGAGCGACACCGAGAACGCGACGTCCTTTTCCGTATCGCTCGCATGGCCACCGATTTTCAGCGTCGTTCCACTGCGCAGCGAGGCGACCGTGCCCTCGGTAAAGGTCAACGATACGATGCAGCCGATGGGCAGGCAGGTTCGGAATGGCGTCGGCTTGCCGCCGGTCGCCTCATCGACGCCAAGCGTGACGCCCTTTTCCAGATAGAGGCCGAACGGAAGCGCGAGGCTCCCCTCCAGACCGGCCGTTTCAGCCGGCCGAAGCTCGAGCGTCAGCACATGCTGGCCGCTCTTGTGAAACTGCCGCTGTGACAGGATGCAGTGCCTTTTACCCTCGACCTCGGCGCAGGCCACGCTCCAGTCCTCATAAGTTTCGGAAAGCTGGGAGGGTGCAGAAGCCTTTCCAGCCGCCGCGTCCTCGCCATGGAGCGGCGTGCTGGCGACGAATGTCGCCACCAGCATTGTCGAGAGCCACACGAACCGACGCATCAGAAGCGTACGTCAAGCTTGGCGTCGACCGCATTCTGCGTCGTGCCGGAGCCGAACTGGCCGGTGTAGGTGATGCCGAGGCTGGCATTGCCCGTCAGTGCGAAATCGATGCCGGCCTCGATGATTGCGGCATCTTCGGCGATCGGCGTCCCGGCCACCGAGAACGCACTGCCCGTGCCAAAGGCCATGGTCGAGAACGGCGTCGTGTCGCCGAAGGCGTGTTGCCAGCCGAGCATGCCGCGCACCTTTGCGTCGGTCGGGCCAAGGCTGAGCGGCGCAGAAGCACGCAGACCGAGCGTCGTGAAGGTCGTATCGGTTGTGTTGCTCCGGCTCGAAAGCGCTGCCGCGGCACCGCGCTCGGTGAAGCCGTCAGTGTGCAGGCTGACATAAGCGAGGTTCGCAAAGGGCTCGAGCGCGACACTCGGCAGATCGATGCGGTAGCCGACTTCGCCGAACGCCTGGAAGGTTCCGGCATCGTAATCGGCCTTCAACTGGTCGGTGAAACCGGGGAAGGCAACGGAGCGCGCGGTGTTGATCGAATGCCAGGTGTAGGCCAGGCCCGACCGCAGCGCGACATCACCCCAGCGGCCGCCACTATAGACACCGAGGTGGTAGTTGTCGCTGTCGCCGCTGGAGGCACGGCTGTCGACATCGAAGTTCGTCCGGCTGTAGGCGGCCATGATGCCGATCAAAGCATTGTCCGAGACCGCGGCATCGAAGCCGGTGACGAAACCGCCCGTCGACTGGTCAAGCGCGCCAGCGTTGCCGTTGCCGTCGGTGTTGGTCCAGGAGCCGAACACCTGGCCCCAGCCGGCCATCGCCGGCCGGGCCACCGATGCCGCGTTGATCGCCCCGACGGCACCGGTTGTGATTTTGTCTTCCGGACCATAGGCCAGAACCGGGACATCCGCCGCTGCCACGTCGTCGAAGGCTGCGCGAATGCGGTCGTTCGCGGCGTTGCGCAACAGACTGCTGTCGTTGATCAACGCCGTCTGCGCCGAAGCATGGACTTCGCCCGACAAAAGGTCGAAGGCACGACGTGCTGCATCGCCGTCCAGCAGGATCAGGGCATTGTAGAGCCCGAGCGAAGGGCCGCTCTGGCCGAGCGTGTTGAGGGCCAGCGCCGCCTGTCGCTGGTTGCCCGTGGCAGCTTCGCCTTCAAAGACGCCGGGCTCGGGTTCGCCGGGTTTCGGTTCGCCGGGCTTGGGTTCACCCGGTTTCGGCTCGCCCGGCTTTGGTTCCCCGGGCTTCGGTTCGCCTGGCTTGGGCTCCGTGCCCCCGTTTTTGACCTTGATCTTGAGGTCGACCTGCTTTTCCTTCTGGTCGAGCGACACTTCGAGGAAGGCGGATTTCGAGATCGCTTCGGCGAACTGCCCCTCGATCGCCCGATCCGCGGTCAGGATCGTATAGGTCTGTCCGGTCTTGTAGCTGGTGTTCGCGTCGAGTGCGGTGACCTGAACGTTGGTACCGCTGCCGATCTTGGCGATACCGGTGTTTTCGTTGGTGCCAATGCTCTTGACGACGATCCGGTCGGAACGGCCGTCGCCGGCGATGTCCGCCTCGTAGATCGAACCGGTCGCCATATCGAGCCGCCCCATGACCGTCAGCGTGCCGGTGGAACTGTTGCCGGGCGAGATGATCGCCTTCGAGTCGATGTAGGTGTCGCCGACTGTGCCGGAGCCGCCCAGCCTGCCGAAAGAGGTCGAGTTCGGATCGCGGATGCGGTTCATCTCGCCGAACACGTCCACCTCATTCGTATAGAAACGATCGCCCTCAACCCGTCCCGTCTCGCCGTCGACGATCAGTGTTCCACCGGTCACTTCGAACCGGGTCTCGCTGTAGTCCGTAATGCCGGTATCCGGATCATTGTCGATCGTGTCGAGGTTGCTCTTCAGCACCAGCTTGCCGCCGGAAACGTTCACCTTGCCGTAGAATTTCGTCAGGTCGCCGCTGACGATGGTTTCGCCGGAGAAATTGCTGATCGTGCCCTTGCCACCGATCGTGTTGGCAAACTCGTAACCCGCGTTCGTATGGTTGAAATTGACGTAACCCCTTCGCGGGCCGAAATCGATCTTCGCCGCCGGATCGACCGTGCCCGCCGCCTGCGCCTGCCGAGCAATGGGCTCGGCGATATTGTTCAGGTCGACTTTGCCGCCGATCGTCAGGCTGCCCATGCCTTCGTTGTTGACGCCACCGATGCCGGAAAGCACGATGCCGCCGCCCGCCGAAAGCTTGCCGCCGTTTGCGACGGAAAGGTTGACCCTGCCGCTATCGCCGATCGTCAGCGTGTCGGCAACCTTGAGCTCGCTGCCGGCGCCATCGACATAGGCTTGGATTGTGTCGACGCTCTCGTCTTCCTGCAGGACGGCGGTGTTGGTCGAGACGACGGCGCCCTTCTCGATCGTGAGGCTGTCGCCGATCGTCAACTCGCCGGTATTGACCCAGCGCGAATTCTCGCCAGTCACCAGAACCGTGCCGTTCTCGAAGTAGGCCGTCCTGGAATTGATGAGACCGCCGTTCTCGATCCTGACTGCGGCGGTGTTGAGCGTCAGCGCACCATCGGCGACACCCAGATAATCGGTGGAAAGCATGGAGCCGGCGCCGCGCACCACGAGCGTTCCGTCGCCTTCCTGTAGCGAACCGACATAGGTTTCCTTGGCTGAGACCGTGCCGCCGTTCTCGATGATCAACGTGCCCTTGCCGCCATAGATGCCGTTTTCGAAGCCGCCGACGAAGAGCGCGCGATAGCCGTTCGGATTGCTATCGACAATGTTCCAGGTCGAGCCTGGACCGGAGACGACGACCGTTCCGACGGAACCGCGGCCATCGGCGATGTAGCCGTTGGTGCTTTCAACCTTGGCGCCGTCCTTGATCGTCAGGGTGGCGCCGCCGGTGCCGCCGCGGATCACCAGGTTGCCGTTGATCGTATGGTCGCCGGTCCAGGTTGTGTCGCCCGGAACGAGCAACCCGGCCGCGTTCGCCGGAGACGGGATGAACGGTGCGGCCGCCAGCATCATCGAGAGAAGACCGGCGCGGCCAAGCGCGGTCGAACTCAGAAGGTTGATCCTCGAAACGTCCGCCTTCGCAGAGATAATCAATGTCTGCCCCTTTTTCATTTGCACATGTTTGCGCACAACTCCCAGGCGAACGGTTTCGCCGGGACGCGCGGGTCATGGGCGGCTATAGCAAGCCGGCGAAAGGGGAGAATTCGGGTTTCTGCAAACGGCAAATTGCAGCGCTGAAGGGTTGTGGCTTTCTGCAGACGGCTTGATTTCGCCGACGAACGGCAATCGACATCGGCGCCCGCTTCAACCATAAAAATGGCATGAAACCAGAAGATGAAACCAATTCAGTGGACGAAGGCGCCTATATCGCCAGCGTGCGGCGCGCGACGCTCTGGCTCGGATTTCTCTATTGGTTCATTGAATTCATCATCAGCAGCATCCTGTGGGGCATACTCGGAATCGATCCGATCATGTCGGCACCGGGAAAGCTGCTCCTGATGATCTGCGGCATGACCTTTTCCTATGGCATCGCCGCGGCGATGTTTGGCGTGCGGCGGCACCATATCGCAATCAAGATCGTCGTCGGTTTTGCAACTTCGCTCGTGGCCGCATTCGCCAATACCGGCGTCGACTTCATGCTCTACCTTGTGATCGTGCGTCCCGATCCGATCACGGTCGACTGGACCAGCATCGGCTATACGCTCGTCTACAGCATGGCGACCTTCGTCGGCTGGTCGTTCTTTTTCGTCGCGCTGCTCTACAGTTTCGAGCTGCGCGAACGCGAGCGACGCCTGGCGATCACGCGCGAGGAGGCGCTCGCGGCGCAAATGCGGGCTCTCCGCTACCAGGTCAATCCGCACTTCCTGTTCAACACGCTGAACTCCATCGCCGGACTGATCGAGGAAGGGCAGACCGTTGCCGCAACGCGCATGGTGATGTCGCTTTCAAACTTTCTGCGCACGACCCTGGAGCTCGATCCCTTGCACGACGTGCGGCTGGCGGATGAACTGGCCCTGCAGGCCGGTTATCTTCACATCGAAGGCGAGCGTTACTCCGACCGGATGAAACTCAGGATGGACATTGCCAGCGGCCTGGAAGAGGCGCTGGTGCCGAGCCTGATCCTGCAACCCCTGATCGAGAACGCGGTCAAACACGGCGTCGGCCGCTCGCCAGAACAGGTCGAGATCGTCATCAGCGCGGCCAAGGTCGGCCAGGCGCTCGAAATCACCGTCGAGAACGATATTGCCGCAGAGGCCGACAATGGCCGGCGCCAGACCTCCGGCACCGGGATCGGCCTCAAGAATGTCGCCGACCGCGTCCAGGCGCGCTTTCCGGGTGTCGGCGCCTGTGTATCCGGGCTGGTGACGCCCAGGCGTTTCAGAGCCGCAATTACGATACCGCTGAGGCTTGCATGAACGAAATCCAGACAGTCTCCCTTTCGATCCTCGTCATCGACGATGAGCCGCTCGCCAGACGTCGCCTGCTGCGCCTGCTCGGCGCAATGCCAGACGTCGAGGTATTGGGAGCCGCCGGCAATGTCCAGCAGGCCTGCGACCTCATCGCCGAGCTGCAGCCGGACGTGATCCTGCTCGATATCCAGATGCCTGGCGGCACCGGCTTCGACATCCTGGGGAAGCTGGGGAGCAATGCGCCCGCAGTCGTCTTCGTGACCGCCTTCGATCACTATGCGCTTCGCGCCTTCGAGGCGGCTGCCGTCGACTATGTCACCAAGCCGATCGAGGCGAACCGCCTGCGCACCGCAATCGAGCGGGCGCGCGTGGCGATTGCGGCGCGAACGAGCACCGAACGTGTATTGGAACTCAACGAAACCGTGCATGCGCTGCGACAGGCACTGCGCAAACACGAAGCCCAGTCGGCCGATCTCTGGATCAAGTCCCGCGGAGAATTCGTTCGCATCGCGCTTGATCGGGTCGTGCGTTTCCAGGCGGAGCGCGACTATGTCCGCATCCATATCGAGGGTCGGTCCTATCTGCATCACGAAAGTCTCGCATCGCTCGAACGCCGGCTCGACCCGGCCGAGTTTCTGAGGCTACATCGCAGTTCGATCGTGCGCCGCGACTGCATCATGGGACTCAAGCAGGCCCCCTTTGCTGCCCTTATCGCCCTGCTCTCCGATGGCAGCGAAATCCGCGTCGGGCGGACCTATGCGCGCCATATCCGGCCGACCACCGCCGAGCGCCCACCAAGCGCTTGAAGGGCCGCGCGCGGAAGATCGCGACATACTTAGCGCAAGACTCCGCGCAGCCGTGGCACCGCAAAATCCACGAACGCCCTGAGCTTCATCGGCACCAGACCCTGCGGCAGATAGACCAGCTGGACCGGAAGCGGCGGGTGTTCGAACGCCTCCAGCAAGGGAACGAGCAACCCCTCTGCGACGGGACGCGCCACCTGATAGGAAAGCACCCGCGTCAGGCCGAGGCCGGCGATGGCGGCATCGACGGCCGATTCCGCCGTGTTGACGATCAGCCGCGACCGGATCGGCGCAGCCAGTTCGCGCCCATCGTCGAGAAAGCGCCAGACATGGGCGGCCGTGACGTTTTCGAAGGTGATGCAGTCATGCTCGGCGAGCTTGTTCGGATGCTGGGGCGCGCCGAGCCGCGCGACATAATCGGGGCTTGCATAGACCACGCGGCGGACGGTGCCGAGCTTGGTCGCAACCAGATTGCTATCGGGAAGATTACCGATCCGAAGCGCCACGTCGATGTGGTCGTCAACGAGATTGGCAAACCGGTCACTCAGCGCCAGCCGCATGTCGATCTGGGGATGAGCCTTCAGGAAGTCCACGACGACCGGAAGGACGTGCAGGCGGCCGAAGACGATCGGAGCAGAGATCGTCAGGTCGCCCTTGACCGCGCTGTATTCACCGGCGGCCACTCTTTCCGCCTCTTCGACGCGCGCCAGGATCTCCTTGGCCGCTTCCACATAGGAGCGGCCGGTTTCCGTCAGAAGGACTTTGCGGTTCGTCCGGGTGATGAGCTGGGCGCCAAGATGCGTCTCGAGTTCCGAAACTTTCCGGCTGACGGTGGCAAGCGGCACCTTGAGCTGCCGCGAGGCGGCCGACAGGCTGCCATTCTCGATGACGGCAAGCAGAACGCCCATGGCGTCGAGACGGTCCATTCTTTCCTTCCAAAAAATGAGAATCTGACTACCGAATATCCATTCTACTGCCAAAAATTGGAAAGTCATAGATTGCTCTCGAAGGCGGTTCATCCCGAACCGCCGGAGGGCCGCGACGGTTCTCACGCACTCGAGGGACATCCCCCATGAAACTCTATCGCCATCCGCTGTCCGGCCATTCACACCGGGCGCAGCTCTTTCTGTCGCTGCTCGGCGTACCGCACGAACTGATCGACGTGGATCTCAAGGCCCGGGCACACAAGGAGCCGGAGTTCCTGAAGCTCAATCCGTTCGGTCAGGTTCCGGTTCTCGATGACGACGGCACCATCATTGCGGACTCCAATGCCATCCTCGTCTATCTCGCCAAGAAGCTCGGCCGCATCGACTGGCTCCCGGAAGATCCGGCCTTGGCCGCCAAGGTACAGAAATGGCTTTCGGTTGCCGCCGGCGATATCGCCTTTGGCCCGGCGGCTGCCCGGCTCGTCACCGTGTTCGGCGCCAATCTGCGGGCGGAAGAGGCGATTGCCCGGGCGCATCGCGTGCTGGCGCAGATCGATGCTGAACTGACCGGCCGCGACTTCCTGCTCGGCGCCCGGCCGACCATCGCCGACGTTTCGCTCTACAGCTACGTTTCCGCCGCGCCCGAGGGCAATGTCGACCTCTCCGACTATGCCCAGGTCCGGGCCTGGCTTGCCCGCATCGAGCGCCTGCCCGGCTTCGTCGGCTTCCAGAAGACGGCTGTCGGCCTCGCCGCCTGACGAACCGGGCCCCGGGGCAGCCACCCTGTCCCGCCCTCACCCCAACGAGGTTTCAGATCATGCCGGACAATGCACAACAGAAACGGCCGGACTCTCCCTGGCACGAAGGCGAACTTGCCATCCAGCGCAGCCTCGGAGTCGTCGAACGCATGGATGCAACGGGGCGGAACTTCGTGCGCAGCTTCATGCCCGAGCAGCACCAGCGGTTCTTCCCCATGCTGCCATTCGCTGTCTTCGGCGCGGTCGACGCAAAAGGTGACGTCTGGGCGACGATGCGCGCCGCAGCCCCCGGCTTCATGCAGGCTCCCGACGCCTTGAACCTCGACGTGCGGCTGCCGCGCGAACCCGATGATCCGGCGGATGCCGGCATGGATGACGCCCATTCGATCGGCATGCTCGGCATCCAGCTCGAAACCCGGCGCCGCAACCGGCTGAACGGCGCGATCCTGCGTGAGGGCGACGACGGGTTCACCATTCGTGTGCGCCAGAGTTTCGGCAACTGCCCGCAATATATCCAGCTCCGGCAATTCTCCTTTTCCCGTGCCCCGCACGATCCGGCATCGCACCGGCCGGTCCGCTACACGGCGCTCGACGAGCGCGCCCGGGCGATCATCGCCAATGCCGATACCTTTTTCGTCGCCTCCTATTTCGACCGCGATACCGGCGAGCGGCAGGTCGATGTCTCCCATCGCGGCGGAAAGGCTGGTTTCGTCGAGATCGGCGACGATGACGTTCTCACGATCCCCGACTTCTCCGGCAACCTGTTCTTCAACACGCTCGGCAACTTCATGGTCAATCCGCGCGCCGGTCTGCTGTTCATCGACTTCGCGACCGGCGACATGCTGCAGCTGACCGGTAGCGCCGAGGTCATTCTGTCTTCGCCCGAGGTCGCCGCCTTCCAGGGTGCCGAACGCCTGTGGCGCTTCCGGCCCGAACAGGTCGTTTATCGCCAGGATGGCCTGCCGCTTCGCTGGGCCTTCGAGGATGGTGGTTGGTCGCCCAACCTGCTGACGACAGGCGACTGGGAGCAAGCGAAGGCACGCCTGCAGGCCGCGACCCTGGCCGAAAAGTGGCGGCCGTTCCGGGTTGCGCGCGTCGAAGAGGAAAGTACGACGATCCGCTCGCTCTACCTCGCGCCGGACGATGGTGTCGGCCTCATGGCCCACCGGGCCGGCCAGCACCTGCCGATCCGGATGCGGACAGACGCGAACGGCAAGGCTCTTGTCCGAAGCTACACGCTCTCCTCCGCCCCGACCGATGCGCTCTATCGCATCAGCGTCAAGAAGGACGGCATCGTTTCACGGCAACTGCATCGACTCAAACCCGGTGACCGGATCGAAGCGCGTGCGCCAGCCGGCAGTTTCACGATCGATGGCACGGAGCGGCGACCGGCGGCGCTGATCGGCGCCGGCGTCGGCATCACGCCGATGGTGGCCATGCTCCAGCACATCGTCCACGAGGGTCGCCGCAAGCGCCGCACGCGTCCGACCTGGCTTTTTCAGGCCGCCCGCTCCTTGGAGGAACGTGCCTTCGACCGGGAAATCGCCGCTCTGGTCGAGGAAGGCCAAGGCAATATCCGCCTCGTGCGCGCGCTCAGCCAACCGGAGGGCGCGACCGAAGGGCAGGACTATGACGTCAGTGGCCGGATCGATCTCACTCATCTGAAAGCCACCCTGCCTTTCGACGACTACGACTTCTATCTGTGCGGCCCGGCGGCCTTCACGCAGTCCCTCTATGATGGTCTTCGCGCGCTCAATGTGGCCGACGCCCGCATCCATGCGGAAGCCTTTGGGCTCTCGTCGCTGACACGGCGGCCGGATGGCGGTTCTCAGCCGATCATGGCACCGCCGGCGAGCGTTCCCGTCCACGTCGTCTTTGCGAAATCCGCCAAGGAGGCCCGCTGGCAACCGGGCGACGGCAATCTGCTCGATCTCGCCGAAGCGCGCGGGCTGACACCCGAATTCGGCTGCCGCAACGGCAGTTGCGGATCCTGCAGGACGTCGGTGCTCGAAGGAAAAGTGACCTATCCGTCCGCGCCCTCTTTCCCGGTGGCAGAGGACGAAGCGCTGATCTGCTGTGCCGTTCCGGCTGAAGACGAGGAACACAAGCTGCATCTTTCGCTCTAAGCCATGTATCGGCTATTGATGGACATCGTCAGTAGCCGTGCGGGATGCAGAATGAACGATCAACAGATCCGCGATATCGTCCTCTGGCTTTCGGAGCAGGGCCTGAAGGGGCTGGATGAGCCGGAGCTGTTCGCTGGCTTCTGCGAGCAGTGCCGTGCAGCCGGCCTCGACCTTGCCCGCGCACTGGGGCTGATCGACACGCTGCATCCGGAATTCGAAGGCCGCGCCTTCCAGTGGAATGACGAGACGGATGTGACGCCCGATGTCATCCAGTACGGCTCGACAACGACCGGCGAAGCCCTGTTGAATTGGCAGAATTCCATCTTCTACCACATGCTCAACGATCATGAGCCGGAACGGCGCACCCGCCTCGCGACCGAGGAAACCGTCAGCTTCACGATGCTGAACGAGCTGAAGGAGCAAGGGCACACCGATTGCGTCAGCATGATCCACCATTTCACCGATCAGGGTCGCGTCGGGGGAATGGATTGTTTCTATTCCTATTGGACGACCCGCAAGCCGTCCGGTTTCGCCGAGGACGACATCGCTGCGCTCCGGGCCCTGTTGCCGACGCTCGCGCTCGCGGTGAAGACCGGCTCCTGCATGCGCATCATCAGCACGCTTGCCGATGTCTATCTTGGCGCCGACGCCGGAAAACGCGTTGTCGAGGGAAGCATCGCCCGCGGTGCGGCGGTGCGCATCGAAACGGTCATGTGGTTTTCGGACCTCAGGAGCTACACCCGCATCTCGGACACCGCCTCGCCCGACCAGATCATCCCGCTGCTCAACGATTATTCGGGCACGGTGATCACGGCCATTCACGACCATGGTGGCTGCGTGCTGAAGCTCATCGGTGACGGTGTGCTTGCGATCTTCAATGCCGACGACCCGGCTACCGCCTGCGCCAACGCCATTGCGGCCGAACGGCAGCTCCGCCGCATGCTCACCGAGCTCAATACGAGCCGGCAGGCGGAGGGCAAGCCGACGACCGACGTCTATCTCGGCCTCCATATCGGCGAAGTGTTCTACGGCAATATCGGCAGCCAGACCCGACTCGATTTCACCGTCGTCGGTCCGGCCGTCAACGAAGTGAGCCGCATTTCATCGATGTGCCGTTCGGTCGAGCGGCACATGATCATGTCTTCTGATTTCGTCGAGGCCTGCCCGCCGGAACATCAGGTCCATGCGGTGTCGCTGGGGCGTTTCGCGCTGCGCGGCATCGCGCGGGCAAAGGAGCTGTTCACGTGGGATCCGGAACTGCCGGCGAACTGAAAAGCGTGCCGTTACTGGCTCATCACGCCCTGAGAGACGCGCGAGAGATGGCGGTGCTGCAGCTCGGCTTGAACCTCACCCTGGAAGTCCATCACCTGCCGGCGCACTTCGTCTTCCGAGCAGCCGCAGGCAAGAAGTTCGTCGGCGAGGGCGCGGCACCGGCGGCGCCAGAATTGCAGGGCTTCGGCGCCATGCAGATCTTCAAGCTCGACGGCAGCGGTGCGGATGGCGGTCAATCTCCTTGCCACCGGAAACGGAACGATCGTGCTCGCATCGGATTCCGTGGCTTTCACTGATTGCTTGCCTGCCATCTTCTCATTTGCCCCCTGGAGCTTCGTGCGTTGACGCGAACGCATGAAGACGCCCTACGCTTGTCGATGTCGAGCACCTCACGCGCCTGCGGTGTCCCCAACCGCAGGCGAAGCACTCTGGTGATTCCTGTTCTACGAAGCCTATGGTTAACGTTTCCTTCCCGCCGCCGCCGCCAGATGCGGATTGACCGCTTGTGGGACAGAAGATGTCGGCCTCGTCAAACCGGCGACACGGTCGTCCGCTTTTCTGGGTTGGTTTCCGACATAAAACATGACATTGGAATTCATATTTATACCCACCACCCTCGGTCGCCGCCCCCCCAGTGAGTGCAGCTGCATGTTGAAGCGTTTCTTCGCGTTTTACCGCCCCTATCGCGGCCTGTTCATTCTCGACTTTTCCTGCGCCGTGCTTTCCGGCCTGCTCGAGCTCGGCTTCCCGATCGCAGTGAAGCTGTTCGTCGATCAGCTTTTGCCGAGCCAGGAATGGACCCTGATCCTGTTGTCCTCGGCGGGACTACTGCTCGTCTATCTGCTCAATACCGGCCTGATGGCGACGGTCACCTATTGGGGCCACATGCTCGGCATCAACATCGAGACGGACATGCGGCGGATGGCCTTCGACCATCTGCAGAAGCTCTCCTTCTCGTTCTTCGACAACCAGAAGACCGGTCATCTGGTCGGGCGCCTGACGAAGGACCTCGAGGAAATCGGCGAAGTCGCCCACCACGGGCCTGAAGACCTGTTCATTGCGATCATGACCTTCATCGGCGCACTCTTGCTGATGCTGATGGTGCATTGGCAGCTGGCGCTGATCACGGCCGCCGTCGTGCCGATGACAGCCTGGGTTACCAGCCGCTACGGCGGGCGGATGACCCGGAACTTCCGCAACCTTTACGGCCGGGTGGGCGATTTCAACGCCCGCATCGAGGAGAATGTTGGGGGGATACGGGTGGTACAGGCCTTAGCCAAGAAGCGCATGAGCGCAGCCTCTTCGAGACCGACAACCAGAACTATCGCCGCACCAAGCTCGAAGCCTATCGCATCATGGCCGCGAGCACGTCGCTCAGCTACATGAGCATGCGGCTGACGCAGCTGATCGTCATGATCACCGGCTGCTACTTCGTGCTGACCGGCGAGCTGACGAATGGCGGCTTCGTCAGCTTCCTGCTTCTGGTCGGCGTGTTCTTCCGCCCCGTCGAGAAGATCAACTCGGTCATCGAGACCTATCCGAAGGGTATTGCCGGCTTCAAACGCTTCCTCGAACTCATGGAAACCGAGCCCGATATCGAGGATCGGCCAGATGCTGCCGACGTCACCGACCTCAAGGGTGACATCACCTATAGCGGCGTCTCGTTCGGCTACAGCGCCGAGAAGCCGATCATCCAGAACATCGACCTGACGATCCATGCCGGCGAGACGATCGCCTTCGTCGGTCCCTCGGGCGCCGGCAAGACGACGATCTGCTCGCTGCTGCCACGCTTCTACGAGGTCAGCGAAGGTTCGATCACCATCGACGGCACTGACATCCGCGACATCACGCTTTCCTCGCTGCGTGGCCAGATCGGTATCGTCCAGCAGGATGTCTTCCTCTTCGCCGGCACCATTCGCGGCAACATCGCCTATGGCCGGCTCGGTGCCAGTGAAGCCGATATCCTGGATGCCGCCCGGCGCGCCAAGCTCGACGGCACGATCCAGGCGTTGCCGGACGGCATGGACACGGTGATCGGCGAGCGCGGAGTCAAGCTTTCCGGCGGGCAAAAGCAGAGGCTGGCGATCGCCCGCATGTTCCTGAAGAACCCCGCAATCCTCATCCTCGACGAGGCGACCTCCGCGCTCGACACCGAATCGGAACGGGCGATCCAGCAGTCGCTGGCCGAACTTTCCAGGGGCAGGACGACATTGATCATCGCGCACCGGCTGGCAACGATCCGCGATGCCGATCGCATCGTTGTGGGCGACGGCAGCCGCATTCGCGAACAGGGACCGCACGAAACACTGCTCGCCGCCAAGGGCGCCTATAGCCGCCTCTATCACGCCCAGGCAGGTACCATCTGATGATGGCCATGGCAGCGTAGGCATTGCATGCGGAAGGAGGGGACGATACGAACGGAACACATTGCACCCTCCGTCCGCCAGATCCTTAGCGCCATGAACACTCCTGATCTTTCCGTCCTTGAACGCGCCATAGCAGCCTTGCCGCAGCACCACCCCGGACCGGGCGGCGTTGCCGGTGTGGTGAGAGACGGCGAGGTCCTGTTTCGCCACGCCTGGGGCTATGCCGACCTGACGGCCCGCAAACAGATGACGATGGCGACGCGGATTCCGATCTGCTCGATCACCAAGCAGCTAACCTGCGCGGTGCTGCTGGACGCGGTTGGTCGTCCCGAGAAGCTCGACCCCGCGCTCGACGCCTATCTCCCCTTGCTCGAAGGCAAGCGCCCGACCGCTGCCCATCTCTGTCACAACCAGTCCGGACTTCGCGACTACTGGGCGTTGACGGTGCTTGAGGGCGCCAGCCACGATGGTGTCTTCCGCCGTGAGGATGCACGCCCGCTGCTGTCCAAGGCGCGCTCGACGCATTTCGAGCCCGGCACCCGCTATTCCTACTCCAACGGCAATTTCCGCATTCTCGCCGACCTGATTGAAGAGCATACCGGCCGCTCAATGGCGGAACTCTATCAGAGCTCCGTCTTTGGTCCCGCGGCCATGCAGACCGCCGCCCTGACCCCGGATACCAGCCTGCCGCCGGACGGTATCGTCGGCTACGAGGGCAACGAGGCGATCGGCTATTTCGAGGCGCTCAATCGCATCTATTGGGCGGGCGACGCCGGTGTTTCCGCCTCGCTCGACGACATGCTGGCCTGGGAGTGCTTCATCGACGGGACGCGTGACGATGCGGACGGGCTCTATCGCCGCCTTTCTGCACCGCAGACCTATGCGGATGGTCGCCCGGCACCCTACGGCTTCGGCCTCGCACACGAGATGATCGGCGATGTCGCGATCAGTGGTCACGGTGGCGCGCTTCGCGGTTTCCGCTGCCGCAGGCTTTACGCACCCACCGAGCGTCTCTCCGTCGTGGTGATGTTCAATCACGAAGGCGATGCCCATGCGGCTGCAACGACGCTGATGAAGATCGCTCTCGGCCACGAGGATACCGAGACCACGTCCGGGAGCTGGGACGCGCGGAGCACCGGAAGCTACCTGGATCCGGAAACGGGCCTCGCCCTTGTCGCCAGACCGACGGCATCGTCCCGCATCGAACTGCGGTTCGCGACTTCGCCCGAAACGCTTGCCGTCAGTGCCGACGGCAGCGCCCGCTCGGCGGCGGTGACCCTGACCGCGCAAGGCGCCGCGCTTCGCATGGAACGGCCCCGCGAAAATCTGACGGTGAATGC
The DNA here is from genome assembly GCF_055710065.1 of Ensifer sp. VA4. Taxonomy (NCBI): domain Bacteria; kingdom Pseudomonadati; phylum Pseudomonadota; class Alphaproteobacteria; order Hyphomicrobiales; family Rhizobiaceae; genus Ensifer; species Ensifer sp. VA4. Next base: position 168,097 of record NZ_JBVQPO010000007.1, on the reverse strand, counting down.
CGAACGTATTTCCGGCACGGCGTTCCCCGACATCGCCGGCCGCTACCATTCGGCTGAACTCGACGCTCATCTCGACATCGTCTCCACCAATGGCGTCTTCTACGGCGGCTTCGACGGTGCGCTCGGCACCGGAGCGATGCATGCCATGCGACCGCTGGCCGAAGACGTCTGGCTCCTTCGCTGCAAGCGCGCGATGGATGCACCGGCACCGGGAGACTGGACCATGCTCGTCCGGCGCAACGCGCAAGGCGAGGTTGCAGGCCTCACCATCGGCTGCTGGCTCGCCCGGCGGATCGACTACACGAAAATCGGCTGAGGCCGTGATCGAGGCGCCGGATATGCTAAGCAGAGGCGCGGCGATGGGCCGCGACATGACCAGAAACCGGAAGACCACGGCGTGAAACAGAAGCGACCAACGGCTGCGCGAGACAACGGCCGCCGCCCCGCAGCCGATGCCGGCAAGCGCGTGACCGTTGCCCGCGCACTTTCCAAGCTCGGCTACTGTTCGCGCACGCAAGCCGAAAAGCTCGTTCTCGAAGGACGCGTCAGCGTCAGCGGACGCAAGGCCACGAGCCTTTCACATTGGGTCGACATCGACAAGGATAGCATCGCGGTCGATGGCAAGCCGGTGCATGCCGAAGAGAAGATCTATCTGATGCTGAACAAGCCGCGCGGATTGGTCACCACTCGGCACGACCCCGAGGGCCGGCCGACGGTGTTCGATTGCCTGACGGAATCCGACTTGTCTTTCCTGTCCCCGGTCGGTCGCCTCGATAAAGCCAGCGAAGGGCTTCTGCTCTTCACCAACGACACAGTGCTTGCCCAGCGCCTGCTCGATCCTGAAACACATCTCGGCAAGGTCTACCACGTGCAGATCGCCGGTCAGGTCGGTGACGGGCATCTCAGGCAGATGGTTGCCGGCATCGAGGAAGGCGGCGAGGTGCTGCGCGCCGCACGTGCCGTCCATCTCAAGGGTGGCGACAAGAACACATGGATCGAAGTGGAGCTGGAAGAGGGGCGCAACCGCCAGATCCGCCGCATGCTTGATGCGCTCGGCTTCGAGGTTTTGCGCCTGCTTCGCGTTTCGATCGGGACGATCGCGCTTGGCGACTTACCCAAAGGCGCCACCCGTACACTCACGGCGGAAGAAATCACCTATCTGAGACAACGCACGGGTCTTTGACGGGCCATGCCGGAACATTCGAGTGCCTCGAGACCCAGGCTGGCCGCTGCAATTTTTAGGAACACCCTGCCGTGAGGTGGGCGGTCATCTAATGCGACGTCCGAAACGACGACCTCACTCCACCGGAACATGCACGCGACAAGCGCGTGGTTGGCCGGTAGCCGGTTCCGACCTCAATTCTCCCGCATGGCCCTGCGAAATGTCCGTGCCAGCGGCTCGCCGATATAGGCGAGCATCGTTGTGCCCGAAAGAATGAGCGAAAACGGCACCGCTAATCCTGCGGCCGCAATACTTGCGGGGAAGAGGTGATGCTGGCGGGCTCAGTCGCGACGCGATGGTCCTTCTGCCCCGGAAGAGAGCCGAAAAGGCTTCGAGATCCAAGAACGCTACCGGCGACAATCGACTAAACCGAAGAGCGGCCTCGATGCGAACCTCTACGTCATTCGCATAAATCCGTACGACGAACGGACGAGCCCCGCCCCCTTGGTACCTGCCGTGTTGACGTTGAACCGCGGGGGCCGTCGCTGTATCATTTTGGTGTTCTTTTTCATCCTGTTAGCCTGCGGAAGGAGGACATTATGCGCCTTCCTGAGATACCTTGGGCGGTCCCGCTATCTGTTCGTTTGCAGTCAGGATCGAACCGCATTTTTGCATCGGTCTACGACGCACTGGACTTTCTAGAACATGAATGGCCGATACGGCACGGACAAGGCTATGAACGCGCCGTCATAACGTGCCGCTGTGCGCTGAATCGCTCTGTTCCAGCAGCGGTTGCTCGTGATGCCTTCATCGGTGCGTGCTTGGAGGCTGGTATGGCGACGTCAGCGGTTGCCAACCACTATCACCATGCCAGCCCGGGATCTCACGGCAACAAGCCATTGAGCTGACAACGCCAAGCGTGGCTGTGGCCTGATTGAACTCCGATCTTCACCGATAACCACTTCCAGAATGTGGTGATGGGGATCCGACCGATCCAGCCAAGAAACGACGAGCGGACTGCGTACCGATTATGTGACTACACCCGACGGCGCCGCTAAGCTTCGACAACATTCGGGTCTTGGTTGACGACATGCGCGCCTGGGATCATTCTTAATTCATCCCGACTGCAATCCCTTGGGCTGGTCCGATGCGCTGACAGCGACAATCGGAGGTGTGCCTGCCAAACGTCGATTTCGACTTGGGAGCATGGTCGGTGGGGCTGGCTCCTATGTATTTTCTTCGTGCGGCCGTTGTGCTCTCGCTCTTTTTTCTAAGCTCGTACGCTTGGGCCGAAAAGCGCGTCGCGCTGGTCATTGGAAACTCGGCCTACCAGCACGCGCCACAGCTTACGAACCCGCAGAATGACGCCAGCGACATGGCGTCGAAATTGACAGGACTGGGATTCGTGGTGGTGACCGGCCACGACCTCGACCTGGCGGGAATGCGTCGATCGATCCGAGAGTTTGTGGGAAAAGTCGAAGGCGCTGACGTGGCGCTCTTTTTCTATGCCGGTCATGGGCTGCAGGTAAACGGGGCCAACTACATGATCCCGGTCGACGCGCAGCTTCGTTCAAACAACGATCTGGATTTCGAGGCGTTGCCGATCGAGCTCGTGCTCTCCGCCATGGAGCGTAATGCCAAGGTCAACTTGGTGTTCCTCGACGCGTGCCGTGACAATCCACTGGCCGTGACACTGGCACGCTCCCTGGGAACGCGGTCAATGGTCGTCGGGCGGGGGCTAGCGAAACTCGATACCGGCGTGGGCTCTCTGATTGCGTTCGCAACTCAGCCGGGAAACGTTGCCCTTGATGGGGCTGGCAGGAACTCCCCGTTCACGACGGCCTTGCTGAAACACCTCGGCACACCCGGGCAGAGCATAACGGATGATCTGATTGCAGTGCGTCGCACCGTGTTACAGGTCACGGACGGCAAGCAGATTCCTTGGGACAGCTCATCCCTGACAGGCCCCGTTGTTCTAAATCCATCGCCGGTCCTGGCCCCAGCAACGAGGCCGCCGGCGACAGCGGATACCGACAGAACCGTGGAGCTTGCCTACTGGAATTCCATTAAGGATTCGACCGAAAGCAATTTCTTCGAAGCATACCTCCGGGAATACCCCAATGGCGCGTTCGGAACGCTTGCGAAATTGAAGATCGCGGCGATCGGAGCGCGCGAAAAGGAAAGGCAGGCGGCGGAGCAGGAAACGGCCGATTCCAAACGTGCCGTAAACCTTGAAGGCAACGCCGGGCCAACTGACGTTGCTGTTCTTGGACAGGCCAACTCAAGGGCACAGGCGTCAGGTGCGCCGGCGGCCAACATGACGGCCGGTGAACTCGCGTTCGCCGCCCAAAGGGAACTGGCGCGCATCGGATGCCTCAGCCGGGTTGACGGCAAATGGGGTGACAGCAGCCGGAAGGCCCTGCAGGCATATGCCGGGCGCAAGGGACTGAAGCTTACCTCACTCGCACCGACCGAGGAGCTTTTGAATGGGCTGAAAGCGATCGGGAATCGTGTTTGTCCGCTAGTCTGCGGCAACGGATTGGAAGCCCGCGACAACCGCTGCGTGGAGCTCGGCCTGAGTGCCTTCGACGGCACATGGCGGATAATAAGGCATGCAAAGACGGACTGCGGCGACTGGCGCGAACTCTCGTCAACCGTTTTCGTAAGTCACGGCACAGTGTCGTCGAGCTCTGGGTTCTCGGGAAAAATCTCCAGCAACGGAGCCGTCACGATTAGCCACACGTTTGTCCATAAGGGAAGGAAGGGAGGCAACATCCTGACGGGGATGATAAAAGGAGATAAAGGGACCGGCAAGTTCAGGGGGACCGGAGCAGGCAGCGGTTGCTCCGGAGTTATTACTATGGGCAAGATGTAGCGTGAAGGTAGTGTCAGGGAGACTTCGATGTGCGTGCGACCTGCCCCGAACTTTCATCCAGCGGCGACATTCTTAAAGCCTGCGGCGCGATCCACTTCAGCGTCATAGGCAGATCCCTGGGCCGTGCGCGTCGAGCCGACTGGATCTTCGCTCGGTTCCTGCGCGATCGTAAGTCCAATGGAGAAAGCGTTTGCCAAGGTAGCAACGGCCCGCAAGCGGTATTCCGCCGCTCCGTCGCTTTAGGTCCCAGCGCAACATGGCCGCTTGAAATCACCCTGCACGGGCCTAGCTACCATTACATTGCCTACCTTGAAGGAGCGCAGCCATGGAACTCACCGTGGTGCCCATCGTCAAGCCGGACGCCGCCAACTTCATTTTCGGCCAGTCGCATTTCATCAAGACTGTGGAAGACCTCCACGAGGCGATGGTGGGCGCGGTTCCTGGCATTCGCTTTGGGCTCGCCTTCTGCGAGGCCTCCGGTAAGCGGTTGGTGCGCTGGTCGGGTAATGACGAACCCATGCTCGCCCTTGCACGAGACAACGCATTGGCAATTGGCGCCGGGCACACCTTCCTAATCTTCCTGGGTGACGGATTCTTTCCCGTCAATGTGCTGGCCGCCGTGCGTGCCGTGCCGGAGGTCTGCCGCATTTACTGCGCGACGGCCAACCCGACACAGGTGATCGTCGCACAAACGGAGTTGGGTCGCGGCGTGCTTGGGGTGGTGGATGGCGCCTCACCGCTGGGTGTCGAAACGGATTCAGACATTGCGTGGCGGAAAGACCTGCTGCGGCAGATCGGCTACAAGCTTTAGTGCCTGGATTAGGCCCATGTCAGCGCGCCGGTGCGGCCCGCGCGCCACCGAAGGCCATCCCAATCCAGGTATGGCCGGTGGCGCGTTGGAACGGACAGGCCGAAATCTCCTGGCCGGCACGGGCAATACCGATGATGACCATTCGAGCCACGCAGGTTAGGGACCCTCCTCGGCTTCGGTTGCGTGAAACACCTGGCTTGCCGATGCCATCGCCGCCTGCACACGACTGAAACCGGCATAGGGCAGCATGTGGAGAATGGCCTCCGTCACTTCCTGTCGTGTGGCTCCGGTGTTCAGCGCCCCTTGGACGTGAACCTTGAGCGGTATTTCGTCTGCTGCGGTTCCACGCGCCGCAAGCGCGGCGACAGCCGCCAGTTCGCGCGATTTGAGGTCGAGACCGGGCCGCGAGAACACATCGCCGTAGGAAAATTCGAGGATGTAGCGGCCGAGATCGGGAGCGATGTGACGGAAGGCTTCAACCACGGCGTGGCCAGAGGCCCGGCTGATGTCGCCCATGGCTGCGACGCCTCTGTCGAAGCGGGCCTCGTCCGTCTCTGCCTGCGTACGCTCCTCGGCCAAGCCCTCACTTGCCTTTGACGGTTCAGCCAGACCGCCCGGCTTCTCCGCTTCTGCGAATGCGGCGAGTGCCGGTTCGACTGCGGTGAGCGCCTTTGGCCAACCGATGTAAACCGGCAGCTGGATCAGCAGTTCCGTGATTTCGGCCCGCGTCCAACCGGTCCGCAAACAGGCCTCCACGTGAAAACGCACCGTGCTATCGAGATTGCCGATCGCAACCACCATGGCGAGGGTTGCAAGTTCCCGGTCCTTGACCGCAAGGCCCGGCCGGTTCCAGATTTCGCCGTGGGCAAACTCGACCGTCAGCCGATCAAGATCGGGAGATGGGCCAGATCCGTCGACCGCGCGGCGGACAAGTGCGCCGGCGTCGTCTTTGCCTGTCTTGAGCAGCTGTTGCACCCCGAGCACCCAGTCATCACCTTCCGGTCGACCGGAGGCGGTGTCGACGGCAACGCCGCGCGCAGCAAATACGTCCCTGGCCAGAAGCATGGCGTCCTGGGCGAAGGGAAAGCCGCCGTAGACCACACTATGAATCAGGGTCTCGACAACCTCACGCGGGTTCCAGCCGGTCTCCAACATGCCGGCGATGTGAAAGCGAAGTGCAGGCCGCGCTGTCCCCAGGACGGTGATGACGGCCACATTGATAAGCTCGCGGGTTTTCTGCGAAAGGCCGGGCCTTGCCATCACGTTGCCATAGGCATCTTCGATCAGAATCCGGGATAGATCCGCGGAAAGCGGATCGAGCGTTCGGCTGAAGTCTGCGCCGCCAACGGCGCTTAGCGCCTCAAGCCCCTTTGCGCGCCGATTCTCGGCTGCGGCATCAACCCCTTGTGCGGAAGCGGGTTCGCCGAGTGCGGCGGTAGCCACCAGGCCTGCAGAAGTCTTGAGCATGGTTCGTCTGTCCTGATCTATCGTGCCGTCGCCGTTCAGCTCGGCATCTTTCCACTTGCTGGTCATTGTCTTCGGATCCTTTTGGTCTCACGACGCTGTGCTTCGGGGCGCGCCTAGTTTGACCACGTTGCCTGGAGTCAGCCGTCAGCCCGGATCGCTTCGGCGATAAGCGGGACGAGATACGGCTCGGTCCATTCTGCGGAGAGTGCGATGGATGTCGTCGTGCCCATCCGATAGAGGCGACCGCCCGAAATCGGCCCCAGCGCCTCTTCGACCTCGCGCACAGCGTTGTCTGACGTGGAGAAGTTCAGAAAGAAGACGTGATCGGCAGGGGAGCGCCGCAACGCGTGGAGGCAGAGAGACGTCACGCCCGAAGCGCCGACATCGACGCCTTCCGGTAGAACAGGCCTGAAGCCCAACTGTTCAAGAACGCGCAGGACCGGGCCACCGACATTGTTCTCCGTGTTGAAAACGTAGAGCGTCGGCCCATGGAGTTCGGCGAGCAGCACGCGTTCACCGGATGCCAGTGCATCGGCGACGCTCGCCTTTGCGGCATTGATTGCGTCGGCGACGGCAACCGCTTCGATTTTCGTCTGCGCGACCGCTGGCGAGACAAGCGCAAGGCTGATCGCCGGAGCCGCCAGGCTCGTGATTGCCAGATGAAGCGATGTGACGAGCGAGACAGTCTTCCGGTGACGGGAAATGGTGGAGGGGCTGGGCAAACATCTTCTCCTTCAGCGGGCTCGAGTTGGTCGAGCGGCGATTGGATCGGTCTGAGGGACCGAAGGAACGCGGCCATTGAAGGTCTAGCGATTGCGATAAATCCAATGAATTAATAATATCGCCGCCATGAAAACAGTTAATATCGCCAGCATCGACCTCAATCTCCTGGTCGTGTTCGACGCCCTGGTGGCGGAAGGACATGCGACCCGTGCCGCCGAACGGATCGGGCTCACGCAGCCGGCCGTCAGTCACGCACTCAATCGACTGCGCGCCCTCTTCGGCGACCCTCTGTTCGTTCGCTCGCCGCGCGGCATGATTGCGACGCCGGTTGCGCTTGAAGCCGCTCCGGCCATCCGCTCGATCCTCGAACAGGTCGAAGTCGTGCTGCGCGGCGGCCAGGCATTTGAACCAAGAGAGAGCGCACGCCAGTTCGCACTCGGCTTGTCCGACTATGCGGCCTACGTGCTCTTGCCTCGACTGACTGCGCGCCTGGAACACGAAGCGCCGAACGTCTCGCTCGTGGTCCGCAACACCAGTCACGGCGTCGGCCTGCCGATGCTGGAAGAAGGATCGGTCGAACTCATCGCCGGCAACTTCCCCGGACCCCCTACGCACCTGCGCGAGGAGCTGCTCTACGAAGAGGATTTCGTCTGCGCCGGCCGGGGCGATCACCCCGCCCTTGCTGGCCCTCTCGACCTCGACCGCTATCTATCGCTTCGCCATCTCCAGGTATCGACGAGGGGCAATCCGTACGGTTACGTCGATGCCGTGCTGGCCGAGCGCGGGCTGAAACGAAAAGTGGTGGTCACCGTCGGGCACTTTCTGATGGCACCATTCCTGGTCGACTCATCGGACCTGGTGGCAACGGAACCCCGCCGGCTGTTCGGGCGGCTGCCAGGAGGGCTGCCGCTTCGGTTCTTCCCGCCGCCCATCGGAATTCCGCCCTTTCGGGTCGTTCAGGCCTGGCATGCGCGCCATGAGGCGGATGCGGGACACCAATGGCTTCGACGCGTGATCCGAGAGATATCGCAAGAGACGGATCAATAGCGTCGCCGAAAGTTGCTCCGATCGATTGGGGCGGCCAACGCCATCCGATCCACTTGCGCCCGACCGCGCCGGCGTCCAATGTCGATGATTTCGAATTGGCCCCGAAGCCAATCGCGCCGCTCGTGCCATCGTGAAAACAGCATGGAACTTCAGAGGGCGCTAATTCCCCAAACGACCACTGCATCAAAGATGCCGAGATGTCTTCGCAGTGCCAAGCCCCAGATCGGTATCACGTCAAACCGTACTTGCGGATTTTATCGTGCAGGGTCGCCTTTGGCGTCAATAATTCCTCGCTGGTGCGGGCGAGGCTATTGCCGTTGCGACTGAGGGCTTCGGCGATCAGCGCGCGCTCGAAAGCTTCGACGGTTTGTGCCAGAGGACGAGAGGTCGCATCCGCCGCTCCGCCGAAAGGCGGAAAGCCGGTCTCGATGCCCAGCACGCAGCGCTCAGCGACATTGCGCAACTCGCGCACATTGCCCGGCCAATGATAGGCAAGCAGCCGCCTTGTCCGCTCGGCATCGGGATCGAGCACGGCCCGCTCGTGACGTGACGCCGCCTGCAGGGCAAAATGCTCGAACATCAGGCCGATGTCCTCGCGGCGTTCGCGCAGGGGCGGCAAGGGTAGCGTCGCGACATTCAGCCGATAATAGAGATCGGCACGAAACTCTCCTCGTTCCGCAAGCGCCGCCAGATCCACCTTGGTCGCAGCGACGACGCGGCAGTCGATGGAGATCGGCGTGTTCGATCCAAGGCGCTCGAGCGTTCGCTCCTGCAGCACCCTGAGCAGCTTCACCTGCATGGCCATCGGCATGCTCTCGATCTCGTCGAGAAACAGCGTGCCGCCACTGGCGTGCTCGATCTTGCCGATCCGGCGCTTTGCGGCACCGGTGAAGGCGCCCGGCTCGTGGCCGAAGATTTCGCTGTCGAACAGGTTTTCGGGGACCCCGCCGCAATTGATGGCGACGAAATTGCCGCTCCGTCTCGGGCTGGCATCGTGCAGGCAGCGCGCCACGAGTTCCTTGCCGGTTCCTGTCTCCCCCTGGATCAGTACATCCGCGGCGCTGTTGCCGAGCTCGCCGATGAGGTGACGCACCCTCTCGATAGCGGCAGAGTCTCCGATGATGCGAGCGGCGGTCATTTGCCTGTTCTCGAGCCGCGCGCGCAGTTCGCGCACCTCCAGCGTCAGCCTGCGATTTTCAAGCGCTCGCCGCACGACCTCGACGAAATAGTCGGGCGAGAACGGCTTCTCGATGAAGTCGTGTGCTCCGTCCTTCATCGCTTGAACCGCCAGAGAAATGTCGCCATGCCCGGTCATCAAGACGACCGGCAGGTCGCGGTCCTGCCGCAGAAGATCATGCATGAGCGCCATGCCGTCGTCGCCCGGCAGGCGGATGTCGGTAACGACGATCCCCGCAAAGTCGACAGGAACGAGCCGTCGCGCCTTCTCGGCGCTCTCCACCGCGTCGACATCCATGCCTTCAAGTTCGAGTGTCTGCTGGCATCCAAGGCGGACGTTCGGTTCGTCCTCGACGATCAGGACCTTGAGGTTGTCGCTCATGGCGTTTCTCCGATACCGGGTGCGGGCAGGACGACGGTGAAAACCGCACCGCCCTGAGGGTGGTTCGCCCCGGTCAGCGCTCCACCGAAATGGTGCACGATTTCCGACGAAATCGCCAAGCCGAGCCCCAAGCCCCTGTTGCTTTCCTTCGTCGTGAAGAAGGGTTCGAAGAGGTGCTCGCGCACGTGTTCCGGCAGGCCCGGCCCGTTGTCATGGACCTCGATGACCGCGCGTCCATCTTCGCGCCAGCCGCGAAGGCGTAGAGCAGGCGACGCTGCGTTTTCGATGGCGTCCAGCGCATTGGCAATCAGGTTGACCATGACCTGCTCCAAACGGTTGGCATCGCAGAGCGCCGTAATCTCGCCCGTCGCGATCTCGGTGGACACGTCTACATTCGCGCGGCGCAGGCGCTGTTCGAGCAGGAACAGTGCGTTGCCCACCGAACGTCGGACATCGATCGGACCCGGCGTACCCGAGGATTTGCGGGCGAAGGACTTGAGCTGGTTGGTGAGCGTGCCCAGCCCATCGACGATGCTGCCGATGCGGTCAAGGTTGCTTTCGGCAGTCGCCACATCACCCCGTCGGAGGAACTTGACCGCATTGCCGGAAAGCGTGCGCAGCGCCGCGAGAGGCTGATTTATCTCATGGGCAAGGCCGGCGGAAATCTGGCCGATCGTAGCCAGCTTGGCGGTATGGACGAGTTCGTCCTGCGCGGCCCGCAACGTCCGTGTCCGCTCCTCAACCTTGCGCTCCAGCTCGTCATGGGCGCGCTGCAGCGCTTCGCGAGCCCGCAGTTGGTCGTGCAGATGCCGCCGCCGCTGGTCGAGCAGCACAAGTACAATTCCGACGAAGGCACTGGCGATCGCCGCCAAAGCAGCACGGGTCCAGGCGATCGCCCTGACCTCACCGGCGGGGGAAAGCACCGTCAGCGACCAGCCGGTGTCGCCCATCGGGGCGGTCTGCGCCAGAAAGTTGCCCGACAGCTTGGAACCGCCGCCGACGTCCGCCGATGGCGCAAGCCGCACGAGGGTGGCATTTTCGCTGAAAGCCTCCTCGCGCCGCAGTCCGAGCGAGGGAAGCGGGCGGGCGTTGTATTGCAGGCTGCGCTCCAGACGCCGCCGCTCTTGGTCCGGCAGCGGGCGCAGCGTAGTGAACTTCCAGGAGGGTACGGACGCAAGGATGACGACGCCGTTCTGGTCCGTGACGATGACCGGCACTTCGACGGTCGCCCAGGACTGCTCCAGCTGTTCAAGGCTGACTTTGACCGCAGCCACGCCGACGACCGCGCCTTTCGCGAGCAAAGGCGAAGAGAGATAGTAGCCAGGCTCGCCGCGGGTGGTACCGATGCCGAAAAGCCGGCCGGGCCGCCCCTGCATGGAATCGTTGAAATAGGACCGGTAGGACAGGTCCTCGCCGATGAAGCTGTCCGGGCGGTTCCAATTGCTGGCGGCGACCACGTGCCCCCCGCGGTCGAGCAGGTAGATCGACAGCGTGCCTGCCCGCTGGTTGAGCTGCTCAAGGTAGCGGTTGACGGTGTCGGTGAGCGGCTTACCGTGCGCGATCAGGTCGATCACGTCCCGCTCCAGGCCGAGCGTCGCCGGGAAATAGGCGTATTTGTCGATCTGCCTGTTCAGGCTGGTGGCATAGAGCTCGAGGCGTTGCGTGCCCGTTCTCTGTAACTCCGCCAGGCCCAGGGTCTCGCTGATGCGAAAGCCCGCAAGGCCGACAACCAGCGCCACGGCGGCGAGGCCGGGGAGCAACAAACCGTATTTGCGGACAAAAGAAGCGATCGACATTGGGAACGAATGGGAGCGGATGCACACGCCGCAGCACTATTGTTGATCCGGCTCCCTACCACATCCGATGAGGCCGAGCGAGCTTGCGGTGATCTGCCCGCCTATCAAGAGAAAGCGGGCAGACAGTCATTGGGCGTCGGCCTATTCGGCTGCGACCAGTCTTTCGCGCGTGCGCTGTTCCGCTTCGTCAGGAATGTCGAGCGCGTTTTCCCACTTGGCGACGACGGTCGTGGCAATCGCATTGCCCAGCACGTTGGTGGCGGTGCGCCCCATGTCAAGGAAGTGGTCGATGCCCATGATCAGAAGCACGCCGGCCTCAGGCAGGTTGAACATCGGCAGCACGGCGGCAACGACGACCAGCGCGGAGCGCGGCACGCCGGCTATGCCCTTGCTCGAAACCATGAGGACCAGCAGCATGACGATCTGCTGTTCCATGGTGAGCGGCAGGCCATAAGCCTGGGAGATGAACAACGCAGCGAAGGCCGTATAGATCATCGAGCCGTCGAGGTTGAAGGAGTAGCCGAGCGGCAGGACGAAGCCGATGACGCGCTCCCTCACACCGAAGTCTTCCAGCTTCTCCATGACGCGCGGATAGGCCGCTTCGCTGGAGGCGGTGGAGAAACCGACGAGCATCGGCTGGCGCACTTCCTTCACCAGGCGGAACACGTTCGAGCCCAGCACCAGGAAACCGGCACCGATCAACACGGCCCAGAGCACGACGAGCGTCGTGTAGAAGCTGCCGACGAACTTGCCGTAGACCATCAGGATGCCGAGGCCCTGGACGGTGACGACGTTGGCGACCGCGGCAAAGACACCGAGTGGGGCGAAGCGCATTACATAATCCGTCACCTTCAGCATCACCGGGACGGCACCTTCGATGACCTCGATCAAGGGGCGGGCCTTCGTGTCCTTCAGGCTGCCGAGCGCAAGACCGAAGAACACCGAGAAGACGAGGATCTGGAGGATCTCGTTGTTCGCCATCGCTTCGAAGATGTTGCGCGGGAAGACGTGGGTGATGAAGTCCTTGAGATTGAGCGACGACGTCTTCAGGTCGGCGGTGGCCGAAATGTCGGGCAGCGGCACGCCGACATTAGCGCCGGGTTGGAAAAGGTTGGCGAACACGAGGCCGATCGCCAGCGATGCGAGCGACGCCATCAGGAACCAGCCGAGCGCCTTGCCGCCGATGCGCCCGACGGTGCGGGCGTCGCCCATACCGGCCATGCCGGCGACGAGTGTGGTGAAGATCAGCGGCGCGATGATCATCTTGATCAGCCGCAGGAAAATGTCCGTCACCATCGCGAAATATCCGGCGATGTCCTTTGCTGCAGCCGGGCTGCCCGACAGAACATTGCAGCCATAGCCGACGATGACGCCCAGGATCATCGCGATGACGATCCAGGTCGTCTGCTTGTTTATCTTCATGATAATCTCCTTCCTCCCTCCGCTCGGCTCATCCGGGCGGATTTTCAGTCAACAGTTGGGGTGGTTCAGTTGCGCGCGATGATCGGGCGCGGTTTGGTCAGCGCCTCCGGGCGCAAGGCTTCGGCAAGCGTTTCGGCCGTCATCAGGCCGCGCGCCTCCACGAGTTCGGCGACGCCTTTGCCGGTCCGGTGGGCCTCGGCCGCGATCTCGGTCGCATTGGCATAGCCGATGATCGGGTTGAGTGCAGTGACGATGCCGATCGAGCCCAGCACGCTTGCTTCCAGGCGTTCGCGGTTCGCGGTGACGCCGTCGACGCATTTGTCGGCGAGGATCAGGCATCCCTGGCTGAGGTGGCCGATGCTCTTGAACAGGCTGTGGGCGATGATCGGTTCGAAAGCGTTGAGCTGCAGCTGGCCCGCCTCGGCGGCGAAGGTCACCGTCAGGTCGTTGCCGATCACCTCGAAGGCGATCTGGTTGACGACTTCCGGGATCACCGGATTGACCTTGCCGGGCATGATCGAGGAGCCGGCCTGGCGCGGCGGCAGGTTGATCTCGCCGAAGCCCGCCCGCGGGCCGCTGGAAAGCAGCCGCAGATCGTTGCACACCTTGGAAAGCTTCACCGCGACGCGCTTCAAGACACCCGAAAGCTGGACGAAGCTACCGCAATCCTGTGTGGCTTCGATGAGATTGGGCGCGGTGATCACTGGCACGCCGCTGATCTCGGCAAGCAACCGGCAAACCAGGGATGCGTAGTCGGGATGGGCGGTGATGCCCGTGCCGATGGCGGTGGCGCCGAGGTTGATCTCGCGGATCAGCAGCGCAGCCTCGCGCAACCGCTGCTCGTCTTCGGCCAGCATCACCGCATAGGTGGAGAACTCCTGCCCCAGCGTCATCGGCACTGCGTCCTGCAACTGGGTACGGCCCATCTTGAGAATGTCGTGGAATTCGTCCGCCTTGCGCTCGAAAGCCGCCCGGAGATGCGCCATGGCATCAATCAAACGGAAGATGCCGCTATAGGTCGCAAGCTTCAGCGCCGTCGGATAGACGTCGTTGGTGGACTGGCCAAGGTTGACGTGTTCGTTTGGATGTAGATGCCGGTAATCACCGCGTACGCGCCCCAGGACCTCGAGCGCCCGATTGGCGATCACCTCATTGGCGTTCATGTTGGTGGAGGTGCCGGCGCCGCCTTGGATCACATCCACGACGAATTGGTCGTTGAGCGCGCCGCCTTCGATTTCCCGGCAGGCCGCAACGATCGCCTCCGCCCGTTGAGCATCGAGCTGCCCCAGTTCCAGATTGGCCCGTGCGGCCGCCATCTTGATCTGCGCGAGCGCGCGGATCAGGTCCGGATAGTGGGAGATCGGAATTCCGGTCACCGCGAAGTTTTCGACGGCACGCAGGGTGTGAACGCCGTAGTAGGCGTCCATGGGGACCTCGCGGTCCCCGAGCAGGTCATGCTCTACGCGGCTCAAGGCAACAGTCATTGAATGTTTTCTCCTCTCCATCCACCCGCTGCCGAGCGGGGGTTGCCTTGGGAGAGCAACACGCGTGCCAATTCGAGCGGACGCGAGCAGCGCCGCTAAACCATTGAAATCAAACCATCCTATTTGCCGTCCCGTTCGACCATGTTCGGATTTCCGGATGAAGCATGGCCAGCGCGTTCGGAAACCCGAATGATGTGACCCCGTTCCGACAGCAAGCCTACTTCCTGTCGTCGTTGCCCAAACGAGACTCGTCCTGATGCCGGGCTTTTGCTTAGCCAATTCGCTTGGACATGATCCGGCATTGGCAGGGATTTTTGGATTTAGCTGCCTCCACGCCACTGTCGCAATTGCGCCCGCGAACGAACGAATGCGCGCGTGATGAGCAACGCGAGCCGGTAAGTCTGAGCTATCGCGTCCGCGAGCGCCATGCCCGCGGGCATCGGCAGCAGCGCCGAGCCGCCGCCGGAATTGAGCGCGATTACGAGATCCTTCGCAGACAGACTCGAGACCACCTTCAAAGCCGCCTCGAAGGCGAGGAACCCGCCTCGTCAGGTACGGATGCAATCCTTCGATAATTTGGATCCTGTCGCAGGCGTCGCCGAACCCTTGCCCGCACCGACCACAACGGTGCGGCCCTTCGGGCGCGGCGATAGATTGACGACGATCCTTTTGCCGGATCGGCAGCAGCGACCACCATTAAAGAGCGAGGTCGAGAACGGACGACGCTCGTCGGCCGACAACCAGTATCACTCCTCCGCTGGCCCGTAGAGGCCGAGCTTTTCGAGCAGTGTCCGCTGCCGATCGACACTTTCAACGAGCAAGCCGGTGTAGCGATCGACGATCCGGTCGCGATGGTCCGGATCGGAAACGGCAGAGAGTGCGCCGAGGATCGCAGCGACCCTTTCGGACGTCCGCCGCAGGTCCCCAAGGAGGTCCGCCTTGCCGCCGAGTTCGGTGACCGCTCTCTTCGAGACCCGGCCGATGCCGGCGGGAGTGCAACTGCCTGCCGACACATAGCCAATCGGCAGGTCACCCTTGAGATTGGTGACCGACTTGAATTGAATGGCATCGAAGATCTGGTCGACTGCCTGCTTCGCACCGGTCACGCGCGTGGGATGATCGGTGTCCGCAGCAGCATGCGGCAGCAGTTCGAGCTTGCCCTTATGGCGCTCCTCGAGCGGCAGGTAAGGCAGCATCGGTCCGCTGAGCTTGCCGGTCGCGGCATCCTTGAAGAGGTCGGCGTCGATCGCGGCATGCGCGATCTTGCCGGATGACAGCGCCTCGTCGAGCGCGACCGCATCGACGACCTCGCCGCGGTCGTAATTGACCAGCACGGACCCGTCATTCATCGCGCCGAGCACCTTCGCATCAACCGTCCCGGCGTTGGAATAGACGCCGCTTGCCGCGTCGAGGCGACCGAGACCAATATGAACGGAGAGGACGTCGGCACCAGCCGCCGCCGCGACCGGACTTGCGGCATAGTCGAAGCCCTCCGCCTCGATCCAGCGCTTGTGATGCTCGCGGGCGTAGATCGCCACCTTCATGCCGAAGGCCTTGGCGAGCTTGGCGACTTCACGACCGATATTGCCATAGCCGAGAATGGCGATCTTCCGGCCTTCGAGCTTGGCGGTGGGAAAATCCTTGAGCTGACGGCCGGTGTCGAAGTCGCCCTCGGCGACCATCCGGTGCAGCCTGTGGACCGGCAAATCGGGAACGACCTTCACGACCGCCTTCATCGCCATCTGGGCGGTCGCCCGGCTGTTGATCCCCGGCGTGTTCATGAGCGGCGCCTCGCCGCCCTCGCCATTGCCGCCGCCCCAGGAGGCCGAGCCCATGTTGCCGGTGCCCGCGCCAATGCGCACGCCGCCGAGCGGGAAGACGGAGGCCTTCGGAATGAAGGTCGCCGCGGCAATCAGCGCGTCGTACTGGCCCTTATCGGTCTGCGGCAGGATCTCAGCCTCGGTGCTGAGATTCGGCTGGTAGAAGAAATGGATGCGGCCCTTCTCGAGCGCCGACCGGTCGCCGATCGGCCCGAGATGGAAGACACCGCCCTTTTCCTCGATATAGGCCTTCACCTCGCTGTGATCCGGCTGGCCGTCGGCGCCGAAGCGCAGGCCGATCATATCGGCGATCAGCACGGTATAGGCACGCGTCAGATCGTCCTTGCGGACGGGCCCATCGGCCTTGGCCGGAGCCTCGAAGGTGACGCCATTCTTCGCCAGTTCCTCTTCAAGAACGACGATCTTGGCACGCAGATAGGCGTATTGCAGGTTCTCCAGAAGCGCGACGACATCTTCCGGCTCGCGGATGCCGCCGACCCAGGCGCGGTAGTCGCCGGGCGTGCCCGGGAAGGCATTGACGTAGCGGGCCGCGTCGAGGCCGGGCTCGTAATCGCCGTTCGGGTGGGTAATGCCCTCATAGCCGAGCAATTGTTTCGAACGGGCGATGATGCGGGCGTGGATGGCAGGATCGCTGATGCCACCGTCCTCCACCTTCAGCAGTGTCACGGCCGCGCCGCGCCGCTCGGCATCGGTGACCGTCAGCGACAAAAGCGGATGCGCCTTGACCCACTCCTCGACCACCTTGCGATTGGCGGCGGATCGACGGTTGAGATCGACGACAGAGCCAACCCGAGCCTCCGACTGCAACAGGCCGAAGGTGGTCTCGGCAAAGGCGAGCGCGCTGTAGGTGTTGATGACGCCGCCGAGCATGCGATCTTCGGCCGGGTCGTAGAACGGCCCTGCGTCGACGGAGCGCTTGGCCGAAAAGGGCTGCCTGGGATCGACGGGCGGCGCAATCTTCAGTTGCCGGGGGATCGCCCAGGCGGGAGATTGCTGGTTCTTCTCGATCAGTGCCAGGGCGTGCGGCGTGAAGGAGGCGACAAAATAGCCCGAAATGCCGCCGATCGCCTTCTGGAAAGGCATGAACAGGCAGCACTTCACCATAACGGCAGCGACCAGTTCGGGCTCCCACGGCATGGCACCCAGCATCGAGGTTGCGTCGAACACCGCATGGCGGTTTGTCGGATCGCCATCGATCCAGTTCAACAACTCGCGGATCTCGCCGCTGGTATAGGCATTGGCACCGGTCGTCTCGTGGCCAACACCGACGAAGATCGAAACGCCAAGGGAGGAGAGCTCTGCCGCAGTCGGAATGACGCCTTCGGAGGCGGCGAAATGGATACGGCTCTCGCAACCCTTTTCGGCGAAGCGCTGCATTTCGATCAGCTGTGTTGCCCAGGACTGGCGGAAGAAGCCCGCGGCCTTGGACGGATCGCTCTCCGGCCGCGGCGTATCGACATAGATGCGTTGGGAGGTGTCGTTGGCATTCATCAGATGCTGGACGCAAACGGTGAAACCACTGTGGCCACCGCCGAGCCCGACTGCCATGCGGTTCGTCTTCGGAAAGCCGAAATAGCGATGGATCGCCCGCATCATGTCGGTCAAAATCTTATCGGCCGGATAGCCTCGGTGCATGCTGCGGGAAATCTCGGCGGTTGTGAAGCCGCCAATGTCGTTGCCCCTGTCGTCGAACTTGCGATAGGTCTTCTCGATCCAGGCGTCGAACGCGATCCGCCGCAGGCGGCTGTCCACTTCGTCGGTGGTTGCATCGGTGATCGGGCCGACACCGAAGAATGGGTTGGACGGCGGCCTCGGCGCGCCCGATTTGGTCAGTTCGATTGCCTTCAGTCGCTGTTCCTGCATCTGCGCGATATTCATCGTGATCTGCCTATCTGTTCTCGAGGCGAAGGATGATCGGCATAGTGGATCGAACCCATCGGAAAGAAGACTTCATCTGCGGCGAACAGCAGGCGAAATGCGCCATGGGCGCGCTGTAAAGCATGCCCATCACGATCGCGCCGGCATCCACGCCCAGGTCACGCCGCGCGGAATGAGGAGCATACCGATCACAAGATCGCGGATCGTGCGGACACGCGAGATGCAGGCAATGAGCACGCCGACGAAGGGCGCCAGAAGCCCCACCTCGCCCCTGCCTAGCGCGCCGTGTCCATTTATGGGAGATGCGAGCGATCTCAGTCCCGCACGACGATTCCTCGCCTTATTCATCTCTGTTAGCTGCTGGGCTTCATGCCCATCGACATGAAGCTCAAGTCGGCATTGCGAGCAGGATCGATGCCGGCGCGTTCGTCCGGTTGACCAGCGCCCGCGCCTCACCCGGTGCCAGCCTGCAACTGTCGAGCAAGCCGAGCGTCACGCTCCCGGTTGGCGTTTCGATTGTCACCTCGCCCGCAACGACGATGTAAATCTTCTCCACCTCGGCCGCCTTGAGAGACGTCCGGCCAGCGGGAAGGAGATGTGACAGACCGATCCAGATCGTGTCGGTTTCCGTCGCCTCCTTGCCTTGAAGCCGGAGGCAGCGCATGTCGTAATGCTCTGCTGCCTCGTAAGCCTTGGCCGCGGCGTAGCGCGTGACCTGCATCCGGCTCTCCTTACGGCTTCAGCAGCACGCGGTCGGCCGTGCCGCGCAGCACCGAGGCATAGGCCTTGGCCGCATCCGCAAGGCCATAGACAGTCGCCGGGTTGATTGGGAACGGCTTCAGTTTGCCTGCTTCGAACATCGGCTTGAGCTTGTCGAAGATGCGTGCGCCCTCGACGGAGGAGAGAGCCAGCGTATCGATGCCGATATATTTGTGGCGGCCGCGGAAGAAATTGAAGATATCGAAGGGCACGGCGCGATCGAAGGTGGAGATGAAGATCTGCCGCGCCTGCTTCGCCATGGCATTGTTGCCGATTTCGAAATAAGGGCTGCCGACCGTATTGAAGACGATGTCGGCGCCATGACCGCCGGTCTTTTCCTTGACGATCGCGGCAACGTCGTCTTTGGCGCTGTTCAGCATATCCACCGGAGCGTTCGTGTGGGCAAGCAGCGGCTGCTCGTTATATTCGAGCGCGAAGACCCGTGCGCCGGCAAGCGTGGCAAGCTGGATCGCCGCCTGGCCAACCTTGCCGTTGCCGCCACAGACGAGCACGACGTCTGTCGGCTGCACGCCGCCGGCCTCACGCAAACCCTCATAGGCGGTGATGAAAGGAACGCCAATCGACCCCGCCTCTTCCATCGTGAAGTTCGAAGGTTTGGCGCGCACGGCCTTCTGATCGAGAACCATCCATTTGGCGTGGCTGCCATCCTGGGTGATGCCGAGCTCACCGCCGCCCCCCCAGATTTCCATACCGATCATCGAAGCCGGTCCCTCGCGCACGACGCCGCCGAAGTCGCGTCCCGGCGTGCGTGGCCAGATGGCATGCGGCATGTGTCCGAGAGACGCCTTGACGTCGCTGGGGTTGACACCGGCCGCAACGATCTCGACCAGCACCTGGCCAGGGCCCGGCCGCGGAATGGTCACATCGGCCAGATCAATCTTGAGATTGTCGAGATCGGGCGATTTCTCGTTGACCCTCAACGCTTTGGCGATTTTTGCGTCGACCTGGATATTCATGTCTCATCTCCCTGAACTGGTTGTCAAAATCATGCCGGAAGGCCGAGCATTTCGCGCGCCTGTGAGGGCTCGGCGATCTTGCCGCCGAGCTTCTCGATCAGGTCACGAGCACGCTCGACGAGTTCGCCGTTGCCTTTGGCGAGCACGCCCTTGGCGATGTAGGAATTGTCTTCGAGGCCCACCCGCACATGGCCGCCGAGCAGATAGGACTGCACCGCCATCGGGAAAGACATTCGGCCGACGCCGAACCCGGTCCAGACGGCATCGCCAGGCAGCATGCGAGCGGCGGTCGCCATGATATCGGTCGTCGACGGAAAGCCGTATTTGACGCCGGTGACGATCGTAAACATCGCGGGCGACTTCAGGGCGCCCGCTTTCAAGAGGTCGTGCGCGAGCTGGATGTGGCCCGTGTCGAACACTTCGAGCTCGGGCTTGGATCCCGCGTCGTTGATGATATCCGCCATGACCTTCACGTTCTCTGGCGTGTTGATCACCACCTCCGAGCCGAAGGTCATCGTGTTCAGGTCGAGCGTCGCAATGTCGGGCTTGAGCGCCGCGATGTGCTCGACGCGCCGTTCCGGCCGCATCAACGTGGTGCGCGGCCCGGCGACGGCTGGATTGTCCTCGCTCGGATGGTACCGGCCGCCCGGACCGGTGGTGATATTGAGGATCAGGGCGTTGTTCCTGGCCCGAATCCGCTCGACCACCTCCCGATAATATTTGAGCTCCATCGACGGCTTGCCGGTCTCCGGATCGCGGACGTGGATGTGGGCGATGGCGGCGCCCGCTTCTGCCGCTTCCAGGCAGGAATTGGCGATCTCCTCGGGCGTGACGGGTAGACCGGGGTGGTTTTCCCGCGTGGTGAGATTGCCTGTAACCGCACAGGTGATGATGACATTTTGCTGCATCACAGATGCCTCCCACCATCGACGACGATCCGGTCGCCGGTCGAGAATTTGAGATGTGTCGCGCAGGCGACGATCGCCTCGGCCACATCGAGCGGCGAGGTGATGCGCTTCAGCGGCGTCGTCGCAGCAACTTTGTCGTTGAACTCCTTGCCGCGGCCGGGGACGAACTGAGTGTCAACCGCGCCCGGCGACACCGAGAGTACACGGATGGCTGGTGCCAGTGCGCGAGCGAGCGATTTCGTCATGATGTCGAGCCCCGCCTTGGCGCCGCAATAGGCGACATTGGAGCCGACGCCCGTGAAGGCGGCGATCGAGGAGACATTGACGATGAGCCCGTCGCCACGCTCCGTCAGTGCGGGCGCGAAGGCGCGGATGGTCGCGAAGACACCGCGCCAGTTGTTGACGAAGATCTCATCGATGAGGTCGTCCGTTAGCGCATCAAGGTCGCCGTGCGGGATGGGCTTGGTGATTCCGGCGCTGTTGACGAGAATGTCGGCGCCGCCCATTTCGCCGAGGACGCGGTCCCGGAAGGCCCCGATGCTGCTGCTGTCTTCGATCGAGACAGCCTCCGCCATGTGGCCATCCCCCGCCAGGCTCTCCTTCAGCGTCCGGGCTTGTTCGGTGGACGACCGGTATCCGATCGCCACTCGGGCGCCCGCTTCGGCGAGAAGCCGGCAGGCCTCGCGCCCGATGCCGCCGGAGCCGCCGGTGACGACGGCCACCTTGCCGGCGAGCGGCAGTCGATGTTCATACGTTGCCATCATGACTTGGTCCCCGAGATCGGCGGCACGGGAAAGGTCGACTCGCCCTCCGTCAGGCGGAACTGATATTCGCAGGTGTAGAAGGGCGACGGCGTATCCGGGTGATCGGGATGCGGCTCGCGATGCTCGACGAAATCGCCGACGATCTGCTGCTTGGCGCCGAACACAACATCATCTGCAAGCGCCTCCGACGTATCGGAAAAGATCTGCGTGATCAGGGTCTTGTATCCGGGCGCCGAGACGATGAAGTGGATGTGGGCCGGACGCATCGGACGCCGCCGCTGGGCATGCAGCAATTCCCCCACCGGTCCGTCAGTCGGGACCGGGTAGCCGGCGGGTTTTACCGAGACGAAGTGGAACGAGCCTTCCGCGTCCGTATGAAAGACGCCGCGCAGGTTGAAGTCCTCCTGGTCCGGATCCTGGTTCTCGTAAAGGCCAACAGGAGAGGCCTGCCAGACATCGAGCTTGGCGCCGGCAATCGGCGTGCCGTCGACCCCGGTCACCTTGCCCTGGAAGAAGAGCTTCGGCCCAGGTGTTTCCGAGCGAGCAATGCAATCGCCACAGGCGCAGGCGGGAGCCTTGCCGCGGTAGAACGGGCCGAGCAGCGCGGACATAGTTTCGCCCTGCATGCCGTCATTGTTGATGAGGTCGATCAAGGTCGACGCGCCGAGAACGTCGGCGGCGAGCACGACCTCATTGTTGGTCTCATTGGTGTGATGGCCGAGGGCGGCGATCCATTGCAGCGCCTTTTCGAATTCCGCCTCGGTCGGAAGCGTCTCGATGATGAAGGCATGGAGGTGACGCGTCGCGGACTCCATCAGCGTGCGCAGGCGCGCGTCCGGTGTGGCCGCCATCGCCGTGACGACCGTCGGCGTCACATCCTCGAGGGTCGATATCAGTTTCGGTTCGACTTTTACGTGTTGCATGACATGTCTCCTGGCTGTCGCAGCCGGCCTCAGGCGGCCGTCGTCTTCAGGGATTGCAGGTGCGGGTATTTCTCGGTCAGCAGCGACCCGTGGTAGTCGGATGAGGTCCAGCCAGCGGCCGACGGCCGGTGACGATGCCCACAAGTGACCAAGATTGATGTCGTCCATGCGCACGATGACCGGCATGATGGCGATGTCGGCGAGCGACAGAATGCGGCCGAGGACAAAGGGGCCGCCGCTCTCGTCGAGCCAGCGCGCGAAGCGGTCGACACCGCGCTGCAGGCGGCCGAGCGCTTCGTCCATCTCGGCCCTGGGGAAGCCGGTGCGGCCCATCTTCAGGAGGAACTCGCGGCGCAGAGGCTTGCTTTCGCAGACGGCCAGAAACTCCTCCGCGGTCATCGCCTGATAGTGTGGCAGGAAGGCGAGATTGTAGGAAGGTACGCGCACGGCCGGTGTCGGCACCTCGTCGATGTAGCGCATCTTGGCCCGCATTTCGGCGACCTTGAGCGGGTCGGACGGGCGAAGCGGCGCCACCTCGGGATGGATGTCCTCGAGATATTCCATGATGACGGAGGAATCGAGCACCGAGGTCCCGTTATGAACGAGCGCCGGCACCAACCCGTTGGGGTTGACCGCCAGGTACTCGGGCTTCAACTGGTCGCCCCGGAAGAGGTCGAGCTTGTGCTCGACGAAAGGAAGCCCCTTCGTGTGCAGCGTGTAGCGAACGCGCTGGCTGCAGGTCGATTGCGGTGCGTTATAAAGTTCGTACTCGGACATGCCTTCCTCCTCCTGCGGTTCTGCAGGTCAGTCATGTTGCGGTTCGATGTGTCGGGGCTGGAGCTCAGTCCCAGTTGAGCACACGCGGCAGCTTGCCGCGTCGCGCGAGCGTTCCCACCAGGCCGAGCGGAAAGAAGATCAGCCCGAGCGCCATCACCAGGCCGGTGCCAAGGATGTTGAGTTCCGAAGCGCCCATCATGGCAACGAAGAGCTCGTTGAGCGCAACGATCAGCACGGCGCCGATGACAGGGCCGGCAACGGTTCCCTTGCCGCCGAGGATCGCCATCAGCACGAGGTTCACCGCGATCGGCATGATCAGGAAGATATTGGGGCGGAGATAGGTGATGTACTCGCCCCAGACGGCGCCAGCCATGCCGACGAAGAAGGCCGAGAGCGCGAAGGCCATGACCTTGTAGAAGCGCGTGTCGATGCCGGCGCTTTCCGCCTTGATCTCGTCCTTGGAAATCGCCCTGAGGCCAAGGCCGAACTTGGAGTGCTTGATGCGATAGCTCGCCCAGACGCTGAAGGCGGCGATCGCCAGCATGGCGTAGTAGTAGGGGATCTTCGCCCAGAGCACCGGTAGACTGGTGACCGGCAGCGTGACGCCATTGGCACCGCCGACGAATTCCCAGTTATCAAACAGGATGCGGGCGATCATCAGGAGCGCGATTGACGAGATGATGAAGCTCGGACCGCGAACCTTGAGCGTGACCATGCCTATCAGATAGCCGATTACGGCGGCGACGAGGCCGGCAAGCGGCGCGGTGACGATCGTCGAGACGCCGAAACGGGCCAGGATCATGCCGGAGAAATATCCGCCGATCGCGAAGAACACGGCGTGGCCGAGCGAGATGTAACCGGCGAAGCCGCCGAGGATGTTCCAGCCCGAGGCCATCGCCACATAGCTCGCGGTGAAGAGCACCATGTGCAGCACGTAGTTGTAGTTGCCGGTAAGCTGCAGCAGCGGCAAGGCGACAAGAACCGCCATCAAGGCGAGCGGGAACCAGGCTGCCCGCGTCTGGTCGGCCTTGCGGGCGAGCTTCTCGTTGTGCAGGCGGCGCGCTTCGAGGACGCCGCTGGTAGTGGATTGCTGAAGCGTGACGGTCATCATGCCATCTCCGGTTTTTCGCCGAACAGCCCCTGGGGCCGGACGAGCAGGATGAGGAAAAGAGCGACGAAGAAGGTCAACGTCGACCACGTCGCGCCAATCCAGGCGCCGACGAAGGCGGCAATGACCGACAGGAACAACGCGGCCACGACCGTGCCGAGAATGCTGCCCATGCCGCCGAGCACGACGACGGACATCAGCATCGCAATCCACTCGCCGTGTTTCGCCGGGAAGAAGCTGAAGACGAAGCTGACCAGCGAACCGGCCGCGCCCGCAAGCCCGATGCCGATCGCAAAGGCGAGCACGCTGATGAAGTTGACATTGACACCGAGAAGCTCTGCCGCCTCCCGGTTTTGCGTCGTTGCGCGGATAGCATAGCCAAGACGGGAGTATTTGAGGAACAGCGTCAGTCCGACGATGATCGTCAGGGAGACGATACCGGCGTAAAGCTGGCCCTTCGGGATGAAAAGGTCACCGATGAAGAAGGCATCGGTCGCATAGTCAGGCGAGACGATGCGCTGCGTGTTGGTGAAGAGCCCGCCGAGCGCGCCTTCGACGACCATGGCGAGCGCAAAAGTCAGGAGCACGGTCATCTCGGAATATTTGGCGCTTTTCGTCTGCCTCTCGAGCATCAGGCGGTAGAGCAACACGCCGATAGCCGCCATGATGACGGAGGCGACGGGCAGCATGACAATCGGATCGACGCCAAGAAGCTTGAACGCCCAATAGGTGATGTAGGCACCGGCGATGATGAGCGACGGGTGCGCGAGGTTGACGATGCGCATCACCCCGAACACCAGCGACAGACCGGAGCCCATCAGCGCGATGACGCCACCGAGAGCTAGGCCCAAGATCAGAATTTGAAGTATTTCAGCCATCATAGCTCCTTCAGGCGGCTTTCTTGCCGCCGAGATAGAGTTCCTGGATGCGCGGGTCGGACAGGATCATCTCGGCTGGGCCCTCGAAAAGCGTGCGGCCGAGGTCGAGCACCACGCCCCAATCGGAATTCTTGAGCCCCATCAAGGCGTTCTGCTCGACGAGTAGCACCGTGACGCCCTCCGCCGACATCATCTTCATGATGTCGAACATCTCCTGAATGACCTTCGGAGCGAGTCCGAGCGATGGCTCGTCGAGCATGACGATGGCGGGCTTGATGATCAGCGTGCGGGCCATCGCCAGCGTCTGCTGCTGGCCGCCGGACATGGTACCGGCGTGCTGGTCGGCGCGCTCGCGCAGGATCGGGAACCGCTCCAGAATGCCGTCGATCCGCCGCTCCAGTTCCTTCTGGTCGTTGAGGATGAAGCCGCCCATACGCAGGTTTTCGCGCACGGTCATTTTCGGGAACAGCGCCCGCTCCTGCGGCACGAAGCAGATGCCCTCGCGCAGGATCTGGTCCGGGCGCATGCCGTTCAGGCGCTTGCCCTTGAAGATCACGTCGCCCTTGCGGATCGTCAGCATGCCGCAGATTGCTTTCATCAGGGTCGATTTGCCGGCGCCGTTCGGGCCGATGATGCAATGGACCTTGCCGGGTTCGACGGTGAGATGGGCGCCGTCGAGGATCGCCGGACCATCGCCGTAGCCGGCGGTGATGTTGGTGACCTGAAGAAGCTCGCTCATCACGCCGCCTCCGCTTCCAGGATGCCACCAAGATAGGCTTCGAGCACCTGCGGATCCTGGCGAACGACATCCGGCGTCCCCGAACAGATGACGCGCCCCTGCGCCATCACCACGACCTTGTGCGAAAGACGCATGATCAGGTCCATGTTGTGCTCGACGATAAGCACTGTCAGGCCCTTCTCGTTCAAGGCGCGGATGTGACCGATGATCTCTTCGAGAAGTGACGGGTTGACGCCGCCTGCCGGTTCGTCGAGCAGGATGATCTTGGGATCGGACATCAGCAGAGCCGCAAGATCCATCAGCTTCTTCTGCCCGTAGGAGAGATTGTGGCCGTCCTCGTAGGCGATGCGGGTGATGCCCAGGAACTCCAGGATCGACATCGCCTTGTCCTTTTCCTCCGCGCTCATGGCGGGACGGAACAGGCCGGACCAGCCATCGACCCGCGATTGCACGATGACGTTCTCGATAACCGTCATGTCGGCGAGATTGCGCGAGATCTGGAAGGTTCGGCTCAAGCCGCGCGCCGTCACCTTATGTGGTCTCAGATGATCGATGCGATCGCCGTCGAGCCGGATCTCGCCCGATGTCGGCGTGACGGTGCGACTGATGCAGTTGAACGCCGTGGTTTTGCCGGCGCCATTCGGGCCGATCAATGCGGTGATCGATCCCTTCTCGACGGTGAAGCTCGCACCGTCGACGGCTCTGATGCCGCCATAGTGCTTGCAGAGATTCCTGACTTCGAGCATGCGCTCGACCTCCCGTTCCTTCAGTCCACAGGAATGTCGCGAGCCGGACATTTACCGCCTCGCGTCGGCTTCACCGGTCAGAAGCCGGCCTTGGGGTAGCTGAAGGGCACGACGCCTTCGAACTCGCCCTTCGGATAGACGAACTTGAGGTTGCCACCCTGCCACTGGGTCATGATGTGGGATTTGTTCTGGGCGAGGCCGCGCTCATCCCAATTGAAGCGGCCGAGCACCGTTTGCACGGGTGCATCCTTCGTGCGCGCGTGCAGCCATTCCGCCATCTTGGCATTGTCGGTGGAACCGGCGCCAGTGATTGCCTGCTCGATACCCTGGCAGACAGCGAACGGGATGGCGCTGTCCTCGTCCGGCTCGACGCCGTAGGCAGCGGTGAAAGCCTTGACGAAATCGCCATTGCTGAACGGCTTGCCGGCGAGCGTGCTCTCGAAGGGCACGTCCTTGTGCCAGGTGGTGTGGATCATGACGCCGTCGGCCGCGTCCTTGCCGACGCCTTCGATGAATTCGTTTTGCGCGCCCTGGCTCAGGTAAACGAGTTTCGGCGTGGCCCCAACGGTCTTCAGCGCGCGGGTCAACTGCACGGCTTCTTCCGCCGAGGCAGTGAGGCCGACGACCATTTCGGCGCCGGAGCGCTTGATCGAGTTGGCGAGGTTCAGCCAGTCGTTGAAGCCTTCCTCCGGCCACTTCTCCTGCATCACGACCTTGATGCCGGCATTGGCGAGGTAGCCCGGAGCGAGATCGGCGATCTCTTTGTCGGTCGCCGGATCCTTGACCTTTTCGCCGAGCAGGCCGGCGGCAATCGCATTGGCAAAGAAGTCGTCCGCAGACACGATCGCAGCGCTCTTGGGCCCCTCGCCTGCCGGGATCAGGTCGTGGATGACAGCGGTCACGTCCTTTCCGGTATATTCGGCCGCACTCACCTGGAAATAGAAGAGGTTGCGGTAGCCCTGCTCGTAGATGCGCAATGCGCCGCCGGAGGGAACCGCGTGCACCATGTTGTACTTCGACAGGATCGCGGCGACGGGGAACGTCAGGCGGCTCGAGAACGTCCCGTAGACGGCGTCGACCTTGTCGACATTGATGAAGCGTTCGTATTGGTTGATGGCGGTCGCCGGATCGGAACGATTGTCGCTGACGATCAGGTCGACCTGCCGGCCAAGAATGCCGCCCGCTTCATTGATCAGCTTGGTGCAGAGCTCGTAGCCCCGCTTGTGCTTTTCGCCGCTGACGGACAGGCCGCCTGTGATCGGCAGCGACGCGCCGATACGGATGCTCTCCGCGTGCGCGGCGGTTGCTGCAAACACCATTGCGGTCGTTGCTGCCAGAATTCTTGCCAGAGTCATCGATGCTCCTCCCATCAAATCGGCTACCGGTTGTCTTCATTGCCCCTTATGTCATGCAATCGATTGCATACACGGACGCAAAACAAACTAATAAACGCCTGGCGCGTGCCCTGCGATCTCCTCCATCGTCATTAGGGCACAGCTTGGCACAGCCGCCTCGTATCGGCCACGCCTTTGCAATCGATTGCGTAATGTATCTAACACGGCTAATATGTCGCGTCAAGATGATTGTGCAATCGATTGCCTCGACGCTCGAACGCGGTAGAATGGGATACGGACGGAGTAACCAAATGAAGAAAAAGAGAATTACGCTCAAAGACATAGCCCGCGAAACCGGCGTTCACGTCTCAACCGTCTCGCGGGCGCTCGACCCCATCGAACGCAAGTCGATTACCGACGACGTCGCCAATCGCATTCAGGCCGCGGCCGAACGGCTCGGCTATCGTCCGAACCGCATCGCCGCCGGATTGCGCACCAACCGCACGATGACCGTGGGCGTCATGATTCCCGACATCACCAACCTGGTCTTCCCGCCGATCCTGCGCGGCATCGAAAGTGTGCTCGAACCGCTCGGCTATGCCGCGATCATCGTCAACACCGACAGCGAGCGCGACCGCGAGGTTCGCCTGCTTGATGTGCTTCGCGACCGAGGCGTCGACGGCATCATCCACGCTGCCGTGCTGCGAAGCGATCCTTCGATCGCGCGGGCTGCCCAAGACGGCCTGCCCGTCGTCACGCTCAACAGAAAGGTGGAGCAATCCACGATCCCCAGCGTGGTCAATGACGAAGATGCCGGTATCTGCGAGATGCTGCGGCATTTGAAAGAGCTCGGCCACACCCGCATCGCCCATATCGCCGGGCCGCAGGAACTTTCCACCGGTCAGCTCCGCCTCTCCGCCTTCCGCAAAGCGGCCGATGACCAGGCGATAGAGGTCGACGAGGCGCTTATCCGGGTGGCGACCCGGTTCAACGAGGAGGATGGAGCCCGCTGCCTTCTTGAACTGCTCGATGGCGGTAATGTCTTCACTGCCGTCCTCTGTGCCAACGACCGGCTGGCGCTCGGCGCCATCGAAGCCCTGCGCGACCGCGGCATCGACTGCCCCGGGCAGATCTCCGTGAGCGGCTTCAACGACATGCCGCTGCTCGACCTTATCCGACCGAAACTCACGACCGTTCGCATTCAGCAGTACGAGGCAGGTCGTACGGCAGCGAAACTGCTGATGCGGCTGGTTAATTCCGCCGAAGACGACGCGATACCACTCGAAACCGTTCTGCCCGTGGAACTCGTCGCCAGGGAGAGCACGGCCCCCGTGGCCGCCGGCGGTCCGAGTTCTCGATAACAGGGACCGGTCAACACAAGATCGTTGAACAGTTCGAGCGGTTCATCAAGCGTTCATTGACTGCAGATTCTTGAACTCGCCTACATCAGACTGCGGCGATATCCGCTCGCCGAGCACATTCGTAAGCTCGGCCAAACACAGCTGCCTTGCGGTCACCGGGTTAGCGTGGGCGCCTATTCAGCTAAACACCCCACACCACGGCCTGTTCATGTCGATGAATCAGGTGCTGAAGCCGGTCGAAGCTGTGGCGGATATGTTGCGAGAATTTCTCGATGGCCGGGGTATGCGCCGAGGTCGCGCGGCTCAAGAGCCCGAGAGCGCGTTCCGGGTGCGGGACCGAAACCGGAAGTGCCGTGATCGATTTTTCGTTGCGTAGCGCAAAAACGACGCTGTGCGGAAGCACGGTCAAGGCGTCGATACCCTTGAGGTAATTGACGAGGCTCATCAGCGAGCCGCCTGTGTAGCGTATCTTGATCTCGGTCGCCCCGAAGGAGAGCAGCAGGCTATGAAGATCCGCAAGCAGCGGGCTTCCCGGCGGCGGCGCCACCCAGGGATATTCGAGAAGCTGCGACGGCTGCGGCCGTCTCTTCAGCAGAAGCGGATGCGTCACCCGGCAAGCGACGACGTTTCGACCGGGAAGCACCTTCTGGAACGCCAAGCCCGATCCCTCCTCAAGAATGTCGATCGGGCAGATGGCAAGATCGATCTGATCGCCCTTCAAGGCAGCGCGCAGATCGGCCATGTAGCCGTAGCTCTGGTCGATCCGGACGTCAGGGTTTTGCACCTGGAAGTCTGCGATCATCGGCGCAATCAAGGCGTCCATGAAAAATGGCGTGCCGCCCACGCGTACGAGACCGCTTTTGCCGAGGCGAAAGCTCTCGATCGTATCGGACGCCTTGCGCGAGGCCGACAGCATGACCTGACCGTGATCGGCGAGCGCGCGCCCGAGCGGTGTCGGCTGCAGCGGCCGCCGCCCCTTGACGAAAAGCGGTTCGCCCAGGCGCCTTTCGAGCATGGCAATGGTGCGGGAGATCGCCGGCTGCGACAGCCCGAGCAGCGCCGCGCCTTCGGTGACGCCGCCCGCTTTCACGACCGCAGCGAGCTGGACAAGATGGCGTTCGTCTATCTTCATAACAATTGATTATATTAACTGAGAGTAAAATCATCAATCGCGCCTGGGCCCCGTGGTAGCTTTCATTTCAGCCAAGTGTCTGGAGGAGTGTGATGCGGGGCGCGATGGTTTCGAATCCTAACGAAACAGCCTTCGCCGAGGCTTTCGCACAGCGAATTTCGAAAGCCGATGACGGCGCGCTGCCGCAGGTGCTGCGCACGGTCGTGACCCACCTCCACGGGCTCATCAGGGAATTGCGCCCCAGCGCCGCCGACTGGCGCAAGATGATCGAATTTTTGACCGAGGTCGGTCACACGACCGACGAGCGGCGGCAGGAATGGGGTTTGCTGTTTGATCTGCTTGGTGCCTCGGCGCTGGTCGACGAGATCAATTCGCGTCGGCCGAAGCAGGCGACGCCCAATACTGTCCGTGGGCCCTTCTTTCGCGCCGACACGCCACAGCGCGCTTCCGGCAGCAATATCTCGCTCGATGGCGTCGGCGAGCGGCTGGCGGTTTTCGGACAATTGCTCGACCTCGACGGGCACCCGATCGAGAGCGCAGAGGTCACGACCTGGCAGGCGAACGCCGCCGGTTTCTACGAGAACCAGCAACCGGACCTGCAGCCGGAGTTCAATCTGCGCGGCGTCTTCAAAACGGACCGGGAGGGACGGTTCGACTACCTGACGGTGCGCCCGACCGGCTACAGCGTCCCGGTAGACGGGCCGGTGGGCAAGCTCCTTGGTCAAGCGGGTTGCTCGCTCCGGCGCCCAGCCCATCTACATTTCATCGTCACCGCCCCAGGATTCCATCCGATTACGACGCATATCTACGACGGCAGCGATCCCCATATCGACGAGGACGCGATCTTCGGGGTCAAGCCGGAACTGGTGCACGAATTCAAATGCTTCGACATCGGCGGCAAGTCCGGCTGGCGGCTGGACTTCAAGTTCCTGATGGCGAGGGCAAGGCAAGGATCTGCGTCGTGAGGAACAGTTTCACCTATCAGGGCAGCGCAGCGCACATCGTCTTTGGCGAAGGCAAGAGCGACGAGGCAGGAGCTTGGGTCGAAAAGCTTGGGTGCAAACGGGCGTTGGTGCTTTCAACGCCCCATCAACGGGCAGACGCGGAAACACTGGCGGAGCGGCTCGGGCCACTTGCCGTCGGCGTCTTTGCCGGGGCTGTGATGCATACGCCGATCGATATCACGGCAAAAGCGATGGAAGCGGTCAAGCAAAGCGGCGCCGACTGCCTCGTCTCGCTTGGCGGGGGCTCCACCACCGGGCTCGGCAAGGCGATCGCCTATCGCACCGACCTGCCTCAAGTCGTTATCCCGACGACCTACGCCGGCTCGGAAGTAACGCCGATCCTCGGACAAACGGAAGGCGGCCGAAAGACGACCGTTCGGCATGCTTCGATCCTGCCGGAAGTGGTGATTTACGATCCGGGACTGACGCTTGGCCTGCCGGTCGGCATGAGCGTGACGAGCGCGCTCAATGCCATGGCCCATGCGGTCGAAGCACTTTATGCGCAGGACCGTAACCCGATCTCTTCGCTGATGGCAGCCGAAGGCCTGTTCGCTTTCAAGACGAGCCTGCCGAGGATCGTCGAGGCGCCGGGAGATCGCGAGGCGCGAGCCGAGGCGCTTTACGGAGCCTGGCTCTCGGGCACCGTGCTCGGCACGGTCGGTATGGCGCTGCATCACAAGATTTGCCACACGCTCGGCGGCACCTTCGACACGCCGCACGCGGAAACGCACGCAATCATGCTGCCACATACGGCCGGCTACAACGCCGCGGCCCTGCCTGACCTGCTTGGGCCCGTGGCCCGGATGCTCGGCGGTTCGGTTGGCGGTGGCCTGTGGGATTTCGCAAAGTCGCTCGGCGCGCCGCTTGCCCTGAAAGATCTCGGGCTCTCCGAAGCCGACCTCGATCGCGCAGCCACGATTGCGACCGAAAACCCCTACTGGAACCCGCGGCCGATCGACCGCCAGTCCATTCGGGCGCTGCTGCAGGATGCCTGGGAGGGCAACCGGCCGACGAACTGATGACACCCTTCGGGAGGAAGGGCATTGAGAGGAGGAACCATGCTGACGAGACGCGATTTTCTGAAGACGACAGCCGCAGGTGGCGCTGTCGCCTTTTCATCGGCACTTTCGATGCCGGCGATAGCCAAGGGCACGGCAATCAAGCTTGGCTATGTCAGCCCGCAGTCCGGGCCGCTCGCCGCCTTCGGCGAAGCCGACAAGTTTGTGATCGATGCCTTCCTGGCGACAACCAAGGCCAAGGGCCAGAACTTCGAGGTTGTCGTCAAGGACAGCCAGTCGAATCCCAACCGGGCGGCGGAAGTCGCCAAGCAGTTGATCGTCGTTGACGAGGTCAATCTCGTCCTTGTCGCCTCGACGCCGGAGACGACGAACCCGGTCGCAACCACCTGCGAAGCCGAGCAAATGCCCTGCATCTCGACGGTCGCGCCATGGCAACCCTGGTTCATCGGCCAGCAAGGCAATCCCGGCGATCCAGCCTCGTGGAAACCGTTCGACTATGCCTATCACTTCTTCTGGGGTCTCGAGGATGTCATCGCCGTCTTCACCAACATGTGGGCTCAGGTGGAGACGAACCACAAGGTCGGCGGGCTCTTTCCCAACGATGGCGACGGCAATGCCTGGGGCGACGGGACCGTGGGTTTCCCTCCAGTCCTCGAAAAGCTTGGCTATGGCCTCACCGATCCCGGCCGCTACCAGAACATGACCGACGACTTCTCGGCGCAGATCAATGCGTTCAAATCGGGCGGATGCGAGATCGTCACCGGCGTGGTCATTCCCCCTGATTTCACGACCTTCTGGAACCAGGCCAAACAGCAGGGTTTCGTGCCGAAGGTCGCCTCGATCGGCAAGGCCCTGCTCTTTCCGCAGGCAGTCGAAACGCTGGGCAAGGCTGGGCACAATCTTTCGTCGGAAGTCTGGTGGTCGCCGAGCCATCCTTTCGCCTCGTCGCTAACTGGCGAGACATCCGCTCAAGTGGCCGAAGCCTTCACCAAGGCGACCGGCCGGCCCTGGACCCAGCCGATCGGTTTTGCCCACGCCCTCTTCGAACTGGCCGTCGACGCCGTTACGCGGGCCGACGATCCGACCGACGGCGATGCGCTGGCTCAGGCGATTGCCGCCACCAGGCTCGACACGCTCGTCGGTCCCGTAGCCTGGGACGGTAAAGGCTTGCCGCCCTTTGCCGCTCGAAACGTGGCCAAGACGCCGCTCGTCGGCGGTCAATGGCGGCTCAAGGACAGCGGCGGTTACGACCTCGTCATCACCGACAACAAGACGGCGCCGAACATTCCCGTCGGCGGGAAAATGGAAGCGATCGTGTGAGCGCCTCAAGGCGTGGGACGGTGACCGAGGAGGGTCAGGCATGTCTCTGTTAGAACTCGAGCGGATCTCGAAGCGCTTCGGCGCGCTGACCGTTGCCGACGAGATCAGCTTCTCGGTCGGCGAGGGCGAGGCGCTCGGCATCATCGGGCCGAAC
This sequence comes from Ensifer sp. VA4, assembly GCF_055710065.1. NCBI lineage: Bacteria > Pseudomonadati > Pseudomonadota > Alphaproteobacteria > Hyphomicrobiales > Rhizobiaceae > Ensifer > Ensifer sp. VA4. Next base: position 134,130 of record NZ_JBVQPO010000007.1, on the reverse strand, counting down.
GGCGCCGGCAAGTCGACGCTGTTCAACCTGATTGCCGGCAACATCGCCCCCGACAGTGGCACCGTCCGCTTCGGCGGCATGGATGTCACCCGAACACCGCCGATGGGCCGCTGTCTGTCGGGCATGGGGCGGACTTTCCAGATCCCGCAGCCCTTCGAAAAACTGACCGTCTTTGAGAACCTGCTCGTCGCCGGCAGTTTCGGCGCGCGGCGGCGCGAGGCGGAAGCCTGTGACCGCTGCGCCGAGATCCTGGTGGACACGGGCCTGTTCGACAAGGCGAATGTTCTGGCCGGCGGCCTTACCCTGCTGCAGCGCAAGCGGCTGGAACTGGCAAGGGCGCTCGCCACCGAGCCGAGGCTGTTGCTGCTGGACGAGATCGCCGGCGGCTTAACGGAAGCCGAATGCCACCAGTTGGTCGCGACCATCAGTGCCATACAGCAGAAGGGCGTTGCCGTCATCTGGATCGAACATGTGCTGCATGCGCTGACCTCGGTGGTGGAGCGGCTGCTGGTTTTGAACTTCGGCAAGGTGATCGGCATCGGAAAACCCGACGAGCTCATGGCGTCGCGTGCGGTCCAGGAGATCTATCTGGGGATCGAGCTATGACAGCGATGCTCGAAACCAGGGGCCTCAGGGCCTTCTACGGTGACTTCCAGGCACTCTTCGGCGTTGATATCGCCGTTGCCAAGGGGGAAACCGTCGCGATCATCGGGGCCAATGGCGCGGGCAAGACCAGCCTGATGCGCGCCATCTCCGGCATACTCGCGAGCGAGCCGGGCATGATCGTCTATCGCGATGAACCGATCGGTGCGCTGGCAGCACCCGATGTTCTTGCCCGCGGCATCGCCATGGTGCCCGAGGGACGCCGGCTGTTCCCGTCGCTGAGCGTCGAGGAAAACCTGCTGATCGGCGCCTATCGCCGCAACGGAGAGGGACCTTGGACGCTCGAGAGTGTCTATGAGCTCTTCCCGATCCTGCGCGAGCGTCGAAACAACCCAGCGACAGCCCTTTCCGGCGGCCAGCAGCAGATGGTGGCAATCGGCCGGGCGCTGATGTCCAACCCGGACGTGCTGCTTTGCGACGAGATCAGTCTCGGCTTGGCGCCGGTCGTCGTTCGCGACATCTATGCGGCCTTCCCGCGCATCCGCGAGACCGGTGCTTCGATCGTCATCGTCGAGCAGGACATCGCCCAGGCGCTGAAGGTCGCAACCCAGGTCTATTGCCTGATGGAAGGGCGGGTGACGTTGTCTGGGCATCCGGAGGCGCTGACCCGCGAGCAGATCCACCAGGCCTATTTCGGAGCGCCGCGCCATGGGCATCATTGACACGATCGTGCAGGGCGTTCTGCTCGGTGGGCTCTACGCCCTCTTTGCCGCCGGCCTCAGCCTGGTCTTCGGCATCATGCGGCTCGTCAATCTCGCCCATGGCGACCTGATCGTGCTTGCCGCCTTCCTGATCCTTCTGCTGTCCTCGGCGCTCGGCCTCAATCCATTTTTCGCGGCACTCATTGCCGCGCCGCTGATGTTCGTTGCCGGTTGGGCACTGCAATATTTCGTGCTCAATCGCACGCTCGGCAACGACGTCTTGCCACCGCTGCTCGTTACTTTCGGTATCTCCACCGTCCTCCAGAATGGCCTGCTCGAAGCGTTTTCCGCCGATAGCCGCCGTGTCTCCATCGGTGCGCTGGAGGGTGCTTCGACCGGTCTCGGCCCGCTCAACGTCGGCCTGATGCCGTTGATAACTTTTCTCTCGGCTCTCACCGTCATCTTCGGCCTGAACCAGCTGATCTATCGGACGGCGCTGGGACGCGCCTTCCGGGCAACGTCCGACGATATCGTGACGGCTGGGCTGATGGGCATTCGCCCACAACGCATCTTCGCGGTCGCGACCGGGCTTGCCATGGTCGTGGTGACGATCGCCGCACTCTATCTTGGCACGCGCGCCAACTTCGATCCGACGTCAGGTCCGTCGCGGCTGATCTACGCCTTCGAAGCGGTGATCATCGGCGGCCTCGGCTCGCTCTGGGGAACACTTGCCGGCGGGGTCATCCTCGGCGTTGCGCAGACACTTGGGGCGGCCGTCAATCCGGAATGGCAGATCCTTGCCGGGCACCTCGCCTTCCTCGCCGTTCTCGTCATCAAGCCGCGCGGGCTATTCCCCCGCGCCGTCGATTGAGGTCAAGCCGATGTCCATCGCCATTCCGTCCTTCAAGGTCGAAACGCGGAGCGGAACCTCATCGCTTGCAGCCTTGGCGGCATTTGCCGGCCTTGCGCTCGCGATTGCAGCTCCCCTCGTCGTGTCCCGCGGTGTCGTGCAGGATCTCTTCTTCATCCTGACCACGCTGGTGCTCGCGCAGAACTGGAACCTGCTTGCCGGCTATGCCGGGCTGATCTCGGTCGGTCAGCAGGTTTTCGTCGGCTTTGGCGCCTATGCGATGTTCGGTGCGGTCATTCTGGCTGGCCTCGATCCCATCGCCGCCATTCTGATTGCCGGCGCTCTTTCGGCACTTCTTGCCATTCCGACGGCCTTTTTCACCTTCCGGCTGCAAGGGCCCTATTTCGCCATCGGCACCTGGGTGGTGGCCGAGGTGGTGCGGCTGCTGCTTGCTCAATGGAAGGCGCTCGGCGGCGGCACCGGCACCTCGCTGCCGCGCGATGCCACGCGCGATATGATAGGCGTTGACCTCATCCGCGACCTCTTCGGCATGAAGGCGGCCGCGGCCAGCGATGCCCTCACCTATTGGATCGCACTCCTGTTGGCGCTCGCGACTATCGGCTTCATCTACCGCCTGCTGCGCAGCAAGCAGGGGCTCGGCCTTGCCGCCGTGCGCGACAACGAGCAGGCCGCCCGGGCCGTCGGCGTCGACGCCCGGCGCATGAAGGCGCTGGTCTACGTGGCGACGGCGTTCGTCACCGGTGTGGCCGGTGCGCTGATCTATGTGCAGAAGGCGCGCATCTCACCGGACGCGGCCTTTTCCGTCACCGACTGGACGGCCTATGTCATCTTCATCGTCGTGATCGGCGGCATTGGCACCATCGAAGGGCCGATCGTCGGCGTCGTTCTCTTCTTCCTGCTGCAGAAGCTCTTTGCGGATTTTGGCTCCTGGTACCTGCTGGTCCTTGGCGTCATCGGCATCCTCGTCATGCTCTTTACGCCGCGCGGCCTCTGGGGTCTGTTCTCCGATCGCACCGGCATCCAGCTCTTTCCGGTCCGCCGCACGTTGATCGGCGGACCACCCGCACACACGCCTAAGGGAGGACCAAATGGCTGACATCACAACCGACGTACTCATCATCGGCACGGGGCCGGCCGGGTCCGCCACCGCCGCGCTGCTTTCGAGCTACGGCATCGAAAACATGGTGATCAACCGCTACCGCTGGCTGGCCAACACCCCGCGCGCCCATATCACCAACCAGCGCACGATGGAGGTGTTACGCGATCTCGGCCGGGACGTGGAGGACGAAGCCTATATGTTCGCCGCCGAGCAGGATCTGATGGGCGAGAACGTCTTTTGCACCTCGCTTGCCGGCGAAGAGATCGGCCGCATGAAAAGCTGGGGCAAACATCCGGTCTCACGCGCCGAACACCAGCTTTCCTCGCCGAGCCAGATGAACGACCTTCCGCAGACCTTCATGGAACCGCTGCTGTTCAAGACGGCTTGCTCACGCGGCACCCAGGCGCGGATGTCGACGGAATATCTCAGCCATGTGCAGGATGACGACGGGGTTACCACGACCTGTCTCGACCGGTTGACCGGCAAGGAATTCACCGTTCGCTCAAAATATCTGATCGGCGCGGATGGCGGCAACTCGAAGGTCGCGGAGGATGCCGGACTCAGCTTCGAGGGCCGGATGGGCGTTGCGGGATCGATGAACATCCTGTTCGAGGCGGACCTGTCGCGCTACGTCGCGCATCGCCCTTCGGTGCTCTACTGGGTGCTGCAACCGGGAGCCGACGTCGGCGGTATCGGCATGGGCCTCGTGCGCATGGTCCGCCCCTGGAACGAGTGGCTGATCGTCTGGGGATACGACATCAACCAGCCGGCACCGGCCGTAGACGAAGCCCACGCGAAGAAGGTGGTGCGCGACCTGGTCGGCGTGCAGGATCTCGATGTTACGATCAAGCAGGTCTCGACCTGGACGGTCAACAATATGTACGCGACGACGATGTCGAACCGACGCGTCTTCTGCATGGGAGATGCCGCGCACCGCCATCCGCCATCGAACGGGCTCGGTTCCAACACCTCGATCCAGGATGCCTTCAACCTTGCCTGGAAACTCGCCTTCGTGCTGAAAGGTCAGGCTGGCGAAACGCTGCTCGATACCTACACCGCGGAGCGGGCACCGGTCGCCAAGCAGATCGTCACGCGCGCCAACAAGTCGATTGAAGAGTTCGGCCCGATCTTCAAGGCACTCGGCCTGCTCGATTCCATCGATCCCGTGAAGATGCAGCAGAACATGGACGGGCGCTGCCGCGATACGCCGGCGGCGGAAGAACAGCGCGCCAGCATCCGCAAGGCGATCGCCGCAAAAGTCTACGAGTTCGACGCCCACGGCGTCGAGATGAACCAGCGCTATCGTTCGGATGCGATCGTTACCGATGGTCAGCCCGAGCCGGTCTTTACCAAGGACCCAGAACTGCACTTCCAGCAGACCACCTGGCCGGGGGCCCGGGTTCCGCATGCCTGGGTCTTTTCGAATGACGGCAAGAAGGCCTCGACGCTCGATCTCACCGGCCACGGCCGGTTCACCGTGCTCACCGGGATCGGCGGACAGGGCTGGATTGAAGCGGCGAAGGTCGTCGGCCACGAGCTTGGTGTCGATATTGCGGCCCACGTCATCGGCGCGCGGCAGCATTGGGATGATTTCACCGGCGACTGGGCCGCACTCAGCGAAGTGCGTGACAGCGGCATCGTTCTCGTGCGTCCTGACCATCATGTCTGCTGGCGCTCGAAAGGGCTGCCGGCAGATCCCGTCGCAGACCTTCGCCGGGTCATGACATCAGTCCTTGGGAGGTGATCCATGGAAGCGCATGAGAAAGGCTTCTTCACCGAAGAAAACTCGATCGAGGTCGTCACCGGCCGCAACAGGAACGCCAAGGACGAACGGCTGAAGCAGATCATGGAAGTGGTCACGCGCAAGCTGCACGAGGCGGTGCGGGAAATCGAGCCGACGCAGGAGGAGTGGATGGAGGCCATCCTCTTCCTCACACGCACGGGGCAGATGTGCAACCAATGGCGGCAGGAGTTTATCCTGCTGTCCGACACGCTCGGCGTCTCGATGCTTGTCGATGCCATCAACAACCGCAAACCGTCGGGTGCCTCGGAAAGCACCGTGCTCGGGCCGTTTCACGTGCAGGATGCGCCGGAGCTCGAGATGGGGGCCAACATCTGCCTCGACCAGAAGGGCGAGGAGATGGTCGTCGGCGGACGCATCCTCGACACCGAGGGCAGGCCAATTGCCAATGCGCTGATCGACGTCTGGCAAGCCAATGACGAAGGCTTCTATGACGTGCAGCAGAAGGGCATCCAGCCGGAATTTAATTTGCGCGGCGTCTTTCGCACAGGGCCTGACGGCGAATATCGGTTCCGGGCGGTAAAGCCGAAATACTACCCGATCCCGAATGACGGTCCGGTCGGTCAGATGCTGGAGCATCTGGGCCGCCACCCCAACCGCCCGGCCCATCTCCACTACATCATCAAGGCCGACGGGTACGAGACGCTTATTACCCACATCTTCGATCCAGATGATCCGTATATCCATTCGGATGCGGTATTCGGTGTGAAACAGAGCCTGCTCGCGACCTTCCGGCACGTTGAGGACCCGGCACGCGCCAAGGAATACGGATTCTCCGACCGCTTCTGGGAAGTGAACCACGACTTCGTGCTGGCGCGGTCAAAGGGCGGCACCCGCTGACACGATCCAGGAACCACTACCTTGCCGAGGTGATCCGGAAAAGTACCGTCGCTCAGGCCGCGGGCCCTTCCGCGGCACAACCACGCCGAGCACTCTTGGCGCGCCGTGCCTTGGACGCGGAAGCAGGCCGTCTTCGGAATGCGCCCACGCAAGGGTGAGGTTCCGCCTTGGCGGAAGAGAGTGGGAGTCGAACCCACCAAGGACCGTCTGTCAGCCCCTCCCGGATTTGAAGTCCGGACATGCCACCGGGCATGCATCTCCTCCAAACATTTGACTTCTATTGTCTTTTCTCTTTGGCGATCCACCTCGACATAAGCCTTTAATTCAGCAAAGCCGCTTGGTTTGCACTCGTGAACATGACCGTATTCTCGTCGGTCGTGGCGTCCCATACGCCACTCTCAACCCCGCCCGCTACAGACAACTGAATATACCCATTGGTGAAGCCAGCCTTTTTGAACTGCACCGCCGTTATGCTGCTAAACGGGATGCTCTTTTCACCGGACAGTCCATGCGCAAGGAACGCGAGCGCCCCCTTGCGCTGTATAACCAGCTTGTCCTCGAAAATTTCGATCACCCCCCGACGCCCTGCAACTTCATGTTAGCCCCCCACGCTCTACAACCATGATGGTGCAATGCTCTCACAGCGCAGGTTGCAGTCAAGGCTTATTTAGCCTTCTCTAAATTTTAACGTGTGTTATCGTCCGGCGGGAGGGGGGTCAATTACTTGGACTGGGAGCGGTGGTTCTGTTCTGAGGAGGCGGCTCACGAAGCCGGGTGGAGAAGAGCCTACAAGTAGTCATCAGGAGAACATGCCGCCCCATCTGGTGCAAGATTTGGTCGGGCGGATCGGCCCTGTAGTGCGGCGCATCCATGACGATCTACTGGGACAGCAAGAAGCTGCTTTCGGATTGGCTGCTCTCGATTTCGAAAATCTCGCGCTTCAGACGCGCAATGTGCGCATACGAATACTGCGCATCCTCTAACAGCATACCGGCTCGGTCTTCCGCGAATTTCGCCTGGCGGCGATGGTTGTCGATCTGCGCCAATTTTTGTTTGATCCGAGAATCGTCCCTGGTCATTCCCAGCCTCCCTGGAAAGCGCCCTGGGCCGACATCTTAGACGAACAGCGAAGTTTGTCGATTTACCCATCCGGCGGATGCCGCTTCAACCCTTTCGGATAGTGGCTTTCGCCAATCGTGTCGGAGGGAAAGGGGCGGCGCGACCCGTAAGGTACTTTCTGGAGCACATTGGCAGACTAGAGCTTTTCCTTCAGGACGACGGCACTTTGAGGGAACATGCTTCCGCGATCAGTTATCGGCTTCGGTCATAGGAGAGGAAAGGGTCGTCCGCATGGCGTTCAATGATGATGAGTACGTGTCGGCCTGGCAGAATGGTGGAAGCACCGCGGTTGAAGACTTGCTCCGTGAACGTTGCCCAGATGATGATGCTAGAGTCCGAGTGCTGCCGCGCCTCGATGATCTCGGTACGTGGGATATTCTGTGGCACCGGTCGTCGGATACGGGTGAGCTCGACTACGGAATAGTTCGATCCCATCTCGGCTAGACGATGCAACAAAAAAGGCCGGATGATCCGGCCCTTCCGTGATCTCCTCCCGCCGCTGCCAGTACATCCGTGGTCAGCAGGCGAGAGGGACCGTATGCCTCCAATATAGGCGTGATTGAAATTTATTCAAATCGGAAATCAAAAGGCCTCGCCCTGCAGCGGCAAATGCTCGGGCACGCGTTCGCCCTTGTCTTGATGCAGGCGCCACGCTGGACGGCGGAAATCGGCGTCCCACGCAGAGATTTTGAGAGCAATTGACGAGACGTCACGCGTTCTGAAAGGCAGTTACAACAGCGTTCCGCCCTTTCACAACGGCTTTCCTGGGAGCCCAATGCCGACGGCCAAACGTCTCTTCAAAACCGACATCGACGAGCGGCTCGTCGCGTAGACTTTCATGGCGAAGCGTGAAGTAGGCGGTGAAGCTCTCACCCACGCCGATTTTCTTCGGAAGACCGCCGCTGAACATTCCGGGTGTGTGATCTTCTCAATCGGAAAATCGTGAAGGGGGTTCAGTATAAAGAGCTGAACTTTCTTGAACCATCTCTTGCGAGAACGGTCCACCGCCAAGTAGAGCGTAACATTCCCCGGCCCGAGATTTGTCGCAAGCAAGGAGATGACCTTGAATCCGTCATCACTGCCGCCAATAATCGTATTAACGGAGAAATGAACGCTGACTTTGGCCTTTGGATAGATAAACTTCGACCAAACGTTCCAGATAAAGCACGCAAGAGACACGAAAAACGAGCACAGGCTTATGACTAACGCCCAATCGGCAGTGGTCATCCTCTCGACGCTGCTCACGCGAGCATCTTGCCCCGCCTCGAAGCGGTTGACCGTGTTTGCTCCCACACCCGCCTTTTGTGCGAGTTCCTGGGTGCTCCAATTGAGGGCTGCACGCCCCATTCGACACTGATTTGCAAATCCGCGATCGCCTCGAAGCTCACATAGAGCGGGTGATTGCTCTGCTCGATGAGATCGACGGCGCCCCGACCTTGAGCCGGCGCTTGCCTGGCCCTTCCACGGCCCGCAGTGGCTTTCCGAGGCCGGTATCGCTGACGATGACCGGGAATGGGAGGACGAGCGGGAATGGGACCCCGCGGAGATGGGCATCGCTGATAGCGACGGCGCAGCCGAACAATGGCCGGGATTTGGTCTGGCCGGGAGCTACACACTATGAGCGCGATCAGCAGAAGACCCTCTTGGGCGGCCCTGCAGGTACGGCCGGTGGCGTCATCGGTACCGCCATTCCCTTGCCGGCGCCGGCCGCGGTCGACGATCCTGTTATGACGCCGGAGGAACGCATGCAGGCAGCGATCGAAGAACTGCAGGCTGCGGACTCTGTCGCGATACCGAGCGTGAAGCGGTGGCGGATCTGATCCCGAGCACGGCTGCCCGCTCATTGTGACAGCATTCACGTTCTGAGGGGGAGGATGGGAGATGGATGGCCTATCAACCCTCCAAGCCCTTATAGACGCCCATAGGGCCGCTATGGGGCGCTATGACAGCCTTCCAGGCGGTGATGTGCCTGATGACATCGCCGCCGAGATGATGCGAACCGGTGGGGCGCTGTGCTCCTACCGGCCGGCGACGATCGAAGGAGTCCATTTCAAGGCCGCCCACATGGTGACCTGTGACGCGTTCGTCGGCGGAGAAAATGGAGATCCAGATTTTACGCACCTGCAGTTGGTGAGCGGGTTTCTGCCGGCGACACCGTGAACAGCACGGGAACATCATTGCTACCATTTTGCTACCCAACGCGGTAGCACCGACCGAAATCCAATAACACGATCTAACATAGGGGGCAACGATAACGCCGGAGCTTCCGGCACTTTGAAGGATGGGTCAGGACGGGGAAGTACGACCGCGATCAAATTTGAAGTCCGGACGCCCCACCGGGGACGCATCTCCTCCTCGCGCGTCCGATCGGACGAGTGGCACTCCAGGGACAGCATTCGGCAAATTGCCGAAGAAATCCAGACGGCTTCGGTTGAGGCGGCGGAGGTCCCCGCGCCTGAAGGTGACGCTGTGACGATCGAAGAAGTCAAGGATCTGGATAGCAACCTTGCGACCGTTTTCGAGGCGATCGCGAAATTGCATCGCAGTGAACCAGCCCTGGTCGGCGACCGCACCGATCTCTGCCGTGATAGCGATCATCTCGGCGACCACCTGGCGCAGGAAGAAATGATCATGCGCCACTTCGTGCACCCGGCCCATGCGGCTGCCGAGTTTCAGGAGACGGCGCGCCTGCACCTCCGGGATCGCCAGCAACACGGCAATATCGCGCACGCGTGGCGGGCGGAAGCGTTCGGATCCACCGAGCAGCGGCTCGATCTGACGCCAGAGCCGTTCGTCAGCGGGGCCCATGGTGACCTGATGTTCGACAAGCCGCACCCAGGCGCCATCCACCACAATCTCTACCGACGCGACGAGGGCCTGCAGGGCCGCGCGGAACGCCGGTGCCGGCAGGCGCAGCGGAAGCGCTGTCCGCAACCGCTCAACACCCATGCCCAGCAGATCCGGATTTTCCGCATGAAAAACCGTGAGCCGGGCAAGAATGTCGCCTCGGAGTTTCTCCCAGCTTTGCAAGGACATGACGAGCCTGGCGGCATCCGATGGCAGTTCAATCACGCCTAGGGATCGCGCCAGAGCTTGCGCTTCCGCGGCAGCAATCGCCCGATCGCGGCCGAAGGCGCCGATGTCGATGAAGAAGGGTGGAATGGCGAGTAGCGCTTCGATCGTCTGTCGTACTTCGCTCAAGCACAGTGCATCGAGTTGCGCCATCCGTTCCGGCGTGCGGCGCTTCCTTGCGGGGGCGCGCAAATCCAGGAACCGACCGCCGCCGATCGTGCGCCGGGCGGACGTATCGCGAACAACATAGCGGTCACCGGCGGCCGCCGCGATCGGCCGGTCCAGTACCAGTTGGACGCGCGCGCGCGTTCCTGGTGACACGGCCTGTTCGGCCAAGAGGACGATGCGGGCTCCAACTTCCACGGAGGCGTGATGAAGCCGCACCGGGAACCAATGGCCGATCGGCTTCGGCTCGGAGCCAAGCACGCGTAAAGTCGCGTCGATGCGGTCGGTCGGCGCATATAGGCCGGGGTCGCAGATCACGTCGCCGCGGCCGACGGCCGCCTTCGTGATGGCGGGACCAACGAGGTTGAGCGCGCAGCGATCGCCAGCGCGACCGGTTTCGCTTTGGCTGTTCTGCGCGTGGATTGATCGCACCCGTGCCTTGAGGCCCGAAGGGCTGACGACGATATAATCTTCGACCGACACCTGGCCCGAAAGAACGGTTCCGGTGACGACCGTCCCTACGCCCTGGATAGTGAAGGAGCGATCAATGGCCATGCGGAAACATCCGTTTGCTTGCCGCTGCGTGAAACGCCGTGCCACGTCGAGGATTTCGTCGCGAACCGTCGCCACACCTTCGCCCGATATCGACGAAACCGGGATAATGGTCGCATCCGCAAGCGCCGTTTCCGCGAGGTGGTTGCGCATCGCCTGCTCGACGGCCGCAACGCGAGCGTCTGTCACGAGATCGGCCTTGGTGATGGCGATGACCCCGTGCCTGATGCCAAGCAGATCGACGATAGCGAGATGCTCGCGCGTCTGCGGCATGACGCCGTCGTCGGCCGCGACCACGAGCAGCACGAAATCGATGCCGCCGGCGCCTGCAAGCATGGTGTGGATGAATTTCTCATGGCCGGGCACGTCAACGAAGCCGATCGTCTCCACGCCCTCGACCGGCATATAGGCAAAACCGAGCTCGATCGATATGCCGCGGTCCTTCTCCTCCTTCAGCCGATCCGTGTCGACTCCGGTCAGCGCCCGCACGAGCGACGTCTTGCCATGATCGATGTGGCCGGCTGTGCCTACGATCACCTTTGATCCCTCTCATTCGTGGGCCGAAGCGGCACCGCCGCCTCGGAGAGCGGCAGCGAGGCTCGCCGTTCGGCCTCCTGCAATTCCTCGTCATTGAGCGCGGCGCGCACGACGTCGAAGAACGGCGCCGCCAGCGCACTGCCTCCGCCGCGCGCCCTTATCAGCCAGGCAAAGGCCTCGATCGGGTCGTGGGCTGTGCCGCTTCCAAGATGATAGGCCGCGCCAAGCATCGCCTGACCGTCGGCATCGCCAGCGCACGCGCCGCGCCGCCACCAGTAGGCAGCCTCGACCGGATCACGCGCCACCCCGATGGCATTGTGATAGAGCATGCCGAGCCGCGTCATTGATGCCGCGGAACCGTTCTGCGCGGCCGCCAGCGCCCACCGACAGGCTTCGGCAAAATCGGGCTCGATGAGATCTCCTTCGAGCGCCATCCAACTCAGCATGTCCTGAGCTTCCGCGTCATTTTGTTCGGCGGCCTGGCGGTACAGGCTTGCTGCGCGCTCGTAGTCCGGCGGGATCCCCTCGCCCTTGAAGAGAAGCGACGCGAGGTTGCGCTGACCGACAGGATCGCCGGCCTCTGCAGCAAGACTGAGCCAGCGATAGGCAAGGCCGGCATCCCGGGCGACTCCCAAGCCGCCGGCAAAGCATGCGCCGATATTGTTCTGGGCCCGGGCATTCCCCGCCTGTGCAAGAGGTCCCCAAAGGGCGAGAGCGGTTTCGTAGTCGCTGTTGCGCGCTGCGGCGAGCGCCTTTGCCATGGGTGCTTCCGGGCCCCCCTCACCCTTGGGCGGCCTTCCAAAGAGACGGCTGAGAAGGTTCACGATGCAGCTCCCTCTTCTGCCAACGGTTCGAGGACCGCGAGATTGGCGACGAAGCCTTCCTCGTCCTCGAGGCAGCGCAGGTCCAGAATGAGCGACCCGCGTTCGATGCGGCCGATGACCGGCATCGGCAGGCGCCTCAGGGCCGCGGCCAGTTCGGCAAGCATGCGGCCGCTGCCGGACAATGACGCAAGTGCCAGACCCGCGCTCGGCACGGTGACGAGCGGCAAGGCGCCGGAACCGATCTGGCTGCCGCAATCGATGACCGAGACTTTGAATGCGCCATTGACCGCCCGCTCCACCGAGGGGCACAACCGCTCGGCCTGCTGGCGGACCTCGGCCTGCGGACGCGCGAGCAGACGCATCGTCGGAAGGCGCTCGCTCAAGCGGTCCGGGTCGCGATAGAGCCGGAGCGTTGCCTCCAGTGCCGCCAAGCGGATCTTGTCAAGGCGCAGCGCCCGCTTCATCGGATTCCTGTTGATCCTTTCGAGGAGGTCGACGCGCCCGACGATGAGGCCGGCCTGCGGTCCACCAAGCAGCTTGTCGCCGGAAAAAGTGACGATATCGGCACCGTCGGCGACTGCTTCGGCGGCGGTCGGCTCATGAGCGAGCCCGAAGCGGTCGAGATCGGCAAGTGTGCCGGAGCCGAGATCGTTGATCAACGGCAGCCCGTGCTCATGGGCGATTGTCGCCAGCTCGCGCGCCCCGACCTCCTTGGTGAAGCCCTCGATGCGGTAGTTGGAGGTGTGGACCTTCAAGATCAGTCCGGTCTCGGGCCCGATGGCGTCCCTGTAGTCCCGGGCATGAGTGCGGTTGGTGGTGCCGATCTCGACGAGTCGGACCCCGGAGCACTGCATGATGTCCGGCATGCGAAACGCCCCGCCGATTTCGATAAGCTCTCCGCGCGAGACGATCGCTTCCCGGCCGGCCGCCAGGCTGTTCAGCGTCAGCAGCACCGCGGCGGCGTTGTTGTTGACCACGGTCGCACCCGCCGCGCCAGTTAACTCGCAGATGAGCGCGCCCAGGTGATCGTCCCTCTCCCCGCGTCTGCCGCTCTTGAGGTCGAATTCGAGCGCGACTGCTTCGCGCATCGCAGCCGTCGCGGCATCGATCGCCGCCTCCGCCAGCAATGCGCGGCCGAGATTGGTGTGGAGCACTGTTCCCGTCAGGTTGAATAGCGGGCGCAGCGTCGATCGATCATTTGCCTCGAGCGCCGCGACGGCAGCCGTGGCAATGGCGTCCGGAGAGGGAACCTCTTCGCCTTTACGCACGTCCTCCCGGATCATGACCAGGACACTCCGCAAGGCTTCGGTCACAGCTCGCCGCCCGAAGCATTCGATCGCTTCGACAAGGGTCGCCGATCTCAGAAGCTCGTCCACCGAGGGGATGTCACGCAACCTGGCATTGGCGTCCATTCCGGCTCTCCCTGGGGCGCGCCTCGACCCGATCCCACCAAGTTAGAGCGGGATGCCGGCGGATAAACCACTCAGACCTTTCCTCATCTCGCTCTAGATTCCGGCCAGAAGCGGTGCAAACCCACCCCGGCGATAGGGACCTTCACGCATCAGGAGATCGAGGCTGAGGCTCGCAACATCGTCGGCAATCGGCTCGGTCGCCGGTGCTCTGTTCTGATAGAAGATCTTCGTCCAGCCATGGCATTCGTCGCAGGTTTCAGCCTTGACGGTGCCACCGTGGTTCTCGATCTCGCGATAGCCGATCCCCTTGGTGGAGCCGCAAAGTACGCACTTAATGCGGACATGGTGCCAGAGGGTCGAACAAAGCGAGCAGCAGCAGAAGCGCGCGCCGTGCGAGCCCGGCCAGCCGACGACCATGGACGAAGCGGGCCTGCCACCGCAGGCCGGGCAAATGCCGTCGGCGACTGGCCTTAATGTGGCGGGGTCAAGCACGGATGCCAGCCGAGCGAACTGCACCTGAAGCGCGGCCCAGACGAAGATGTGCTCGGCAACCGCGTCTTCAGGCAATGAGCCGGAAAGGATGGTTTCGGCCATGGCAAGACGTGCTTCACGATCGGCGCCGATCACCCGAGCGAGGGCGTCGGCAGCCGCGGCCGGCTTTTCGATCGCGTCAGCGGCGGCGAACAGACGGTCGAATGTGGCGTGGATTGCTTCGCCGTCCTCGATCCTGTTGCAGTGGAGCGGCGGCATTTCGAACTCACGGGCGCGCAGCAGTGTCGCGGCGTCGGGGCTCTCGGCGGGCGGGAGGTCGGCTTGGATGAGGTGCTGCGCGGTCGTCAGTCCTGCAAGGAAGTTGAGATAGGGTGCAAGGCCGCTCACCTCGGCCAGATGACTGAAACGCGTAGCTCGCGTGGCAAAGAGGGACGCGATGTTTGGCAGGCGCGCAAAGGGTGGCGAGGAGACGTCTCCAATAGCGGTCGGATCGGGCGCTGCGGCGTCTTTGCGTGTCATCACACTCCCTCACGAACCCGACGGGTCACGTGATGCGAACCCAGAAAAACTACTCGGCTGCGGTCCTTTTTCTGTCTGCCGTCGGCTCTTTCGTCGGCGGTCTGGCGACCAGTTCGCGCAGCCACTTGCGGTGATATCGCCAGGCCCAACCGCCCGTCACGGATCCACGTACCATCGCCCGTATCGTACCCTTTACCCAGATCGCTGCATAGACGTGGGTGATCCAGACGCTGATCGCGAGGATGGCGGCGATCGAGTGCACCAGAAGGGCCCATCGCTGCTGCTCGATCGTGGTGTAAGCCGCGAAATACTGATTCCATATGACGATACCGGACCCTATCAGCACGATGATCAGGGTCGACATGGACCAGAAGACCAGCTTCTGCCCGGCATTGTACTTGCCGACCTCAGGCAAGCGTTCGTCATGGGCAGCGAGCACGTCGCGCACGCGTGCAAGCCAGGTGCCGTCTTCCCGTTTCCAGAGGTTGAGCTTCCAGAAGCGCAAGAAAAGACCAAGGAAGCTGAAGAAAAGGACGACACCGATCCAGGGGTGAATGGTCCGCACCCATTGACCGCCGCCGAAGAGCGCAGACAGGAAGAAGAGCCGCGGGTGGAACAGGGATAGGCCGGAAAGCGCGAGCAGGACGAGGCTCGTGGCGGTGATCCAATGGTTGATCCGCGCGCCGCCGGTATAGCGATCGACCGTGACGGGTTTGCCGGGGTGAACGCTGTCGCCTTTCCCGACGTCATATCCACTATCCGTACTCATGAGGACCGATCTCCCGTGAGCCGCTGAGCCGCCTCCTCGTCTTCTTCGGAAACGCGGTTCGGGCCGTTGACCATGTAATGCAGGAAGCCGGTGACCGCCGCGACGCCCATGACGGCGAGGCCGGCATATTTCGTCACGCCCTTCCACGCCTCGACGATCGGGCTGATCGCCGGATTGTTGGGCAGACCGGCATAGATCTCCGGCTTGTCGGCATGGTGCAGCACATACATGACATGTGTGCCGCCAACGCCCGGCGGATCGTAAAGGCCCGCACTGTCAAAGCCGCGAGACTTCAGGTCGGCGACCCGCCCCTCCGCATGTTTCTTCATCTCCTCCTTGGTGCCGAAGACGATCGCCTGCGTCGGGCAGGCCTTGGCGCAGGCCGGTCCCTGACCGACGGCGATGCGATCAGAGCAGAGCGTGCATTTGTAGGCGGTGTGATCGACCTCGGAAATCCTGGGAATGTTGAACGGGCACCCTTTGACGCAATAACCGCAACCGATGCAGTTCTCGTGGACGAAATCGACGATGCCGTTCGAATATTGAACGATAGCCCCGGGTGCGGGGCACGCCTTGAGGCAGCCAGGGTCCTCGCAATGCATGCAGCCGTCCTTGCGGATCAGCCATTCCAGATTGTTCGTATCCGGATTCTCCCACTCGGTGAACCGCATCAGCGTGAACATGTCGGGGGTCAGGTCGTGTGGATTTTCGTAGATGCCCGTATTGCTCTCGAGTTGCGGATGAGTGTCGTTCCATTCGATGCAGGCCGATTGGCAGGCCTTGCAGCCGATGCACTTCGAGACGTCGATGAGTTTCGCCACCTCGGTCTGCCGCTGGGCCGGCGGCGTTACCGTAGACGCCGATCGCCGCATCAGGTCCCTTTCGCCGAACTTCGGCTCTTGAGGTACGGTGGTGGGGTTTGGGACGGGAGGGAACATGGCACAGCCTCCTACGCCACCGGCCCAGCAATGGGCTCGATATTGACCAGGAACGCCTTGTATTCTGGCGTCTCGATGTTGGCGTCGCCCACGAACGGCGTCAGCGAGTTCGGACCGAAGCCTTTTCTAGCCGCGCCGGTGAAGCCCCAGTGCAACGGTATGCCCACGACGTGGACCGGTTTGCCGTCGCAGATCAGCGGCTTTATCCGCTTGGTGACGACGGCCTTGGCCTGGATCGATCCGCGCTTGGACCAAACGCGCACCCAGCCACCCTTGGTGATGCCCTTCTCGGCCGCGAGTTCCTCGGATATCTCGACGAAGAATTCCGGCTGCAGCACAGCATTCGTCCGGCAATGCTTGGTCCAATAGTGGAAGTGCTCGGTCAGCCGGTAGGACGTCGCCGCATAGGGGAACTCCTTCGAGGCGGTTTCGGCGAATTGTTCGAAGTCGCCCTTGAATACCCTTGCTGCGGGATTGCCGCGCACCTTCGGCGCCACGAGGTTGTCGAGCGGCGATTCGAACGGCTCGTAATGCGCCGGGAACGGCCCGTCACGCATCAAGCCGCGCGTGAAGAGGCGCGAGACACCCTCGGGATTCATGATGAACGGTCCGACATCTGTGGGCTTGGCTGTCGGCGCGATATCGGGCACGTCATAACCCGCCCATTTTGCGCCGTCCCATTCGATCAGCTTGCGGCTCGGATCCCACGCCTTGCCGTTTACGTCCGCCGAGGCTCTGTTGTAGAGGATGCGGCGGTTGACCGGCCAGGAGAACGCCCACTTGGCATAGGCGCCGGTCTCGTCCGGGTCGGATGTGTCGCGCCGGGCCATGTTGTTGCCGTTCTCGTTGAAGCAGCCGGAATAGATCCAGCAACCACTCGAGGTCGAACCGTCGTCGCGCAGCGCCGCGAAGCCCGGTAGCAGCTTGCCGGCCTCAGCCAAGACCTTTGTCGGGTCGGCAGCATCGTAGACGGTGGCAAGCGCCTTGCCGTTGATCTCCTTGGCAAGCTCTTCGGCTGTCGGTTCCCCGGCATCCGCATAAGCCCAGTCGAGATTGATGATCGGATCAGGGAATGCTCCGCCTTCCTTGCGGTAGAGTTCCTTCAGCCGCACGTGGATCTGCGCCATGATCCAATTGTCGGTCCTTGCTTCACCGGGAGGCGTGCCGCCCGGCCAATGCCACTGCAGCCAGCGGCTGGAATTGGTGAGCGAACCTTCGTCTTCGGCAAAACAGGTGGAGGGAAGCTGGATCACCTCCGTCTGGATCTGCGAAGGATCGACATCGTTGAACTCGCCGTGGTTCTCCCAGAATCGTGCCGTCTCGGTGTCGAGCGGATCCATCGTGACGAGATATTTGAGTTTCGACAGCGCGTCCGTCACCTTCTTGCGGTTCGGCGCCGCAAGCAACGGGTTGAAGCCCTGACACAGGTAACCCGTCATCTTGCCCTGGGTCATGAGCTCGAGGGCGCGCAGGATGTCGTAGCCTGGCACGTCGAGCTTCGGCAGCCAGTCATAGGCGAACTGGTTTTCCGGTGTGGCGGCAGCACCCCACATCGCCTTCTGGAAGCTTACGAAGAACTTCCTGTAGTTCTGCCAGTAGCTCATCTGGTTGGGCCGCAGCGGCTTGAAGCCGCGTGTCGACATGTAGGTCTCGAGGTCGATCTCCTTTTCATTCGGCAGCGTCAGGTAGCCGGGGAGCAGATTCGACATCAGCCCGACATCGGTCAGGCCCTGAATGTTCGAATGGCCGCGCAGTGCATTCATGCCGCCGCCGCGAATGCCGATATTGCCGAGGATCAGCTGCAGCATCGCCATGGCGCGGATATTCTGCGAGCCCTTGGAATGCTGCGTCCAGCCGAGCGCATACATCGAGGTCATCGCCTTGGTCGGCGACGAGCATTCCGCGATCATTTCAGCGACCTTCAGGAACTTGTCCTTCGGCGTGCCGCAGATGCGCTCCACCATTTCGGGGGTATAGACGGCGACATGCTCCTTTAGCAGGTTCCAGACGCAGCGCGGATTGGTCAGCGTGTCGTCCACCGTCGCATAGCCGTCAGGCCCGATGACATAGTCCCAGGTCGACTTGTCGTAATCGCGCTTTGCCTCATTGTAGCCCGTGAACAGCCCGTCCTTGTAGGCGAAGCCGTCCTTGACGATGTAGCTGGCGTTGGTGAACGCCTTGACGTAGTCCCACTGCACCTTGTCGTTGCGAATGCAATGGTTGATCACGCCGAGCAGGAAGGCGATGTCCGTTCCCTGGCGGATCGGAGCATAGAGATCGGCGACCGACGCAGAGCGGGTGAAGCGCGGATCGACGACGATCAGCTTCGCACCGCGGTTGGCCTTCGCCTCGGTCACCCATTTGAAGCCGCATGGATGCGCTTCGGCGGCATTACCGCCCATGATGATCACGAGGTCGGTGTTCTTGATATCCGTCCAGGAGTTGGTCATTGCGCCGCGGCCGAATGTTGGAGCCAAACTGGCTACCGTAGGGCCGTGTCAGACACGCGCTTGGTTGTCGAAGACCAACATCCCGGCGCTGCGGACGACCTTGTAGGTCTCCCATGCCGTTTCGTTCGTTGTCGCCGAGGCCGCGAGGAAGCCGGTCGTTATCCACCGGTTCACCGTCACGCCATCCTTGTTCTTCTCCACGAAATTGGCGTCGCGGTCATCCTTCATCAGCCGCACGATCCGATCGAGCGCGTCATCCCAGTTGACCCGTTCGAACTTGTCCGACCCCGGTTTGCGGATCATCGGATATTTCAGCCGGGTGTCGGACTTGACGAAATCGAGCAGCGCCGCGCCCTTCGGACAGAGCGTGCCGCGGTTGGTCGGATGGTCGGTGTCACCCTCGATATGGATGATCTCCGCCTGCTCGCCCTTCGTCCGGTCGCCCTTCGAATACATGATGACGCCGCATGCGACGGAGCAATAGGGGCACGTGTTGCGGGTTTCGGTGGTGTTTACCAGCTTGAAGGTGCGGATCGCTTCGGCATGCGCTGCTTCGATGTCACCGAAGCCAAGGGCACCGAGCGCAGTGGCCGCAACCCCGGCACCGGCTGCGCCGAGAAATTGGCGCCGCGAGAGTTCCATGTTCATGCCATGATACCTCCCTGAAAACCGGCTTTGCCAACAGGGGCGCGCCGGAAACCTTGGTACGCCTTTGCATACTCAGGCATAACTCGGCCTTAGAAATTAAAATCTTAGCTGTCCGTATTCCATTGTCAATTTAATAAGAAAGATAAACATGAAAGCCATTCTCCATTTAAATCCAAAGCCATCATATATTTGAGCTGCCGACCGTCGCTCCCCGTTGCGGGGCATAAACGAAACCCGAATTGACGCCCTATTCGCGATCGACCATATTCAATTCATGAGCTTGCTCGCCGCTCCCGAGTTTCGGGGCGCTCCACATCGAGCTGACATCGCGCCGCCGCAGCCGGCGATCGCTTCGAGCTGTGCCCGCTCATATTCTGCGACATTCGAGCAGAGGGACCGGCATTCGATTCCCTCAAATATCCGCCGGCGGAAGTCAGTTCAACAGGGCCCCCGTAACTTCGCGCGGGACGCGATTGGATGCGTGATCCGTTCGCGTGAAATTTGTGACGGACTGGGAGCGAGCAGAAGATCCTTGAGAAGCATGGGAGGCCATCATGGATACCTCGACTGCAACGACGCCCCTCCGGCTGACCGCACTCGCCCACGGCGGCGGCTGCGGCTGCAAGCTGGCGCCCTCGGTTCTGCAGCAATTGCTCTTCCATCAACCTAGGGGCGACTTCGCCCGCCTTCTCGTTGGCACGGAGACGGGCGACGACGCCGCCGTCTGGCAGCTCGACGATGAGACCTGCATCGTCGCGACCACTGATTTCTTCATGCCGATGGTCGACGATCCCTTCGATTTCGGCCGGATCGCAGCGACCAACGCCATCTCCGACGTCTATGCCATGGGCGGCAAGCCCATCATGGCGCTCGCCATTGTCGGCATGCCGATCGCCAAGATGCCGGCCGAAATGGTGCGGGAGATCTTGAAAGGCGGCGCCGTAATTTGCGCAGAGGCAGGCATTCCGGTGGCGGGTGGCCACTCGATCGATTCCCCCGAGCCCATCTATGGCCTGGCGGTGATCGGAACATGTTCGCCGGCCAGCATTCGGCGCAACAGCAGCGCCCGAACCGGCGACACGCTGATCCTGACAAAGGCACTCGGTGTCGGGATCTATTCAGCCGCCTTCAAGAAGGGGGCGCTGCCACCGGATGCCTACGCGGAACTCATCGCTTCGACGACGCGTCTCAACAGCATTGGCACCGAACTCGCTGGGGATCCCGACGTGCACGCAGTCACCGACGTCACCGGCTTCGGTGTGTTCGGCCACGCTTTGGAGATGGCACGCGGATCACAAAAGCTGTTGTCGCTGAAGGCGGGCAACTTTGCCCTCTTTTCCCGCTGCGCCGAGCTCGCAGAGCAAGGATTCGTGACCGGCGCATCCGATCGCAACTGGGCCAGTTATGCCACGGAGGTCTCTCTGCCCGGTGCTTTCCCGATGTGGCAACGCCATATCTTGACCGATCCCCAGACCTCCGGCGGTCTTCTTGTGTCATGCAGTGCCCACCGCGCGCAGGATCTGCTTCATCACATCGTTGCGGCAGGCTATCCCGCCGCCCGGATCATTGGTGAGGTCGAGGACGGCGAGCCCGGAGTTCGCATCGTTGCCTGAGTGCCGGTCGATCTTCTGGAGTATTGGTTTGCTCCAGCAGCGGAATAAATCTGCCAGGTCGGGCGGCGCTTGACGCGCACGGGCTCGTCGCAGCCGTGTTCAGTGGACGGAATTTTGCGAAGGCGATCGTTGATTTCTAAGAGCGAAATAGACGTCGGTGCCGTGGCCATGGTCGCTGTTGGCCATGGGTGGCGGACCGTAATCGGCCTCACGTTTCAGAGGCGCCCTTGCCATTCGGGTTTGGTGCTGGCGCGTCTCTCGTGTCGCGAGGCGGACGTGTCTGTTCGGACTTCGGCTCGGCGTTGTGCGGATCGCGATTGCGGTCCGGCCGTGGTTTCGGGTCGCCCTTCCTCGGCGGCACAGGAAGTTTCTCTGACATAACGATATGCTCGCGTCTTTCACTGCAAAAACGGACTGACGGAGCTAAAGTTCCGAGCCGGTAGTCTCATCGCTGATGTGTAATCGCCGCCTGGGCCAGATGCCCTCTCAGACGAGCATGGCAGTGAAGTAACCTCGTCACACCTTATCAGTTGGAGTATTCTACCCATTCTGGCACCGGCCGTGGCGCACCCCG
Organism: Ensifer sp. VA4; assembly: GCF_055710065.1. Taxonomy (NCBI): domain Bacteria; kingdom Pseudomonadati; phylum Pseudomonadota; class Alphaproteobacteria; order Hyphomicrobiales; family Rhizobiaceae; genus Ensifer; species Ensifer sp. VA4. The sequence continues at coordinate 112,531 of NZ_JBVQPO010000007.1, read as the reverse complement.
TGGTCGTGACCTAGCGCTCGACGCAAGCTGATTGCATGGGGGATACTGCAGTGGAGGGGCGCGAGACGGATGAATCAAGCGTCAGTCTCAGACAACAGGTCGAACTGCTGAAGCGGGAGCTTGACGAGGCCCTCGAGCAACAGACCGCGACGAGCGAAATATTGCGGGTCATTCCGACCTCAACCAGTTCCGCGCAGCCCGTCTTCGATGCGATAGCGAAAAGCGCAGCGAGGCTGTGCGCGGCAGAATTTTGTTTTGTGTTTCGGTTCGACGGCGAGCTGCTGCATCCGGCCGCGTATCACGGCATTTCACGCGAGGGCATCGAAGCCGTAGGTGCCAAGTTTCCGCAGCAACCAAACAGAGGCAATGTCACGGGCCGAGCATTTATCGGCGGTGTCGTCGAACAGATCCCCGACGTCTTTACCGACCCTGATTATAAGATGCTGCCGCTCGCGAAGATCGTGTCCTACCGCAGCGCCATTGGCGTGCCGCTCTTGTGGAAGGAACGTCCGATCGGAGCGATCGCCGTCACGCGGCGCGCGATCGGCCTCTTTCCCGAGCGGCAGGTTGAGCTGCTGCGAACCTTCGCCGATCAGGCGGTGATCGCGATCGAGAACGTCCGGCTCTTCAACGAGGCTAAGGCGCACAACCGAGAGCTCACCGAGGCGCTCGAACAGCAGACGGCAACGAGCGAAATCCTGCGCGTCATCTCGACCTCACCGACCGATACGCAGCCCGTGTTCGACACGATCGCCCAGCGCGCCGCCCAGCTGTGCGGCGCGCAATTCTGCCACGTGTTTCGCTACGATGGCGAACTGTTGCATTTCGTGGCCCATCACCAGCTGGAACCCGAGAGCGCGGTGCTTCCAGCCCCACCGGGTCGAGGCACTGCGGCCGGGCGTTCGATCCTCAGCCGATCGGTGGAACAGATACCGGACCGGCTCGCCGACCCGGAATACGTGATGCATCCCGCCATCAGGGCTCAAGCGTCGAACCACCGAAGCCTGCTGGCCGCACCGATCATGCGCGGCGGTGTTCCGATCGGCACCATTGTCGTGGCACGAACCGAACCAGGATTGTTTCCCGATCGGCAGATCGAACTCCTCAAGACCTTCGCCGACCAGGCCGGGATAGCGATCGAGAATGTTCGACTGTTTTCGGATCTGGAGGAACGGAATCTCGACCTCAAGGAGGCACTGCAGCAGCAGACTGCGACAGCCGATGTCCTCAAGGTCATCAGTCGGTCGACCTTCGATCTCCAGACGGTGCTGGATACGCTCGTCGAATCGGCGGTGCGGCTTTGCGAGGCCTATGATGCGGCCATTTTCCTAAAGGATGGAGACACTCTCTACTTGCGGGCACATCACGGGCCAATACCGATCGATTTCGTCGGCTGGCCAATATCACGGGGCTGGGTGACCGGACGGGCTGTGGTCGACAGAAAACCGGTTCATGTGCCTGACCTGACTGCCAATGCCGATGAGTTCCCAGAGGGGCAAAGCATGGCCGTGCGGATGGGGCATCGCACGATCTTGGCCGCGCCCTTGCTGCGGCAACAGGAGGCTGTCGGTGGTCTCGTCATACGACGAACTGAAGTCAAGCCATTTGCCGAAAAGCAGATCGACCTTCTCCAGACCTTTGCCGACCAGGCAGTCATAGCAATCGAGAACGTGCGACTGTTCGACGAGGTGAAGTCGCGGACCGCCGAACTGGCCGAGGCGCTGAAGCAGCAGACCGCGACGGCGGACGTACTGAAGGTCATCAGCCGCTCCGCATTCGACCTGCAATCGGTTCTGGATACCCTCGTAGCGTCCGCTGCCCATCTTTGCGAGGCGGACATGGCTACGATGACCCGGCCGATGGGTGACGCGCACTATCCTGTCGCCCGCTTCGGCTTCTCGCAGGAATTCGATCAGTATTTCCGAACGCTGCCGCTGGAGCCGGGGCGCGGCAGCGTAGTCGGGCGAACCCTGCTTGAGGTCCGGCCGGTTCAGATCGCCGACGTCCTCGACGATCCCGAGTACGCCATGCCGGAAGCGCAAAGACTTGGCGGGTTTCGTAGCGTACTTGGCGTGCCGCTCCTGCGCGAAGGTAGCCCGATCGGGGTGCTCGCGTTGGCCCGCTCGAAGACCGTGCGGCCCTTCACCGAGAAGCAGATCGAGTTGGCATCGACCTTCGCCGACCAGGCCGTGATTGCCATCGAGAACGTGCGTCTCTTCCAGGAAGTGCAGACGAGAACCGAGGAACTGTCGCGCTCCCTTGAGGAACTCAAAGCCACTCAGGACCGGTTGATCCAGACGGAGAAGCTCGCCTCGCTCGGACAACTGACCGCCGGAATTGCGCACGAAATCAAGAACCCGTTGAACTTCGTGAACAACTTCTCGGCGCTGTCGGTGGAGTTGCTCGAAGAGCTTCAGCAGGCACTCGACGGCACTGTAGCCGACGGCGCGCCGCGCGCCGAGATCGACACACTCGCCGAGACGATAAAGGGCAATCTTGAAAAGATCGTCCAGCACGGCAAGCGCGCCGATTCAATCGTCAAGAACATGCTCATGCATTCGCGTCAGGGAGCGGGCGAGCGCAGGCCGACCAATATCAACGCCATCGTCGAGGAGAGCCTGAATCTCGCCTATCATGGCGCTCGAGCCGAAAAGCAGGGGTTCACGATCACGCTGGAGAAATCACTCGATCCGGCGGCCGGGGAGGTCGACCTATACCCGCAGGAGATCACACGCGTACTTCTCAACCTCATCTCGAACGGTTTCTATGCGACGAGCAACCGCGCGGCATCTGTGCCCGGCGACGGTTATGAGCCGACGCTGGCGGCGGTGACCCGGGACCTCGGAGAAAGCGTTGAGATCACTATCCGTGATAACGGTGTCGGAATCCCACCAGGGGTGAGGGAGAAGATGTTCAATCCTTTTTTCACAACCAAGCCTGCTGGCGAGGGGACGGGCCTCGGCCTGTCGCTCAGCCACGACATCATCGTCAAGCAGCATGCAGGTTCCATCGAGGTGGACACGGAACCTGGTCGTTACACCGAGTTTCGCATTCGACTGCCGCGGAACACCCCGGCGAAGACCACGCCGGAGGGCAGAACATGAGCCTCCTCATCCTGGTGGTCGATGACGAGCCTGACGTCGAGTTGCTTTTCAGACAGCAGTTCCGCCACGATCTGCGCGCCGGCCGCTTTGTCATGGAGTTCGCGCGATCAGCGTCATCCGCCCTCGAAAGGATCGCCGATGCAGGTGACGTCACGCTCATTCTCATCCTGTCCGACGTTAACATGCCAGGCATGAGCGGGCTCGAATTGCTGCCGAAGGCGAAGAGCGTACGGCCTGACGTGCCGGTGATCATGATCACTGCCTATGGCGATCCGGACACGAAGCGAAGAGCCATGGAAAGTGGCGCAGAAGCGTTGCTGACCAAGCCAATCGACTTCAGCGCGTTGAGAGAAGAAATCGACAGTCGAGTTGGGCGCGCCGCATGAACACGAACATACTCGTTGTGGACGACGAGCCGGACCTGGAGATGCTTCTTCTCCAGAAATTCCGGAAGCAGGTCCGTGACGGATCATTGCGTTTCCTGTTCGCCCGCGACGGAGTTGACGCCTTGGCCGTGCTTGCCGCCAACCGCGACGTGGATATTGTGCTGAGCGACATCAACATGCCGCGTATGGACGGCCTGTCGCTGCTGGCGAAGCTTCAGCAGATGGACGAGGACCTATCCACGATAATCGTCTCCGCCTACAGCGATATGGCCAACATCCGCATCGCGATGAACCGCGGCGCCTATGATTTCGTAACGAAGCCGATCGATTTTCCCGATCTGGAGGCAACGATCGTCAAGACGATCCACCATGTGGAGACGTTGCGCGAGGCGCAACGCAGGCAGTCGGCGGCGGAGCAGGCACGCGCATCGCTTTCCCGTTACTTTTCGCCAAACCTTGCCGAACGCCTGGCCAGCGGCGCCGACGCTCTCGATCTTGGTGGAAAACGCCGAAATGTTGCGTCGCTCTTTACCGATCTGACCGGGTTCACCACACTGGCGGAAACGATCGAGCCGAACGTGCTCGGGCAACTCCTCAATGATTACATCGTCGGCATGACCGACATCGTGTTTTCCCACGACGGTACTGTCGCCAAGGTCATTGGCGACGCGCTGCACGTCCTTTTCGGTGCGCCGGTCGATCAGTCGGATCATGCCAGTCGCGCGATCGCCTGTTCATTCGCACTTGACGCCTTCGCACAGTCTTTTCGTGAACACTGGTGCAGAAAAGGAATAGCCCTTGGACACACCCGGATTGGTGCACATGCCGGCACGGCCGTAGTCGGCAACTTCGGCGGAGGAAAGTTCTTCGACTATAGTGCCTATGGCGACACCATCAATGTTGCCGCGCGCCTGGAAGCGGCCAACAAGTCGCTCGGCACGCGTATTTGCGTGAGTGGCAGCCTCGCGGCGAACATGCAGGGGTTTTGCGGTCGCCCTGTTGGCGACCTCCTGCTTAGAGGTAGGGTGGAGCCGATCCGCGCGTTCGAGCCGCTTGAGGCCGAAATCTATGCCAGTGGCGCAACCCGGGCGTACATGGCTGCCTTCGAAGAGCTGGAGGCCGGCGATCCTCATGCCGTGGCTTCATTCGCTGCACTGGTCGGTCGCAATCCGGAGGACCCGCTCGCTGGCTTTCACCTGAAGCGGCTCATGAACGGCGAATTCAGCGCAACCATCAACCTCAAGAATTTCCACTGATCGGCTAGTCTTTCAGGACCAGCCCATCGTCCAAACCTTCATTCCTCCCCGAACGCCCGGTTGCAATCCCGCGGGAGTTGGCTGGTATCCAGGCCGGCAGTTCCCGCCAGGCGTGTTCGAACTTCGAGCTTGCAGACTGCCAGGGAGGCATGGCCTTCGTCGCAGTGACGCGGGCCAAAACCGGGCCACCTGCCCTTTCAACAGTTACGATTACGCTCCGGTGCCTGTCGTCTTCTGCAATCCCGTCCGCAACCGATCTCCCGCGCGCCACCGCCTGGCTATCGCTGGCATGAAACGTTCCGGTGCGGTCGCGATTGAACGTCCCAAGAAGATGAATGTGAAAGAGATATCGGCGCATCTTCGTACTCGAACACCGGCATGGCTTTTTTACTTCTTAGCAGTTTCTAAAGAAATTTGCGCGTGACAGTTGCGTGACATCCCTCGCCGCCTGGTTGCTTTGCCGGGGCGCGACCGTTCGTTCCTGATGCCAGCCCAGCTCCAACGGCTCGGGCGGGCGCCCCAAACCGCAGGCCAATTTCAACGCACCCTTCACGCGATGAACGGCGCGGCGCATGGTCTGGAAGTCGCTCCCAAAGGCGGAGGCATCGTTGGCCGCTTTGCGCCTCGCTCCGGGCGGAAAGGCGGGTGGCGTCACTTCCAAGAGCAGACGTTCCCCCGAGGCGAGTTTCTCGACCCGCGCTACTCGCCTTTGCCGGAAAGCAATTCGTCGAGTTGCTCCAGCTGTTCCGGCAATGCGGCCGCCGAGCCCTGTAGTGCTTCCTCAAGCGCCTCCTTGGACGGATAGACTTCGTGGAAAGTCAGCAGCGTCTTCCCGCCATGGTCCTCGAAAATCACGGTCGTAACCGCGCCCTCTTCGCCCTCGTCGTTGGTCCAGACGATGCGCTCGTTCGGCACCACCTCGAGATACTTGCCATAGAAGGCCATGGTGTCCGAACCGCCGGCGCCGAATTCCAGCCGATATTTGCCGCCGGTACGGACGTCCATATCGCACGATACGAGCGAAACGCCGGATATCGATTTTGGCACCCACCAGCGCTGGAACAGCTCGGGCTGGCTCCACGCCCTGTAAAGCGTGCTCGGCGGCGCATTGAATGTCCGCGTTACGACGAGTTCGCGATTCCCTTTGCGCTCGACTGACGTGCGGTTCTGCGCGCCACCTGGACTGTTAGCCTGCTGATGCATCTCCCGTCCGACCTTCTGCGTGACGACGAGCCCCGCCCGCTCGTTAGAACCTGGACGTGCTTCTTCATACCGGTCAGCGTCATCTGGGAACTTATCCGCGAGACTGGTGATCGACGCGTCCCCTCGCGCAAAGGCGCGACAAGGAATTGAGGCGCTTCCACTTGATACATTATGGATCTTCTTGGCCCAGAACGCGAACATCCTCGCAACAATCCGTGCACGGGGCTCAGGAAGAATGGCCCCTTCAATCTTCCAAGACATTTGGTTGGCTTTGCACAAGCGATCAAACTCCCGGCCGAGAGCGAACCTCGCACGTGCTTCAGAACCAATCAGCGTTCGGGCAATCCTGCTTTCCGCAAGCCCTCGGCCATTTGATGTTGCCACTGGGGTATGTTTTGAAACCAGGGTAGCGCTCGATACCGGTCGATTGTAAAGCCTGGCTCGGCCGCCAACAGCTTTTGCGCGGCCCATCGGGCGGTCTCAAGGTCTCCACTCATCGCCGACCAGGCGGCGAGATGGCGGTAGGACCAGGTCACGTCAGGATAGGTGTTGATGACCTCATGGGCGATCGCGATGGCCTGTGAAAGAGAACCTTCCATGGCCAGAGAAAAGGCCATCCCCAATCTCATGTTGAATACGAACGGATCCCTCGGACTCAGAGCCATCCCACGCTGGAAATGTTCCCTCGCTTGCGTGGCTTCGTCCTTGTAAATGGCGAGCCAGCCGAGGCGCGCCCATGCCCAGGCATTGTTTGGATCAAGCGCAAGGGCCTTCTCGATGAAGGTGGTGGCGCGCTTCTGGTCGCCGCAGATGCTCGTTGCCGCGCCGGCGGCAGTCAGGGCGGTTGGATCATCGCTGATCGAGCCTACGGCTTCAACCGCCGCGCGCGCCTTTTCCAGCTCACGTTCCGGCTGTTCGGTCCACAGGTAGGAGGCGTTCGAGGCATAGCACCACGCCAGGAGTGCATGGGCGCGGCCATAGCCCGGATCGACGGCAATTGCTTGCTGAAGCAATTCGATCGCCTGGTTGTTGGTATCCTTGCGGCGGCCCCAGAGGTTCGGGAAGGCCCGCATAACGAGATCATAGGCCCTGAGACTGGTCGGCGGCTTGCGCCTGGCCAGTGCGATCTCGGCATCGCGGATGGCTGGGTGAATGGCGCCTGCCACCTGAGCCGCGATCCGATCCTGGAACTCGAAAATATCTTCGATTGGGCCTTCGTAACGATCGGCCCAGAACTGGGCCCCTGTCTCGGCATCGATCAACTGCACCGAAATGCGCAATCGGTCGCCGTCTCGGCGAACGGTACCCTCGACCACATAATTGACACCGAGCTCCCTGCCGACTTCACGCACATCGACAAAGCGTCCCTTGTAAGTGAAGGCGGACTGGCGCGCGATGACAAAGAAGTCCCGAACACGGGAGAGCGCAGCGGTAATCTCTTCCACTACGCCGTCCACGAAGTATTCGTCACCCTGACCGCTGAGGTTGTCGAAGGGCATGACGGCGATCGACGGCTGGTCCTTGTCACGGCGGACGGCAAATGATGGCGCGGACGCGATGCCGCCTTCGACAGGCGTCGCTTGCTGCCATTCGACCCGAAAGACGAAAATTGGCCGCGGGATGTTCTTCAAGCTGCGCTCGCCGAGGCTGGTCAGCGTAAACGGCACCTTGCCGTCGAGATGTTCACGCACAGATCCCGAAATGCAGATGCCTGACGGAGCGGCCATTTCCTGCAGGCGAGCCGCAATATTGACGCCGTCTCCGAGCAGATCGTCTCGCGACACAATGACATCACCGAGATTGACGCCGATGCGGAATTCCAAGCGCCGTTCGGGGTCTTCTGACACGCTAAGAAGACCGCGCTGGATTTCGACGGAGCACCGGACGGCCTGAACAGCGCTTGAGAACTCGGCAACAAAGCCGTCACCGGCGCTACCGAAGATACGGCCGCCATGCTCGCGTACCCATTCGGCGATCCGATTGCGGCACAGATCGAGTGCGCGAACCGTACCCTCCTCGTCCAGCGCGGCAAGGCGGCTGTAGCCAACAACATCGGCTGAAAGGATGGCTGCAAGCTTTCGATCCACGGCTGTGACCGCTCCTGCGGCGCCACGATATCGTGGGGCTTAATATGCGCGCAGTTTCCCACATTCGCGGATGTTTGTCGCCAGCAAGATCGGATGAAAGATCTCAGCAGCCATGCTGCATGACAGTCTCCACCCGCTCGAGACAATCGCAGCTTGTCCACGCACCCTGCGGCAAGCCGACTGCGAAATCCCTCGCCTTGAACGCCCTTGAAAGGGATCGAACCTTTGGCAACCTACAGCCGTCATGAAGCTCCCCGAATTGGCGATCGGTAGAGCTTTTGCGATCAGGGTCTGCCAAAGACCGGAACACGACTACACCCATCTCTTCGTCTGACGGCGACCGCCTCTCTCGTCTCCGAGCTTAAGGAACGAATCCGATCAGCGCGCTTGCACCGCTTCAGCGCGGGGCAACCGCGCCCGCATAGAATCCGCCGTCACCGCCGTAGTAATCCTCTCTGACACTGCTCGCACCGCCGGCGGTCTGGGCGCATCCGGCGAGCGCGGAGAGTACGAGCAACAATGTGACTATACGCATTGAGTTTGATCCCTTCTTGGTTGCCGCACACATAGTCATCGGCAAAGGCTCGGACAACCAGGCGACAGCTCGATTTTCAACCAAACCCTGTATTCGAACGAGTACGTTACTGAAACGAAGACGCACGGCCGGGACGATCGCGCCACCCTCATCATCTGGCTTCTCGCGGGATGGGTCGTGATCATCCGCACAGCCGAATCCGATTAGCCTCTCGGTCAATGTGACCCGTCGCGCGATCGATACCTTATGTGATCTTTCGCCATCTCAAGGGCGTCAGCGGACGTCGGCAAACCCGTAGGCGGGATGCATGCGAGCGCTGCCGGCCGATAGCCATTTGCCCTCAGCCCGGCACGCGCCGTTCGGTTGCGGCGTCGAAAAGATGAATGCTGCCGGAGGCGAAGTTCAGCCCGACCCTGTCGCCGGCTCTTGCCCCCGAGCGGCCATTGAAGACCACCGAAAGCTCGGGCGTCGTTGCCATCGTCAAAAAGCAGGTCGCCCCGGTCGATTCGACCAGCGCCACTGGCGCCGAGAGAGCGCCCTGATCCGGCGCAGCAAGCTCGATATGCTCTGGACGCAAGCCGATACTCAGGGCCTGCCCGGGCCGCACCGCCCGGTTGATGGCGATTGTTTGTTTGACGCCGAGATCCAAGATGATCGATTGCCCATCCTGGCCGCCGATCGCAGGCAAAAAATTCATGGCCGGAGATCCGATGAACCCGGCCACGAACTTGTTCGCCGGCCGATCATAAAGCTCAAGCGGGCTGCCCTGCTGCTCGATAACTCCATCGCGCAAGATGACGACATGGTCCGCCATCGTCATCGCTTCCACCTGGTCGTGAGTGACATAAACCGACGTGGCGCCCAGCCGGTCGTGCAGCGCGCGGATTTCCTTGCGCATGTGAACGCGAAGTGCGGCATCGAGATTGGAGAGCGGCTCGTCGAAGAGGAATGCCTTGGGATGACGAATAATCGCCCGGCTCATCGCCACGCGCTGACGCTGCCCGCCGGAAAGTTCACGCGGATAGCGCCCGAGCAGGTGCGTAAGCCCTGTCACGGCGGCGACTTCATTTGCTGCCTTCTTGCGTTCGGCCTTGGCTACGCCCTTGATGCGCAGGCTGTAGGTCAGGTTTTCCTCGACCGTCATATGCGGATAAAGCGCGTATGACTGGAAAACCATCGCCACATCTCGCTTGCGCGGTGGCACGGCATTCATAACCTCGCCGGCGATTTTCAGGGTACCGGACGATATGCTCTCCAATCCGGCCAGCGACCGCAGAAGTGTCGACTTGCCGCACCCGGACGGACCGACTAGCGCGGTGAAACTGCCTTTGCGGATCGAAAGCTCGATATCCTTCAGCGCGTGATAGGCGCCATAGTACTTGTTGACGTTGGTCAGTTCGATCTGGGCGGTCATTTGAGCGCTCCCGAGGTAAGGCCAGAGACGATGCGGCGTTGCAGGAGGACGAAGATGGCGAGGATCGGCGTCACGTAGATCGCCGCATAGGCCATGATGTTGTTCCATTCGTTGGTGTTCGGCCCCATGAAGGAGTTCAAACCGACGCTGGCCGGTTGAAGCTCGACAGCTTGGATCATCGATTTCGAATAGACGAACTCTCCGAAGGCCTGCATGAAGATCAGGATGACGCTGACGAGGATGCCGTTTCGTGCCAGCGGCAGGACGATGTTGAAGAAGGCGCCGACCCTGGAGTTGCCGTCCACGAGTGCTGCTTCCTCCAATTCCTGAGGAACACTCATGAAGGTCGCGCGGACCAGAACGACGAAGAAGGGCATGCTTTTCGCCGCAATCGCAAGGATGACCGCAAGCCGCGGATAATTGAGCAGTCCAACTTGCGAAAAGCCCACGAAGATCGGCGTCACCATCAGCGATGCCGGGAGCACCTGCAACATGAGGATCAGGAAAAGCCCGATATCGACCCAGATGTTGCGGTAGCGCGCCAGCACGTAGGCGCAGCCGACACCGAGCACCGCGATGACACTGACCGCCCCGCAGGCAATCACTAGCGAATTCCAGATATACCGGCCCATATTCCGGCCTTGCCAGACGTTGCCGAAGATCTGCCACTGGGGATCGGTCGGCCAGAAGGTCGGCGGCGTGGCAAACATCTCCGACCCCGATTTGATCGTGGTGATGTACATCCAGTAGAGCGGGAACAGATAGATGCCGGCGAGAATGATGGCGGCTGCGAAAAGCAGACGATCACGGGTTACGTTACTCATCCGCGCACCTCATGCCGTGTTGAGCGTACATAGACGACCGAGGCAATCATCACGAAGACGATCATGATCACCGAGATCGTCGCGCCCTTGGCAAAATCGTACTGCCGAAACGACAAATCCCAGGCCCAGTATTGCGTGACGTTCGACGCATTGTTCGGCCCTCCCGAGGTGATGGCTGCGAACAGATCGAATTGCTGTAGCGTGAAGATAAGCCCGAGCGCGATGATGGCACCTATCGATGCGCGCATCATTGGCAGCGTGATCGTCCAGAAGCGTTGCCAAACATTGGCGCCGTCCAACTCGGATGCCTCATAGAGATCGCGGGGGATGGCTGACAGTCCCACGGACAGCAGGATCATGTTGAAGGATGTGCCAAGCCAAATGTTGGCAATGATGACCGCCCAGAGCGAAAAATCGGGGTCGGAGCGCCAGAAGATGTTGCCTCCGATGAGACCTGTTTCGCGCAGGATAAAGTTGAGGACGCCGAAGTCCCCTGAAAGAATCCAGTTCCAGATCGCGCCGACCACAAGGCCGGGCATCACCCAAGACACCAGGAACAAGCCCCGTAGCCACGAAGCACCTGGAAAATTTGTCCAGAAGAACAACGCCAGGCCGAAACCAACGAGGAACTGACCGGCAATCGAAGCAATGACGAAGGTCGCGGTATTGGCGAGGATCGGCCACGTTTCCGGCTGAGCGAACAGATCGCGGTAATTCTTGAGGCCGACGAAGGGGCGCCAGAAGCTGCCGAGGCTGAACATGTCGACCTCCTGGAAGCTCATGACGATATTGTAGAGCAGCGGCAGACCGGACAGCGTAAGCAGGAACGCGAGCGGCAGGCTGACAAGGCCGATATCGAAGCCGCGGCCGTCGATCATGCTGGATAGAAAGCGTTTCATGATGTCCCCCGCTGCCGAGCCAGCAGCCGACTTGGGTCGCAAATTGCGCGACCTGTCACGACCAGGTGGTGCCGGCACGGCCAGCACCGATTGCGGTTTTTCGCTCCAGCGCCTGGGCGCGACCGAGCGTCCTTGCGCTTTCGGGAATACCCGGAAGCGCAAGCCGTCTTTCCGACTTTAGCCAAGCACCGCCTTTATCTTTTCAGCCGCCTGGTCGAGTGCTTCCTTCGAGGTCATCTGTCCGGTCAGGGCCGCCTGGATTGCATCCTGGATTGCCTTCGAGATCTTCGGCCATTCCGGATGGGGACCGCGCGGCTTTGCAAACTTGAGCTGCTCGATGAAGACCTTGAGAGCCGCGTCCTTCAGCGGCACCCCGGTCTCGGGGATAGCGATGTCGGAACGGGCGGGAAGCTGCCCGAAGTCCTTGAACATGCGGTCGTCCTGGGAGGCGAAATACTCAAGTACCTTGAACGCTTCGGCGGGATGCTGCGTGTTCGAGAAAATCGCCCAGTTGAAATCGCCCATGGCCGACGAACGCTCCGCACCGACCTCGGGCACCGGCAGCAGCGCGACGCCCCAGTCGAACTTCGCTTCGTTCACCATCCGGTCGAGCTCCCATGGACCGGAGATAGCCATGGCGGCGTTGCCGGAATTAAAGGTGCCGGTCGAGTCCCACTGGCCGCGGGTCAACGTATCCGGCGAGGCCAGTTTTTCGGTTATGATCGTCTTCCAGATGTCGAGCGCCTTGACGGCGCCATCCGAATTGATGTGCTCGTAACCACCGCCGGCCATCTGCGCCCATGGCAGGAACTGGAATGTCCCCTCCTCGTTCGCCTTGGCCGAGAACGCGAGCCCGTAGACGTTGGCGGCGGGGTCCGTCAGCTTGCGGGCCGCATCGACCAGCTCATCCCAGGTCTGCGGAGGCTTGTCGGGATCGAGGCCCTTCGCCTTGAACATGTCCTTGTTGTAGTAAAGCGCGATCGTATTGGTGGCCTTAGGCAGGCCGTAGTTCTTGCCGTCCCACATGGTGGAGGCGAGAGGTCCAGGAAAATAGTTCGCCGTTTTCACCACGGTCGACTTGGCGATCATGTCGGTGAGATCGAGGAATGCGCCGCGTGACGAAAACAGCGCATGTTCCGGGTTGTCGATGGCGATGATGTCGGGGGCCTGACCCGTCGAATAGGCGCGCATCGCCTCGCTGACGACATCGTCGAACTGGATCTGGCGATACTCGACCTTGATGCCGGTACTCAGCTTGTTGAAGTCCGCTATCAGGTTCGGTGCGGGCTGGATATCGCGATCGAGCGACCAGACGCTGATCGTGACATCGTCCGCCTTGGCAGAGAGACCGAACAAAGAGACACCTGCAAGGGCGAGAGCGCCCAGGATTGCGGATCCGCGGATAGCCATTTTCTCCTCCTTTGGTTATCCCAATGCCGGCATCCTCCATGCCGGCCGGCATGCACGTCTCAGACCGGGTCGACGACGAACTCGCCGCCCCGGCACGTCTTGAGGTAATTCAGTCCATGGACCTGGCCGGTCATCTCCAGATCGTCGCGATAAACCGGATCATGCCAGCCTTCGATATCGATCGAGCCGGACCAGCCGGCCAGTCGAAGCTCGGAAATCACGTCGGTCCAGTTGGTGTCGCCAAAGCCGGGCGTACGCATGAAGACGAACTTTTCCTTGCCGAAAATTCCGTGTTCGCGGATGACGTCCCAGCGGATGGTCGCGTCCTTGCCGTGCACGTGGAAGATCTTCTTCGCCCATTTGCGGATCTGCGGCAGCGGATCGATCAGGTAGACCATCTGATGGCACGGCTCCCATTCGAGGCCGATGTGATCGTCCGGCGTCTCGTTGAAGATGAGTTCCCAGGCGTCCGGATTGTGCGCGATGTTCCAGTCGCCGGTATGCCAGTTGCCGTCCATGGCGCAATTTTCGAAGGCGATCCTCACGCCTCTGTCGGCTGCGCGCCTTGACAGCTCGGACCAGATCTCGCGGTAGCGCGGCAGACTGTCGGTCAAAGGCTTGCCGCGAAGGCGGCCGGTGAAACCGGCAACGCATGTGGCACCGAAGTGGTGGGCATTGTCGATGCAATCCCGCCAGCCCTTCAGGGTCTCCTCGTCGATCTCCGTCGTCTCCAGCGGATTGCCGAACATGCCGAGCGTGGAGATGGTGATGTCGCGATCGCCGATCGCCTCGATGCACCGCTTACCAAGTTCGGCGAGATCCTGCCCATTGGTCGTCTGCCAGAAGAAGGGTTCGAAACTCTCGAAGCCCATGTCGGCGATCTGGCTGATGCGCTTGTCTGCGCCGCCCTTGGTGGCCGAAATCATCGTGCCGATGCGAATGGAGTTTCTGGTTTTTTTCAAAATTGGCTCCCTAGACTGCAATGGTGACGCGTTTGCCATCCCGCGCGCTGTCGATCGCGCCGAAGACCATGGCAAGGCTTTTGATGTTGTCGCTGCCATCCGTTTCCGGCACGGTTCCGGCGTCGACGGCTTGGACGAAACGCTCGATGACGCTCGCGTGCCCGTGCGTATCGGCACGGTCTTCGGCCTCGGGCACTGCGATCGGCTCGACGGCACGCAGGAAACCCTCGCTGCCTGTGACCACATTGGCCTCGAAGCGCTCGCCGCCATCCCAGAGCAAAGTTCCCTTGGAGCCGACAATTCGCCACGCGCTTTCCCAACTGGTGTTGGCGCCCTCGGCGCACCAGGAACCGCGATAGCTGAAGGCGACATTATCGGAAAATTCGAAGATCGCATTGGCGGCCGCGCCGTGGCGATACCAGGAGCCCTCAGGATTGTATTCGTGGCAATAGACAGCGAGAGGCTCCTTGCCGGACATGAAGCGGGCCGCATCGAAGGTGTGGATCGCCATGTCGAGCAAAAGGACATTGTCCATCTGTTCGCGAAAGCCCCCGAAATGCGGACCGAGGAAGAAATCGCAATGCAGCGCCGTCAGCTCGCCGAGGCTGCCGGACTGGATGAGGCGGCGTATGCGGCGGACGCCGTCGATGAAACGTCGGTTTTGCACGATCGCATGGATACGCGAGGCTTCGCTCGCAAGTCGGCGCAACTCGCGCGCCTCTTCGAGCGTGGCGGCCATCGGCTTCTCGCTCAGCACATGGCAACCATGGGCGAGACCGACGGCCACCACCGCGCGCCGTGCCGCCGGAACGACGATGTCGAAGAGTAAATCAGCCCGGCTTTCGCGGAGAACCTCCGGTAGGTCCGTACCGATCAGGATGTCGCCAAGGTGGAACTCGGCAGCGAGCGCTTCAGCTGTCGCCCGATTGAGATCGACAAGGCCGACAATCTCCACCTTCTCTCGAAGAGAGTTGCTCTCCGTCAGCGCCCTCAGCCAACCTTTGGCCATAGCTCCGCACCCGCACAAAACGGCCCTGTGTCTCACGTGATTTCCTCCAAGAAACGGAAGCGGCAACTCCTCAATTGGCTTCCGTAAACGTTTACGATACTATGCGGCAACGGGTTTTTATGTCAAGAGGTGAGAAAATGGCCGATCGTGAGGCTCAGGAGGAACGCGGAAAAATGAAGGGGATTCGCGAGCTTGCCGAACACCTCGATATTTCGATCGGCACGGTGTCCCGTGCGCTGAACGGCAAGCCCGACGTCAACGAAGAAACCAGAAAAAGGGTGCTGGAAGCAGCGGAATCCCTTGGCTACGTCGCCAACCAATCGGGTCGCGCCCTCCGGAAGGGAGCAACTGGCGTCATCGGCTTCATGATGCAGACCGGCACTGAAATCACCGGCCAGGGCGATACCTTCTTCATGAGCGTCTTCGACGGCGTTCAGACCGTTTTTGCGCGTCACAAGCTCGATCTGGTCGCCCTGCTCTGCTCCTCTGAGGAGGATCCGAACGACTATTTGAAGCGCGTCGTTGCCCGCGGTTTTGCTGATGGCATCATCCTCTCGGCGACCCGGCGGCACGATGCCCGTTTCGAACTGCTGGCCAAGCGCAAGATCCCGTTCATCACCCTCGGACGAAGCCTGACCGATGTCGGTCAGCCGTGGCTCGACCTGGATTTCGAGGGCATGGCGGAGGCTTCCATCGACCGGCTCGTCGCCCGGGGTCACACGAACATTGCCATCACACGACCGCATGACGACATGAACCTCGGCTATGTGTTCGAGGATCAGTGCCGGGCAACCCTTGCCCGCCACGGGCTTCGCCTCGACGAGCGTCACGTCTTTCGTTCGACTCCGAACGAGGCCGGAGGCTACCAGATCGCCCGTGAACTGAGCGCGCTTCAGAACCGTCCGACGGCGATTGTGCTGATCAACGAAGCAATTGCCGTCGGCCTTTATCGCGGGCTGGTGGAAGCAGGAGTAAAGCCTGGACGAGATCTTGCGATCATCGGCCGCCAAAGTCCGCAATCAGAGTTCCTGTCGCCCCGCCTAACATCATTCAGCCTGTCGCTACGTGACCTCGGCATTGCACTTGCCGAAACCCTGCTTGGCACGATGCCGGCTTTCGCGCATGTCTACCCGGCGAAACCCGCGCAACTGCTCTGGCCCATGGCGCTCGTCCCGGGCGAAAGCGATTAAGCAACAGATATGTCCCATCAGCAGAAACGGACTCTATGCAGCTGTGCATCCTCGCCTTGAACGAGTACGAACCGCGTCCCACCACCTTCACCGGATGGGGTATCCGGAGGTCGGCGTGTCAACGCACACTCGTCATCCCCTGAAATGGGTATAGCTCCTCACAGGACCAAAAGGTGGAAACTCAGTTTCCCTGGGAACGGCCGGTTCTAACTGGTCTGCCTAACATTGGTGTCATTCAAATTGGTCATGGATACGTCAGATGTCTAACTCAATCTGCGATACATTTCCCGGGATATGCGAAAAAAGCCGCCTCAGAGGTCCACGACCGACTCGGCTCTTGCGCGCCGCAAACGACAACCTTCTTCGTGGCAATTGGTCCTCGTTCGATACGTCCATTCCCACGCTCTCTCCTGGTGGCGACGGCAGCCCTGCCATCCGATTTGGATCCGCGATCTCCATCCTGGGGTTGGTTGTTGTCACCGCGCATGCCGAGATTGGAGCCGCGGCAGAAGTCCTCTTCGGGGCGCTTGGTGAACTCTTGACGAGAGTGCCAACGATTCTCTGGTGACTTCGGCCCATGCCGGCAAGGCCGACACGGGCCGGCAGAGGCAGTCACGGCCTGCAAAAGCACGCCCGCGGAGCTTCGGCGAGCCGATCTCACACCCTAAGGCTTACGCCCGATACGTTCAGCCAAAAGGTCGTAGTTGCGTTGCAGAATCCGATTTGCCCTGACGGTTGAAACATCGACCAGTTCAGCAGGCAAATGGCCCGCCAGATGGAGAACTTTCCGTAAGGGCGGCCGAAGACATGGGATGCGGACCGATCTCCTTCCGTGTGGTGAGCGCGCAGTTCTCCACGCCGTCGGCGTGGTTTAGAATCCGCTTGGCGGCACGAACAGGCAGACGGTGCGCCCGCTCTTGGAGCCGTTCACTGAACACCAATGGTACTCGCCATCGGGCAAATGCCGGATTCCTGTGTCCTTGTAGGGAATCGTCTCGCCGGTCGCTTTTACGATGAAGCCTTCCGGTTCGAAGGCTGCGAGACGGAACCACGTTCGACGTAAAATGATCCATCGTTTCTGAGTGCCCCCCATCAAGCTCCATCGCGAGCTCACCCGAGTGATGCGCTTCAAAAAAGGTCTTTACGGCAACCCGACCACTACTGGCTTGGCAATGCCGCAGAAGTGCTCATAGCTTGCCTATAGAGCGGGGCTATGGGTATTTAGCAGGGATGGCTTCGGACATTATCGAGGCGTGACGCAACGCTGGGAAAGTCGTCACGCGCAATCCGCAGCCAGCGTGCTGGTAAAACTGATGGGCAAGCTCGCAGGATGCCCGGCGACCTCCACACCCCCGGCTTCAAGTAGCTTTCCGAAAAGTGTATACCCACGAGCAGGTTGCGGACCGTTTCGCGACGATCCGGCCTCGTCCGTGCAGGCGAGCGAGCCCCCCTGCCCCGATCGTCAGAACCTCGATCGAGGAAAATCTTCATCGCACCGATTTGTTCGCGCTCGACCACGACAAGGCAAGCCGCCCACCTAGCTCGGGTCGCACGCCAGTCCCAAGCCGCCGGCTGTCCCGGTCGAGGGTTTCGCCGAGCCACTCGACGTCCATTTTGGAGGGATAAACGAGAGTGAACCGATGTGCCTGTAGCGGGGCGATTTCAAGTGCCGAAAGCTCGCCATTCGCCGGGTTGACGCCGGCGAAATACATCAGACGCAGATCGCTCCGAAACTCCTCGTGCCCGGCAATCCCTTCATAGTCATTGAGGAAGTCCCCGCAGCCATAAAGGATGAGGCGGTTGCGGTAAACTTCGATCGCTTTGGCGTGGTGCGATGAGTGTCCGTGCACGATCGATACGCCGGCATCGTCTATAAGCGCATGCGCAAATTGCCGCTGAGCGGCGGGTATGTCATCCCCCCAATTGGGGCCCCAATGAATCGATAGGACGACCACATCCCGTGGCCGCTTCATCCTGACGATATGATCGGCAACGCGACGGGCACTGGTCGGAGTAAGATCCGGCAGAAAACCCACGCCTGCCCTGTTGCTTGCTGCGGCCCAGCTTCGTGGTGTCCCGGCCGTCGGAGTCGCAAGCGCAAACACGAGCACGCGTCCTTTGTTACCCCTCTCAAGGACGGCCGGCGCGCTCGCTTCGGCCAGGTCATGCCCGGCACCGGCGGTCTTGATTTGCAGGTGGACCAAGGCCGCCAAAGTGTCGAGTAAGCCAACGGGTCCCCAATCGAGAACGTGGTTATTGGCAAGGACACAGCAGTCCACGCCGGCAGCGACAAGACAGGATGCGTTTTCGGGGCTCATCCGATAGTTGATGCCCTTCGGGACGTAATCGTTGCTGCGGGTTACGGCCGTTTCGAGATTGATGATGCGGACATCAGGGCGCACACGCTCGAGCTCATCCAATGCCACGCCCCAGATATAGGTTGGTCCCGCCGACCGCGGAATCGGTCCGTGCGCTTGCTCCGCCAGACGGACGTAGTCTCGGGCTGATCGAAGATGCTCCTCATGCAGAACCGGATTGGATGGAACGGGCAGCACTTGATCGAGGCCCCGCCCGGTCATGACGTCACCGCAAAGGAAGAGCTGCATATACGGGTCGTGCTGGTGTGACCGTCCCATCAGATGCCCCGAGCTTTTGCCGCTACTATTCTCGCCTGCGGAGAATAGGCGGCTAACCTATTGGGGTACAATTTAGGCAAGGCTATCGGTCGCGATCGCGGCTGGGAGGTCCGATCCCGGCGAGGGCCTTCAAAACGCCAACTCCTCCTTCTTCGGCTCAATTGGCTCATTCTGCTGGACCCTGGACCTCTACCAACGCCTACATCGAGTGATATCAGGGGCGCTCCTGGCTGGGGCCGACGCCCTCCTTAAGCTTACGGAAGCTCTATCTCGCCGTCGATCACGTGGTTGAGTCCGGTGCCTTCCGCTGTCAGTGTCATGCGGACTTTCAGCTTCTTGCCGCCGATCTGCCCTTCGCGCACCGTCTCCTCGATCTTGCGCTGTGAGGTGACGCCGACTTCCTTCAGGAACTTGCGGATCGACATGTTGAAGGTGTCTTCGCTCATGGCGGAACTCCTCCGTCTTCCGAACGGCATTGTAAGGGAAGGCGAGTGCCCAAGGAAGCGAGACGATGACGCGCGCTGCCATACAAATACGTCAAAACGGACTGGCGCTCGCGCTTCGTGATATCGGACGAACAGGTCCATCTTCCTGCCGCAATGGTGGCAGAACCCCGAAAATCCGCCGCAACGCTACCGCCAGCCTCAACAAGAGCGAAGCCCGCGCGCTGTTCTTCAATCGTCTTGGAGAGCTCCGGGACAGCACCTTCGAGAGTCAGTTCTACCGTCCGGGCCGAACCTCCTCATCAATCCCATCGTCTACTGGAATACGCTCCATCTCGAACCGGCTTTCGCCGAGATCAATCGTGAAGGCATCGCCACGCCTGCGGAAGTGATCAAACATATCACCCCACTCGCCTGGCAGCATATCAGCCTGACCGAAGATTACATCTGGACTCCGACGGACAGCCCCGATCTCAGGCCGCTGCGGCGAGAAACATCTATCCTCGCTGCATGATCACCATATGTTCTCAAATGTCGGACAGATTCACCACTTTCGCGTCGTGACGACTATTACAAAATTACAATCATCAGCGCACCAAGCTGAAACTGAAAGGACTGAGCCCTGTGCAATACAGAACTCAGTTCCTATTATCCTAGCCCAGCAATCGTCCAACCTTTTGGGGTCAGTTCAGCACTGCGGTCTTTTTTGGCGCGGTCCCGACGGACCGCCACCAGGGAGATTATTTGCGGATCTCGGCGAGCTTGGCGAGAATGCCGTCGACGACTTCGGCACCGATCTCGGCCTTGTGCTTTTCGTAGACGACCATGGACTTCTCGCGGATGCGAGCCTGCTCTTCCGGAGACAGGACGTTCACTTCCAGGCCTGCGGCCTTGATCTTCTCGAGCGACTTCTTGTTCAGGTCGCTAATGACCTGACGCTCGACATCACGACCGACGGAAGCGCACTCCCGCAGAGCCGCCTGTTCATCGGGCGTGTAGGTGTCGAAGATCGCCTTGGAGAAGAGGAAGAGGAACGGCGTGTAGGCGTGGTTCGTCTCGGTGATGTACTTCTGCACTTCGAAGAACTTCGAGGTGTCGATCGTCACATAGGGGTTTTCCTGGGCGTCGATCGTCTTGGTTTCCAGAGCCGAGAAGACTTCGCCGAAGGCCATCGGGGTGGCGTTGGCGCCGAGGTTCTGGAAGGTGTCGAGGAATACGTTGTTCTGCATGACGCGAACCTTCATGCCCTCGAAGTCCTCCCACTTGGTGACGGGACGCACCGAGTTCGAAAGGTTGCGGAAGCCGTTTTCCCAGTAGCTGAGGTTCACGAGGCCAACCGCTTCGAGCTTCTTGCTCATCTTGTCGCCGAAGTCGCCGTCGAGAATCTTGTAGGCTTCCTGGGCATTGGAGAAGAGGAACGGCAGGTCGAAGACGCCGAGAGCCGGCTCGATGCCGACGAGCGGAGACGACGAGGTGACGACGGCTTCCTGAACGCCCGAGCGCAGGGCTTGGGTTGCCTGCAGGTCTCCGCCGAGCGCGCCGCCCCAGAAGGCCGTCAGCTTGAGCTTGCCGCCGGACTTTTCGTCCAGGCACTTCTGCATGGCCTCGATACCATTGCCGACCGGATGATCGGCGTTGATGCCGTTCGACACGCGGATGTTGCGGTCGTTGAATTCAGCGAATGCCGGAGCAGACATGGTGCATGCCAATGCGATGGCGGTGGTGGTCAGAAGCAGTTTTCTCATATTATCCTCCCAATGGATTGTTGAGTGAGAAGGTTGGGCGCGCCGGTTGTCAGTGGAGCCAACGCGCCGGTACGATGACCAAGTCCGGGAACAGGACCAGGAGAAAGAGCACGATCGCCTGCGCAGCGAGGAACGGCCACACACCCGCCGTGACCTTTCCGAGCGGGATACGGCCGACGCCGCTGACGACGTTGAGAACGACGCCGACCGGTGGGGTCAGAAGACCGATGCAGTTGTTCATGATGAACAGGACGCCGAAGTAGACCGGGTCGATGCCCGCCTGCTTGATGATCGGCATCAGAACCGGCGTCAGGATCAGAATTGTCGGCGTGAGGTCCAAAGCGGTACCGACGATCAGCACCAGGATCATGATGGCGAACATCAGCAGGATCGGACGGTCGATCAGCGGTTCGATGTAGCCGGTAATCTCGGCCGGAATGTTCGCTGCGGTGATCAACCAGGCGGAAACGAGCGCGGCGCAGACCAGGAACATGATCACGGACGTCATCTTCGCCGCCTGCAGGATCACGCGCGGAAGTTCTTTCCACGTCAGCTCACGGTAAATGAACATGCCGACGAAGAGGGCGTAGGCCGCGGCGACCACGGCCGCTTCGGTAGGGGTGACCATGCCTGCCTTGATGCCGCCGAGAATGATGACCGGCATGCCGAGCGCCCAGAGTGCCCGACCAGTCACCTGGAGGCGTTCATTCATCGACGCGCGCGGAAGCGCCTCGATCTTGTCCTTGCGCACCACGACCAGCCAGGTGACGATCAACGAAATGCCCATCAGCAGACCGGGAAAGACACCTGCCATGAAGAGCTGCGTGATCGAAACGTTGGCGGCGACGCCGAAGACGATGAAGGCCATGGACGGCGGAATGACCGGGGCGATGATGCCGCCGGCGGCGAGGAGGCCGGCCGAACGCGGGACATTGTAGCCGGCCTTCGCCATCATCGGGATAAGGATGGCGGCGAGCGCGGCGGTGTCCGCGGCTGCGGATCCGGAAATGCTGGCCATGATCAGCGCGGCAACGATCGCCACGATTCCGAGACCGCCACGAATGTGGCCCACGCAGGCGATGGCGAAATCGATGATACGGCGCGAAAGGCCGCCGGCGTTCATCAGCTCGCCCGCCAGAATGAAGAACGGAATGGCCAGCAAGGTGAAGGTGTCAGCCCCCGCGATCATGTTCTGGGCGATGATCTGGGTGTTGAAGATACCCATGTACCACATGAGCACGACGCCGCAGAACATCAGCGAAAATGCAACCGGCACCCCGATCGCCATGGCTCCCAGCAAGGAAGCAACAAACACGAGAAGGGTCATCAGCTACGTTCCGCCATCTGCTCAAGAGTGAGGTTTTCGCCAGCGAAAGCCTCGATTTCTTCCTGGGTCACGCGACCGGTGAGGAGACGGACAAGCCGTTCAAGCGCGATGATCACGCAGCCGCCGCCGGTAAAGAAGCCGATACCGTAGACGAAGCCCATCGACAGGCCGGTTACGGGCGCCTTCATGCTCCAGTTGATCGGAAGCTGCATCCAGGTGCCCCAGAAGAAGATCGCACAACAGCCGATGATCACCAGGTTGCTCAGGATCATGCAGACGATGCGCCCCTTGCGGCCGAGAAACGCGACCAGCGTTTCGACGCCCAGGTGCCCGTGTTCGCGGAACGTCACGACGGCGCCGATGAAGGTTACCCAGACGAAAAAGTAACGCGCCAATTCATCCGACACGGTCAGGCCAGAATTCATCGCATAGCGCATGACGACGTTGACGAAAACCATGACTGCCATCCCCGAAAGAAGGACGATCAGCAGGAATTCGAGAGCTTTGTAGAATAGATCGATTGCCTTTTGCACTTGGTCCTCCCCCGTTCGAAAATTACAAGAGATCGCGCTTGGCGAGGTTCCGCATGAGGGCGCCGACCCCGAAGGTCCATTCCGGGCAGGCATTGCAGCGATCAACCCAGTTCACCAGGCGCCCGAGCTTCGGCGTCGATATTTCCACCCTGTCGCCCACTTCGTGCGTGAAGCCCTGTCCGACGCCACGGCGATCCTTCACTGGCGCGAACATAGTGCCGAGGAACAGCACCGCGCCGTCCGGATACTGATGATTGCGGTTGCGCAGTTGCGACACCAGGTTTTCCGGGCTGCGGCTGATCGCCTCCATCGGGCTTTCGCCGGCCATCTCGAAACCATCCTCACCTTTGACCAGCAGCGAGACGCGAACCTTGCGCAAGTCGTCGATGGTGAAGCTCTCGTCGAACAGGCGGATGAACGGGCCGATCGAGCAGGACGCATTGTTGTCCTTCGCCTTGCCGAGCAGCAAGGCGGAACGGCCTTCGACATCACGAAGGTTCACGTCGTTGCCGAGAGTGGCGCCTAGGATCGTGCCGTCAGAACGAATTGCGAGCACGACTTCGGGCTCGGGATTGTTCCACTGCGAGATCGGATGGATGCCGACCGTGTCGCCACAGCCGACGGAGGACATCGGCTGCGACTTGGTGAAGATCTCGGCGTCGGGGCCGATGCCGACTTCGAGGTACTGCGACCAGAGGTTCATGTCCTGCAGCAGCGCCTTTACCTTCGCCGCCTGCTGCGAACCGGCTACGAGACCACGCAAGCTGTCGCCGAGCACCGGCGCCAACCGTTCGCGGATTTCGAGAGCCCGGGAGGAATCTCCCCTGGTCTGCTCCTCGATCACGCGCTCGAGCATGCTGTCGGCGAAGGTGACGCCAGCCGCCTTGATCGACTGAAGGTCGATCGGCGCCAGGAGGTCACCCAACTTGCCGGAGAGGAAATCGTCGAGAGAGCCGAGATCGGCAAGACCAGCCGCGGATATTAGCCTGCCGACCAGCCCATCCTGCTCGAACAGGAAGGAAACGGTGGCGGCGATGCTTGTCAGGTCAAGCAAGCGTCCGTCGCGCAGCAGTACCGGGCAAGGGCCATCGACGGCCTTCGACCACACACGCCCGACCAGAACGGCCTGCGCCGCGTCTTCCGGCAAAATTGCGGCCGCGGATAGTGAATACTTGGAAACCAAGTCGCTCCTCCCATTTCGAATGTCTCCCAGGCAGCAACCTCCCGCTGCCTTGCCGTATTGTCTGGATGTCTGACAACAACCTGTAACGTTTTAGTCGGGCTCCGCGGCACTGTCCAGCTTCAAATCATGACTTGCTCAAAAGCCGCCATGCTTGGGGCTCTCATGACCATTTCCACAGACCCTCGAGATTGGCCTCGAGTTTAATCAAATGCGCCCTCAATAGGACTCGAGCGTCAGATCGAGCCGCCGCGCCGCCCCCAACAGGTGCATCTTCATCGCCTCCCTCGCCCGCCTCGGATCCCGGCTGGCAATGGCATCGCGTAAAACGACATGCTCCTTGATCGTCACCTCGACAATCTCCTCAAGAACCGCGGCCGCTCGCGCCGCATTGATCGCCAGGCTGATGCGCTCCGCGATGAACCCGATGAAGACCGCGAAGTACTCGTTTCCGGTGGCGGCGGCGACTGCGCGATGAAACGCAAGGTCGGCGACGATACCTTCCGCCGTCCACTTTTCCGCGCCGCTCATGCTGGCGAGCGCCTCGTCGATACGCTGAAGATCATCGGGTGTATGGTGCAGGGCAGCGAGGCCTGCGGCCTCGATTTCCAGCGGCACACGCAGCTGAAAGAGATCACGGAAGCTTTGGCGGTTGGCCAGGTCATCCTGCTCGATACGGATCGGTCGTGCGTGGGGCTCGGTGACGAAGGCGCCGACACCCTGGCGCGTCTCGACAAGCCCTTCGTTGCGCAGCTGCGCAATCGCCTCGCGCACCACGGAGCGGCTCACGCCGAGCGCCTTGGCCAGAAAGTGTTCGGTCGGCAGCTTTTCGCCGGGACGTATTCGGCCTTCGGTGATGTCGCGCGCAATCTGAGCGGCAATGCGTGCCGGCAGCTGTTCGCTTCGCCTGATTTGTCCGAATTCCATCGTATTTACGCCCGCCTCCTCCGCGTCACGTGAGGGTTGTCTCTCAATCCCGCGCGAAACTCAATTGGGAACCGGGATTCATCCGAAGATCCGGATCGATCGCCGTCTTTGCCGCGGTCAGCAGCTTGCGCCGAACCGCGGACAGACGCGTGTCGAAGTCGGACTTCTTCAAGCGACCGATGCCGTGCTCCGCACTGATCGAGCCGTGATAGCCGTCGAGCACTTCGTTGATGATCTTCTTCGCCTTGTAGATGCGCGCGTCGATCTCACTCCGCGGCAGGTCACCCGGCGGCAGCACATTCAGGTGCACGTTGCCGTCGCCGACATGGCCGTAGGAGACGCAGACGCATTCTGGAAGTGCGTCGTAGACGGCCTGCTGCGCATCGCGCACGAAATCGGCCAGCCGCGATAGCGACACAGAAACGTCGGTGCGCAAGTGCGGACCGCGCTTGGCCTGCCCCTCGTTCATACCCTCGCGGAAAAGCCAGAGATTGCGCGCCTGCGCCTTGGACGTGGCGACCACTCCGTCGATCACGAGACCGTCGCCCATGACACCTTCGAGGAAACGTTCCATCAGATCCGATACGTCGACCAGCCCCGAACCCGAGATTTCGATTAGCGCATACGCCGGGTGATCGCCCGACATTGGCATGGCGAGGTCCGGCATCGCCTCGCGCGCGAGTGTGAAGGCGAGCGGCGGCATGAACTCGAAGGCCGACAGAAGGTCGCAGCAGTCGCGACGGGCGCGGCGGTAGAGCGCGATCACGTCGTCGAGCGCATTCAATCCCAGCAGGGCGGTGGCCACCTGATCCGGCATCGGCATAAGTTTCACCGCGACCGCCGTGATGATCCCGAGCGTACCTTCGGCTCCGATGAACAACTGCTTCAGATCAATGCCGCGATTGTCCTTGCGCAGCGTCGATAACCCTTCGAAAACCGAACCGTCGGGCAGAACGACTTCCAGTCCCAGCACCAGTTCGCGCGTCATGCCGTAGCGCAGGACATTGATGCCGCCGGCATTGGTGGAGACATTGCCGCCGATTTGACAGGACCCCTGCGCACCGAGCGCGAGCGGGAAGAACATTCCGGCTGCCTCGACCTTGTCCTTGAATTCGGACAGGATAGCGCCCGCCTCAACGACAGCCGAATAATCGTCGACGTCAAGCTGGCGGATGGCATTCATCCGCTCAAGGCTCAGCACGACCTGGCTTTCCGGCGCATCTGGCGTAGCACCCAGCACGAGGCCAGTGTTGCCGCCCTGCGGCACGATCGCAACGCCGAGTTCGGCGCAGATGCGTACCGCCTTCGAGACATCATCGGTAGAGCGCGGACGAAGGACCGCGATTGCTCCGGTGGTCACATCTCCGTGCCAGTCACGACAATAGCGTTCAACCTCCTCCCCGAGGAGAACCAGGTCCGCCCCGAGGGCATCCACGAATTTCTGCTGATGTGACTGGATGCGCGCGCTCACATGTCCCTCCCGGCGTGCGGGACGCCAATTACCTGTTTTCAAACGCATCATATAAGGTTATCAGACAACCTTACAATGTCTTTTTTCGGTTGAGTGGTTCGCACCTTCGTCGGAAGGTTCGGAACGAAAGCATGGAGGAGTAGTAAGGTGCACATTCTGATCATCGGCGCCGCCGGCATGGTGGGTCGCAAGCTCACGGCACGTCTCGCAAGGGACGGATACCTGAACGGCCGCGCCATCGAGGCGATGACGCTGGTCGATGTCATCACCCCGGAAGCGCCGATGGGTTTTACCGGCAAGACTGTCCTTGAAACCGTTGACCTTTCGGCGGCTGGCGAAGCCGAGCGCCTCATCACCGGACGGCCGGACCTGATCTTCCACCTCGCCGCCATCGTGTCGGGCGAAGCCGAACTCGACTTCGACAAGGGCTACCGCATCAACCTCGACGGCACCCGTTACCTGTTCGACGCGATCCGCATCGCCCACGGCCAGGACGGCTACAAGCCGCGTGTCGTGTTCACCTCGTCGATCGCTGCCTTCGGCGCTCCCCTGCCCTATCCGATCCCGGACGAGTTCCACACTACGCCGCTGACCAGCTATGGCACACAGAAGGCCATCTGCGAACTTTTGATGACCGACTATTCGCGTCGCGGCTTCTTCGACGGCATCGGCATCCGCCTTCCGACCATCTGCATCCGTCCGGGTAAGCCGAACAAGGCTGCCTCCGGCTTCTTCTCCAACATCCTGCGCGAGCCGCTGGTCGGCCAGGAAGCCGTACTACCGGTCTCCGACGACGTCCGTCACTGGCACGCCTCGCCCCGCTCGGCCGTCGGCTTCCTGATCCACGGCGCGACCATCGACGTCGAAAAGGTTGGCCCGCGCCGCAACCTTTCCATGCCGGGCCTCAGCGCCACGGTCGGTGAACAGATCGAGGCTCTGCGCCGCGTCGGCGGCGAGAAGGCCGTGTCGCTCATCCGTCGCGAGCCCGACGAGATGATCATGCGCATGTGCGCCGGCTGGGCGCCCGGTTTCGAAGCCAAGCGCGCCATCGAACTCGGTTTCACCGCTGAGAAATCCTTCGACGAGATCATCAGGGTCCACATCGAGGACGAACTGGGAGGCAAGCTCTGATGACCGCAGAGAAAGCGGCTGCGTCCCGGCGCATTGCCTTTCTTGGCACCGGGCTCATGGGCGCGCCGATGGCGCGCCGCCTGCTGAAGGCAGGATTTCCCGTCACCGTCTGGAACCGTGACCCCTCCAAAGCCGAAGCCCTGGTGGCGGATGGCGCAAACCTTGCAGCCACGGCCGCCGACGCTGCACGTGATGCGGACATCGTCTTCACCATGCTGAGCGACGGAAACGCGGTCGGCAAGGTGCTGTTCGGAGCCGGCGTCACCACAGTCCTGAAGGCCGGCGCGATCGTCGTCGATTCCTCGTCGATCGCCCCGCCGATCGCCCGCGATCACGCCGCGCGCCTCGCTGCGCGCAACGTCGCCCACGTCGATGCCCCGGTCTCCGGCGGCGTCGTCGGCGCCGAAGCCGGGACCCTCGCCATAATGGCCGGCGGTGAAGCGGAGCTTATCACTGGCCTTGCGGACGTCTTTGCCGCGCTTGGCCGCGTCACGCATGTCGGCCCGGCCGGCGCCGGCCAGGTCTGCAAGCTGGCCAACCAGCAGATCGTCGCCATCACGATCGGTGCGGTTGCCGAGGCGATGATCCTCGTGGAAGCCGGCGGCGCGGATCGCGGCAGGTTCCGAGACGCCATTCGTGGCGGCTTCGCCGAGAGCCGGATTCTTGACCTGCACGGCGCCCGCATGGTCAACCGCACCTTCGCCCCCGGCGGCCCCTCTCGGCTGCAACTGAAGGACCTGGATGCGGTTGCCGCCATGGCCGATCTCCTGGATCTGGAATTGCCGTTGACGGCCATGGTGCGCAGTGAATTCCGTGACTTCGTCGCCGATGGCGGCGGAGAACAGGATCACAGCGCGCTTCTATTGCATCTGGAGAAGGTCAACGGAAGCGAACGGAAGGAAGATCAATGACCGACGACAAGAAGGCCGCCCGAAGGCTGCGCTCGCAGGACTGGTTCGATAATCCCGAGCACCTGGACCTGACCGCGCTCTACCTGGAGCGCTTCATGAACTACGGCACCACACCGGAAGAGCTCAGGTCCGGCAAACCGATCATCGGCATCGCCCAGTCGGGCAGCGACCTCAACCCCTGCAACCGCCACCATCTGGAGCTGGCGAAGCGCCTGCGCGACGGCATCCGCGATGCGGGCGGCATTCCGATCGAGTTCCCGACCCATCCGCTGTTCGAGAACTGCAAGAGGCCGACGGCGGCGCTCGACCGCAACCTCGCCTATCTCGGACTGGTCGAAATCCTTTACGGCTATCCGCTCGATGGCGTGATCCTAACCACCGGCTGCGACAAGACCACCCCGTCGGCACTGATGGCCGCCTCGACTGTCGATATTCCGTCGATCGTCTTCTCCGGCGGACCGATGCTCGACGGCTGGAACGACGGCGATCTCGTCGGCTCCGGCACCGTGATATGGCGTTCGCGCCGCAAGTATGCCGCCGGCGAAGTAACCCGCGAGCAGTTCCTCGAAGCGGCCCTTGATTCCGCGCCCTCCGTCGGCCATTGCAACACCATGGGCACGGCGTCCACGATGAACGCCATGGCCGAAGCGCTCGGCATGTCGCTGACCGGCTGCGCGGCGATCCCGGCGGCCTACCGCGAACGCGGACAGATGGCCTATCGCACCGGCCGCCGCGCCGTTGAGCTCGTACTGGAAGACATCAAGCCGTCGGATATCCTGACGCGCGAGGCATTCCTGAACGCGATCAAGGTCAACTCCGCCATCGGCGGCTCGACCAATGCCCAGCCGCACCTGATGGCAATGGCCAAGCACGCGGGCGTGACGCTCAACCCGGACGATTGGCAGGTCCATGGCTACGACATACCCCTGCTCGCCAATGTCCAGCCGGCGGGTGCCTATCTCGGCGAACGTTTTCACCGTGCCGGTGGTGTGCCTGCCATCATGTGGGAGCTGCTCAAGGCCGGAAAGATCGACGGCAGCTGTCCGACGGTCACCGGCAAAACCGTGACCGAAAACCTCGAAGGCCGCGAATCCGATGACCGCGAAGTGATCAGGCCTTTTGCCGAGCCGCTGCGCGAACGCGCGGGCTTCCTCGTCCTCAAGGGCAATCTCTTCGACTTCGCCATCATGAAGATGAGCGTCGTTTCCGACAGCTTTCGCAAGCGCTACCTGCAGGAGCCGGGACGCGAGGGCGTGTTCGAGGGTCGCGCCATCGTCTTCGACGGGTCTGAGGACTACCACAAGCGGATCAACGACCCCTCGCTCGATATCGACGAGAACTGCATCCTGGTGATCCGCGGCGCCGGTCCCAAGGGCTGGCCGGGCTCGGCCGAAGTGGTCAACATGCAGCCGCCGGATCACCTGCTGAAGCGCGGCATCATGAGCCTTCCGACGATCGGCGACGGCCGCCAGTCCGGCACCGCCGACAGCCCGTCGATCCTGAACGCCTCGCCCGAAAGCGCGGCCGGCGGCGGTCTTGCCTGGTTACGTACCGGCGACACGATTCGCATCGACTTCAACGAAGGCCTCTGCGACATGTTGGTGGACAATGCCGAGATCGAGCACCGCAAGGCCGGTGGTATTCCTAAGGTACCGGGTGACGCCACTCCCTGGCAGATGATCTACCGCCAGACCGTGACCCAACTCGCCGACGGCGCGACGATCAGGGAGGCCGACAAGTTCCGCCAGATCTCCGGGACGCCGCCGCGCCACAACCACTGACTATCTCGCGATCGCACGGAGCAACCACTTCCGTGCGATCGCCAATCGAGAGCCTTCCCCTGTTTGATTTGCCCGGTAGTAGGTCGCATGGTGCGATATGACGAGACTTACGATGCGTTCAAGGTCGGGGCCGCAGTTGCTTTTACTGGATCGCCCGCGGCATCGACGAACGGCAGGTCAAACCCGACCGGGTGCGCAAGTCGATCGGTGCGGAAGATACTTTCTCCGCTGACAGTCACGATTTCGACACGGCACGCTCAGGACTTCAGCCGCTGATCGAGAAGGTCTGGCGCTATTGCGAGCTAAACCGAATTCACGCCAAGACGATAACACTGAAAGTGAAATGGGCTGACTTCACACAGATCACCCGGAGAAGGGCTGTCTGGGCCCCAATCGCGAACGCTGGGGAACTCGCCGACGTCTCGACGCTCCTGCTCTCGCCGCTTTTCCCGGTCGCGAAAGGTATTCGGCTTTTGGGCGTGTCGCTGTCATCGCTCGACAGCGCAACCATCGAAGACAAACCTCAACTCGCGCTCGCGCTTTAAGCTTGTCCGGCCGAGACCGTGCGGCTCGGCCTAATGTCGCTCTGTTGACATGTTGTGCGACATAACCTCAATGAGGATTTTGCCAGATTGCTGCAGGCACGAACTGTGACACGTCAGAAACCTCCCACATCGAAATCTTCGCGAGAAAACACCGGCCCGGTTCCGGCACGCGATAGAGAGGTATCAAAGGCTGAGGAGATCAATGCTCTCCTCACACGGCCGATTGCGATCCTGCCGATAAAAGTTGGCGACCCGATCCGGCCGTTTGCCTTGGGCCTATGGAATGAGATCCGATGTCAGCGTGTCAACGCTACGCAAAGCGACCGGGGCCTACATCCATTCGAGAAGCTATCAGATCGCGGTCGCACGCCGGGATTCGCACCGCCATGACATTAACGGCGTGCCGATCGATTTCGTACCCGACGCCGATCGATTGGATGCTCAGCAAGTCTCAGGATGCGCGACGGGAAGCGCAAGCCAAACGCATGCCTCCCTCTTGCTCCCGCTACGCCGCCTTCAAAGACGGAAATGATCCGTGCAGCTTTTCTTGAAAGACGCCGGTCTCCCAATACGGCCGGATAGCCAGTACCGGTCTGATTGAGAGACGGCTTCACGACGCCTTGAAGCGGTCGAAGGCCGTCAGGTACTTGATAGGTGGATCGGCCTCATCCCAGCGATAGATATCTTCGCGCAGGTATCGAAGCTCGCCCTCGAGAGCATCCTCGCCGATTTCAATCCACCATGACTTCGGGCGCCCGTCGCTGCCGTCCGACCAGCGATAGCCGCGCGCCTTCAGGTGGTCCTTCATGTCGAATGGGCTGTTCTGCGCGAACACACGAACGCGGGATCGCTGACTTGCCTCATAGAGTTCGGTAAACGGCGTACGGCTCGCGCCATCCTCGCCCTTTGCCAAGACCTCCAGGAGTGCGAAGCAGTCATCGACGGCTCGATGTCCGTCGTGGAAATAACCCGCCTGCCCAATCAGGTAACCGAGCTTGGTGCCTTCGAAGCCGCGGGATGCCCAATCGATTTCAGAGACGGAGCAAGCCCAGGCCTTGTCCGCAAAGATAGGAGAAAAAGCTTCGCAGAAAGGCCGATCGAAACCGGCGTTATGCGCAACGATGAGATCGGCCGGTTCGACCATCGCGCGCAATGCCTGAATATCGATCATCTGGTCAATGACCATTGCATCCGTAATTCCGGTCAGGCGTGTGACCTCAGGTGGAATCGGAACGCTTGGTTGCTGAAGCCCTCCATAGACGCCGGTCACATCGCCAATGTTGCCGACCTCGTCGAATGTCAAGGCGATGGCACCAATCTCTATGATCTCGTCCTTGCGATGGTTGAGACCTGTCGTTTCCGTATCGAGGATGACGCCTTTCAAGGGAAACTCGGGGCGTAACGCCGTCGCGATGGGGCGAGGCTCAAGCTTTGTCAGAATCCGAAACCGGCCCGTTGCCCGCAGGTGCCGGACCATCTCCTCATCGCTGAGAACGGTTGAAGCCTGTCGCTTCATACTTAATGGATGGACAGCTTTTGAGGGGGCCGGCTCATCGGAAACAAATAGGTCGAACTGTTGTGTCATTCGCTTTCTCGAAATCGTTCCCGAATCTGTTCCCCGAATCCAAGGCCCGGAAGCTCAGATCTAAGCCATACGCTTGAACGAACTCCGGGGAAATTGCGGAAACGATAGAAAGCAGCGATCGCAGCGACTTTGCAAATGGGAAACGAGCGTCGTTCCCTGGATCTCGTTCACGGAGCGGCAGGGACAAGGCAGGGCTTGGGCAAGTGCGGGGTCGATCGTTCCTCACGATCGTTCCCCTGGGAACGGCCAGTTCTAACGGTCTGCCTAAGATTGGTATCGTTCAAATTGGTCATGGATACGTCAGATGTCTAACTCAATCTGCAAGACATTTCCCGGATATGCGAAAAAAGCCGCCTTACAGGTCCTCGACCGAGTCGGCGCTTGCGCGCCGCAAACGACAATCTTCTTAATGGAAACTGGCCATCGTTCGGCCTCGGTCGAGCACGCCAATGAGATGGGCACATCGGAATTACCGCACTGGACCAGCATCATGTTGGCAGCCATCGCGCTGACCACGGACCGAAGCATGAACCCGGGGTGATTTCAAATGAAGGACGGAGCAAGCCAGGCATCGGCGAAAGGGAATCTGTAGGGATTATTTACCGCACTGGCAGCATGACGGCGCCGCTGCGGTCGTCACTTTTTGCTTGACTGGAACGGCCTCGTTACCGAAGCCTTGTGCCTAGTCTCCCGGGACGGCCGTGAACTGCCGCCACTCCAGCCACTTCCCAAGCAACTTGAGGACGTAAGTCGGTCGGGGGCTTAGCTCAATTAAGAAAGCCGAGCGCAATTGTTCGGGGATAAGGCCGTTGTGCTCGCAGGAGCGCGCCACCTATTCAGCTAAACGCGAGTACGAATCGTTTTCGCGCCGATTAAGCCGAGAAGCGACGCACCGTATATGCGACGCACCCACACCACAGCAGCCACCGATGATCGAGGCTCCGCTCTTCACCCAACCGCAAGCGAAGCGAGAATATCGGTCAGCTGAGAGATCATCTCTAACGGAATGTAACGTTTCATTTGCCGCTCCCTCCTCATCGGAAGCGAATGCATTCGCATAAACACCTATATTTAGGGAAACGCCCAAGGTGTCTAAGACCTCAGACGCCTCCTCGACCGCTGCCTGCATAACTTCTGGACGGCTGCAATTGAACAGGAGTGCCTGAGCTCCCGACCCGGCAACCCAGCATGCAGCATCGTCCAGGAGTTCCCCGGAACGCAGGGCTGCCGGGTTTGGCTCTGTGCCTGGCCCGTCGTCAAGCGTGAAAGAGATCCAGAACGGTTTGCCGGTGCTCGCTACTGCCTGCCGCACTGCCTCGGCTTCGGCCACGAGGCTCAGAGTCTCACCTAGCCACAGATCAACGTAGGGCGTGAGCTCTTCGACCAATACGCCAAGATAGTCCTGCGCCCGCTCCGGTCTGAAGAGTTGCGGTTCGTATGAACCGAATATCGGCGGCAGAGATCCGGCGACGAGTACTTTGCGCTCTTTAGCACTATCGGCTGCTGCGCGCGCAAGTCTTCCAGCAAGAGCAATCAGCCTGCGGCCCTCGGCACGAAATCTCTCCTCACCGATATGAAACGGCACCAATGCGTAACTGTTGGTGGTGATGACATCGGCGCCCGCGACGATGAACTCCTCATGCACGCGCCGGACAACTTCCGGAGCCTCCATTAGCGCGAGCGCTGACCATTCAGGCTGCCTGAGGTTCGCTCCAAGTCGGACAAGTTCGCGGCTCATTCCGCCGTCGAGAATTTTAATCGGTTTCATGGCTTATCCCTTTTTGGCCCGGCTCATCGCTTGATCACCGAAGACAGTGCGAACGCTGTGAGCGTGTCTCGAACGCCCGGAAGTGCCGATATTTCCTGCCAGATTTCGCGGATGCGGTCGGTGGCGCCCGCTTCAACTCGAACGACCAGATCAAACTCGCCGCTCATGACGTCGCAGGACACCACCTCCGGCAGTCGTTTGAGCGCGTGGATGACGTCACCACCGCGCATGCGGTCGTGTCGATACACGAACATCATCGCAGTGACGGCTGTGGCGGGCGGCCTACCCTCGCCAGCGATGATCGTGTAGCCCTGAATAAGACCGTCCCGCTCCAACCGCTCAATCCGCTGGCGCACGGCGTTGCGCGACAGATTGACCACCTCCGCCAACTCGGCGTGCGGGATTCGGGCATTTCGAGCCAACTCGATCAGGATGCGCTCATCCGCTCGGTCGAGAATTCGCTTCATGGCTGCAGCTCCTCGGTACATGCCTTGGCGGAGTGGAAGGCCTTGAACGTGCCCGCTTCAAGATCCGTGAGCCTGCAATCTTTTCCAAGCTCGGCAGCAGCAGCGGCCATCACGAAGGCCGGCAAGGCGCGCCATTCTGGTGCAGTCAAACGACGGACCTCTTCGTACCCGGCGAGCAAGGGGCGGACGAGCCTGTTCTCCAGCATACCGTCCGCTCGCGCGGTCCAGCGCATTAAGACTTGCCCGAGTTCCGCGACCAAAATGTCGTCGTGGCGCAATCGGAAATTAATGACGCCACTCACGGCCTCGCCGAGGAAGAAGACATTGTCCCGATTGAGGGCTCCGTGCACCGGACCTTTCGGGAGGCCTGAGCGCCCTTCGTCAAAGGAACGCCTCAAGGTCTGGTGGATGCGCGCGACGCACCCCCCCAGCGCCCGGCTCTTCTCAGGGGTGATCTCGTTCGGTCGTGACCCCGGCATGAAGCCGACAACCGCAACGAGCTTGCCAGACACGGTGACCGTCGCTGCGCCGGCATCGGTTCGGAACGTCGTCGGACAGGGTACGCCTGCGGCAGAAAGGGTTTCCATAGTGCGAAAAGCACGCTCGAGATCGAAGGGATCGGCGCCGCTTTCGAACAAGGTGACAATGAACTCACCGCGTTCTGAGCGGAAGAGAAAGGTGGTCTCGGCATCGCCGTCGGCAATGCCGATGACCGAGGTCAGACGTCCCAGGCGGTAGGCCGTGGCGATTTGGCGACACTCGACCTCGGTCAGATCTGTGAACACAGCCATTCTTATGCTTCCTTCAGTGTCGCCTCGGTTCTCCAAAAATCGTGTCGATCTCTGCCGCAGACAGCCCACTGTCGCGCCCGACCACCTCGCGCAGCGACTTCCGTTCCGCCAGTGCTGTTCGGGCAAGGCATGCGGCCTGGGCATATCCTATGAGAGGATTGAGGGCTGCTGCAAGAACGAGGGAATCGTCGTGAAGCGCCCGGCAACGCTCTGCATCGGCCTCGATTCCTTCAATGCATCGAGTTCGCAGCGCGTCCATGCCTCGCGTCAGAAGCCGCATGGATTGGAGAATGTTGAGCACGATGACAGGCTCCATCGCATTCAGCTGGAGTTGCCCGGCACTGGCTGCAAGTGTGACCACCATATCATTGCCGATCACCTGGAAGCCGATCTGGTTCAGCATTTCTGGGATCACCGGATTGACCTTGCCCGGCATGATCGAAGAGCCCGCCTGCATGGCTGGAAGCCGGATTTCGCCGAAGCCCGCGCGCGGGCCGCTCGACAGGAGCCGTAGGTCGTTGCAGATCTTCGAAAGCTTCACTGCCGTGCGTTTGAGAGCGCCCGAGATCGAAACGAAGGCGCCGGTGTCAGACGTCGCCTCGACGAGGTTGCGCGCGGGTCGGAGAGTGATGCCAGAGATGCGGGACAGATGCGCACAGGCCGCAACAGAGAACTCCGCGGGCGCGTTGACTCCTGTACCGATCGCGGTGCCACCCAAATTGACTTCGCGCATCAGCTCGGCGGCGCTGAGAAATTGTGCGACGTCTTCTTCCAATGTCTCCGCGAAGGCTTCGAACTCCTGCCCAAGTGACATCGGGACGGCATCCTGGAGCTGCGTCCTGCCAACCTTCAGGATGTCAGAGAAGGTTTCTCCCTTGCATCGAAACGAGGCTACCAATGCCGAAAGAGCCAAGCTTAGTTTCTCACCTTCCCGCAGCACCGTCAGACGAATTGCGGTCGGATAAACGTCGTTTGTCGACTGGGAGAGGTTTACATGATCGTTTGGGTTGACCGCATCATAGCTGCCAAGCTGCCGCCCCAGGCCCTGCAATGCAAGATTGGCAATTACCTCGTTGACGTTCATGTTGGTCGAAGTCCCCGCCCCGCCCTGCATCATGTCCACCGGAAAATGCGGCTCGAGAATTTCCCCGGCGATCAGTCTGTCGGCGGCGCGCTCGATTGCCCGTGCGAGACGAGGTTCAAGAAGTCCAAGTTCGAGATTGGTCGCGGCGGCGGCCTGCTTGACCATTCCTAAAGATTGCACGAACTCGGGAAAATCTTGGAGCCTGATCCCTGATACGTCGAAGTTCTCCGTTGCTCGTAGCGTGTGGATCCCAATCAGGGCGTTTGCCGGAATTGTCCGGGGCCCGAGCAGGTCAGTTTCGATGCGAGTCTTTGTCATAATCTTTCTCTGCGCTCAGGTTCACGCATTGATCGCTTGGTCGAGGTCGGCAATGAGATCGTCGGTCGCCTCCAGCCCGACCGACAGCCGGAACACTCCATCCCCCGCAAAGCGGCGGTAATCAGCGAGCTGCTCACCTGTGAGCCCGTAGGTCGATTTCATCATTTCCTGCGTATCGAGCAGCACCACGATTGAGCGCTGATGACCGAGCGAGAAGGCATAATGGGCAACCTTGAGATGCGCGGCGAGCTT
This sequence comes from Ensifer sp. VA4, assembly GCF_055710065.1. NCBI lineage: Bacteria > Pseudomonadati > Pseudomonadota > Alphaproteobacteria > Hyphomicrobiales > Rhizobiaceae > Ensifer > Ensifer sp. VA4. Next base: position 75,357 of record NZ_JBVQPO010000007.1, on the reverse strand, counting down.
CCGGGCCATCGTCGCGGGGTCTTTCACCTGAAAGGTCAGCACGCCTCCGAACAGATCCATCTGGCATTTCGCCAAGTTATGCTGCGGGTGGGAGGGTAGTCCCGGGTAGGCTACAGCCGCCACCGCCGGATGACCTTGCAGGAACGTCGCGATCTTTGTCGCGGAGTCAGAGATCGCCCGCATGCGGGGAAACAGCGTGTCGATGCCACGCAGGATGAGCCAAGCGTTCATGGCCGGCATGGACGCACCGAGATATACGCCGGCGCGTGAGCGGATTTTTTCCACCAGCTCCTTGCGTCCGCAAACGACGCCGCCCAACGTATCGCCATGCCCGTTGATAAACTTCGTCAGGGAGTGGATGACGAGATCCGCTCCGAGTGTCAGCGGCTGCGTGGCCACAGGAGTGGCTAATGTTGAATCGACCGACATCAGAGCACCGTGCCTTCGTGCAACGCCGGCGATGGCGGCAAGATCGGTCAGGCGCAGGATCGGATTGCACGGACTTTCGCAATGGACAAGCCTGGTGTTGGGCTGGAACGCGGCAGCAACCTCCTCGGTGCGCGACATGTTCACCGGCGTCACCTCAATGCCGTAGTCCGGCAATATGCGCCGGGCGAGTTCGTTGGCACCGGCATAGCAAACGTCGCTCACAATCAGGTGGTCGCCCTTCTTCAAGAAGGTAAGGAACGTTGCGCCGATTGCCGCAACGCCCGTTGCCGTGGCAACCGCGTCATCGGCGGCTTCGAGTGCGGCAAGGCGCTGCTCCAGCTGCCGCACCGTAGGATTGGTCCAGCGCGCATAGAGGAACGGCAGCGCGGTCAGATCGTCGACGCCATCCGCGGAAAAAGCTCCGTCACCGGGTGTCAACACATTGTTGACGGACATGGAAACGTTGGGGGCGATGGCCTTCGTTGAGGGATCGATGACGAGCCCGCCGTTCAGAGCGAGGGTTTCGCGACTGAGACCCATTGTAGCGCCGGGCATGCTCTTGTTCTGGGCTGGCTCGCGCTCGAACAGAGCTGGGAGTGTCGTTGTCATCTGGGTATCCTCCTGGGCATTCAGTCCCTGACTAGGGATGGTGGCATCGTTTGCGCTGACTTTGCCGTTGCTGCCTAAGGCGATCTGGCCGAGAGACCGGCAGATCAGACCGAAAGACCGGCGTGTCGCATGGCTTGATCGATTTCGGCTTCCACCGCAGGCGCGACCGTTACGAGCGGCAGACGCACGTCCCGGCGCATGCGCCCCTGGCGCCAGAGGGCGTATTTCGGACCCGCCGGGTTGGTTTCCAGGAAAAGCGCGCGGTGCAGTGGCATCAGGCGGTCGTGAACTTCGAGCGCGCGACGGAAATCACCCGCAAGACACGCGGACTGGAACTCCGCACAAAGTCGCGGCGCGACATTTGCGGTCACGGATATGCAGCCGTGTCCACCATGCGCCATGTAACCAATGGCTGTGCCGTCCTCGCCCGATAGCAGATTGAAATCTCGACCGCAGGCCATTCGTTCCAAGGAAGGACGCAGGAGATTGGCGGTGGCGTCCTTCACGCCGATTACGTTTCGGCAATCCCGTGCCAGACGTGCAAGCGTGTCCACGGAGACGTCGACGACGCTGCGTGGTGGTATATTGTAGACAATGATCGGAATAGAGACCGCCGCGTCAATGGCGCGGAAATGCTGGTAGAGTCCCTCTTGCGTCGGTTTGTTATAATAGGGCGCGACGACAAGCAGCGCATCGGCGCCCGCCTCCTGCGCGTGCCTTGAAAAGTCGATCGCCTCATCAGTGCTGTTGGATCCGGCGCCAGCGATCACAGGAATTCGTCCCCTCGCTACGTCCACAGTCAGTTCAACCAGCCGCTTGTGCTCGGCGTGTGAAAGTGTCGGGCTCTCTCCGGTCGTGCCGCAGGGGACAAGACCGTTGGTGCCCTCCGCAATCTGCCATTCGACGAGCGACCGAAAGGCCTCTTCATCAACCTTCTCGTCTTGAAACGGTGTGACAAGAGCCGTGATCGATCCTTTAAACATCGTAATCTCCGTTTGACTTGCACCGGCGATGTCAGCGCCGTATCGGGACCTGCATCTCGACGATGCGGAAGGCGCGCGTGATCATGAGGGTGAGGCAGATATAGAAGACGGTCACGACGGCCAGAGGCTCGTAGACGAGTAGCGTGTCCTGCCTGATCTTGTAGGCGACGGCATAGAGATCCATCACGGTGACGGTGAAGGCGAGCGGTGTCGCCTTCAGTTGTAGCACCACCTCGCCGGTGATCGTCGGCAGGGCGATGCGGATCGCCCGTGGCAGCCAAATTCGCCGCAAAAGGGTCCACCGTGTCATGCCGAAGGCGCGTCCGGCTTCCAGTTCTCCCTTTGGAACGGCGAGCAACGCACCGCGCAGCACCTCCGCCTCGTAGGCGGCGTAATTCAGCGTGAAGCTGACCGCCGCGAAGAAGAAGCCCTCGCGCACGATCGGCCAAAGGAAGCTTGAGCGCAGGCCGGGGATCATAGGCAGCAAAGACCCGACGCCATAATAAAGCAGCCACAATTGGATGAGCAGTGGCGTACCACGCAAGCACGTGCAGTAGGCTTTTGCGCACCATCGCAGCCAATGGGGAACGCTCACCTGCGCGAGCGCAAGGCCGATCGCCAAAACGAAGCCGAGAGTGACCGAAATGAAGAGCAGAAGTATCGTCTGTAACGCGCCTGCGGCGATGAGCGGCCAATAGTTGAAGACCCACGAGAAATCCATTGTGCGTCTCCTCAGGCTGCTCTCGGCTGTCCGCGTCGGAAATAGGTCTCCAGGCTAGCGAACACGACATTGGAGGCGACCGTGATCGCCAGATAGATTGCGGCAGCGGCGAAGAAGAACAGGAAATAATGTTTGGTATTTCCGGCGGCGAGACGTGTCGCAAGCGCCAGTTCCTGGTAGCCGACGACGGCGATCAACGCACTGTCCTTGGTTACCGACATCCAGAGATTGGCCATGCCGGGGATCGCATTCGGTATAAGAGCGGGCAGAACGATCCGGCGGAAGCGCAGCCACGGTCGCATGCCGAAGGCGCTCGCGGCTTCGATCTGGCCAACGGGAATGGCAAGGATTGCACCGCGCAGCACCTCGGTCATGTAGGCGCCCTGCACGACCCCGAGCACAAGGACGGCGGCGAGGAAGCCGTTGATCTCGATTGGCGGGAAGCCGAGTGCGGAAAGCAGTCTATTGATGCCGTCCGTCCCGGCATAATAGAGACCAATGATCAGGATCAGTTCCGGGATAGCGCGCACCGCCGTCGTATAAAGATCAAGCAAGGTGGCGACGGCACGGCTGCCCTTGAGTTTGCCGGCCGCGGCCGCAAGCCCGATCGATATGCCGACCAGGTACGCTCCGAGCGAAATCATAATGGTCGAGACCGCGCCCGAAAGCAGTACCCCGCCCCATCCCGGTGGATTGGGAGAAAGCAGTTCGAGAATGGATAAGCTTGTCTGCATGAACAACAGCTCCGCGGCGTCCGAGCAGATTCGTTACGGCTCGAACGCTTTGTCGGTGAGAGGGTGCAATCGGCGGAGATACAGCGGGTCGCCTTAACTCCCGCTAGGTCCGACTATTCGCCGTAGGGGTCGAAGTTGAAATACTTCTTGGAGATCTCTGCGTATTTTCCGTTAGCTCGAATGGCAGTGATGGCGGCGTTCAACCTGGCGAGCAGCTCGGAATCTTCTTTGCGCAATCCGCCGCCGATCCCCTGTCCCAGAACATCCGGGTCATCCTGGACATTGCCCTTGTCCTCGCAGCAATCCTTGCCAAAATCCGATCCAAGGAATGTCATCAGCGGGATGGAGTCGCCGAACACGTAGTCCACGCGGCCGACTGCGAGGTCCTGGAAAGCCTCATCCAGTGTGGCATAGGTCTTCTCGTCGGCCACGCTCGCAAAGTGCTTTTTGTAATATTCGGTCTGGACCGTGGAGACCTGGATGGCAATCGTTTTGCCGGCGACGTCATCGGCGGTAGTACCGCTTTTGCCGTCTTGTGCACCAATCAGTTTGCTTGGTGTGTTGTAGTACTTGTTCGTGAAGGCGATTGTCTTCTTACGTTCATCCGTGATGGACATGGAAGACCAGATGACGTCGAATTTCTTTGACTGAAGACCCGGGATGAGCCCATCCCAAGACATGTCAACGACCGAGCAGCTTTCCTTCATTTCCGAGCAGATCGCATCCATCAGATCGATTTCCCAGCCGATCCATTTGCCCGACGCGTCCTTGGTAAAGAACGGCGGGTAGGCTTCGTTCATGATGCCAAAGCGCACTTCCGCACCCGCGCCAGCGCCCGAGGCGAAAAGAGCTGCTCCGGCGATAAGGTAAATTGCGGTCTTCATGTCAGTTCCCTTTCGTTTTTGCTTGGTGCACTGCCGCGCTCAATGGCGTGACGAGCTCGTGAATTCGCGACACCGCGCGCTGATGGGAGCGCCAAAGATTTGCTCCGGTTTGCCCTCTTCCTCGACGCGGCCTTGATGCAGGAACATCACGTGGCTTGAGACGTCGCGGGCGAACTTCATCTCATGCGTTACGAGCAGCATCGTGCGGCCCTCTTCCGCGAGATCTCGGATGACCTTGAGCACTTCCCCAACGAGTTCCGGATCAAGAGCCGAGGTCGGTTCATCAAACAGCATCACGGATGGATCCACGCACAGCGCCCGCGCTATTGACGCGCGCTGTTGCTGTCCACCTGACATGAAGGCGGGGTAGACGTGGCGTTTTTCGTAGAGCCCAACTTTATGCAGCAGCGCTTCAGCTTTCTCGGTCGCCTGCCTGCGGCTCATCCCGAGCACGTGGACTGGCGCCTCGATGACATTCTCAAGGACAGTCATGTGTGCCCAAAGATTGAAGCTCTGGAAAACCATGCCGAGACCGATCCGGATGCGCTCTACTTGTCGCCAGTTGGCAGGACGTACGCGACCGGCCGATCCAGCCTTCATTAGTACTTCCTCACCGTTGATGATGAAACGGCCGCGGTCCGGGACCTCGAGAAAGTTGATGCAGCGAAGGAAGGTACTCTTGCCGGATCCTGAGGACCCAATCAGCGAGATGACCTCCCCCTTTCCCGCAGCAAGTGATACGCCTTTCAACACTTCGTGGGTGCCGTAACTCTTGTGTACGTCGTCGACGCGCAGTGCGCATGAAATGCTGGTTGTCATTCGTTCCCCACTTTTTCGTGGCTTGTTAGGGCGCAATTTAGCAATCGCTTGCGCGGCGTTGCCGCACAATCGTATGTTGTTGAGGATTTTTTCCGCGACGTGTTGCTAGACATCGCGGCTTTTCCGCGTCACTGCCCGTTGATGCAGATCACCTTGGGTTGGGTCATGTCCTCGTAGGCAAAGCGCACGCCTTCGCGGCCCATGCTGCCGTGTTTGAAACCTCCGAACGGCATGGCGTCAAATCGATAGTCAGAGGAATCGTTGATCATAACGCCACCGGCCTCAATGCCGGCTGCGGCCTCCAGTGCAACGGCGAGATTGTTGGTGAAGACGCCGGCATGCAGGCTGTAGTCCGGTTCGTTCGCTAGCCGGATTGCGTCCGCAAGCGTCTCAAAGCGCTCGAGTATCGCAACTGGTGCGAAAACCTCCTCCTTCCAGAGACGATTGTCACGCGGGACGCCTTCGAGCACGGTTGGGTGGTAGACGGCGCCTTCGCGGCGATGGCCGCATAGCAGCCGCGCGCCAGCAGATAGGGCTCTTTCTACGGCTTCTTCGGTGCGTTCGGCCGCAGCGGCGGAAATCATGGGTCCGACGTCCGTAGCCTCAAGGCGCGGGTCTCCGGCACGAAGGCTGCGGGTGCCCGCGACAAATGCCTGGCGGAACTTTTCGTAGAAGGCGGTTTGGACGAGAACGCGTTGCGTGCCGATGCAGTTCTGGCCGGCCGCCCAATAGGCGCCCGAGATGCAGCCTTCCACCGCCTTTTCAAGGTCGCTGTCTGCCATGACGATAACCGGAGCATTGCCGCCAAGGTCCATGGCGAGCTTCTTCAGACCGGCCGTCCGCGTGATTGCCTCGCCGGTCGCAAAGCCACCGGTAAATGACACCATGCGGATATCGCGAGCTGAGACAATGGCGCGCCCCAGATCTGCGCCGCCAATCGCGACGGTGACGATTTCCTCTGGCAGGCCCGCTTCGATCAACGTCCCAACCAGCTTGAGAGCGGAAAGCGGCGCGAACTCTGACGGCTTCAAAAAGACCGAATTGCCACCCGCGATTGCAGGGCCAAGCTTGTGCGCTACGAGATTCAGCGGATCATTATAGGGGGTGATGGCAGCAATGATTCCAAGCGGTTCGCGTGTGAACCAGCCTTGGCGCGTCTCGGAGCCCGCGTAGGCGTCGAACGGAATAATCTCGCCGGCGTTGCGCTTGGCTTCCTCCGCAGAGAGCTTCAACGTGTTCACGCAACGCGATGCCTCCTTGCGGGCCTGCGTGATCGTTTTGCCCGCCTCGCAGACAATCGTGCGTGCGAAATCCTCGAGATGGTCCCCGACGAGCCGTGCTGCTTGTTCCAGAATGGCGGCCCGGCGATGCCTAGGGAGCGCTCGCGACACCGCCGCCCCCCGCTTGGCACGCTCAAGAAGGGTGCCAACGTCGTCGGACGTGCTGGCTCTTACGCTTTCGACAACCTTGCCGTCATAAGGATTGAAAACGTCGATCAATTCCGTAGTCGGGGCAACTTGAAGCTTGACGTTTGTCATTCCGCGGCCTCCGTGATCGAACCGGCCGACGCTGAGCGGTGGATAGCAATAATATCGGAGAGAAGAGCATAAGCGGTCTCGACCCGGCCAGCTCCCGGACCCGTTATCGTCACTGAACCGAGCATCTCAGTGGTGAAGGATACGGCGTTTATGGCGCCGCTCACTCCCGCGAGTGGGTGGTCGAGCGGCAGACGGCGCGGCGCGACAGATGCCTCGACGCTACCGTTCTCTAGACGCGCCGCCGAACCGATCAGCTTCCAGCGGTATCCCTCTTTGGCGGCTGTCTCTATGTCCATGGTGGTGAGCGCCGAAATTCCTTCACAAGACACGTCCGTCGGTTTGAGCGCTGCGCCCAGCAGTTCATTTGCCAGAATGACCACCTTGAGACGAACGTCGTAGCCTTCAACATCAGCGGTCGGATCAGCCTCGGCGTAGCCGAACCCCTGGGCCTCTTTGACCGCCGCAGAAAAACCGAGCCCGGCCTCCATGCGACCGAGTACAAAATTGGAGGTGCCGTTGAGAATGCCTTCGAATCCGCTGAGGCCAGCGCCGGCAAGTACGTTCTTCGCCAAACGTATCACGGGTGTTCCGCTCATGACGGCCCCTTCATACTCGAAATGAACATGGTTGCGACGAGCCACTGCCTTGAGATCGGCAGCAGCAAGGGCCACCGGGCCCTTATTGGTCGTGACAACATGCTTATGGTTCTCGAGCGCCCAACGGCAATGGGAAACGGCCGGTTCTCCGTCGCGAGGGTTTGTGAAGGTGGCCTCGACAACTATGTCAGCAGGCGCCTGCCGGATGACTTTTTCGTTGTCCGCTTCCGCAGATCCACCGGAAAGCCTGGCGAAGCCGCCCTTCTCGAAATTGGTCTCAACGAGCATTCGTGCATCAATGCCATTTCGCGAGACGACGGAGCCGAGATTAAGATCGGTCACCGCGACAATGTTGAGCCGGAAGCCGAGTTCCGATTGCCAGAGCTCGTTTCGCTCGGCCACGAGCTGCGCGAGAGCGCGGTTGACTCCACCGAATCCGATAAGAGCTATGTTGTACTGTACCATGTCGGTTCCTCATCCTGGGCGATGAGAAGAGCATGACTGCCGGCAAACGCAGCAGGAAGCTTCCGAAACGGCCAAAAATCTGGCCGCTTTGACAAGCGTGCGCGACAACTGCGCAAATGTGGCAGAAAGCGTGGTAGTGCAGAGGCGGCCAAGGAAATGCCTGGGATGAGAAAATGGAACCGATTGACGACTTCGACCGCAGGATTTTGAGCATCATACAGGTTGACTGCCAGATGAAGGCGGAGGCCATCGGCGACTTAGTGGGTTTGTCCGCATCAGCCGTGCAGCGTCGCCTGAAAAGGATGCGGGACTCAAACATCATTACCGCCGAGATTGCTATCATCGACCGCAAAGTCGCCGGCAACCCCATGACGTTTATCGCCGGAATGGAGATCGAACGCGAGAACTACGACGCCCTGTCGAAGTTTCGCGTCTGGCTTGCCAAACAGGAACATATCCAACAGGTCTACTATGTGACCGGTGCAGTGGACTTAATCGCGATTATCACGGCTCGGGACGTTGGCCAATATGACGAGATCACTGCCAACTTGATGTCAGAAAACCCGCAGATCAAGCGCATTCACACCAATGTCGTGCTAAAAGATATTAAGCTCGGGATGTTCGTACCGGTCGCAAGCTAGTCCAAGCGCTCCCGCGCTACAAGGACGCAAGCTGACCGCAGATTCGCGGCGCCTTCCGGTGGATACATTATGCGATCTTCTGTAACGGGCGTTGCGTCAATCCCTTGTGCGCTCAATCCCTCGCCGAGTGCTTGCTTCTGTTGGGGTGGACGGCCCCCAACGGCATCGAATGTGCCAGAGGGAGTCGTTGTGAACTCAAGCAAAGGGAGCCGTCCGTGGACAAATTATTCGTATTGGCATGGATACGTCAAAACATGTCTTTCAATTGCATGGCGTCAACGCTGCTGAGCAACCGATCCTGCGCAAGAAGTTGCGCCGTAAGGAAATGATGGGCTTTTTCACGGAATGCCCGCCGACTGTGATTGCGATCGAAGCCTGCGGTGCTTCGCATCACTGGGCCCGGTCGCTGACCGCGCTCGGGCATGAGGTCAGACTGATCCCCCGCAGCTCGTGAAGCCTTACGTCAAACGTGGCAAAAATGACGCAGCTGATGCGGAAGCACTATGCGAGGCGATGAGCCGCCTAACAATGCGGTTCGTTCCGATGAAATCGGCGGATCAGCAAGCCGTACTGATGCTAGTTGGCATGCGCGAGCGCGTTGTTTCCGCACAAACGCAGCTTTCCAATACGATTCGCGGCCATGCGGCTGAGTTTGGGCTGACCGCCGGTAAAGGCATGTCCCATATCCCGCTACTGCTTGAACGGATCCTGATTGACGAAACCATTCCAGCCCTGGCACGCGATCTATTTGCATCTCTCGCTGACGAATTTCACTCCCGAAGAAGGACATACGGTCTTACGGTGAAAAGCCCGGCCTGATAAGCCTAGTTTGCTTCGTCGATACAGACCGAGCGGATGTCGCCATTGCTTAGCGTCGTCTTGCACCGCTGGTTCGACTTGCAGTTAGGGTCACCGTTAGCCGTCACGACACCGCCAACGCGCTCACATTCCTGAGCAGTCAGTTCAGCAGAGCCGACCGTGGTCAGTGGGCCGGTTGCTCTATCCTTAACCGATGGCGCTTTCACCAGCGGCTTCTTGGTCTCTGCCACCAGAACCAAATCCGATGGATTTGCAGCGGTGGGGCTGGTCCAGGACGGACTGCCTGTCATGTTGATAGGCGCTGCGTGGATCGTCGTTGCAAAGCCTATTGAGAATGCGGCAACGGAAAGGAAGCGAGCCCGAGACATTCTTTGCCCTCTACAACCGGTGGTGAAGCTGGGGTTATGATATTAGCAGCAAACAGGGCGGCGCGGAATGCACGTGTCGTTTGGCAGATCCGCCTTTACCCCACCCGCCTCGCCGCTTCGTTTATGCTACTCAAGCGACGAGGCGGAGCCTTTCGAAGCGACGCTCGGGCGAGTCGGCAACGCATATAATGGCAACCTCCGAAGACGACCAGTTTGTCGTTTGCGCAACAACCACTTTCACTATCCGGTGAGCTGACGGATCGCCTTCGGCCCCAATTGAGACGCTCGGATCAAGAATCCGTTCTTCTCGCTTCCCGGGCGTTCAGATCAAAGGCAACAACGCGATCTCTCCATCCGCTTGAGACGACTGGAAGCCGGCAACATGCCGCTCAGTCCGGATGTCTCCTATCCCTCGCCTTGAAGGGATTCGAACCAGCTTCGATTATGGTTAATTAAGCGAATTCGTTAATTAACAAAAATGCCGTTTCGTTTATTAATGCCCGTCCTACTACTGCAATACAGAACACGTGAACATTACGGCTCGATACCGCCCCGTTATCGTCAACAAGAGGGAACCGCCTTCCGCTCTGCCTGGAGAAGCTGCGCTGCAGTCAGCCGAGCGCGTGGCTTGCCAACCCGTAGAGGTTCGGTCCCGGTACCACGACTGCGCCGCCTTTGCCCGGACGAGACATTGCGAGCACTGTGTCGAAGACGGCCAAGCCGGATTGCGAGAGGAATGTTGCGAAAGCGCCGGCCTCGACCGGTGTGTCGAGCCGCAGAAATTGACCTTCGTGGGTAGCGACATGATGCCGTATCACGGCGATGGCATCCGCATCATTTTCTGCCACGACCGGGCCAATGACATGCCCCCTGCCGAAACGACGGCAAAGTGCGAAAGCGCACAGCCGACCGCCGCGAACCAAGCCGTAGCCTAGGGACTGTGTAAAGAGCTTGCCGATCAGCGTCGCCCTCGAGGCACCGAATCCGCCCGCATCCAGCTCGACGACCGCAGCGAGGTCCTCCCCTGCCAGTCGCCGAACCAACGGCTGATCCGTTGGAGTAACAAAGTCGGTCGACCGGCGGGCCATGCCCTGGCATTGGTATATGGTCCGTATGGGCTCAAAACCGAGCGAATGATAAAGACGGCGGGATGCCCTTGTCGCATTGAGCCTCAGATCTCGTCCTCGGCTATCCGAAAGCACGTGGTCCATTAGCCATCGCCCGACGCCGTTTGTCTGCAGCCGCGGCGAAGTAATCACCATGCCTATGGTCGCGAAATCATCGCCGTGCGGAAACCACATGGCCGAACCTGTCAGCCTGCCGATTTCGTCAAGCGCTATATAGCCTCGGCCGACCTCGCGCAGGAACTGCAAGTCTTCGGAGCGAAGCGGCCACCCGACGGAAACCGACAGAGCATGCAGTTGCTCGAGATCGGCGCTCTCAATCCCAGCTATGCGCATTTCGAAACTGTCAATGACTTTGGATTCGGATGTCGGTGTGTCCACCTCTTGCCTCCCGTCCTGCCGTCGCCCTGTCTCGTCCCGCACTCCAACCGGCACGCGGCCAAAACCTTTGTACGTTAGACTAGAACAGTACGCTCGATACAATTCACTTGAGAGGCCGCCTGACGCAACACAATCCTCCAAATCCGACGCGCTTTCAGCATGTAAAGCCTGGCCAGGCTTTTACAGTACCAGGCATCGTCGACGACGCTGACCCCAGCGGAGATATGGATGCTGTGAGGACAAGATGCAGGCAGTGGAAATACTCGAAAAACTCGTCGGCTTCCCCACCGTCGTCGGCACACCCAATGCTGACATCGTTGCCTGGATTGGCGGCTATCTGCAAAGCCACGGCATTGCCGTCACGCTCCTTCCCGGCCCGGAGGGCGATCGGTCTAACCTGTTCGCCACGATCGGTCCGAAAGAGGTGCCGGGTTATATTCTGTCGGGTCACATGGACGTCGTTCCGGCGACCGAAAGCGGCTGGACGGGCGATCCCTTTCATCTGCGTCAGGAGTCGGACCGACTTTATGGACGGGGCGCCACCGACATGAAGGGTTTCTTGGCCGCCGCCCTCGCCGCCGCGCCAAAGCTCGCCGAGATGCACCTGCGCCGGCCCATCCACTTTGCCTTCTCCTATGACGAGGAGGCCGGCTGCCGTGGAGTACCGCATATGATCGAACGCCTGCCGAAACTCTGCGAAAAACCCCTCGGCGCGCTCATCGGCGAGCCGAGCGGCATGCAGGCGATCCGGGCGCACAAGGGCAAGTCGGCAGCGAGGCTTTCGGTGAAGGGCCGTTCCGGGCACTCCTCGCGTCCGGACCAGGGGCTGAATGCCATCCATGCCATGGCGAAAGTGCTTACCTCTGCTGCCGGAGAAGCTGACCGGCTGACCCGCGGCCCGTTTGAAGACGTATTTGAGCCGCCTTACTCTTCCCTCCAGATTGGCACTGTCCAAGGCGGCCAAGCAGTCAATATCATTCCGGAGACCTGCGAGGCGGAATTCGAGGCGCGTGCGATTTCCGGCGTCGATCCGGCGGACCTGCTAAGCCCTGTGCGAGGGACTGCAGAGAAACTCAGGGAACTTGGTTTCACAGTCGAATGGCAAGAGCTCAGCGCTTATCCAGCGCTCTTTCTCCCCGCCGATGCGCCGCTCGCAACGCTTCTGGAGGAACTGACCGACCTCGTGTCTCTCCCGGCTGTCAGTTACGGCACCGAAGCCGGGCTTTTCCAGCAGGCCGGCATCGACGCGATCATCTGCGGCCCCGGCGAGATTGACCGCGCCCACAAGCCGAACGAATACATCCTCACCGACGAACTCGCTGCCTGCCAGGCGATGATCGAGCGGCTCGGTGAGCGTTGTCGCGCCTGAGGCATCAAGGCGGAGACGCGCAATGACCTTCCTCTTCAATTCCGACGCAAAACGCGGTGCGATCTTCGCCAAAGCTTTTTCGCGTGAGCTTCCGGACGTTCCTTTCGCCACGGATGCGGCGGCGGTCGATCCAGATGCGGTGCGCTACCTGATCACCTGGACGGTTCCGGAAGATCTTTCGCGCTATCGCAACCTTGAAATCCTCTTTTCGATCGGCGCCGGCGTCGACCAGTTCCGCATCGAGGCCGTTCCGCCGCGTGTGAAGGTCGTGCGCATGGTTGAGGACGGCATCATCCGGATGATGCAGGAATATGTGACACTTGCCGTACTCGCGCTCCATCGCAATTTGCCGGCCTATTTGGACCAGCAGCGCAGCCAACATTGGCAGGCCATTTCCCAGATTCAGGCGTCGGAACGCCGCATCGGCGTGCTCGGCCTCGGCATGCTCGGCACCGCGGTTCTCGAACGATTGAAGCCCTTCGGCTTTTCCCTATCCGGCTGGAGCCGCAGCGCGCACGAACTCGAGGGTGTCAGATGCCTGCACGGTGCTGACGGTCTCGACAATCTGTTGGCCGACACCGACATCCTCATCTGTCTCATTCCTCTAACCGACGAGACGCGCGGTTTCCTCGATGCCGAGCTCTTCGCCAAGCTCCCGGCCGGTGCGGCGCTCGTTCATGTCGGCCGCGGTCCGCAGCTCGATCATCAGGCACTTCTCGACGCACTCGACAGCGGCCATCTCTCCGGCGCCCTCATCGACGTCACCGACCCCGAGCCGCTTCCGGCGGACCATGCCATCTGGCGCCATTCGAAGATTCTGCTGACGCCGCACATAGCGAGCGTGACTCAACCGGAAACCGCCGCCAAGGCCGTGATCGAGAACATCAGACGCCACCGCTCGGGTCTCGATCCGGTCGGGCTCGTTGATCGCGGCCGCGGCTATTGAATTCCACCCCAGGAAAGGAAAGGAAAGCCATGTCACTCCTGAAGACCATCGATACCAACGCCTCCTTCGCGCCGCGGGAATCCCGTCCCCTTCCGGAGCGCCTCATCTCCGGCGACCCCTCTTTCAAGACATGGGCTCAGGATGTCGCCCGTGGCGAAATGATCCACACCGGAATCTGGGAGGCGACGCCCGGCGAGACGCGCTCGATCAAGGGCGAGACCTTCGAGTTCTGCCATATCCTTTCCGGCGTCATTGAACTCACGCCCGAAGGCGGCGAGCCGGTCACCTACACGGCCGGCGACAGCTTCGTCATGAAGCCGGGCTTCGTCGGTATCTGGAAGACGATCGAGACGGTGCGCAAGGTCTACGTGACCGTGATGGCTTGAGCGATCGGGCGGGGTTATCCGACCCCGCCAAACAATACACTGCGCGGCGGCTGCAAAACGGTGTTTTCCGCCGCGCCACCTCCACCAACAAACCAAGCGACTACCTCAGTTTTGCTAGCTTCGACTGCAGTTATCCGAGGTATCCGCATGGCACTGAGTTTCGACCCTGACACCGTCCACCTCCCTATCGGTCACTTCATCGGCGACCGGATGATCCCTGCCGACGGGGTCATCGACATGCATCGTCCATCCGATGGCAAAGCCTATGCCAGCTGTCCGCTCGCGGATGTGGCACTCGTCGACCGCGCTGTCGAAACCGCCAAGAATGCGCTGAAGGCTAGCAACTGGGGCGGCGTGCGTCCACGCGAGCGGACAGTCGTGCTGCAGCGCTGGGCCGACCTGATCGAAAGGGAGGCGGAAACCCTCGCCAAGCTCGAGGCGCTTTCCTCGACGCGTCCCGTTGGTCACCTCGTCGCCGGCGATGTCGCTGTCAGCGCCGAGCAGATCCGGTTCTTTGCGGAGTTCGCCGATAAGGAAGGAAGCGACCTCGTGCCGACCGACGACGGTAGTCTCGGCATGGTCATGACGGAGCCCTATGGCGTCGTTGCCGCCATCACCCCGTGGAATTTTCCCATTTCGATGGCCGCCTGGAAGCTCGGCCCCGCGCTTGCGGCCGGCAATGCCGTGGTACTGAAGCCGTCGGAATTGACGCCGTTTTCGACCGTCTATCTCGCCGAACTCGCGATCCGCTCCGGCCTGCCGGCTGGTCTCGTTAATATCGTGCTGGGCGACGGTCCGGTGACCGGCACTGCCCTCACCGGCCATCCAGACATCGCCAAGGTCAGCTTCACCGGCTCGACCGGCGCCGGTTCAGCCATCATGGCTAACATCGCCCGCACCGGGGTCAAACCCATGACGCTTGAACTTGGCGGAAAGAGTCCTCAACTCGTGTTCGCCGACGCGGACCTCGACAAGGCGGCCGCCGCGATCGCACAGAGCATCCTCTCCAATGCCGGCCAGGCCTGCGTCGCCGGCTCTCGCCTAATCGTCGAGGAGGGTGCTGCTGCGCCGCTCGCCGAGGCGATCGTCAGACGCATGAGAGCGGCGAAGGCGGGGCCGACCTGGCACGAGGCAACCGAATACTCGCCGATCATCTCGAAGCGCCAGTTGAACCGCATCCACGGCATCGTCGAGGCTGCCGTTGCAGCGGGCGGCGAATGCCTGTTCGGGGGCGCGCCAATGGATGCGCCCGGCTACTTCTATCAGCCGACGTTGATGGCCGTGCGCGACAGTTCCTCGCCAGCGATAACTGAAGAAATCTTCGGTCCGGTCCTGACCATGCAGACCTTTGCCGACGAAGAGGAGGCCGTGGCGCTCGCCGATCACCCGACCTACGGCCTGGCCGCCGGCCTTTTCACCCGTGACCTGTCGCGCGCCCTCCGGCTTACGCGGCGACTCCAGGCAGGCACCGTTTGGGTCAACCGGTACAGCCGCTCACGCGACCACATTCTGCCGACCGGCGGCTACAAGCGCTCCGGCATCGGCAAGGACCTCGGACGCGTAGCCTATCAAGCCAATCGCAAGAGCAAGAGCGTTCTCATCAACCTCTAGGAGCCTTCCATGAAATCCTATTCGATCGCACTCATCCCCGGCGACGGTATTGGCCAGGATGTAACGGATGCGGCCTGGCGGGTTCTTTCGACCGTTGCCAGGCATTCCAACTTCTCGCTCACCGGCACGCCCTTCCCCTGGTCCTGCGCCTATTACAAGGAAACGGGCGCGATGATGCCAGCAGATGGCATAGAACTCTTGCGTCGCTTCGATGCGATCCTGCTCGGGGCCGTCGGCTGGCCCGCCGAGGTGCCGGATTCCGTCTCACTCCACGGCTTGCTTCTGCCGATCCGCAAGGCCTTTGTGCAATATGCCAATATCCGCCCGCACCGGCTGCTGCCGGGTGTGCAGGGGCCGCTGAAAGCGGAAAATTTCGACATTCTCTGCATCCGCGAGAATACCGAAGGCGAATATTCCGGAGCCGGCGGCCGCGTGCATCAGGCAACGGTCGACGAAGTCGCGGTCGAAACCTCGATCTTCACGCGCACGGGCGTCGAGCGGATCTTGCGCTTCGGCTTCGAACAGGCTCGCCAACGCCGCGGCAAACTCGCTTCGGTGACCAAATCCAACGCCCAGAAATACTCCATGGTGTTCTGGGACGAGATTACGCGAGAGCTCGCTGCCGACTATGCCGATGTCGAGGTGACGAACTATCATATCGACGCCATGGCCGCGCGCATGGTGATGGCGCCAGAGAGCCTCGATGTCGTGGTCGCCTCGAACCTTTTCGGCGACATCCTGACCGATCTCGGTGCCGCCATTCAGGGCGGTCTCGGCTTTGCGGCTTCGGCCAACATCAATCCTGATCGCAGCGCCCCTTCAATGTTCGAGCCGGTGCATGGATCAGCGCCCGACATCGCCCATCTAGGCATCGCCAACCCAATAGCCGCCATCTGGTCCGGTGCGATGATGCTGGAGCATCTCGGAGAAAGCGACGCCGCGCGCATTGTTCTGGCCGCGCTCGAAAAAACGACCGCCCGCGGGATCGGCACCGTGCCGGGCAAAGACAAAACCGAAACCATCACGGCGGCTGTGCTTGCCGCGCTCAACTGATATTGAGAGGAGAGAAATAATGAAGTTGGACGATAGGGAACTTTTCCGGCAAGAGGGCTTCATCGACGGAGCCTGGCTGGCAGCAGCCTCGGGTAAGACCGTCGACGTTTTCGATCCTGCCAGCCAGACGCGTCTCGGTATTATTCCGGACATGGGTGAAGAGGAAACGCGCGCCGCCATCGCAGCCGCCAATGCCGCCTTCGGGCCGTGGAAGAAGAAGACGCATGCCGAACGGGCCGCGATGCTCGAGCGCTGGTACACGCTGATGATTGAAAACCTTGAGGATCTGGCGCTGCTCTTGACGATGGAACAGGGCAAGCCCCTGGACGAAGCGCGCGTGGAAATCCGTTACGGCGCGTCCTTCGTCAAATGGTTCGCCGAAGAAGCCCGCCGCATCGGCGGCCACACCATTCCCTCTCCGACGGCCGATCGCCGCATCCTCGTTCTGAAGGAGGCAGTCGGCGTCTGCGCCATCGTGACGCCGTGGAACTTCCCGAACGCAATGATTACCCGCAAGGTGGCACCCGCCCTGGCCGCGGGCTGCACGGTGGTAATCAAGCCCTCGGAATTCACGCCATTTTCGGCGCTCGCCCTTGGAGTTCTGGCAGAGCGCGCCGGCATTCCCGCCGGCGTGATCAACATCGTCACCGGAATGCCGACCGCAATCGGCAACGAATTCATGGCGAACGAAACAGTGCGCAAGATCTCCTTTACGGGCTCGACGCGCGTCGGTTCTCTGTTGATGAAAGGCGCGGCCGACAGCGTCAAACGGCTCTCGCTTGAACTCGGCGGCAATGCCCCCTTCATCGTCTTCGACGACGCTGACCTTGATCTCGCCGTCGAAGGCGCGATCGTCTCCAAGTTCCGCAATGGCGGCCAGACCTGCGTCTGCGCCAACCGCATCCTGGTGCAGGCCGGCGTCTACGACGCCTTCGCCGAGAAGCTCGGCGCACGCGTTAACGCAATGAAGGTCGGCCCCGGCACGGAAACCGGAATCGCGATCGGACCGATGATCAATGATGCGGCAATTGACAAGATCAACCGCCATGTCGAGGACGCGCTTGCCAAAGGCGCGAAGGTTTCGGCGCGCGGCATCTCGGTGCCGGAGGGGAGACAATATACGGCCCCGATCGTGCTGACCGGCGCCACCACCGAGATGCTGCTTGCCAGCGAAGAGACCTTCGGTCCCGTTGCCCCACTCTTCCGCTTCGAGACGGAGGAGGAGGCAATCGCCATCGCCAATGGCACGCCCTTCGGTCTGGCTGCCTATTTCTACACCGAAAGCCTGAAACGGTCCTGGCGCGTGGCGGAAGCGCTCGAATTCGGCATGGTCGGCCTCAACACCGGCGCCATCTCCACCGAAGTCGCCCCCTTCGGCGGCGTCAAGTATTCCGGCCTCGGCCGCGAGGGTGCCCAGGTCGGTATCGAGGAATATCTCGAGATGAAGAGCTTCCACATCGGCGGCCTGGATTAATGCAAGTGGCGCAAAAATGTGGGCTTTTGGGGCAACGACATGCTCAAACAAGTACCTACGGCGCGTCGCGTGAATTCGATTGAACGCGACGAGCTGTGGGTAGTCACGACGATCTTGGGTCGGATCGAACCAAAGCCGCAAACGTGATTGTTCCAGGAGTGGAGTGAATGCCTGCGAAAAGGCGCCGTGTTTCTTCATCCCGCTCTAAAGCGCGCGCGAGGCGCTTCAACTCTTTCGCAAAATCCGCTGCACACTTCAGGCAGCACACCAGGCGAGATCCTCCAAACAAAGAAGGGCGCGGGCCTGTCCGGTCCGCGCCCTTCTTCCTTACCTGAGCTGTCTATTGGACCTTGTCCAGCATTTTGTAATACATGCCGACGAGCGGCAGGAACCAGGGCTTGCCGAAATGTCCTGGCACGGCCGGCCATTCGAGACCCTTCAGCGGGTTGCGGTCCGGCCGGTCGAGAATTGCATCCGCTATGATCATGCCGAGATGCGTCGAAACCTGCGCGCCGTGGCCGGAATAGCCCATGGCGTACCAAACCCCGTCTTGATAACCGGCGCGGGGGAAGCGGTCCTTGGTCATGTCGACGAGACCACCCCAGCAATAGTCGATCTCGACGTTGACAAGCTGCGGAAAGATCTCAGCGAGGCTCGCCTTGAGGATGGCACCGCTTTTCGCGTCCGACCGTTGGTCGGATTTCGCCGAGAAGCGGGCTCGGCCGCCGAAGATTAGACGGTTGTCGTGCGAAAGCCTGAAATAATTGCCGATGTTCATCGACGTGACGCAGGTGCGATTACCCGGCATGCTTGCCGCGATCTCCGCCGCTGTCAGCGGTCGGGTGGCGATGATGAAGCTGCCGACGGCGATGATGCGGCGACGAAAGTAGCCGAAGGTCGAAGGCGTGTAGGCGCCGGTGGCGACAAGAACCGCATCCGCTGTGACGCTGCCGCGGGCGGTCTTCAATGCGTGCCGGCCGGCCGCCTGCCGATGCTCGGTAACCGCCGCGCTCTCGAAGACCGTGGCGCCATGGCGGGTGGCCGCTTCGGCGAGTCCGACGACATAGCGCCCCATGTGCATCATCGCGCTCTTCTTCGAGAGCATCGCCCCGCAGAAGGGCGAGCCGACTTCCTGCTTCAGGTCCTGTGCGCAGAGAAGCGCGGTGTCGCGGTCAACTTCCGTGTTGACCGCCTCGAAATTGCGGGCGATCGCCTCGAAATGCTGGGGCTTCGAGGCGAGCTTCAGTTTGCCAGCGCGGCGGAAACTGCAGTCGATGCCTTCTTCGGCGATTAGTGCCTCGATCGTGTCGATCGATTCGTCGAACGCCTGGTAAAGCGCAATCGCCCGCTCCCTGCCGAGTTCCGCCTTGGCCGCGAGATAACTGTGGGCGAGCCCGTTGTTCAAGTGGCCGCCATTGCGTCCGGAGGCACCCCAGCCAACCCTTTCCGCCTCCAGCACGACGACTTTGGCGCCAGCCTTGGCAAGTTGCCGAGCAGCGGCGAGGCCGGTGAAACCGCCGCCGATCACCGCGACGTCGTAGTGGCCCTCGACCGGACCCTGAGCAGCCCCGGCAAAGGCCGGGGCGGTGTCGTGCCAGTAGGACAGAAACTTCATGGCGGACTGCCCTTTCTAAAGACCGACGACGCCCGGAAGGGAAGAGATGCCGGCGATCTCGATGTAACCGTAATACGGATTGGCCGGCTCGTGGCCGCGATTGACCCAGACCTTGTTCTTCATGCCGAGATCATGCGCCGACATCAGGTCATAGCGGAAGGAAGACGAGCAGTGGAGAATGTCCTCGGGGCCGCAGCCGAGCATGTCGAGCATGTATTCGAAGGCCTTGAAGCGCGGCTTGTAGGCCTGCGCCTGTTCGGCGGTGTATACTGCATGGAAGGGTGCGCCGAGCTTTTCGACATTCGACATGATCTGCGAATTCATTGCATTCGACAGGATCACCAACGGGATCTCCTTGGCGACCCTGGCAAGCCCCGCCGGCACGTCCGCATGCGGCCCCCAGGTCGGGACACGCTCGTAGACCATCTTCGCAGCTTCATCGCGGAACTTTATGCCGTTGCGCTTGCAGGTCCGTTCCAGCGAATTGTGCACCACCTCCGCATAGGGCTTCCAGTCGCCGAGAATTTCGTCAAGACGATAGGCGGCGAAATTCTTGATGAATTCGGCCAAGCGCGCTTCATCGAGCTGCTCCCCATAGAGGTCGCGCGCAGCTTCTGCCATCTGGAAATTGGTTAGCGTGCCGTAGCAGTCGAAAGTGATGTATTTCGGACGGAACGTCGTCATGTGCGTATCCTTGTAAGAGCGGGACCAGGTATTCTGTAAGGATCATAGGCGCTGCGCCTCCCATCGCCTCGCCTGATTTGGCGGCGTTCGAAGCAGAATCTATCGTATCGAGAGCCGGCTTTGGCAGAAGGTTGCGTGGCTGCTGATCGTCAACAGTGCCTTTCGGCCCGGCGCCGTCCCAGCGCTCCTTCCTTATCAGCATAAGATGCGGCGACCGGCAGACGCAAAGCTATAAGATACCGCGCGAGCCAAAGCTTTCAGACGATCTTCCGGTCAGCACTCCTTCAGACTAGCGGGCAGAAATGAAGGAAACGCCATGCAGACAAGTCAGATCGATATTGCCGCCTTCGGGCCTGAGCATCTGGAGGCCGCCGTCAAGCTCTCGCGGCAGGCCGGTTGGCCACATCGCCTTGAAGATTGGCAGATGGCGCTAATTATGAGCAAAGGTGTCGTCGCGATTGAGGGCAACCGGGTCGTCGGCACTGTATTCGTGACCCCTTACGAGTCGGACTGTGCGACGATCAACATGGTCATCGTCGACGAGGCGATGCGCGGCCGCGGCCTCGGTCGCAAGCTGATGGACGCGGCGGTGGAGCTGGCAGCCGATCGTCCGCTTAGACTCGTGGCAACGACTGAGGGCATGCCACTGTACGAAAAACTTGGCTTCGAGAAGACCGGGCGCGTGCTGCAACACCAGGGGATCGCTCGAGAAATAGCCACGCCAGCGGCAGCCGAGGCGGCGGACACCTTCGACATCCAGGCGATCGCCGAGCTTGATCGTCTAGCCTTTGGTGCCGACCGCAGGAGGCTGATCGCCTATCTGGCCGAGGTTGGCGAATTCGCCGTCATTCGCCGCGACGGTCGCGTCTCCGGTTTCGCAGCCTTGCGCGCCTTCGGCCGCGGCGAGGTCATCGGCCCCATCGTTTCCGGCAACCTCGATGACGCCAAGGCGCTCGTTCAACATTTCATCGCCGTCAAAACCGGCCGCTTTCTCCGAGTTGATACTACCGCCAATACGGGCCTTTCGCCCTGGCTTGCCGAATACGGACTTGCCCATGTCGGCGGCGGGATCGCCATGATGAAGCCGCCAGTTCACCGCGCCGCCGATCCCGCCGCCATCACCTTCGCCCTCGCCAATCAGGCGCTCGGCTGATCCGGAGATCATTATGTACAGCAATTCCCTTATCGAGCTCGACCGTGCCCACCTGATCCATCCGGTCGCCTCCTATCGCAGCCACGAAAAGCTCGGCGTGCGCGTGCTCGCCTCGGCCAAAGGTGCAACGGTCACCGACGCCTCGGGCAGGCAAATGATCGACGGTTTTGCCGGACTCTGGTGCGTCAATGCGGGCTACGGACATGAAAGTATCGTCGAGGCGGCAGCAAAGCAGATGCGCGAACTCCCTTACGCGACGGCCTATTTCGGCCTCGGTTCGGAGCCGGCCATCCGCCTCGCTTCTGAACTCGCCGAACGCGCGCCAGGCGATCTCAACCATGTCTACTTTACGCTGGGCGGTTCCGATGCCGTCGATAGCACGATCCGCTTCATCCGTTATTATTGGAATGCCCGTGGCGAGCCGCAGCGCGATCAGTTCATCTCGGTCGAACAGGGCTATCACGGCTCCTCGACCGTCGGCGCCGGCCTCACCGCGCTGCCGGCCTTCCATGCCGGCTTCGGCATTCCCTTCGACTGGCAGCACAAGATCCCGTCGCATTATGCCTACCGCAATCCGGTGGGTGAGGATCCGCAGGCAATCATTGACGCATCGCTGGCGGCACTCCGTCGCAAGGTCGAGGATATTGGCCCCGAGCGCGTCGCCGCCTTCTATGCCGAGCCCATCCAAGGCTCGGGCGGCGTGCTGGTGCCGCCCAGGGGCTGGATGAAGGCGATGCGCGAACTTTGCCGCGAGCTCGGCATCCTCTTCGTTGCAGACGAGGTGATCACCGGCTTCGGCCGCACTGGCCCGCTCTTCGCCTGCGAAGAGGACGAGACCGTGCCGGATTTCATCACCACGGCCAAAGGTCTCACTTCCGGCTACGTGCCGATGGGCGCGGTCTTCATGGCCGACCATGTTTATCAGACGATCGCCGACGGTGCCGGCGCTGCCGCCGTCGGCCACGGCCATACCTATTCGGCTCATCCGGTCAGCGCGGCGGTCGGCCTGGAAGTGCTGAAGCTTTACGAAGGCGGCCTGCTGGAAAATGGGCGGAAGGCCGGTGCCCGTCTGATGCAGGGCCTTGAAAACCTGAGAGACCACCCGCTCGTCGGCGATGTGCGCGGCCGTGGCATGCTGGCCGCCGTCGAACTCGTCGTCGACAAAGTGAAGAAGACCCCTTTGCCGGCAGCCGCGGAGCCAGCGCGCCGCATCTTCGACCGTGCCTGGGAAAACGGCCTTGTCATCCGTGCCTTCGCCAATGGCGTGCTGGGCTACGCGCCGCCGCTCTGCTGCACCGAAGCGGAGATCGACGAAATCGTCGAGCGCACCCGCCAAACGTTGAACGAGACCTTGGAAGACCTGGATGTTCGCCAGGCTTTGAGGGCCTGATGGACGACTGACGCGATATGTCGCGGAACCGCCATATTCGAAATTTTGTGCCGCGCTACGGCGCCCTTTCAGAGACTCCAGCGCGGCACAACTGCCAAACTCAAATCAAGGAAGCGGCCGGATCCCAGCATATGCGGCCTTTCCAGCAAGAGCGGGAGAGAACATCCCGCCGACGGGAACAGAATATTCTTCTTCATGAAGTCGGCGCTCCGACGTGGGACGCGAAAAAACTGGGGAATCGATGTGCACAAGAGCCTTCCCGAATTCAAATACATGACCTTCGACGTCGTCGGCACGCTGGTCGACTTCGAGGGCGGTCTCAAGGATTGCCTCGCCGGCGTCGCCGCCGAGGCCAGTGTCGCCATCGATGGCGAGGAGGCGCTCAGCCTCTACCGCGCAGCGCGCTACTCCAAGGACGCCGACCTCTTCCCGGACGATCTGGTGCGCGTCTATCTTGAAATCGCGCCGAAGCTCGGCCTTCCGACTGAGCGGAAATATGGCGAGCGTCTCAGGGACTCCGCCAGGAACTGGAGGGCCTTCGCAGACAGCGCCGAAGCGCTGGCGCGCCTTGCGAAGAATTACCGGCTTGTCGCTATGACCAATGCGCGCCGCTGGGCCTTCGATTTCTTCGCCGAGGAACTGGGCGATCCCTTCTACGCCGCCTTCACCGCCGACGATACCGGCACCGAAAAGCCTGACCCCGCCTTCTTTCAGAAGGTTTTCGACTTCATCGGCTCGCAAGGCAATTCGAAGGACGACGTCCTCCATGTCGCCCAGAGCCAGTACCACGACATAGGCATTTCGCGGAAGCTCGGACTGACCAGTTGCTGGATCGAGCGGCGCCACGCGCAGAAAGGTTACGGCGGCACCATAGAGCCGGCCGAGTTCACCGAGCCCGACTACCACTTCACCTCCTTGGCCGGCCTTGCCGATGCCGTGGCCGTCGCACGTAGCTGACCAGTTCACCGGATTGGGTCTAAGTCCGCGGAAGACGTGCAGCCCGTCAACAACGAAAAGGGGAATGACATGAACGACAAGATCACCAATTGGACCAGTTCCGACGACGCCCTGGTCGAAAACGCCATCCGCCGCGGCGCTACACGCCGTGAGCTGCTGCAGATGATGCTCGCGGGCGGCGTTGCTCTCTCCGCCGGCGGTCTCGTGCTCGGCCGCGCCTCCAACGCGGTTGCCGCAACGCCGGTCTCCGGCGGCGCGCTTAAGGCGGCCGGCTGGTCGTCCTCGACTGCGGACACGCTCGACCCGGCCAAGGCATCGCTCTCCACCGACTATGTGCGCTGCTGCTCCTTCTACAACCGTCTCACCTTCCTCGATAAGAGCGGCACCCCGCAGATGGAGCTCGCTGAGGCAATCGAGTCTGAGGATGCGAAGACTTGGACGGTCAAACTGAGGAGCGGCGTCACCTTCCACGACGGCAAGCCGTTAACCGCCGACGACGTGGTCTTCTCGTTGAAACGCCATCTCGATCCATCCGTCGGTTCGAAGGTCGCGAAGATCGCCGCGCAGATGACAGGCTTCAAGGCCGTCGACAAGCAGACAGTCGAGATCACGCTCGCAAATCCGAACGCCGACCTGCCGACCATCCTGTCGATGCACCACTTCATGATCGTCGCCGATGGCACGACGGATTTTTCCAAGGGGAACGGCACCGGCGCCTTCGTCAGGGAGGTCTTCGAGCCCGGCGTACGCTCGATCGGCATCAAGAACAAGAACTATTGGAAGTCCGGCCCGAACGTCGATTCCTTCGAGTACTTCGCGATCAGCGACGATAGCTCGCGCGTCAACGCATTGCTCTCAGGCGACATCCATCTCGCTGCTACGATCAATCCGCGCTCGATGCGCCTGGTCGAGGCCCAAGGCGACGGCTTCGTGCTCTCGAAAACCACCTCGGGCAACTACACCAATCTCAACATACGCATGGACTTGGAGCCCGGCAGCAAGCGGGACTTCGTCGAGGGAATGAAGTACCTCGTCAACCGCGAGCAGATCGTCAAGTCGGCGCTCCGCGGCCTCGGAGAAGTCGGCAACGACCAGCCGGTTTCGCCGGCAAATTTCTACCATAATGGCGACCTGAAGCCGCGGGCGTTCGATCCGGAGCAGGCGAAGTTCCATTTCGAGAAGGCCGGCGTTCTCGGTCAGTCGATCCCGGTGATCGCATCCGAGGCGGCGAACTCGTCGATCGATATGGCAATGATCATCCAGGCTTCCGCTGCCGAGATCGGCTTGAAGCTCGATGTCCAGCGCGTTCCGGCCGACGGCTATTGGGACAATTATTGGCTCAAGGCACCGGTCCATTTCGGCAACATCAACCCGCGTCCGACACCGGACATCCTGTTCTCGTTACTCTATACTTCGCAAGCGCCATGGAACGAGAGCCAGTACAAGTCGGAGAAATTCGACAAGATGCTGATCGAGGCGCGCGGCTCACTTGACCAGGAGAAGCGCAAGGCGATCTACAACGAGATGCAGGTGATGGTCGCAAACGAAGCCGGCACCATCATTCCGGCCTATATCTCCAATGTCGATGCGATCACCGCCAAGCTCAAGGGCTTGGAAGCCAACCCGCTTGGCGGCCAGATGGGTTATGCTTTCGCGGAATATGTCTGGCTCGAAGCCTGATGAAGCGAACGGTCGGGGTTGCAGCCGCAGCGCTGCAGCCCTGATCCTTTTGGTTTGAAATCTCGAATGCCGAAAGGGAACGCGTGTGAACAATCGTGTCCTATCGCTCGTGTTGAGCAGATTGCTCATCGCCTTGATCACGCTGGTGATCGTCTCCTTCGCCGTGTTCTTCGCCACGACGCTCTTGCCGGGAGACACAGCGACGATCCTGCTTGGACAGGCCGCCACGCCGGAGGCAGTCGAAGGCTTGCGCAAGGCCATGCATCTCGACGACCCGGCGATCTTCCGTTTCCTGCGCTGGATCGTTGGTTTGCTGCAGGGCGACCTTGGCACCTCCTATGCCAATGAGATGCCTGTCGCGGATCTGATCGGCGGGCGCTTCATCAACACGCTGCAACTCGCGGGCGTCACCGCGCTCTTTTCCGTGCCAATCGCGCTGACGCTCGGCATCACGGCGGCGATGCTACGTGGCTCGCTGTACGACCGCGCCGTCACCGTGCTGACGATAGGGGTCATCTCCGTGCCGGAATTCATGATAGCGACCTCCGCGGTGTTGATCTTCGCCGTCTACCTGAAATGGCTGCCGGCGCTCTCCTTCGCGAACGAAGTCACGTCGCTGACAGAGCTCCTGCGCATCTATGCTATGCCGGTGATCACCCTTACCTTCGTCATCTCGGCACAAATGATCCGCATGACCCGGGCAGCGGTGATCGAGACGCTCAACACGCCCTATGTGGAGATGGCGTTGCTCAAGGGTGCCTCGCGGCCGCGCATCGTGTTTCGGCATGCGCTGCCGAACGCTCTGGGCCCGATTGTCAACGCGGTCGCGCTTTCGCTCTCATACCTGCTCGGCGGCGTCATCATTGTCGAGACGATCTTCAACTATCCAGGTATTGCCAAGCTGATGGTCGACGCCGTCGCCACTCGCGACCTGCCGCTGATCCAGAGTTGCGCGATGATCTTCTGCCTCGGCTATCTGCTCCTGATCACGGCCGCCGATATCATAGCCATCCTTTCCAATCCGAGGCTCCGATGACAATGACCAATTCTGAGACCAAGGCTGACCGGATTTCAGGAACCCGGCTTGGCTATCGCTTCAACATCATCGGCATGGTCGGTCTCTCGGTCATCCTTTTTTGGGCGTTGATCGCGATCTTCGCGCCGCTGATCATCCCCTACCCCGTCGGCGAGATCGTCGACCTCGACTACTTCGGCCCGATGAGCCGCGACTTCTGGCTCGGCTCGGATTATCTCGGCCGCGACATGCTCTCGCGAATCCTGATGGGCGCCCGCTATACGGTCGGTATCTCGCTTGCGGCAGTTACGATCGCCTGCTTCAGCGGCGTGATGCTCGGCATGTTCGCAGCGGTCGCCGGCGGCTGGCTCGACACGGTCCTGAGCCGCTTCCTCGACGCCCTCAACTCGATCCCGAGCAAGCTGTTCGGCCTTGTGGTCGTCGCTGCCGTCGGCTCCTCCATTCCCGTACTAATCCTGACGCTGTCGGTGATCTATATCCCCGGCGCGTACCGTTTCGCCCGCGCGCTTGCCGTCAACATCAACGCGATGGATTTCATCACCGTCGCCCGCATCCGTGGCGAAAGCACGCTCTATCTCATCCGCTCGGAAATCCTGCCGAACATCGTCGGACCAGTACTTGCCGACCTTGGCATCCGCTTCGTCTTCATCGTTCTCCTGCTCTCCGGCCTCTCCTTCCTCGGCCTCGGCGTCCAGCCGCCTTACGCAGACTGGGGGGCTCTCGTGCGTGAGAATATCGGCGGCCTGCCCTTTGGTGCACCGGCGGTGATGGCTCCCTCCTTTGCGATCGCCAGCCTCACCATCAGCGTCAACCTGCTGATCGACAACCTGCCCAAGAAGATCCGCGATCGGAGCGAATGATGGTAAATCTCGTAGAAATCCGCGACCTGAAGGTCGAAGCCACCACCGATTCCGGCCGCCGCGTCGAGATCATCAACGGCGTCAGCTTCGACATCGCTGAGGGCGAGATCGTGGCGCTGATCGGCGAAAGCGGCTCCGGCAAGACGACGATCGCACTCACGCTGATGGGCCATGCCCGTCCCGGCTGTCGCATCTCCGGCGGCAGCGTCTCAGTCGCCGGAAAGGATATGGTGACGCTGAGCGAAAAGCAGCGCGCCAGGGTACGCGGCACCGAGGTCACCTATGTTCCGCAATCAGCCGCCGCCGCATTCAACCCGGCCACCACAATCATGGACCAGGTGATCGAGGTCACCCGCATCCATGGGATTATGTCGTCCGACGAGGCGCGCGCCCGCGCAGTGGATCTCTTCCGAGCGCTGTCGCTACCAGAGCCCGAAACGATTGGTAGGCGCTATCCGCACCAGGTCTCCGGCGGCCAGTTGCAGCGGCTTTCAGCGGCGATGGCACTGATCGGGGACCCGAAGCTCGTCATCTTCGACGAGCCAACGACGGCGCTCGACGTGACGACGCAGATCGAGGTGCTGCGCGCCTTCAAGTCGGTCATGAAGAAAGGCGGCATCGCCGGCGTTTACGTCTCGCACGACCTCGCCGTGGTCGCCCAGATCGCCGATCGGATCGTCGTCTTGAAAGGCGGCGAGACCAAGGAGATCGGCACGACCGAAGAGATCCTCAATGGCGCGAAGCACCCGTACACGCGGGAGCTGCTCGCCGCCTTCGAGCCGAAACCCCGTGGCGCTGCGGGCGCGGCCGAGAGTGGTCCGGCCCCGTTGCTCGAAATCGAAAATCTCATCGCAGGCTACGGCCAGGTTCAGGCCGACGGCCTGCCGCTCGTGCGCGCGGTCGAGCATGTCAGTCTCAAGGTGGAGAAGGGGCGCAACCTCGGTATCATCGGCGAGTCCGGTTGCGGCAAGTCGACGCTCGCTCGCACCATCGCCGGCATATTGCCGGCCGCTGTCGGCAAGATCGTTTTCGACGGCAAGGAACTCGGTCGCAGCGCCCGCGAGCGCTCGCGCGACGAACTACGCGAAATGCAGATCGTCTTCCAATATGCCGATACGGCGCTTAATCCGGCGAAATCCGTCGAGGACATCTTAGCCCGGCCACTTACCTTCTATCACGGGATGAATGCCAAGGCGCGTAGCGCACGCATCGATGAGCTGCTCGACATGGTGCGTCTGCCGCGCAACCTGCGTCATCGCCGCCCGGGCGAGCTTTCCGGCGGCCAGAAGCAGCGCGTCAACTTCGCCCGCGCGCTTGCCGCCGACCCGAAGCTGATCCTTTGCGACGAAATCACCTCGGCGCTCGATACGGTGGTCGCCGCCGCCGTCATCGATCTCCTCAAGGAATTGCAGCGCGAGCTCGGTCTTTCCTACATCTTCATCAGCCATGACCTCTCCGTGGTGGAGTCGATCTGCGACGAGATCGTCGTGATGTATGGCGGCAGAAAGGTAGAGGAAATCTCGCCGGCGAAGATCAAGACACCTGAGCATCCCTATTCGCAGTTGCTCTTCTCGTCGGTGCCGAGGCTCGATCCCACGTGGCTCGATGGGCTCGAACAGGATCCGGAGCTCGTGCGAGCCTATCGCCAGCGCTGAGGCGCCGGCTCATTCCAACCTGCTGGCCATCGCCTCAGTCCGAAGAAGGACCGAAGGAGACGCGGACGAAACATCATACCTTGTCAGGTGCGGCTCCGGAGGAGCGGGCCAGATCGCAGGCGCCCGCTGCGCAAGCCGGCGCAAGCCGATCCGAAGATTCTACATCCGAAACAGGCTGGTCAGTGGCATGTGCACCTTGACGATCGGCGACTTCAAGACGACGAAACTAAAATACTTGTCGATGCCGACGTCCATGTCGGTGAGGCGCTCCATGATCGTCTGGTATTCGCCGATCCCGGCCGTGACGAATTTCAGGAGATAGTCGTAGCCGCCGGACACCAGATGGCATTCGATCACTTGGTCGACCTTCTCTATCGACGCAAGGAAGCGGGCGAAGTCGATCTGCCGGTGGTTCTTCAGCGTGATCTCGGTGAAGACCGTAAGGGTTTGCCCGAGCTTGCTGACGTTGATCTGCGCTGAGTAGCCCTCGATATAGCCCTCCGACTGCAGCTTCTTGACCCGCATGAGGCATGGGCTCGGGGAAAGATTGACGAGCTCTGCAAGCTCCACATTGGTGATGCGGCCATTCTTCTGCAGTTCGTACAGAATCTTGATGTCGATCCGGTCGAGTTTCATGGCGGGCCTTTCCCCTTGCTGAAGTGGCCAACGGCGCAGCAGATTGTGCTGCGATTTTCCCGACGATGACCTTAACACATTGGAGAGGCGTGTCGATTTGGTTTGGGACAGTGGGCCAAAGCAGAAAGGGCGGCATTGCTCCTGCAAGACGGCATCTTCTGCTGCGCTTCGGCCATACTCCGGCAACGCCTTCGCGCCCAAGCCGCTAGACTGCGCTCGAAACGGAGGTCCCGCCATGCCCGCACCACTGAAACTCGTCGACACAACTCCGCAGTTGCCCGATGCCGCCGATGCCGTGGTAATCGGCGGCGGCATTGTCGGCGTGTTCGCGGCCTATTACCTTGCCCGCCGCGGATTGAACGTCGCCCTCGTCGAGAAGGGACGGATCGGCGCGGAACAGTCGAGTCGCAACTGGGGCTGGTGCCGCCAGCAGAACCGGGACGCCCGTGAATTGCCGATGGCGACGAAGAGCCTCGATCTTTGGGAGCGTTTCGCCGCCGAGAGCGGCGAGGTCACCGGTTTCCGCCGCTGTGGGCTGCTCTACCTCAGCAATAGCGAAGAGGAACTGGCCGGCTGGGCACGCTGGCGCGATTTCGCCCGGACCGTCGGCGTCACCACCCATATGCTCGACAGCGCCCAGGCGACCGAGCGCGGCCGCGCAACCGGCAAGCCATGGAAGGGCGGCGTCTTTTCGCCGAGCGACGGCACCGCCGATCCGGCAAGCGCGGCACCCGCGGTCGCGCGTGCGATCCTCAAACTTGGCGGCACCGTGCACCAGTCCTGCGCCGCCCGCGGCATCGAGACAGAAGGCGGTCGCCTATCCGGTGTCGTCACCGAGCATGGCACCATCCGCACGAAAACGGCCGTCCTCGCCGGCGGCGCCTGGGCCTCCTCCTTCTGCCGCCAGCTCGATATCCGCTTTCCCCAAGCGTCTGTCCGCTCATCGATTCTCGCCGTCTCGCCGGGCGCCATCGGCCTTCCGGATGCGCTGCATACGGCCGCTGTTTCGGTGACGCGCCGCGCCGACGGCGGCTATACACTCGCCATCAGCGGCCGCGGCCGCGTCGACCCGACGCCACAGCAATTGCGCTTCGCGCCGCAGTTTCTGCCGATGTTTGCCCGGCGCTGGCGCAGCCTTGCACGCGGCGGCCTTGAAGGTTTGCGCTCCGGTCACGAGAGCCTCACCCGTTGGCGCATCGATGCTCCGACGCCAATGGAGCGTATGCGCATCCTTGATCCCGCAGTCGACAAGGCCACCATTCGCCTCACTCACTCACGCGCGGTCGAGCTGTTGCCTGACCTGAAGAACACCAGCATCGCCGCCGCATGGGCCGGCTACATTGACAGCACGCCCGACGGTGTGCCGTGCATCGGCGAAATCGCCACCATACCAGGCTTCATCCTGGCCGCCGGCTTCAGTGGGCACGGCTTCGGCATTGGTCCTGGCGCCGGTCACCTGATCGCCGACATCGTCACCGGTGACGAGCCAATCGTCGACCCCCGCGCGTACCATCCGGACCGCTTCCGAAAATCCGTCTGGGGTAAGGTCGCCGATTTCTAGTCACCTGAATCCATAGTTCGGTCATTGTTTTTTGGCAGAATCGTTTGACGGCGGCGAGGATGCTGAGCGTCGATCAAGCGAGGACCAGTCCACCGGAAGGAAGCCGTAGCGGGACGTCATCCCTCGTCGACGAAATGCAGATCAGAGCTTGCAAGTTCAAACCCGCCTTGACGGCATGCCATAAAGCAGTTCCGCCGGCGCTGAAACCAATCCCGAGGCACGAAGGGCTCTCTTCACGACGGCTCTGGACGGCCCGCTCTAAACCATCACCCTTAAAAAGATGGTTGTGAAGCTCCTCTCCGCTCAGATCCGGCCGTCCACTTACGTCAGCTAGTGCAGATTTCGGTGTTCGAAGCGAACAAGCGGTTCAAATACGTTTGGACAACCACGAATGAATGTCTCCACCACCAACCAAATCTCGTATCCGGGACATTAATCAAACCTGGCTTCATCAGAGTGGCAGCTTTGCACCGCTAGAGTGCTTGCGATACCTAAGATGGCCATTCCAGTCGATACATTATGCGTTCTTCGGGCGGGTGAACCACTGCGGCCCGTTGGCCTTCGCTGATAACCAGACCAACAGCCGGTCTACCCTCAGAAGCCAGCTTCTTTCTGATGCCGCACGGCGAGGATTGTCACAACGTCGTCGTCAATGCGGTACCGTGTAATGTATCCGCTATCTCCAAAATCGATGAGCCACTCTCGATACTGATCCGGCAAATCATCAATGAGGCGCCCCAATTTTGGATGTACGCCAAGGGCTTGCACACCTGTTAGAATGGCTTCAGCCGCGCGCTTTGCTGCCAACGGGCTTTTCGGTTGCAAGAATTTTCGGAGGCGCTCAAGATCACGAACCGCTGCCTGAGAGAAGACTATTTGTGGCATTCAGGCGCAGCACTCTCGTCGTCAGCTCCCCACGTGGATAGCCAGTTTTCGACCTCAGCCGCAGTGGCATGGAGGCCGGTCGATTGATACTCCTCCCACGCCGCCAGCGTGTCCTGTCGCAATGCTTCTCGCTTCTCTTCTCGCTCGACGTATTGCGCAATCGCTTCTCGCATGATCCAGTGAGACGACCGGCGACGGATTTCAGCCAAGTGTTGAACGCGGCCCTTCAACTCATCATCGAGCTTGAGCGAAGTCGGGGATGCCATAGCAGCCGTCCTTAGTTTAAGGTAATACCAAGCGCTAAATATAAGTGCTGCGGTTTCACTTGTCTATGATCCAGCATCTCGTTTCCTACCTGTCGCAGTACACGTCGCTGCAGCCGGGCGACATCATCTCGACCGGCAAGCCGCCCGGCGTCGGCACCCAGAAGCAGTTCGCACGCGCGGACGACTGATCTTACGTCGAGGAGAATGACCGCTAACGGAAATCCCACGCCGTCGTTTCCAGACGATACATTATGCGACTTTCGACGCACAAAACAGGAACAGCACGCCCGTCCTCAATACTGACACTTTAGGGAGGCTCGGAACTCCTCGATCGCGAATTATATATTCCGCCACATCGGAAGATTTAATATGGAGGCTCAGGTGTCTGCAGTTGCGGAAATGCTGAAGGCGAGCGAGGCTCGCCGTTGTCTCACGCGTGAGCTTACGCGACATCAATCGCGTCATTGATGAGCACGTTCTGCCAGACGCCTTCGTTTCGCTCGACAATGGCCGCCACATCCTGGCGGGGGCCTGTTCACTCATCGCCTTCTATTTTGAGAGCGCACGCCGCCTTACGTCGGAGGAGCGATTGTTTGCTATCCGCACCGCAGAGGCGCGACTGGCAAAAGCGCGCACACTCCCCTGGGCGGCTCTGTTGCGCGAGGACTGGACCGTGCACCATGAGTTTCTGACGATCGATCTTATGCCCTTTATGAGAGGTGCGAGCGAACGGCTGGACGACTTGCCGCAGCGCGAGAGATCGTCACAGCCTCACCCGACGTCCTTGGCGATACGCCTGTCATCCTCGGCACCCGCGTTCCGGTCTATGATGTTGCCGCATCCGTGGCTGCTGGTCATTCGGTTGAGCGCATCCTGGAAGCCTGGCCTAGCCTGGACGCGGAGAAGATAAGGCTCGCCTCTATCTATGCGGAAGCGAACCCCTTGCGCGGCCGGCCCCGCGTCTCCCGCGACATTCCCGAAGGCTAGGTCATCCCCACGGATCGTCGCGTCCCCCGCCGTAGGAAGACGGGATGAAGTTTCTGATCGACGAGTGCCTCAGTCCTCAACTGGCAAAAATGGCAATCGAAAGGGCCACGGCGAAGGCGGCCTGAAGGACCGGGAGCTCAAACCGATCATTCTCGAAGGCGACTGGACATTTGTCACGAAAACTCGGTCGATTTCCGGGGACCAAAAGACAAGCCAGGCACCAAGGGACAATATGCCGACGTCGCCATCCATGCCGGGCTGATCTGCCTTAACGGCCCACCCGGCATGGACCTCGACATGCAATTGAGTTGTTCGAGCAGGCATTGATCGAGCTCGACAATGACGATGATCTCATCAATCGGGTGTTGGAGATTTCCCTCGAAGACGAAGACCTGCGCGTGCTTCGCTACGCTCTGCCGAAAGAATAGTCAAAAAGGGCGCGCGCACCCCTCGACTTTCATCTGAGCCTCGACGCCCAACGTGTGTTCGGAAACCGCGGAAGATCTTTTCTACATAATTGCCAAAATCGGGGCTCTTGAGATCCCATCAGGGGTGAGTAGCGGCCAGCACCGTGGCAGAGTGAGGTCGCTAGAAAACTCTCTGGAGGCCAACCATGCCGATGACACCAGATCAAACTCAAGCACCGACCGCTACCCCCATCGATCTTGGCGCAATTTTCGTTTCGTTGGAATTCTTATGTTCATTTGCAAGTGGCGTAACCACGACTGTTCGCCCCGCCAACAATGGCTGGTCCTTTAGGGTGTAGCTAATGCGCAATGTAGGAGACAGGGCGTCAAGACGACGGTTTGCAAACTCTTATACGCGGGTTGAATACCGCATTTCGGTGTGTACGCCTGGGGCTGCTTCTCTCTGAGCACGGGCATCGACGTCGTCGGCCACTCAATTCCATCGAAGATTCCCCGACCAGGGCCCTGCCTCCAACATTGGGCATCAGCAGATGATCGATGTTTGCCCTCCTTCTAATGCGCGCTCTATGCGGGGCGCTTGGCTAAGCTTGATGAACTGGTTGCACTTCCTGGCCAATAGCCCAGAGGAATGCCGCCATTTCTCGCGCGATCGCGGTGATCGCGACGGCCTTTGCTTGCCCGCGAGGGTCATTTTTCGATAGCGTGAGCAGAGGCGGAGCTGACCTTTCCAGGCTATTTCGCGAACGCTTCTCGACGGCCTTCCAACTGCGCTTGCTTGGATCGACTTACCCGCGCAGGGAAGCGGTAAGCCCATGCGCCTTCAACCAGCAGGCGACGGGCCCGAGAGTTCCCGGCCTTAGTGATGCCACCACGTTTGATATGTTCACCTGTCGAGCTCTCTGACGGAACGAGGCCAAGAAAGGCCATCAGCTGGCGGGGGTTTTCGAAGCGGCGGATGTCGCCAATTTCGGCAACAAAGACGACGGCGGCAATCAACGACACGCCCCGCAGCGCCTGATTAGGCTTCAACAACAGGAGCCATCGTCCAGGATTTGACAGTCTCCGATATCAGATCGGTCAGAGGCTTCAACCGCACCTCGGCATCCTCGATCGCCTGGCAGTATTCCTTGAGCACGATGAAGTGCGCCGGATGCTCGAACTTCAGAGTCGATATCCACCGCATATGCGCCAGCGACCAGGATGAGCGGCCCGAATAGACGCGGCCATGTCGAAGGAGGAACGACTGAAGCTGCTGACGCGCCCGCTTTTGAGCCTCCTGTGCTGCTTCTCGGGCCCGCACGAGATCGCGCATAGCCTCGTGCCCGCGGTCAGGCACCCAAACCGCTGTCAGCTCACCCGCACGATGTAACCGCGCCAAGCTGACCGCATCGCGCCGGTTTGTCTTCACTCGATCTCCGGGACGCTTGGGAATTAGTGCCGGTGCCACCACCACACAATCATGGTCCATCTCGGTGAGCTGGCGGTAGAGTTCGTAACCTGTAGGCCCTGCCTCGTAGCAGAAGTGGAGCTTAGCTCCTCGCTTGGCCAGCTTTTGCACGACATTCGCCACCGACGCCGGATCTGAGGGTATGTCCCCAAAAAATCTTACCTCACCACCCCGCTCGCCATCTGCGACTGCTACAGAAATCTTCAGTTTCGCGACGTCCAGACCGACGAAACGTCTGCTATGCTGATCCATGGTTCATCCTCGCTAAGCTTGGGGCTCGGCTTCGGCCACTCCGAAGCAACCCCCGATCTCAGCTTACGGCGAGGGTGAGCCGCCTTCACCCCGAGAACATACGGTCTGAGCGGAATCGAACTGCAGACCCGCAATTCACCAGTTCAAGGTGGCCCGGCTCGACGAGGATCGCCCGGCAACCACAAACCGCTGGATCCCCGCTTAGGCCTTGTTGTTCATTGACCTCTTCACAAGGAAGCGTCACGTTCGAACAAAATCCAGGACCAGGGGCCATTCATGTCAGCTGAAACCTATAGATCCGCGCTCCACGTTGCAGCGGTGTTCGGCTTTTACCTGTGCTGCGCGATGCTGGTGCCTGCCTTCGTGGACTTTTATACCGGGCACCCGGATTGGATGGTGTTTACGCGGGCGGCGATTTTCTGTGGCGGTTTCTGCGGTGCGGCCGCGCTTGCGACACGCGACACCCCACCTCCATTGAACCGCAAGACCGGGTTCTTGCTGGTAAACCTGCTCTGGGTGGTGTTCTCGTTGATCGGTGCCATCCCGTTGTGGCTGTCATCTAAAGATATGAGCCTGATGAAAGCTATATTCGAGTCCGCGTCGGCCGTCACCACGACCGGATCGACGGTCATGACCGGGCTCGATTATGCGCCACCTGGAATCTTGCTTTGGCGATCGATGCTGCAATGGTTCGGCGGCATTGGAATTGTCGCTCTTGGACTTTTCGTCATGCCGTTCTTGAGACTTGGCGGCATTTCCTTCTTCCGTATGGAATCGTCCGACACAAACGAGAAAGTCTTTGCGCGCATTGCCACCTTTATGCGGGCGTTCGTCGTCATCTACATCGCCATCACGCTCGTCTGTTTTACGGTGTACCACGTCCTTGGCATGACGCAGTTCGACGCGCTCAATCACGCCATGACGACGGTGGCTACGGGCGGTTTTTCGACGCACGATGCTTCGTTTGGATACTTCCAAAGCGTGCCGCTGCTGTGGGCCTCGACCTTTTTTATGACGCTATGCAGCCTGCCGTTCTCCATTCTTATTCTCTTTCTTGTCAAGCGAAGTGCCAAAGCCCTGCAGGACCCGCAAATCCTCGTGTTCCTGGGGTACCTCACCGTCGCGGCGTTCCTGCTCGCCGCTTATCACAGGTTCACCAACGGCGTGCCGTTCGGCGTGGCTTTGTCGCACGCCTTTTTCAATCTCGCTTCTATTTTGTCGACTTGCGGGTACGCGAGCGAAGACTATACCCTCTGGGGTAGTTTCGCGGTAATCTTGATGTTCTTTGCGACTTTCGCCGGGGGATGCTCGGGGTCTACGGCCGGAGGGATAAAGGCCTACCGCTTCGTCATTATCTTCGGGACCGTAAAACCCGCGATCACTCGCATTCTTTATCCAAACAGCGTCATGACGGTTCGATACGGTGAAGCAACTGTCGACGCCGATATGCAGCGGGCCGTCCTTCTGTTCTTCGCCGTCTTCATAACGTTGTGGGCGCTGGGCAGCCTTGCCCTGGCCGCATTGGGCTATGATATCCTTACGGCGACCTCAGGTGTAATCACCGCACTTTCCAACGTCGGCCCCGGGGTTGGACCGGTGATCGGACCTGCCGGCAACTTCGCGACCCTGTCGGATCCAGCCCTCGGCGTGCTCACGGTGTTGATGATCATGGGTCGCTTGGAGGTGATGACGGTCCTCGTCTTTTTCTCTCCGTTCTTCTGGAGAAGTTGATCACGATCCCGATCTATGCGTCGTGTCGAGGTCCTCCAGGATGCGAATGGCGCGCTGAACGCCACCCTCGCCTCGCATCTCCAAGCCGACTTTTGACGCACCGGAGCGAATCCGCGGATCGTCGACTGCCCGGAGGGCAGCGATGATCTTTTCGACCGTGAGGTGCTTCATGTCGAGTGGAGGCGGCCCCGCCTCCAAAGCGCACACACGATGCGCCCAGAAGGGCTGATCCCCAAAAAAAGGGCAAATTATCGACGGCTTCCCGGCGCGTAAGGCTGCGGCAGTCGTTCCCGCTCCTCCGTGATGAATTACCGCATCGGCTCGCGGAAATAGCTGATCATGCGGAGCATATTCGATCGGGAAGATGCGGTCCGAACCAGCCACGTTTCCAAGAGCGCCGCCTGTGGCGAGAATCGCGCGCTTGCCGATTCGGCTGGTTGCCTCCACGAATATGGCGGCGAGTTTTTCACCGTCGAGGTTCGGCATGCTTCCAAACCCCACAAAAATTGGCGCAGGCCCTCCGGCGAGAAACGCCTCAAGCTCGGCCGACGGTTTCCAGTCCGGATCGTCAAGCCACCACGTGCCTGTGACATGAACATCCTGCCCCCAGTCTGGGGGGCTGGGCACGAGAAATCGACTATAGGCGTAGAGCGTCCGCGCTGGCTTTCGCGGTGGTGCCGAGCATTGGGGGAGCCCCAGCGACTTCTTCCTCCACTGAGCCAGGTTTTTCGCAAACAGTCGCTGCGAGGACCATTCGGTCAACCTGTGGCTCATCCGGTTCAATGGCCCCAATGTGTGGAACGGGACCATTGGGGTTGGAAACGCCGACGTCGGAGTGAGCACGGGAAGAGGCGCCGCCAAGACCGACAGGCATCCCAATCGCGCCGCCATATGTGGCGACGCGATTGATTTAGGATGATAAACGATCATCTCGGGCCAGAATGCATGCGCCGCCAGCCATTCATGACTGAGCAGATCACTCATCAACGGACGGATGTTTTTGAGCAACCTGAAGCCCGCAAGCGCACTGCCTCGCCCCATGGCTTGCTTGCCTGCCGGGGTGTCGAGCAGCCGGATCATTTCATCCGGCAACGATGCGTATGGCACGCCATGCTGCAATGACAGCGAGCCATACTGATGCGGCCCGACAATTTGAACTGAGTGGCCGGCGCGCAGCAATTCTTTGCCGAGGGCGACATACGGCTGGACGTCTCCACGTGTTCCGTAGGTGTGGATGCTAATACGCAATGGACGAAGGGCTCCTTCCGCGCCGTACAGCTCACACCCACTCGCGCATAAACGCCTTGGGTCAGATCGCATTCATGCACAATGCCCCGTTGTAGCCCTAAGAACAACTGTTGCACAAATTTGGGGAACCCAATTCGGAGTCTTAGAAGAGTGCGCCCGCTCCCGCGGAAACGTCCTTGCCGACCAAGATATGGAATTCGCCCCTCAACTCTGAGACGTCTCCGCCGCAACGGTAGGCTCGACGTGGAGGGAAATCGTGTGTGCTACGCACCGATTGTTGCATGGCCTCGCCGCCAGCGGCTCGTCGGGGCCATACTTCCCTTGGATCAGATATCCCGCGCAAGAATACTGGCCGCTGCTGATCGCTCGCAGTCACTCGGGCCGAGTGTAGCAGTCTTATCTGGTAGGCACTTCCGGGGAGGCAAGGCAGCAGTGCTCAAGCTCGCCTCGGTCAGCGCCCTCTTCCGATGGAGCATTTCAGCGCTACCTACCTAGACTCGAAAAATCATCATCGCGTTCAACAGCATGGCGAACAATCCGGGACCCGGTGCAGCCACTTCACGAACGCATTCGGCGACAACCGCGGCGCGCACCGTAGCTCCAGAATGGCAACTGCACACAAGCTGATGCATATCCAGGTCGCTCAACTCGAAGAACCGCTTTGTCTCCCCGTAAGTATCACCACCAAGACCGTCAGCGCGCAGGACGGAATCCTCAAAGGCCACGGTAAGGGGAGAATTGTCGCTTCGCATCCCATCCCGTATTGCAGCCGGTCGGTACTCGGTCTCCGAAAGCGTGTTGAGGTACCGATCAGGTGTTCTTTCCAAGAGCTCTACCCATCGAGCTAGACGCTCGCCCCGCGTCAATGCGCGACGCATATTTGTATGGACATCGGCTATCCTCTGAAGCCGTTCTCGTGTTTGATGCTCCATTGTCGCCTCCCACTGTTCTACAGTTCGCGCCCAGGCATATGCCCAGCTGCAGCGCCCGCTTCAGGGGAAATTTACTTCCCCTGCAGTGTATTCGTCGGATTGCTACCGATCGAGTAGGATATCACAGCTTTGCCTGAGTCACGAATCCAGCGTAAACCGAAGCGGCTGTCGGGGTCAGGCGAAATTATATTTGTATAGCGCGCTGATTCTTAACTATCGAAGCAGAAGCAGCGTCCTTTTAATACTATCTCAGTACCAAATCGCGCTTCTGTACCACGAGCGCGCTATCATGCGTTTATAGTTTCTCATTTTCCGCGCAAAGGAAACGACCAACATTTGACAAATCAGCTGGTTAGGCGTGAAGTTGTTTTTGAAGTGCTGCGGAAGCTGCGGCGTAATTGAGATTTTCTTTGCATAAAGTCCTCGAAAGGTGAACTTGTCCGGCGACGGCTCATACCAACCTAATTCCGCTTCGTCGCACCGCGTTTCCGCGTACACGTTTACTCTGATCGGGAGGCACGGTCATGGCCAATGATAGCAGGGAGCACGAGGGCGGCGTAACCTACCACGTGCCCGGTCAAGAGTACTTCGAAAGGCGAGGATTGAGGCGCCACGCGGGCGTCTTTTCACTTTGGGCCCTCGGCGTGGGCGCTGTCATTTCCGGCGACTTTTCAGGTTGGAACCTCGGTTTTGCAGTGGGTGGCTGGGGCGGGATGTTCGTCGGCACCATTCTTATCACGATGATGTATCTCGGCCTTACCTATTCTATCGCCGAAATGAGTCCTGCTCTGCCGCATACAGGCGGCGCGTACTCTTTCGCGCGAACTGCTTTCGGGCCGTGGGGTGGCTTCATAACCGGCGTAGCGGAGAATATCGAATATGTACTCACGCCGGCGGTGGTTGTGTTCTTTATCGGCGCATACCTCACCGGAATTTTTGAGACACCACAAAGCTTCCAACCGGTCTGGTGGCTGATCGGCTATATTATCTTCGTCGGCCTCAATGTTCGGGGCGTCGAGCTTTCATTCGCGGTGACGATGGTCGTCACGCTGGTCGCGCTGGCGATCCTTTGCTTGTTTTTCGTAAGCGCGATTCCGTTCATCGACTTCGGAAAATATGCAATGAATATCAGCGTCGACCCGGCGACTGGCGCGATCACGGAGCTCCCGGATGGGGGTGGGCCGTTCCTGCCGTTCGGCCTCTATGGTGTGCTGGCCTCAATGCCCTTCGCCGTATGGCTTTTTCTTGCCATCGAACAACTACCGCTCGCCGCCGAAGAGTCCGTCGAACCAAAGCGTGATATGCCGAGGGGCATCATGCTCGGCATGTTCACATTGATTGCCACAGGCTTCCTGGTGCTGATTATCAATCCGGCAATTCCAGACGGTGCCTTCAAGCTCGGCTCTTCGGGCGAGCCAATCCTCGATGGCTTCCGCGCGATCTATGGGGCCGGATGGGCTAAGATTCTCGCACTGTTCGCAGTCGCTGGGCTGATTGCCAGTTTCCACGCGATCATCTTCGCCTTCGGGCGGCAGATATATTCGCTTTCGCGCGCCGGCTATTTTCCACATTTCCTGTCGGTGACGCACGGACAACACAAGACGCCCAACACTGCGTTGGTCGCCGGTGCGCTGGTTGGCTACCTTGTGATGTTGGTCGTGTGGTTCACTCAAGGAGGTGAGTTGGCGGGGTCATTCATCGGGGGCGTGCTTCTGAACATGGCGGTATTCGGTGCAATGTTCTCCTACCTCCTGCAGGGGCTGACCTTCATTCAACTGCGGCGCGCTTTCCCGCATATCGAACGGCCATATCGTAGTCCGTTCGGTGTGCCGGGCGCGGCGCTCACCGTGGTCATTGCACTTGTCACGATCTTCTTCCAGCTCACCGATCCACTCTATCAGAAAGGCATCATCGGGGTGGCTATCTGGTACGCCCTCGCAATCCTCTATTTCGCCGTCTACGGCCGCAAGACGCTGGTTTATTCGCCCGAGGAAGAGTTTGCGGTCAAGCAGCGAGAGGGCGCCGCATCGATGCAGCACAGGTGAAACTTGAGCGGGTCATGCCAGCTACCACACGTTGGCCTACTGCAAAGCAACAGCACCGTTCGACTAACATATAGGAGAGCAACGCTCCGACCGCCGGAGCCCCAATCATCCAATCTTTTCTTCTTGCAGGCAGCCTCCAGCCGAACGCGGGCGGGACACACCTTGCCCACAATATTGATCGGAAAAGCCTCGAAGCGTTGGTTCAGGAGGATCCTTTCTTGGCAGAGCGAGTGGTGAGCGCCGATATCCACGAAGTCACGCCAGGCCGCGTTGATGAACGGCTTATTTTTCTGAAAGAGTAATCGATGAGCGGAACTGTCCTGGGTCATGACGGGCGGCTGCGCTGCCGGTGGTGCGCGACCGCACCCGAGTTTCTTCATTACCATGACGCCGAGTGGGGCTTTCCGGTCTCCGACGATTTTCGTCTTCTCGAAGGGCTCTGCCTCCAAGGCTTTCAGTCGGGCTTGAGTTGGCGAACAATCCTCGCCAAGCGCGAGAACTTCAGGTCTGCCTTTTGGGCCTTCGATTTCAATCGCATCGCACAATTCAACGACGCCGACATCGATCGACCCTTGAGCGACGAGGGAATTGTACGACATCGTGGCAAAATCAATGCAGTCATCAACAATGCGAAGCGTGCGCAAGAGCCCGTCAAGGCGGAGGGCTCCTTCGCCAGCTATATCTGGCGCTTCGAGCCGAGACGGGAAGATTGCGCCGAACCGCAGACTGCATCGACTTCCGCAGCTTCAATTGCGCTATCGAGAGATTTGAAAAAGCGTGGGTGGTCCTTCGTGGGACCAACCACCGTTCACGCTTTCATGCAGGCGATGGGGCTCATCAATGACCATGCCTGGGGATGCGAGATCAGGGCTTCGGTCGAAGAAGCAAGAGTGGAATTCCAGCGCCCAATGTGACAGACAGGAGAGAACCCAGGATCTTCCAGGGGTTGCGGGACTGCTCGAATTCTACAGTCCTCATAAGGATGAATGAGCATAGGCGCGCGCCGGGAACTGCACGGCGGTGAACGTTTCGGGCACCTCGCCCCGACACGACAACAAGTCCGCCGCTGTCACTCTTTCGAGCTGTACGAAAGCCTCTTTCAGGTGCGACGCCGTGCTTTGTCTGCCGAAACCAGCGAGCAAAAGAATTGTGCCATTAATCTTGTTCACAGGAAGCATCATAAGGGTTGGAGCGCGATCGTTTGATCCCTTTCTTTAACGCTGAACAATAGCCACGCCATCCCGGATCCGGTCGCTCGGATAGAGAACGACTTTCTCCCCTTGTCGAATGCCCTCGCGAATTTCAACCGCTAGGTTGTTGCGG
Organism: Ensifer sp. VA4; assembly: GCF_055710065.1. NCBI lineage: Bacteria > Pseudomonadati > Pseudomonadota > Alphaproteobacteria > Hyphomicrobiales > Rhizobiaceae > Ensifer > Ensifer sp. VA4. The sequence goes on along the minus strand of NZ_JBVQPO010000007.1, from coordinate 32,636 downwards.
TGTCCAACGACAACAGTGTGGATACGTGCCCTTCCCTCATCCGCGATGAAGACGGCCCATTCTTCGCCTTGCCGGAACAGCGCACCGAGTGGCAGCATAAGAATTTCCCCCTCGAAGAGGAGGACGCGCACGTCGACCCGATAACCATGGCCAAGCGAACGCCAGCGTTCCGGAGATGAAACAAAATCGAGGATAACATCAACGCGCTGCTCCTCGATCCCGAGCGCCGAGACTTCGGTCTGCCCGAACGGTTCGACGCGCCGCACGACTGCATTGAGATCTTCTCCACCCCAGCCGGTAATGATCGCTTGCTGGCCAGGCTGGATCCGCACTGCGTCCTCTGAGAGGAAGTTGACAGCGATCTCAAGATCCGTTGGGTCGCCTATAGCGAGCAGCGGCGTTCCCGCTTCCACCACGCCTTCGCTGCGGCGCAATACCTGAAGAACGACACCGCTCACTGGCGCCGTAACCGGCATACAGTTACATGGCTCACGCAGGCTCCTGATCTCCTGGCGCGACAGCAGGCGAGATTGCGCCTGAGCAAGCTCGTACTCTCGCACTTTCAGGGCGGCTTCAGCTGTCGCGAGATTGGCTTGTGCGACATTGTAGGCACGCTCGGCATCTTCCAGACTGCGCTGCGAGATCGTCCGACGTTCGATCAGCAGTCGAGCGCGAGCGCGCTCCCCCTCGGCAAAGGTCAGATCGGCTTTAGCCTTATTGAGTTCGGCGGCAGCAAGGTTGTGGGCTGCTCGCGCCGCCTCGGCCGCCGCCTGCAGCTCCGCCTCGGTCCGCACGTCGAGGAAGGCGGGCGGCGCGGCTTCGATTTGTGCGAGTTGAGTCTCGCCGGCCTCAACGACGTCGCCGGCCTCGGCGGTAATGCGCTGCAACTGGCCGCGCAACGGCGCGTGAAGCGTGTAGACGTGGCGTACCCGTGTTTCGCCCTCCTCGTCGAGGGTGACGCGCAACACGCCGGTCTCGGCGGTGGCGAGATCGACCTGAATTGGCTGCGGCCGCAATGCATAGCCGATCCCGGCCGCTAGAAGGGCGAGCAGGCTGCCCCAGATTGCCACCCTGCGCTTCGCAATGCTCATCAGCCTACTCCCTTGTCTTCAGCACCGCTATCAGGTCCAGACGATCGAGCCGCCGCCGCACGACCGCAGCGCAGACAAGCGTGGCAGCAAGCGCGATCAACGCCGCCTTGCCGTAGGTCGAATCCCGCAGGACGAGCGGCACGCGGTAGAGTTCCGTCTCGAAGGCGCTGGTCATGTACCATGCGAGGCCGTAGCCGATCGCCGCGCCGAGCGGGATGGCGACCCACGTCAGAATGCCGACTTCGCCGAGCAGGATGTAGGAGATTTCCCAACGACTGAAACCGAGCACGCGCAGCGTCGCGAGTTCTCGCGCCCGTTCGGATAGTGCAATGCGGATCGAGTTATAGGTGACGCCGACGGAGAGGGTCATCGAGAAGGCGACGAAAAAGCCGATGAAGATAAAGATGGTTTCGCCCATGGTCTTGTAGAAGGTGTCGATTGCAGCCTGCCGGAAGAGCACCGCCGCGACGTTGGGGATGTCCTTCAGTTTTGCCAACAACGTCGCGCGGCTCGGGGCATCGACGAGGATATGCAGTCCGCTCACGACGCGACCGTCGCCCGCTATCCGGTTCAGCGCGTACATGTCCATGTAGGCGGGAGTGCCGAGATGGGTTTCGAAGACCTGAGCTACCGGAAGGCTTAATCGCGCCTGGCGCCCTTCCAGGAGTTCAACGCTCACGGTATCGCCGGCGCTTACGTGAAGCAGCTCGGAGAGCTTGCGCGATACCATGAGTCCGCCGGGCGGGACCTCGATCGGACCGCGATCGACGTCGAAGACGGGACTGAGGATTGCACCGGGCGGGACGCCGATTATGCCTTGTCTCTCGACAAGGTGCCCGTGACTGATGCGCGCCGAAGCATAGCGGTAGGGTTCCGCCGCCAGGACACCGGGCAGCCCCTCGAAGTCTCCAACTGTGTCGATGGGTTGCAGGTCGTTGAAGGCAACGGTCGCGTCCTGGTGCTGCCCACGTTCGAAGACTGTTTCGGCAAGGGAATCGATAGCGTCGACCCATTGCAGTGCCATGATTAGCACTGCCATCGACATTGCAAGGCCGAGGCTGGCGAGAAGCGCCCTGACTGGCCACCTGATGATGCGTCTTAATATCATGCGCGACGGCTCGTCTAGCGCACCGGCGAGCGCGGTCCGCGATGCCCAGGTACGACGATAGATGGGCGGGGAAGGGGGCAGCATGGCTTCCGCAGGCGGGAGCCGGACGGCGCGACGGACCGCGGCGAGGCTGCCGGCGAGCGCCGCACCTAGACTGATTGCCCCGGCGATCACGAAGCCGGCGGGGCCGGGGCGATAGAGCAGGAAGGGGAACCGGTAGAATTTCGTGTAGAGCTCGGTGTTCCAGTGTCCGAGCCAGGCGCCGACCAGTGAGCCGATCAGGATGCCAAGCGTGCCGATGACAAGGACCATCTTGGCGTAGTGCCAGCCGATTGCTAAATTGCCGTAGCCAAAAGCCTTCAGTAGCCCGATCTCGCGACGCTCGGTCTCGATTAGCCGCGCCATCACCATGTTCGTCAGAAAGGCGGCGACCGCCAGGAAGATGGTCGGCATGATGCGGGACAAGTTCTTCTGTTGGGCGATTTCGCTTTCCAGGAACCAGTTCGAGGTCTGGTCGGCACGACCGTAGGCGCCGGTGGTGCCGAAGGGAACCAGAAGGTTGTCGAGCCGGCGGATGACGTCCCTTTCGTCGGCGCCGGGCAGGAGGCTCAGCGTGACGCTGTTGAAGGAAGCCTTGAGGTCGAAAGCGGCCGCCAGCGCCTCGTGACCCATCCACAGAATGCCGAAACGCTCATCGTCCGGCATGAGCCCGCCCGGGGCGATAGCGTAGACGAATTCCGGGCTAAGGGCGGTGCCCACAACCTGCAACGTACGTTTGCGCCCCCTTAAGACTGCGTCGAAGCTGTCACCGAGCCTCAAGTGATGGGCTTCGGCGAAGGGTTCGCTGACTACCACCTCGTCGGCGCGCGTCGGGTCGATTGGGCGACCGGTCCGGATTACCAACACGTTCAAAAGCTGAGAGCTTCGTTCAGGCAGCGAATGTAAGTTGGCAACGACCGGCTCCGCAAAGCCCGGCATATCGAGAATGGCGCCTTCGACAATGCGCGTCTCGGCGACGCGGACGCCTGGGATATCCGAGATCTCGCGCGCAAGATATTCAGGAGCGCGCTTCACCTGCGCAAACACATCGGCAAAACGCGTTCGCTCGTAATAGGCGGCGGTCGTCTCCTCCAGAGCTTCGATGGTGGTCAGCGCCATGATGAGCAGGGCAGTACCGGATGCAATCACGAGCGCAATCGCAAGAACCTGGGCCCTTAGCCTCCAGAGTTCACGAAGCAGCTTTCGATCGAGACTGCCCATCATGATCACCAGGCCAGTTCGCCGGGGGCACGTTGGACGGCGTTCCGCCGTGTTTCGACAATGCGCCCATCAGCAAAGTAGAGTACGCGATTGGCAATGTCGGCAATAACCGCGTTATGGGTGATGAGCGCGGTAGTCGTTCCAAGCTCGCGATTGATCTTGAGGATAGCGTCAAGCACAAGGATGCCGGTCTTGCTATCAAGCGCACCCGTCGGCTCGTCGCACAGGAGCACGTCTGGTCGCTTGGCGATCGCTCGGGCAATTGCGACCCGCTGCTGTTCGCCGCCGGAAAGCTGTGCCGGAAAATGATCCAGCCTCTCGCCAAGGCCGACGATCGACAGGGCCTCAAGGGGCGGTATTGGGTTCCTGGTAATTTCGGTCACGAGGGAGACGTTTTCGCAGGCCGTCAGGCTGGGGATCAGATTGTAGAACTGGAATACGAAGCCGACGTGATTGCGCCGATAGAGGTTGAGGGCGCGTTCACTCTCCATCGCCAGCCGCTGATCGCGAAACAGGACATCGCCGCTGGTGGGCGGGTCGAGACCGCCGAGAATGTTGAGCAGAGTTGACTTTCCGCTTCCAGATGGCCCCAACAGAACCACCAGTTCACCCTCGCGAAGGTTAACGTCCACGCCACGCAAGGCGAGAACTTCAACCGTACCCATACGATAGGTCTTGGTGAGTTTTCGCCCCTCAAGGGCAATAGCCGATTTCTCGTTTTCCATTGCTGGCTCCCGGAATCCAGGCGTGGCGTTGCAAATGTCCCGCCCTCGCCGCCGTCAAGCAGATACCGTTCCGAGGGTCTCGATCTCCCGGATCGACTACTCTACCAGATCCTTTGGCTTATGGTGGCGGGAGCAGCAGAGCACAACTGCTGAGAAGGACGGGCGCCCGAGAGTAAACCTTGGCGGCCTCGGCCCCGTTGCGATGGCTCACCAGGGGCAACGTGTTTCCCTTGGTGGTTCAGCATTTCAATGAAGAACCGCCAGCTCGACGCGACACTCCAGTCGGCAGGCCTCGGTGTCTCGTCCTTCAAGGACCTCGCGACATCGCTCGATGTGCAGATGGTGTCGGTGCCTGAGGCCATCGCCGCCAAGCTCGGGGCGCCCTACATCGCCGCAATAGTTCCGGCAGGGACCTATCAAGGCCAGTACAAGGACGTTCCGATGGTCGCGGTCGTCAACTTTCTCGTTACACATTCCAAGGTTTCCGACGAGACCGCCTATCAGATGACCAAACAGCTTTTCGAGAACCTGCCGGCCATGGCAGCCGCTCACAAGGCCGCCGAGAAAATCAAGCTTGAGGACGCAGTGAAGAGCATGCCGATCCCTCTGCATCCGGGTGCGGAGCGCTACTATAAGGAAAAGGGGCTGCTCTGACGGATTTGAGACCGTCCATGCGACGACGGAGGATTGCCGCATGGACGTCCTCTTCCAGCGGATATTTCGGGAGGAAATGATGCACGACAACGATGCACCGGCCGGCAGAACGACCGTCGATCTCAACAAACACGACGCGCTCGCGGGCGCATTTCCCGCGACAAGCGAAGGGCGCCTGCTCTTTGCAATCGCTTTCCTATTTTCCATGTTTCAGATCGCCACGGCGACCCATTTTGTCGACCCGCCGAGCCAGCTCGTGCGCGCAATCCATGTCGGTTTCGTTACGGTGCTGATTTTCCCACTGCTGGCCAACATGGCTGGCAAATTGTGGCGGCCCCTTCGACGTGGCCGAGGTATAGCCTACCGCGCCGGATCCAACCGCGCGAACTGCGCCGCTTCGCCGATATCCGCCTTCCGCGCGGTGTCTGACGACGATAAAGGCGCAGGTTGCCTGTCGCGCGAGGATTGCGGATAGCGGTCGGTGCCGCAGAAGAGGTCGAGGAGCAGGCCCATGACCGCTTCGACCCGTTCATCGGCAACGGAGTAGTAGATCGTGCGCGACTCCCGACGCGTCTTGACCAGGCCTGCCTGGCGCAGTTCCGCAAGTTGTTGCGAAAGTGCCGGCTGCTTCAGCCCAAGATCATTCTGGATGTCGCTGACTGACCGTTCTTGCTGAGCGATATGGCAGAGCAGCATCAGGCGGCCTGGTGTGCTGAACAACCGCATGAATTCGGCCGCCTCGGCTGCTTTGTCCTGCAATGCTTCGACGGGAATGTCTTTCCTCATCATGCGACCCGTTCCCGATAGTACCAGGCGCCCTTCGACCCATTGGCCGTTTCCGCCTCCTCCATGGTCGTTGCCGCTGCCTCGACGAGCGGATCACCAGTCCGCCAGCCCTCTGGTGTGGATGCGCCTTCCTCCAGGGACGCCTGCAAGGCTTCGACAAGGCGCAGAAGTTCGTCCACGGACCGGCCGACATTCATGGGATACCAGACGATGGCGCGGATGACGCCTTCAGGATCGATGACATAGGTAGCCCGGACCGTGGCGCTGCTCGGCGAGGCACTGTCGAGCATGCCATAGGCTCGTGCAATCGCCATCGACGGATCCTCGATCACCGGGAAATCCACCCTTACTCCGAAGCTCCGCTCGATATCGCGCAGCCAGGCAACGTGCGCGTACAGGCTGTCCACCGAGAGACCCAACAGTTCGCACTCGAGTGCCGAAAACCTCCCCTTTGCACGTGCCAAGGCTATGAATTCGCTCGTGCAAACCGGGGTGAAATCCGCCGGGTGCGAAAAGAACAGGACCCAGCGGCCACGATAGGAGGCAAGCGACAGCTCTCCCGTCGTCGATCGAGCCGAGAAGCCAGGCGCGATATCGTTGATCCTGAGAGATCGCACCTCGATCCCTGAATCGGTGTCGTCCATTCCAAATCTCCTGATCGGCCATGCTTCTTCGCCTATAGCTCAGAAGTTTTCACGATTCCATTAAATACATACTTGCATATTTAATGTAAATATATATGTAGTGGGTCCAACCAGGAGGTTAACCATGTCGGACACCGCACTCTCCCACGCTCGCGACGTCATCCTCGCCGCCCAAGACGATGCATCGAAAAGCCCCGCCGTCACATCCTTCTTCGACCCCGCCACATTCACCATCAGCCACGTCGTTCGCGATCCGGGCTCGAACGCCTGCGCCGTCATCGACAGCGTGCTCGATTACGATCCGGCCGCCGGCCGGACGATGAACGCTTCGGCGCGCGCGCTCATCGATTACGTGAAATCCGAAAATCTCGAAGTGCAGTGGCTTCTGGAGACGCACGCCCATGCGGATCATCTGTCCGCAGCTCCGTTTCTGCAGGCGGAACTCGGTGGCGCGCTGGCGATTGGTCGCGAGATCATCCGGGTCCAGGAAGTGTTTGGCAAGATTTTCAATGCCGGTAGCGAATTCCAAAGGGACGGCAGCCAGTTCGATCAGCTCTTTCGGGACGGCGACCGGTTCAAGGTCGGCCGCCTCGAAGCGACCGTCTTGCATGTACCGGGACACACACCCGCTTGCCTCGCCTACATCATCGGCGATGCAGTGTTCGCCGGCGACACGCTGTTCATGCCGGACTATGGCACCGCGCGTTGCGACTTTCCGGGCGGCGACGCCCGCCGGCTCTATCGCTCGATTCAGCGCCTGACGCGTCTGCCGGACGAGGCCCGGATGTTCATGTGCCACGACTACAAGGCGCCTGGCCGCGATGAATATGCCTGGGAGACCACCGTCGGCGCAGAGCGGACCGGCAATGTTCACGTGCACGAGGGCGTTGACGAAGATGCGTTCGTCAAGATGCGCAACGAGCGGGACGCGACGCTTTCCATGCCGAACCTGATCCTGCCATCGGTGCAGGTCAACATGCGCGGCGGCAGACTTCCACCGCCTGAGGACAACGGCGTGCAGTACCTGAAAATCCCCGTGAACGTGTTGTGAGCGCGATGATTGAAATCAACTATCTCTGGCCGCTCGCCGGCGGCCTTCTGATCGGTATATCGGCTGGGCTATACCTTCTGCTGAACGGACGGATCGCCGGGATTTCCGGTCTTGCGGCCGCTGCGGCGGGCCTGACACATGACGGCATCAGTAAGTTGGGACTGGGCTTTCTCGCCGGCATCATCGCCGGCGCGTGGCTCGCGTCCCACCTCATCCGACAACCCCACATCACCATCACCTCCTCGCCCGCGCTGCTGATCGTTGCCGGACTGATCGTCGGCTACGGCACACGGCTCGGATCGGGCTGCACGAGCGGTCATGGCGTCTGCGGCCTAGCTCGTCTTTCGCCACGTTCGATCGCGGCGACGGCGATCTTCATGGCCATCGCGGCTGTCACCGTCTTCGTCACGCGCCATCTTCTTGGAGTCCAGTCATGACTGCCCGCATCGCAGCATCGATTATCTGCGGCCTCATCTTCGGGACCGGCCTGGTGATCTCGGACATGATTAATCCAGCACGCGTGCTGGCTTTCCTCGATGTCGCCGGCAACTGGGATCCGTCGCTGGCCTTTGTCATGGGTGGTGCGCTGATCCCCTCCGCCGTGGCCTACATCATCCGCGGCCGCCACTCGGCGCCCTTGCTCGACAGCCGATTCTTTGTGCCGGCGAATGCCTCGATCGACTGGAAACTGGTGACTGGCGCGGCCCTGTTCGGGCTTGGCTGGGGGCTGGTGGGTTTCTGCCCCGGTCCCGCCGTTGCTGCATTATCGACAGGGCGGTGGGAGGCTGCCCTGTTCGTCGCGGCCATGCTGGTCGGGATGTCGGCCTATCGCTTTTCGCTCGGCCGGCGCCTTCCGAATTACAATTTTCGATGAGGAGGAAGAACAGCATGGACATCCGCAAGATTGATGACACGATCAGCGTGTCACCGCAGATCGGGCTTGAGAATACGAACGAGCTAGCGGCGCTCGGATTCAAATCCATCATCTGCGACCGACCGGATGCCGAGGAAGCCGACCAATCCACCGGCGCTGACGTCTGCCAGGCCCCCATGGGCGCGGGCCTCGACTTCCGCCACATTCCGGTCATCGGTTCAAACATCACAGACAACGACATAGCCCTCTTCCGCGAAGCCTTGGCGGTTCTACCAAAGCCAATTCTTGCCTACTGTCGATCGGGCACGCGCTCGGCGACGCTTTGGGCCCTGTCGACGGCCGAGACGACCAGTGTCGAGCATGTGATGGCGACCGCAGCGGAAGCCGGCTACGACCTTAACGCGCTTCGCTCGCGCCTGGAGGGGTCTCAACGGCGAACCACAAAATGTGTCTCAGCCGCGTGCGACGTACTCGTGGTCGGTGGAGGCGCCGCCGGCATTGCAGCGGCTACGAGCCTGCTGAAGCGGCGTCCCTTTCGCAACATAACCATCGTCGACCCCTTGGATCGACATGCCTATCAACCAGGCTGGACCATGGTCGGCGGCGGCATCTTCAAGCCGGCCGATACCGTTCGCCCAATGCGATCGGTCATACCGTCCGGCATCCGCTGGGAACAGGCGGCCGTCACCGAGTTCGATCCGCAACATGACCAGGTTGTCCTGAGCGATGGCCGCCGGTTGGGCTACCGCATGCTGGTGGCCGCCCCCGGCCTCAAACTCAACTGGTCCGGAATCGAAGGCCTTGAGGAATCGCTCGGCCGCAATGGCGTGACGTCGAACTATCGCTACGACGCGGCGCCCTACACCTGGCAACTCGTGCAGAACCTGAAAGGAGGGCGTGCGCTCTTCACGCAGCCGCCCATGCCGATCAAGTGCGCCGGCGCGCCGCAAAAGGCGATGTATCTCTCGGGAGGCCATTGGTACCGGCAGGGTCGCATCAACGACATCGCCACAGAGTTCCACACAGCAGCTCCGGTGCTGTTCGGCGTCAAGGACTATGTGCCGGCGCTGATGAAATATGTGAAGCGCTACAGGGCGAACCTCAATTTTGGATCGCACCTGACAGCCGTCGACGCTGATGCCAAGGTGGCCACGTTCTCCGTAACCGGCGCCGACGGGCAGGCAACGACAGTCACACGCGAGTTCGACATGATTCACGTCTGTCCGCCGCAGGTTGCCCCGGATTTTGTCCGCGAGAGCCCGATTGCTGCCGGAGGCGGCTGGATTGATGTCGACGAAACGAGTCTGCAGCACAAGCGTTTCTCCAACATCTTCGCGCTCGGCGATGGCGCCGCCACCTCGAATGCCAAGACCGCGGCCGCGGCCCGCAAGCAGGCACCGATCGTGGCCGAGAACCTTCTCGCGGTCATGGACGGGCGAACGATGCCGGCCGCCTATGATGGTTATGGGTCCTGCCCGCTTACGGTCGAGCGCGGCAAGATCGTGCTCGCGGAGTTCGGCTACGGCGGCAAACTCCTGCCGACATTTCCGACGTGGCTCATCGACGGCACCAAACCATCGACGCTGGCTTGCTATCTGAAGGCCGAAGCCATGCCGCCGATCTATTGGCACGCGATGCTTAAGGGCCGCGAATGGCTTGCATCGCCGGAACTCAAGGCCGAGGCCGCATAGCACCCCAAGGACATTCATGTATCTCGATGCTCTACAATATCTGCTCGGAGGGCTGTCCGGCGTCCTGGTTGGCTTCACTCTCGGGCTCTTCGGTGGCGGTGGTTCGATCCTTGCCGTCCCGCTGATGGTCTATCTCGTCGGCGTGCCGAGCGCGCATCTGGCGATCGGCACCAGTGCGCTCGCCGTCGCCGCCAACGCTTTTACGAACCTTGTCGGCCATGCTCGCCTCGGCAACGTCAAATGGCGATGTGCCGCCGTCTACAGTGCCGCCGGCGTCGTGGGCGCGTTCCTCGGCTCCACGCTCGGCAAAATGGTCAACGGTCAGCACCTGCTAATACTGTTCGCCCTCCTGATGCTGGTCATCGGCGCACTGATGTTCAAGCGGCGAGATGCCGAAGGCAATCCGGGCGCCCAATGCAGTCCCGAGAACGCCTCGAAAGTCCTGGGTTTCGGCGGCATGACCGGTATCCTGTCGGGGTTCTTCGGCATTGGCGGCGGGTTCCTCATCGTCCCCGGACTGATTGCCGCGACAGGAATGCCAATCATCAACGCCATCGGCTCCTCGCTCGTCGCCGTCACCGCGCTCGGGCTGACGACAGCCATCAACTACGCTCTTTCCGGCTATGTCGATTGGGCACTGGCTGCCGTCTTCATCCTCGGCGGTGTCGCAGGCGGAGCGTTCGGCGCGTTTGTCGCGGCCCATCTTTCAGCCAGGAAAGGCGTGCTCAATAGCCTGTTCGCCTCACTGATCTTCGTGGTTGCCGGCTACATGATCTACAGGGCCGTGGGCCAAATTGCTGCGGCTTGATCTCACGCGCACCGAGGAGATCATTTCGAAGCAGGCTGAAATGCGTCGATGAAAACCGACGAAGGGAAGTCCAATGAGCTACTACTTCGCAAAAACATTGTCATGCGGCTTTGACGAGGCGGTACAGCGAACGACGGGCGCGTTGAAGGCCGCCGGCTTTGGCGTCATCACCGACATCGACGTCAAAGAGACCCTTAAGAAGAAGATCGACGTGGACTTCCGTCCTTATCGAATCCTCGGTGCCTGCAACCCGCGCATGGCGTATGAGGCGCTCAACATCGAGGATAAGGTCGGGACGATGCTGCCGTGCAACGTCATCATACAGGATGCCGGTGGTGGCAACATCGAGGTCGCCGCCATCGATCCTGTTGCCTCCATGCAGGCGATCGGCAATCCAACGCTTTTGGAGGCGGCCAAGCGGGTGCGGTCGATGCTGGAGCGCGTAATCGAGGGCCTCTGAACGGTCACAGCGCTCATCGCGCGGTAAGAAGGTCCGGAAGGCGGCCCAGATAGAGCCGCTCGTTGTCGGCCAGTCCGTCCGTCGTTCATGTCGATCAATGCCCAATGCCGGTCAGCGACATAACTTTGATTTTCACCGAGCAGGAGCAGAGCGATGTACAAGCGTTCCATGATTGTAGTGCTGACCCTTGGGATGTTGTCAGGGCAGACGCTCGCCGACGACGACTTCGGACCGCGATGAGGTTGGCGACAGGGTCCTGGCCCTGGAATGATGCAGCGTCTCGGCGCCATCGACACCAATGATGACGGCATGATCAGCGATGACGGGAATCGGTGTTTGCCGCGATGGATGGTGATGACGACGGTGATTTGACCGAGGACGAATATATGAGTTTGCGCATGGGGCCTGGACGAGGCTTCAATGAGGCACGGCAAAAGGCGATGCAGGAGCGCAAGAAGATCCGGTTCGCTGAAATGGACCACGACAAGAGCGGCAAGGTCAGCAAGGCGGAGTTCATGGCGGCCGGCAAGGCTCGCTTCGAAGCGGCCGATACCGACAAGGATGGACGGGTCCTGTGCAGTCAGCTCATGGTAAAACCAGACGGGCGGATTGCGTGACCGATGCCCTTCCTGCGCCAATCGCATCGCGGCCTTCGACCAGGGCGAGCTCGTCCCGCAACATTTCTGCGATAACTGTGGCTTCTACTTGCGGCGTGCGTCGAATGTCGCTGTCCGTGCTGCGACAAGGCGGCTCGACCGTTGCATCAATGATATCTGCCGCTTGGAAGCGATCACCGGATCTCTGGCCAGAGGCAACCTCGTTCAGCGCTTGCAGGACCTGCGAGCCTCAGCCGGCATCTATGCCACATCGAACCTGACCGGCCTGTCCACAGCGGCGCGTATTCGGTGCATGGAACGCCTGGCCGAGCAGCCGGTCGATTGGCTGACGACAGAAGACGACGTTGTTGTCGCCATCGGGCGGCGGTTGATTCTGGCGCCAGGTGGGCATGCCCCCTTGATCGCCCATATCGCAACAACGCTGGAGCGGCGAGGGCAACGCCTCCCGACGAGCCGGACCGCCGGCTGCCGAACTCCCAGTCGTCCTGGGCGCCTACTTACGCATCAGAGAGGCTCCTCATCGGCCGCCCCGTCGAAACCGCGGTCCGGTCGGCGATAGAGAAAGTGCTGATCCCGATGCCCGCGGCGACGAGAGCCACGGGTGACGCCGTCCCAAGGGAACGGTTCAAAATACTGTCATGTCATTGAACTGTCATATACATCCATTATTCTGGATATATGGATGATAATCAGACAATTGCAGCGCTTGCTGCCCTTGCCCAGCCAACGCGCCTACGCACGTTCCGCCTGCTGGTCGAACGCGAACCCGAAGGGGTGCCGGCGGGCGAACTGGCTAAGCTCGTCGACGTGCCGCAGAACACCATGTCGGCGCATCTTGCGACACTGTCGCAGGCCGGACTGGTGCGGGGCGAGCGGCACAGCCGCTCGATCGTCTACCACGTCGACCTCAATCGGTTCCGCGCCGTCATGGTCTACCTCCTGCAGGACTGCTGCGGCGGCAACGCCAGTCTCTGCGCGCCATTGATTTCCGACCTGACCCCCTGCTGCGCTCCTGGGGAGGAGACGCAGGCCTGTTGAGCCAAACTGGAGAGCGCCCATGAGCGACAAAGTCTACAACGCCCTTTTTCTATGCACGGGCAACTCCGTCCGCTCGATCATCGCCGAAGCCATCCTCAACAGGCTTGGCATGGGCAAGTTCAACGCCTATTCGGCAGGCTCGCAACCGAAGGGGGAAGTGCATCCGTTTGCCCTGCAACTCCTCAAGAGGCTGAACTACGACACGTCCTTCGCCCGTTCGAAGGCTTGGGACGAATTCGCTGCACCCGGCGCACCGCAAATGGATTTCGTCTTCACCGTCTGCGATAACGCCGCCGCCGAGGCCTGTCCCGTGTGGCCGGGGCAGCCGATGACGGCGCATTGGGGCGTGCCTGATCCCGCCGCGGCCGAAGGCAGCGAGGCCGAGCGGCACTTCGCCTTCGCCGAGACCTACCGCATGCTCAACAATCGCATCTCGATCTTCGTGAGCCTGCCGATGCCGAGCCTCGACAAGCTCGCGCTGCAGAAAAGGCTCGATGAGATCGGCCGCAACATTCAGAAGGCCGGCTGAAACATGGCATTCGATCTCAAGCGCCGCCTAGCCGCGGAAGTCCTCGGCACGGCCATCCTGGTCGCCACCGTCGTCGGCTCCGGAATCATGGCCGACCGTCTTTCTGACGACGTCGCGGTGTCGCTGCTCGGCAACACCATACCGACGGGTGCTATCCTCGTCGTGCTGATTAGCATTCTCGGCCCGATCTCCGGCGCCCACTTCAATCCTGCTGTCACCATGGTGTTTGCGGCACGGCGAGAGATCGAGGTACCTGCCGCGGCGCTCTACGTCCTTGCGCAGATCACCGGCGGCATCGTCGGGACGGTGATCGCTCACGCGATGTTCGACCTGCCGCTGCTACAACTGTCGGAAGCCGTCCGCACCGGCTCAGGCCAATGGATTGCTGAAGTGGTCGCCACGTTCGGGCTTGTGCTCACGATCCTGACGGGACTTCGCTTCCGTGGTGACGCGATCCCATGGCTCGTCGGCCTCTACATCACAGCGGCTTACTGGTTCACGGCCTCGACGTCGTTCGCGAACCCTGCGGTGGCTGTGGCCCGCGCTTTCTCCAACACGTTTGCGGGCATCCGTCCGACGGATGTCCCAGCTTTCGTCGGCGCCGAGGTCCTCGGTGCGCTGGTCGCCACGGTCATCGTAGGCTGGATGCTCACCGAGCGAAACACCTCAATAGCGGCAATCATGGCCAAGGGAACCGAATAACCATGGACGTCACCATCTACCACAACCCCGCCTGCGGGACCTCGCGCAACACGCTGGCGCTGATCCGCCACGCCGGCATCGAGCCGACTGTCGTCGAGTATCTGAAGACGCCGCCAAGCCGGGATGAGCTTGCCCGGATGATCCGCGACGCCGGGCTCTCTGTTCGCGAGGCGATCCGCGAAAAAGGAACGCCCTATCTGGATCTCGGCCTTGATGACGCAACTCTCTCGGACGACCAGCTCCTGACAGCGATGCTCGAGCATCCTATCCTCATCAATCGCCCATTCGTCGTCACCCCGATGGGCACGCGGCTGGCTCGGCCATCGGAGGCGGTTCTCGACATCCTGTCTGCCGACGCCTTCAAGGCCGCGTTCGTCAAGGAGGACGGCGAGAAGATTCTCGATGACGAGGGCCGACGTATTGTCTGATCTTCCTGCCGCCGATCTGCGCCATCTTCAGAAGCCCGATCTCGACGCGCTTCGGCCGCCGTTCTCGAGCCACCCGCCGCGCATCCTGATCCTCTACGGCTCGGTCCGCCAGGTGTCCTATTCCCGATTGCTGGCCGTGGAGGCCGGACGCCTGCTCGAACACTTTGGGGCCGAGGTGCGCTTCTTCGATCCCTCAGGGCTGCCGCTTCCGGACGACGCGCCGGTCAGCCATCCGAAGGTCCAGGAACTGCGCGCACTTTCGGCGTGGTCGGAGGGCCAGGTATGGGTGAGTCCGGAACGGCACGGGGCGATTACCGGGATCATGAAGGCGCAGATCGACTGGATTCCGCTGTCGATCGGCTCTATCCGGCCGACGCAGGGAAAGACGCTTGCTGTCATGCAGGTGTCGGGCGGTTCACAGTCCTTCAATGCCGTCAACACGCTTCGCCTGCTCGGGCGCTGGATGCGCATGATCACCATCCCGAACCAGTCGTCGGTCGCCAAAGCCTACCAGGAGTTCGATGGAAACGGTCGCATGAAGCCGTCCTCCTACTACGACCGGGTCGTCGATGTCTGCGAGGAACTGGTGAAGTTCACGCTGCTGACCCGCGATGCATCGGCCTATCTCGTCGAGCGCTACAGCGAACGCAAGGAGACCTCGGAGAAGCTGGAACAGTGCGTCAAGCTCAAATCAATCTGACCACGCTTTTGCCCGCAAGCAGCGACAATGGCCGATGAGTGAGTGAGGGAATACAAAAGCAAAAGATCGATTGGACCAAACCCTGGTGGAAGCCCGTCCTGATCGGCACCTGCATCGTGGTCGGGCTCGCACAGCTGATCGGCGGCATTGTTATGTATTTCGCTTATCGATAACACGGGCGGCGCCGGTCCTCATGGCGTCACAGCGGCCGCGCGCTTCGCGGCCGCCGTCACCGCGACGAATGCTGCGACGCCGACCGCACCGAGCAAGGCACTGACGGTCAAGGCAACATCGATCCCGAAACGCTCCATGAGGACGGAGAGGACGAAGGGGGCCACGGCGCCTGCCGCCAACCGGGTGGCGGCCATGCGGCCTGTGATCGCGCCGTAGCCCAACGACCCGAACAGCCACAGAGGCAGCGAGCCCTGGGCAATGCTGTTGATGCCGGACCCTAGGCCAAGGCAGATCGCGAAGGCTGCAGCCCCGGGCAGCCAGGTTCCCGACAGGCTGAGGATGACAACCGCCGTGACGATCAATGCGGCGGAGAGGGTCGCGAGTGCGGGCGGCGACACATTTTTGCCGAACGCCATGTTGATCAGCCGGCTTAGAACCTGCGCAGGCCCGAACAACGAGCCGATCACCACGGCCGCCGTTCCGAAGCCGATGGCTCCGAGCATCGGAACCATATGCGTCAGCATCGCGGAAAGCGCGAATCCCTGCAGCGCAAACGCCAGGGAAACAAGACGCAGTCCACGCCGCCTGACCTCGGCCGGCAACGCGCCGACGACCACCTCCCGATCCTCGCGTGCAAGTGCGCTCGCTTCGGACCCTCTGCCGCACATGATCCGATAATGGAGCGGGAAACAGACGAGCAAATTGAGAACAGCGTAGGCGACGTAGATTTCGCGCCAGGTGAAGTGTTCGCGCAGGTTTGCGGCGATCGGCCAGAAGAGTGTCGAGGCAAAGCCGGCGATCAAGGTGAGATAGGTGATGCTGCGCGCGGCGGCCCGCGGACGGCTTTCGACGAGGGTCGCAAAGGCCGCCTGGTATTGCACCATGCCGGAGGCCACCTCCAGGAGGACGACCGAAGCGGCAAACACCGCGATCGATGGAGACCAGGCGCACAGGAGCAAGGCCAGCGCGGAAAGGACCGAGCCGACGGTCATAATCATCGCTGCGCCGAAGCGATCCATCCAGCGGCCGATGAAAGTCGCCGAAAGCCCGCCCACGAAAAGTGACGCGGAGAAGACGCCGAACACCTGCTCGACACTGAGCCCGAGGTCGCTTGCCATGCCCGGCGCGAGGATGCTGAAGCTGTAGTAGAGCGTGCCGTAACCGATGATCTGGGTGAGGCCAAGCGCGGCGACGATGCGCGCCGGGATGGCGGGAGTGAGCGGAACGGTTGTTGCCGCGGGAGCGTCGGGCTTCATCTTAGACATTCCCGCCTTCAGCGGTCGCGGACGAGGGCGAGCAGCAATTGTCGTCCTGCTCGAGGAGGGCGCGCACGCGGGCGTGCCCGGCGCAGCAATCCTCCATCAGGAACTTCACGAGACCGGACAGTGCATCGTAGTTCGCGCTGTAGACGATCGAGCGCGATTCACGCCTTTGCGCGATCAATCCGGCTCGCTCCAGCTCCTTCAGGTGGAAGGAGACATTTGATGGTGAAACGGCCATCGCCTCCGCGATCGCACCAGCCGCCATGCCGTCGGGGCCGGCCACGACGAGCGTTCTGACAATGCCGAGGCGGGTCTCTTGCGACAGGGCCGCAAAGGACAGGAGGGCTTGACGCTCTTCCATGATTCAATAATCCTTGAAATATTGAATCATGGAGTAGCGCAGATGACGCTTATAGACAATACCCGATACGCGCCCGCTCACATCACCCTGGCGCCCCGTTGGAAAAACTTGGACAAGTGGCCCTCAGGCCGCTCGTCTTCGAATACGACGGCAAGGCTGTCCGCCCGGGTTACCATGTCACCGAGGTCAAGGCCGGCCAATTCTCTGCCTTGGATTGCGGAGCCAATCCAGAAGCCTGGTCGGAAATCTTCGTCCAGCTCTGGGACGTCGATGATGGCGATCGCACGCACATGACGGCGGGCAAGTTCTCCGTCATCGTCAGGAAGGTTTCAGAACACGTCGCCATCGACGGGGCCGCCAAGCTGACCTTCGAGGTCAGCGATGGTGTCAAGCCGATGCAGCTTTACTGCGCCGGCGACCCGTCGAGCGCGACAACGCCGTTTTCATTCTCCTGTCACCGCGCCCTTCGAGCTGCAAACCGCGCGATCGATGGCTCGCCGCACAAACCGCCCCGGCACAAGCGGGTTCTTAAAGCGTGACATCCTGGATTGGCGGGGGCTGCGATGGGTCGGAAAGCGGACGCGACGAAATCTCCCCGAACGCACTCTGCGCCGATTCTGGCGCGCGAACGAGAGGTCGCGAAAAACCGCGGCGATCAACGCTCTCCTCACCCGGCCAATCGGGATCCTTCCGGCGAAAGTTGGCGACCCGGCCAGCCCCTTTGCGCTCGGGCTCTGGAATGACGTCCGTCCCCTGCTGAAACCGGAAGTCAGCGTCTCGGCTCTGCGCGCATAATCACGCAGCCCTATCGCCTCTACATCGAACGCAAGGACACGACGAAGAACATGGCGCGCTTCTATTCGCTCGAGATCGGCAGCAACCTCTTCGGCGAAATCTGCCTCACACGTCGCGGGGACGGATTGGCGCGCGCGGACAAACGGCGGCGCATCAGTTTTCGCGCGAAGAAGACGCGGTCGGCCTCTTCCTTGATTTGGCGCGCCGCAAGCTGCGGCGCGGATATCGCCCGCGGACGGGGACGCGGCGAGAAAAACAGACCACTTGATCTTGTGCGGCGAAGGACAGATTGCTGCTGCTTGAACCAGGCACAGCGTCGACGATAGCGAACTAGACGCGATCTGCGCACGCTGACAGCGTCAGGACGCCAGGCACTCTTCACAGATCCCACAACCGTCTGAGTCCATGCTCGTCGCTGGGCGCTTCTTTTGACAACAGAGGCAGGTGACGGTGTCGCGCGCGCTCCTGTTGTCGCGCTTCGGCGGTATGATTTCGATTGGATGGTCGGAGACCGTTTGTCTACCTTGTTGATCCATCTCGGCGCTCCGTGTCGAGGCTGCTAGTTCAGATAGGAAGCCTTGAGACGGCAACAAGATGTGTAAGCGGCAACATTATGCTTCCGGCGTCACTCGGTCGGGCGGATAGGAGCGAGATGCGCAACCCCGACTGTGAGAACCACGAATGGAGACGGTATTTGGGCTGAAATCGCGCTTGAACGGATACCGGAGCTCATTCCTCACCGTCTTGCATGATCCGCAGCGCCCGGATGAGGTCCGCCGCATCGAGAAGAGTATCTCTCGCGTCCTCTGGTGACAAATCTCGGGCGCGCGACGACGCAACCTGCAAATCGACCAGCACGTCCCTCGCGCGCCGACTACCAACCCTTCCGGTCTGCTCGCGCATATCGCGGATCGTGTCGACAGACCGGTCAAGAAGACGGCTCATCTCGTGCGGTGTCAGCTTCTCGATCTCATTGGCGGCTCTGATCAATTCGGAGATAAAGGCGGGAATGGAAGACATGGCGGGGAACGTGTGGATGCTATGCCACTTCAATGTTGCGTTCGTCGTGCTCGGTCAAACGATCGTCGAAAAGCGCGCTCAGATCACGACCTGTCAAACCGCTTCAGCAATCCTGCAAGCTGCTTGTTCTGCAGCCGCAGCTTTTCTGTGAGCTGCCGCCTGAGCTGCCGGACCTCTTCATCCAGAGCAGCAACTTCGTCGGACAACGTCGGTGGCGACCGCACGACGACGGATGCTTCCTTCGGCTGCATCGCTGCAACCACAGCAACTGGCCTTGCGCTTGGCTTCCTGACGCGCCGCTGCACTTTTCTCGGTTGCGCCGATTGTGCGCGTTCCGACGCGTGATCGTCGGCGCGCGGCGAATCGACCCTAATGGCCGCGGACACCTGCTCGACTATTTCGACCGGGACAACGAGGTTACCGGTCGGGTCAGCCGACGTGTCCGGCCCGTCAACCGTCGCGCTTGCACCGTCGTCGCTCCGATCCAAGGGTGCCGGAATGCCCTCTTCCCGAGCGAACGATGGTTCGTCCGGCTTCGAATTTTCAGCTTCCGGCGGGCTCGCAGGCTCCTTGATTGTCCGGCCAAAAGACGTCAAACCGGCCAGGTATTTCCAGGGTGACTTCATCGTGCGCCCTCATCTCACGCGATGGCGTCGGCACCCATTGCTGGGACCGTAAGCCACCAAAATGTAGGAGGAGGCCGATCGCGCAGACCGATCGGCTATCACCGAAAACGATCAGGAAAGACCGAGCCGCTTGCGCAGGTCCGCGTTCTCGGCCCGCAGCTTTTCGGCCAGCGCCTTACGGAGTCGTGCATTCTCTTCTTCGAGCTGAAGCAGGTCCGCGATGTCGTCAAGGACCGGAGCTGCCGCTGCGATGGTTTGCTTCGGCGCTCGGGTCTTTCCGGCGCCCTTGGCGCTGTTCTTTGCCGAGGTCTTGCCGCCAGTCGCGACAGAGGTCACGCCTTCGGCCGACGTCGCGGATTTCTTCCGGCGTCCCCTTCCCGTCTTGACACCATCTTCCTTTGGGGCTTCGGCGGTCGCTTCCGCAGCGACGTTCTTCGGCTTCGGGCCCCGGCGCTTTTTCGGCGGCGCAATTTCCGCCGGGGTGGTCGTCGTCTCGACGGTCTCAATATTGTTGTCGTCTGCCATGGCTGTTCCCTCTGCAACTATCAGGCTTATTTCCAACGCGGAAAGGGCAGAGTCAATGAGACTCTCCGGTCCGCAACAACCCGGCTATCAAAAGACGGCGCCGCTTTTCGGCAGCTTGAGACTTTCGCAGAGGCGTGAACTCAGCGAAAGGGGTTTTGTACGGGATCCCCTCTCCATCCAAAAGCGCTGTACAGGCGTTGGCGGGGTCCACTGATCAGAGCCCTTGCTCGGTCTAGCACTACGACTGCGCCAGAGCTCCGTAACCCGGTCTCTTGTAGCATGCTCTCGTTGGCCGCGATTTCAGGATCGTAAACTCTTGCATCCCACTCCGCCGGTTCCACTTCGGAGATGGAAACGGAAGGCGAAGCATCGCTTGAACCTAATATGGCTTTCGCGGCTTCGACTATCCCTGAGGCGTAAGCTGGAAGCCGGCCTTCAGCTTCCGGCCTCGAACGCGACGTTAAAGTATTCGATTGGCACATCCGCCTCTCGCACTCTTTGCTCGTTCTGCTGGGCGCGTCGAACGGCAAAGTTCCACCCGACTGATACGATCGAAAGCCGGCGACATGCCGCCAGTCCGGATATCGATTCCTATCCTTCGCCTTGAAGAGAATCGAACCCGCCGCCAGTTCTTCCCGGGCGTGCGACTCGCAAACGACTATGCCAAAAGCCACGAGCGCACGGATCTTCGCAGCGTCAAGGGTGCACGGGCGCGCAAGTAGAGATCGGACCCATCGAGCGATGCACACCCATGGCTCAAAACACGCGGATCGTATTTGCATGAGAAATAACGCTTGCAGAAATAGCAAGCACCACTATATATGCTAGATGAACAGCAAGCAGAAAAAGACGCTCGTGGCGGTCTTCAAAGATCCGGTCTCGGGAACCATCGAGTGGGCCGCTATAGAAAACCTGCTTGTCGCTGCCGGCGCGAACGTCATCGAAGGAAACGGCTCTCGCGTTAAGTTCGAAAAGGACGGCATAATCGCGAGCTTCCATCGTCCTCATCCCGACAAGGAGGCAAAGCGTTATCAGGTTCGCGATGCTCGCGAGTTCCTGACGCAAATTGGAGTAGAACCATGAACACCATGACTTACAACGGTTATCACGCTCGCATAGAATTCGACGCGGAGGACGAACTGTTCTTCGGTAAGATTGCAGGCATTTCTGACGTAGTCGGGTTTCACGGGGACAGCGTTGGTGAACTGAAGAAGGCATTCCACGAGGCTGTCGATGATTACCTCGAGGCCTGCAAAAGCATCGGCAAAGAGCCTCAAAGGCCCTATTCAGGCAAGATGATGTTTCGTGTTGCTCCTGAAGTGCACCGCCGGGCTGCTTTGGCGGCCGAACTTTCGGGAAAAAGCCTCAATCAGTGGGCCGAGGAGGCCCTGGAAGAAGCCGCGGCGCACTTCACTGAAGCTCGTCTTTCAGCGTAGCGCGTCCATTGGGTGCAGGATGGCCGCAGACTCCACTCGGCCATTCTCTTCCTCACAAGGCTGGCATTCCAGTCGATACATTATGCGATCCTTTGAGCACAGATCGGGAACAAACACAGCACAATACTCGTGTAGCGTTCACCTACTGGGCCAACTGAGCGCAAAAGGGGGGCGCGCAAGCGAGCTCAGGCCACGGATAGCGACCGTTCAATCACCCTCTGCTGTTAGCGTCGAGTGCCAGTTTTCTATCACTCTGGAAAACATATCCATGGCGGCAGCGCCTTTCTCCAAGGTCAACAAAGAGCGTCGGCGATTTTGGTACGTCATGGGAATATCAATCCACCTGCGATCACGAAGAAGCGTCGTGTTTTCTGTCACCGCATCGGTGAAGCCATTGAGAGCAAGCATGTGAAATTCGTCGGTGATCTTCGCGGGTATGACCAGCGGATCACCTCGCTCCTGCTCGCTCTGCTTCATCGAGACGCGCACGATATTTGCGATGCCGCCGCCGGGAAATTGGGCGGACGGCGAGAAAATGAACTCGAGGATATGGCTTGCAGGTAGCGATGGGTCCGTGTTGCGCCGGATTTTCATCACTGCCGTCAGACCGCGCTCTGGAACCTCTATTTGCGCCTGGATAATGGGCTCTGGCTTCGCATCACCTTCCGATGATTCTTCCTGCACTGACCAAACTACATTCCCTCGAACGGCTGCCGGCGCAGAGCCTCCATATTTTTCCTCGTAAAGGAACACACTTTGTGCCTCGACGGGTGCCGGTGATGGGGGCATGTCAGCTGGTATGGTCGATGTTTTTACGCGGTGAATCTTCGCCGTCGCCTTCTCATCCGAAGGCACCACAAACCCGTCTTTCAACCCAAGCACCAAGTCCCCCGTTAGCGATGCTACCTCCCAAGGAAGTTGCTTGTCGTTTGTTGCCATAAGGACATCGCGCCGAACTTTCCGCATTGTCAGCGCAATATCGACCCCGGGCTCGCCGAGGTGTTTCAGTAAGGCTTCGGTGTATGGACTGTTCCGGCCGACTCCATCACTAGCAACTTGTCCGGGTGAAGTTGAGTAGGAGATCATCATACCGACGCCGGATTCCACTCGCGCTAGACCCCGCCCCGCACTTGCCGATCGGGTAGCACTCATAACGTTCACCACAGGATTGTCGCGACATGCGTCCAAAAAAACGAGATTCGATTTCCCCTCCCGCTCCATCGTCGACAAAATCAAATCGAGCGGGATTGTCTCGAACGGCAAATCATCATGCGAGCGAAGGCTAGCGCCGACCGGCGCCATGTAATTCTGCCCGGCAACCTGTAGCCCATGCCCAGCGTAGTAAAAAAGAGCCACGGCAGATCCGGGGATCTGGGCGAAAAATTCACGAATCTTGCCCTCCATCTCACGACGGTCGAGATCGAAACCGGAGATCACGACGAACCCCAGGGACGTGAGTTTCTCTGATACGTCAGTAGCATCATTGACCGGGTTGGATAGCCCGGGCATCGAAATGTAGTCGCCATTGCCAATAACGAGAGCGACTCTCCGGTCAGCGAATGAAGCAGCGGAAGTGCCCGTAAAAAAAAATGAACGCTAGAGCCAGCACATAAAACAGCTTCATCGCTAATCCCCCACACACAACGCAGCTATCAAAAAATCGTGCCAGCAGACACCTTTATCGGAAGGTTCGAGGCACTCGGTACGGAACGTGTATCACTTTCTTTTGCCGAAAATCAGGAGTTGCGTTTATTAGCGCCATCAAATTAACTGACGAGAAATGAGATAAGCAAGTCGTTTCTCTGAAGAGTCTAACCCGGGAGTCTTGCTGGATGCGTACAGGTGTAAAAGCCGCGCTGTGGAAGAACGCCTTTGGCGACGGCGTTCGCATTGGGACGCCCCAGAGATGATCGATATCGAGGCAGTTCGCGCGAATCTGTTTCCAGCCAGCCACGGAGCGATCGCGGACTGGGCAGCGTTCCCCTGGCATCGTGATCGCACCAATCGGATTCAGGCCCACAAGGTGCATTCGTCGCAGGCTATCGCAATTGATGTGTTCGGCACACTCAAGATGAGCACAGATCGCGATCGCATTTTCGACGCCATCGCCGAGCGTACGGGAGTAGCACCAGGCGGCCCGTGGACAATAACACTCGAATGGACTGATACAGATCGGCTTCTTGGAGAACCGAGGGCCACGCAAGTGGATGCACTTGCAGTCAGCTCAAAGGCCGCGCTCGTCATCGAGTGCAAGTTCACCGAACCCGGAGGCCAGTGCAGCCAGACGGTGGCGTTATCTTCGGGCGAACGCCAATGCAACGGAAGCTACGCTAACCAAATAAACCCGCGGAATGGTGTGCGCGCGCAATGTGCTCTGACAGGTAAGGGAATTCGATACTGGGAGTACATCCCAAAGGTCTTCGACCTCGACCCAGGTGTCGATCATACGCCCTGCCCTTTCAAGGGAGACACCTATCAGTGGATGCGCAACGCCGTTCTGGCGGCAGCGATAGGCAAGCATCGTAACCTTGAAGCGCTCGCCTTAGCAGCCTTTGCCGATCATCCAGGCTTTCCGACGGCACAAAAGGTTAAGCGAGGCCTGGTGGATCCCGGTCACACCGGTCGAGCGGCGGTCACACCCATCTCCTACCAGCAGATCATTGCGATCGCTCGCCAAGTTGGCATCGACGAAGAACTCTGGAGCCGCCTTTCTGCGTGGGTCGATCAAAAAATCGCGCAGGCGGCGTCGGTACACTCCCGAAAAAGCGCGATTCAATCGCCAGTAGCGCCAGGCATTTGAATCCTTTCACCGCTTCTTCGCAGTCTCGGCGCCGGTCGCGCTGGAACACGTTCGGTCCGGCTGCAATCGGGAAACTGATTGCAGCCGCAAAAAACTGAACCGTCCCGATTTCGTTTCTCGATGATCTGCCCGACCAGACAGGTCGGACATCGACGCAAAGCGGTCCCTTCAGTCGTCTCGAAGCGGATGTCGTCGCCGGCGATCTCGCAGAGCTCGCGGATGTATCGCGATGGCTGGCGGCTGTCCGCAACGAGGTACACACCCCGGCTGGCGCGTGTCAGCGCAACGTAGAACAGGCGCCGTTCTTGTAGGTCCTACAGGGCGTTCGGCCAGTTTCTTCGCGAGCGCGACCGTAGGACATACGACAAGGTGGACCGCTATTTCAGCGTTGACGACGATTTCTGGTACGAATTCGAGGATCGCCTAGCGACGCTCGACAGCGAGAGCCTGATTGAAGACGCATCGGTGTTCCTAACCGGTTACGGATCCGACGACTGGAGCGACGCCGCCAATCACGACTATCAATACGAGATCAACGAGGTCGGGCAGGTGATCTCGAAAAGGCTTCGAGACGGGCTCGCGGAATGGATCCCCCAGCTTCCCCTACCCTCGGCAGCTGCAATCGCTGGTGTGCGCCTGCCGATCGATGCATCGGCGATCTTTCTGAACTTCAACTATACACCATCGTTGCAGCAACTGGACATGTTCATGGCTGATGCCTGAGATGTTGCGGGTGCCGCCGGCACCAGCGCCATATTGCTCCAATGCGTCACGAGCAGCCCCGATTACATCATCGTGGACGCCCATCGACAGATAGACGTTGGAACACCAGATCGTGACGCGCCTGCCGGTCCGATGATCGAAAGCATAGATATTGCTATGCGCCACCCGTTCGAGATCGGCGAACACGCGATAGCGTCCCTCTCGGTGCAATTGCGCCCGCGCAAAGAAGTCCTGGTGGCCGAATTTGGTCATTGGGGTTTCTCCGCCTGCCTTGAGCCAAGCAGGTCGATGACGCTGGCAAGTTGCATTTCATGCGAATCTTCCACCACGGTTCGGGCGAGGACTTCGAGGATGGTGGCGGCAGCGCTGCGCGCGGCTTCGACCAGCGAGCAGCCCCGTGTGAGTTTGGCGGTCAGCAGGCCCGTGTAGAAATCACCGGTGCCGACCGGCACGATAGGCAGGCGCGGCGACGTCAGCCGCGTGCAAGACTTTCCATCGAATACAACGTTCTCAAGGGAGCCGTTCGGCGTGTCGTCCAGGGTGCAGCCTGTTACCACCAGCCAAGCGCCGCGGTGGCCCTGGATTTTCGTGACTGCCGCATCGAGCTGCGTCCAGCTCGCAGGCTGGCTTTGAGATATCAGCCCGATCTCGAACTGGTTGGGCGTCAGCAGATCGGCCAGCGGCACAAGTTCGCTGCAAATGCAGTCGACCACCTGATCGGGGACGAACACCCCGAGATTGGAATCTCCCATCACCGGGTCGCAGATATAGGTGATGTCCGGGTTGATCTGGCGTGCGCGCCGCACGAAGGCCGCAACCACATCGCCATTCGCGCGGGAGCCGAGATAGCCGGAGACGATATAGCGGCTCGTCTCGATCAGCCCGCGTTCCTCGACGCCGCGTAGCAGATCGCCGACAAGCTCGGATTCGAGGACGCGCCCACGCATGGTTTCAAAGCCGGGATGGTTCGACAGCAAGGTCGTCGGCACCGCCGCCACGTTCAGCCCGTGGGTCTGCATGGGCAGGACGGCGGCGCTGTTGCCGACATGCCCATGCACGACCTGGCTCTGGATCGAGATGACGGATGTGGTCATCGCGGTCACTTCGCCGTTCCCTCGCTCACAGTCAGGTCGGTGCGTTCACGGCGCGGTAGCCGGCCGTTCAGGACCATGTAAGCGACCAGACCGATCACCAGCCCCCAGAACGCACCCCCGATGCCGAGGAGCTTGATATTGGCAGCGGACGCCAGGAAGGTGATGAGCGCAGCTTCTCGCGATGTCGGATCGGCCATCGCACCGGCCAGGCTGCCGCCAATCGTGCCAAGCAGCGCCAGACCGGCAAGCGTCGTGATGAAGGTCGCAGGGAAGGCCATGAAGACGGCGGCCAGTGTGACACCGAAGACGCCCACCAGCACATAGAAGCAGCCGGCTGCAATGCCGGCGATCCAGCGCTTGCGCGGGTCTTCATGCGCTTCCCGGCCGGTGGCGATTGCCGCCGTGATGGCGGCGATGTTGAAGGCATGGGAGCCGAACGGGGCCATGATGAGGGAGCCGAGGCCCGTCACTGTGACGATGGGATTGGCGCTGGTCTTGAAGCCATCGTTCCGCAGCACCAACATTCCGGGCATGTATTGGCCGGTCAGGGTGATGAGGAACAGAGGCAGCGCGACGGATAGAAGCGCATTCAGCGAAAAGGCCGGCATCGTGAAGACGGGCGCTGCGAACTCCAGTTTCAGCCCCGAAAGATCGACCCGGCCCTGCGTTAGCAGGAAAACCAGCCCGAGAGCGAGGATGCCGACCACTGCATAGCGGGCCGAGAAGCGCTTCAACACGACATAGGCAACGATCAGCAGTCCAACCAGCAGCGGATCGATGCTTGCCCCGCCGAATGCACCGATGCCGAATTGCAGCAGGATGCCCGCCAGCAGGCCAGAGGCGATGCCCGGCGGAATCAGCCGGATCACCTTCTCGAAATAACCGGACAGCCCAAGCGCAACGAAGGCCGCCGCCGAGATCATGTAAGCGCCGACCGCCTCGGCATAGGGCGTCGTTGCCAGTGCGGTGACAAGGAACGCCGCCGCTGGCGTGGACCAGGCTGTGATGATCGGCTCGCGAAACCTCCAGCTCAGAAATAGCCCGGTCAACCCGACGCCAATCGAAACCGACCAGACCCAGGAGGCCGTCAGTTCCGGGCCTAGCCCCCCAACTTTCGCGGCCTGAAACACCAGAATGAAGGTGCCGCCATAGTTGACGATGACGGAGATCAGCCCCGCCACGATGGGATGGGTCAGATCGTTGAGACGGATGGGCGATGAACTGGACGGCATGGTCGTGACGGAACTCCTGAAGTTTTTCGGGTCGCGGAGGCAACGAATTACCTTGACAACTAGTCGACCAATGGCCTGATCTACCCATCCACTTTGCTCGAGAGATTCAGACCATTTGTTCAAGCACTCCCAACTCGAATCCGTGAAGGCATGGCTTGCCCATCCCGCCCATGCGGCGATGCCGCTTCATGCGCGGATTCAACGCGCGATCCGGCAACTGATTGTTGATGGCGCACTTGGGCCGGGCAAGCCGCTGCCGGCTTCGCGCGCGCTCGCAAAATCCCTGGGGGTGTCACGCGACACGATTGAAGCGTCTTACGCGCAGCTTCATGCCGAAGGGTTCATTGACCGCCGGGTCGGTAGCGGCAGTTTCGTGGCGCAGATGACGGAATTCACGCCCGGCCACCGTCTTTCCCAGCGGGACGCGCTCGCGCGCAACCAGGCTCCGAACCTCAGCAAGCGCGGCAGCGGCATGTTCCGCAGCTGCGGCGTCCGCGAGATGCTGACCCCGCGTCCTTTCGCGCATGGCGTGCCGGAAACCCGCACATTTCCGCTCCCGCTCTGGGAAAGGCTGGAACGGCAGGTGCGCAAGGAATTCGGTGTGCAGGCACTCCATCACGGCGACCCGCAGGGAACAGAGCCACTGCGCCGCGCCATCGCCGACTATGTAAACCTTGAACGTGGCGCACGCGCCACCGCCGACCGCGTGTTGGTGCTGACCAGTTCGCAGCAGGCCATGTCACTCTGCGCCAATATGCTGCTCGATCCCGGTGATCGGATATTCATCGAAGACCCGGCCTATTACGGCGCGCGCAAAGCCTTCGACGCAGCGGGGCTGGAGTGTGTTCCGATCCGTGTTGACCGGCAGGGCGTCGTTGTCGAGCAGATCATGGCCGAGCCACGAAAGGCGAAAGCCATCTTCCTGACGCCTTCGCACCAATTCCCGATCGGCGCGACGCTGGCGCTGGATCGTCGGCTCGCCCTGATCGAATGGGCCGCCCGGCATCAGGCATGGATTATCGAAGACGACTACGACAGCGAGTTTCACTATGCGGGCAAGCCGACGGCTTGCGTGCAGGGCCTGGATCCGCATGATCGCACCATCTATATCGGCACCTTCACCAAATCGCTCTTTCCAGGCTTGCGGATCGGCTATGTCGTGTTGCCGCCGCAACTGGTGAAGCCGATGACCGTGGCGCGCACGCTTCTGGACGGTCATACGGCCCCCATGGCGCAACTGACATTGGCTCGGTTCATGGAAGGCGGGCATTTCGGTGCGTATGTCCGCACCATGCGCGGCTTCTATGCCGAGCGGCTCGACGTGCTGGTCAGCCTCGCCAACAAGCACCTGGCGGATTTGGTCGAACCGCGCGTTCCCATCGGCGGTCTGCAAATGCCCTGTCTCCTGACAGGCGATCTAACCGAACGCGCTGCGATCGACGCGGCCCGACGGGTTGGGATCGAACTGCTCGGATTGTCAGCGCTGCACGCCGCCGGCAAAGCCAAGGCCGGTTTCCTCATGGGTTTTGCCGCTTATACACCGGCCGAGATCGAGGTCGCGGTCAGGAAACTGGCAAATGCTCTCCGGGCTGTGTCGAAGTCGTAGATCAACGCTTCGCCTCAAGCCAATTGGTCTGGTCAACTCATGGCAAGTGGAGGGGAATAGCAGACCACGGCCATGATAGGTGCTGGTGAAACACCGCCGCGCGAGGCTGCCCGGCGGCGAGTTATCAGCACCTTGAAGGAGATCACCAATGGAAACATCGGTCGCGCAACACGCAGTCCAGAACGATAAAGCAGGCGTGAGCGCAGCCGGGCTATCCGTCGCCGATGACGCCATTGCCACCGCAATCGCCAGCGAAACGATCCGGCAGCGCGAATCCATCGAACTGATCGCCTCGGAGAACTTCGCGAGCCAAGCCGTACTCGATGCGCAAGGATCGGTGCTCACCAACAAATATGCCGAAGGCTATCCGCATCGCCGCTATTATGGCGGCTGCGCGAATGTCGATGTCGTCGAGGATTTAGCGATTGAGCGGGTGAACAGGCTGTTCGGTAGCACCTATGCCAATGTCCAGCCGCATTCTGGCAGCCAGGCCAATCAGTCGGTTTTCCTCGCGCTGCTCGACCCCGGCGATACGATCCTCGGACTCGATCTCAAGGCAGGTGGGCATCTCACCCATGGGGCGCCAGTCAATATGTCGGGCCGGTGGTTCAACGTCGTCAACTATGGTGTGGACCCGGACACCCATCTCATCGACATGGACCAGGTGGCCGCGCTTGCCCACCAACACCGGCCCCGACTGATGATTGCCGGCGGTTCGGCCTATCCGCGTGTCATGGACTTCGCGCGCTTCCGCCAGATCGCCGATGATGTTGGCGCGATCCTGCTGGTCGATATGGCACACTTCGCCGGTCCTGTGGCCGGCGGCGTCTATCCGTCGCCCATTCCTTTTGCCGATGTCGTCACCTCGACCACGCACAAGACCTTGCGCGGACCACGGGGCGGGTTCGTCCTGACCAGTGACGCCGAGATCGCGAAGAAGATTAACTCGGCGACGTTTCCCGGTCTTCAGGGCGGCCCCCTCATGCACATCATCGCCGCGAAGGCCGTGGCGTTCGGTGAGGCGCTGCAACCGTCCTTCAAGACCTATACGCGGGCGGTGGTCGAGAACTGCCGGGTGTTGGCGCAAGCCCTTGCCGATGGCGGGCTGAAGATCACCTCCGGCGGCACGGATTGTCATCTGGCCGTGGTCGATCTGCGGCCCATCGGCGTAACCGGCAATATCGCCGAGAAGGCGCTAGAATCGGTTGGCATCACCCTCAACAAGAATGCCATTCCGAATGACCCGGAAAAGCCGATGGTTACATCGGGCATCCGCGTCGGCAGCGCCGCCGGAACCTCGCGCGGCTTCGGTGTCGATAACTATCGCGAGATCGCCGCGCTCATGCTTGACACGCTTGAAGCCGTTCGTGGCGGATCGCTCAATGCCCGCCGGCCGGAGATCAGTGGCCAGGTGCGCCAGCTCGTCGCGCGCTTCCCGTTGCCATACTGATCGGGGGCGACATGAGCACGCCTCCAATAGTTGAACTTCTGCCAGAGGACATCGCCCGCTTCGGCGACGATCCCGCCACGACATTCGCGGCGAACCTGAAGGCCGTGCAGGCGCGCATCACGGCGGCCTGCCAACGCTGCGGGCGTAACCCTGAAGACGTGCGCCTGCTCCCCGTCACCAAGACGGTCCCGGCGCATATCCTGCGGCTTGCCTATACTGCCGGGATTTTGGACTTCGGTGAAAACAAGCTCCAGGAGGCTCGTGACAAGCAGGCCGTCCTTGGCGACCTAGCCATCCGTTGGAACATCATCGGCCATCTCCAGACCAACAAGGTGAAGTATCTGGTCCGGCTGGCGTCGGAGTTCCACGCGCTGGACAGCTTCCGGCTGGCGGAGGAACTGAACCGCCGGCTGGTTGCCCTGGATCGCGATCTGGACGTATTCGTGCAGGTCAACACGTCGGGCGAGGAAAGCAAATATGGCCTGCACCCAGACGATCTCATGCCCTTCGTCGCACGGCTGTCTGAATATCCCCGGCTCAAGCCGCGCGGTCTGATGACGCTAGCGATCTACAGCGTCGATCAGGCGCGGGTGCGCACCTGCTTTCGCCTGCTTCGCGATTTGCGGGATCGTGCTGTCTTAACCCATCAGGGCCTTACGCAGCTCTCCATGGGCATGTCAGGGGATTTCGAGATTGCTATCGAAGAAGGCGCGAACGTCGTGCGGGTCGGCCAGGTCATCTTTGGCGCGCGGCCGACCGGACATGCCTTCTATTGGCCGGGCCTCGTTGAACAGTGATTTCGCTGCCCGATTGAAGCAATACCGGGGCAGGCAAGTCGGGATTTCGCTCTCGGGCTTCGTTTTGTCTGTCGACCGTCAGCCTACAGGGCGTCGCTTCCACTTGATACATTATGCGATCGTAGAAGCACGAAACCGGAACAAGCGGTGTGCAGGCGGCGGCGTCGAGACAGTTTCATCACTGGCAGAACAACAGTCTTGCGTTTACAGCCCGGTCAATGATGGTGGTGGCACCGAGGCCGGTGAGATAATCCGCCTCGGCCGTCCACCCAGTAACGGCAGCGACGCTGTAGCCGCGCGCGGCTAAAAGCATGGTTGCAATACTGCCGACACCACCGGCGGCACCGGTTACCACCACCTCTCCGCTATCCGGCATCACACCGTTGCGCTCGAGCGCATGGCGCACAGCATCGCCGTGTAGCCAGCGGTCCCTATCGCCATGGCGTCCCGGAGGCTGACCCTTTCCGGCTCCAGCCAGTCTCCACTCACACGCGCCTTGGCCGCCAGTCCACCCCAATGCCGCTCCCCAACGCCCCAGCCGTTCAGCACCACCCGATCATCCGGCTCAAAGGCGGAATGGGAACCTTCGGCAACGACGCCCGCAAAATCGATCCCAGGCACCATAGGGAAACTGCGCACCACCGGCGAGGCGCCGGTGATCGCAAGAGCGTCCTTGTAATTCAGGGTCGACCACGCGACATCCACCAGCACTTCGCCCTGAGGCAGTCGCGAGGTATCGATCTTCGAAAGACCGGCCTCCTGCCCGCTGTCGGACTTCTCGATCAGGACGGCGTCAAACATCTGAGGTCCAAATTCTTGCCTACGCGACTTTCTTTGCGTTGGGCGTAGAGCAGGCCACTTGCGAATTGACCATGGCGTCAACCGCTTGGGGCAGCGTCAGCACACCTATGGCCTGACCGGCGGCATCGACAACGGCGATCTCATCTTCCCCAGCCAGCGTCATCGCTCTTGCCGCTTCCTCCAACTTCGCGCCGGCAGGCACCGA
This sequence comes from Ensifer sp. VA4, assembly GCF_055710065.1. Taxonomy (NCBI): domain Bacteria; kingdom Pseudomonadati; phylum Pseudomonadota; class Alphaproteobacteria; order Hyphomicrobiales; family Rhizobiaceae; genus Ensifer; species Ensifer sp. VA4. The sequence continues at coordinate 563 of NZ_JBVQPO010000007.1, read as the reverse complement.
AGTCTTCAACTCACGAGCCGAAGCACCCAGCGCAGTGGCGACCGTCTCGACGTTGATGACGCGGGCACGGTTCACTTCCCGAACGAAGCTGGCGATGTAATCGTCTGCCGGGTTCATCACGATGTCCTGCCCCGTGCCCTGCTGCACAACTTCCCCATCCCGCAAAATTGCAATGCGATCCCCAAGCCTGAGCGCCTCGTCCAGATCATGGGTGATGAAGACGATCGTCTTCTTTATCTCCTTCTGCAGGTCGAGGAGCACGGTCTGCATATCGACGCGAATGAGCGGGTCCAGCGCAGAAAACGCTTCGTCCATCAGCAGGATCGGCGCGTCGTTCGCCAGCGCACGGGCAAGACCGACGCGCTGTTGCATACCACCGGACAACTGATTGGGGTATTTGCTCTCGAAGCCCTTGAGCCCGACACGCTCGATCCATCGCATGGCGCAGTCGACCTGCCGGTTACGAGGTGCCCCTTGTATCTCCAGGCCATAGAGGGTGTTTTCGAGAACGGTGCGGTGGGGGAGAAGCGCAAACTTCTGGAACACCATGGCGGTCTGATGCC